>WJLW01000130.1 GCA_014728295.1 Chitinivibrionales bacterium | reverse complement strand
TGTAGAGATCGTGCGGGAGGCGCGGCGATTATACGCACCGCCGTTGATCAAGTCGTTGTACGAGTCAATTACCGGATCGCTGCAGGAAATCGTTGCTGGCGGATAGCGCGGGCGCCCGGCTCAGGCGGGGAAATTTTTGCGGTAGACATTCCAGGTACTCGAAATCAGGGTTGCTACATCACTGTAGCGCGGCTTCCAGCCGAGGTTGCGTTTAGCTTTCTGGGCGGACGCGGCTAGTTTGCCGGGATCGCCGGGACGTCGGCCGACCACGTCGACGGGAATCGGCTTGCCGGTGAGGGCGCGGGCTTCCTCGACTACGCGCTTGACGCTGACGCCGGTTTCGCTGCCGAGGTTGACGGTCAGGCTAACTTCGTTATCGTGGATATAGTCGCAGGCCAGTACGTGCGCCGCGGCAAGATCGCTGACGTGCACGTAGTCACGCACGCAGGTGCCGTCGTCGGTGCGGTAATTATCACCGAATATCTGCAGCTTGTCGCGTTTGCCGACAGCCACTTCCATGACAATGGGCAACAGGTTGGCGGGATTGTTTTCCAGGCCGGTGATGCGTCCGTCAACATCGTAGCCGGCGGCATTGAAATAGCGCAGCGCCGCAAAGCGCAGGCCTTTGAGCCGGTCGTACCATTTGAGCAGGTATTCGATTTCCAGTTTGGTGAAGCCGTAGAAATTTTCGGGATTGCAGGGGTGGTGTTCATCAATGGGGATATACGTCGGCTCGCCATAGACGGCGGCGGATGAGGAGAAAATGATGTTCCTCACACCGGCATCGAGCGCGGCGTTGAGGATGTTGACCGTTCCATTGAGATTGTTGAGCGCATACTTCTGCGGCTGCTCCATCGATTCGCCCGCAGCTTTGAAGGCGGCAAGATGGACAACCGCATCGATGCCGGTGCGCATGGCTGCAAGCAACGTGTCGTAGTCCAGGATGTCGGCTTCGACAAAGGTCGCCTCGGGAAACAGGTTTTCGGTGCGGCCCAGGGACAGGTTGTCGTACACGGCAACCGCGTGTCCTGCGTCAAGAAACTCCCGAACAACATGGCTGCCGATGTAGCCGGCGCCCCCGATGATCAGTGCGTGCATGCTGGGTCTCAATCTTTCTTTTTGCTTATCGCATTGAGTAATGCCTCGCCGAATTCGGACGACGTAGACGACTCAACCTTCTGCTCATTGAGATACGCCTTGACTTCCGCTTCATTGCGCTTGCGCTCGATTATGCCGCACGAAAGCGCGATGCGCCGGTTTGCGAGGTCTATGGAGTCGATGTTGACTTCGAGTTCTTCGCCAACTTTGACGTCGGTTTTCTTCTCCGAAGAAATTTTCTGGTTGAGCAGCAGCCCGGTAACCCCTTCGGTCAGGTCGACGAAATAGCCGTATTTGGCCTGGCCGGCAACCTTACCGGTAACGGAGGAGCCCACGGGGAAGCGCTCATTGATGTCGCGCCAGGGATCCGACTCGACGTCCTTGAGACTCAAGCCCACTTCGCGCTTGTTTGCATCGACCGAGAGAACCGTCACTTTAATCTGTTGGCCGGTTTCCAGAACATCTTTGGGATGGCGAACCTTCTGCGTCCACGACATTTCCGAAACGTGGATCAGGCCTTCGATACCTTCGGCAATTTTGACGAACGCGCCAAAATCCGCCAGGCGGGTCACCACACCGCTTACCTGTTCGCCGGGTTGGAACTTTTGTTCAACCAGTGTCCACGGATCGGCCTGAACCTGCTTGATGGAAAGTGATATCTTTGTGTCTCTGAGACGCTTTTTTTTCTCGACGCCCAGCACGATTGCCTCGACTTTATCGCCGACATTGAAGGTCTCGTTGAGGTTTTCGGAGCGGTCCCACGATACTTGGGAGATGTGCACCAGTCCCTCGGCAACGCCCAGGTCGACAAAAAGGCCGAAATTGGTAATGCGGGTGATCGGGCCCGTGAATACTTTGTCGGTACCGGCGGCCGCGGACAGAGCATCCAGTTCCTTGTCCAGCTCCTGTTCGAGCAGGGGAATGCGGGTCAACACGATGTTGCGCCCGCGCTCGGACACCTGGCGCACCATGAACTGCATCGTCTGGTTGAAGTATACATTGACATTGTCAACATATTTTATTTCAACCTGCGAGATCGGACAGAAGGCGCGCTTGCCCATTACCTTGACATGCAAACCGGCCTGGCCCACGCCGGTGACTTTGCCCGAAACCGGAATCTTTTTCTTCATCGCTTCGACCAGCTCGGAGGTTGACGCGTTGTAGCCGGCCAGCGATTTGCTGAGTACGATCTCATCGTCACTCATCGCGATGATATAGGCTTCGATCTCCTCACCCTCGGCGGTCCGCAATGTTCCTTCTTTGTCTTTGAGCTCGCTGACCTTGATGCTCGCTTCGTTTTTGGCGCCAATGTCAACAAAGGCATATTCGGGTGCGATGCGCACGATCTTGCCGGTAACTCTGGCGCCTTTTTCGAATTGCACCGGCGTCTGCTTGTCGAAGTCATCGAGCATGTCCATCAGGTTTTCCTGCGGATCCTGCTCCTGCTTTTCGTCAAAAAAACCGTCGTGATTTTTTTCCTGCATAAGTAAAGTGCTCCCCTGGTATTATGTCTCAACCAGTTGCTTAATGTGTTGGGGCAATGCGGTGGCTCCCCGGTGTATCGCGTCATTGTAATAGGCGCAGAGGTGAGCCGTCTGCCGGTAGCGGGATGCATCGAAGTGCTCGAGCCGGCTCTTGTGCACGGCGGCGACAACAAAGCTGCATTGTCCGCCGGGAAAGGAGGGCATCGGGCAAAGATACACACGGTAGCCGCCGAAATATGGTGAAATCCGTTGCACGGTTGTCTGCAAAACAGAGCTTCTGCTTTCGGGCGAATCGGTCTGGAAAACGGCAATGCCGTTATCGGTCAAGCGCGCTCGCACCAGCTCATAAAACGAGGCCGTCTCCAGCGATTGCACCGGCCCTCCCGGATCGTACGAATCGACCACGATCACGTCAAATGCGGCGCCGGCACTCTGCAGGTAGGCGCACCCGTCCTCGATGCGCAATGAAATTTTATCCGACGAAAAGCTCTCGGCCAGTTTCGGGAAATACGTGGTGATGATGTCGGTGACGTGCTTGTCGATTTCGATTACCGTGACCTCCTGCACGTCGGAATGCCTGAGAACTTCCCGTGCGCATCCCCCGTCACCGCCGCCGATAATGCAGACTCGCTGCGGATCCGGATGCATGAGCAATGCCGGATGGGTAATCATTTCGTGATAGATATGCTCATCCCGCTCGGTCAGTACGATGACGCCCCCCAGCAACAGAATGCGGCCGAAACGATAGGTGTCGAACACCTCGATTTTCTGCAGCGGCGAAGCCCCGGTATACACGGCGTGCCTGGCCTTGATCGTTATACCGGCCGTGCCCTCACTGAGGCTTTGCAGCCAGATCGCCGTCGAAGTGCTTTCCTGTGTTGCCGGTTGCGTATTCATAGTTCCTGTTGTCGGGAAAAGGACTTAAAAAATAGCATTTTTGCATCTGATTATGTAAGGAAGGCGGCAGGGCGGTTGCGGCCGGCGGGGGAAGTGGTTGATTCCGGCAGGTATTGCAGGGCTCAGGGCAATCTGGTGACGGGAACAATACGCGCTTTTTCGAATCCGTTGAACGTGCTTGCGCTTGCCGAGGTATATGCCCCGACATTGTGGAAGGTAAGGATATCCCCGATCTCCAGCAGCGGCAATTCGATATTCTCGTATATAACGTCAAACGAATCACAGGTCGGTCCGGCCAGGGTTGAGAGGTGTTTGGTTCCAGTACGCCCGTGCTGCATTTCATAATCGACGTGATCGTAAATTTTGCCGGAAAACGTTCCGTAAATGCCTTCGTCAAGATAGTACCACCACACGCCGTTGCGCAGTGATTTGCCGGTTACTGTTGTTGCCAGCGTCAGGGCCGGACCGCATAGATAGCGCCCCGGCTCTGCGATGACGCGATACATGCCGAAAAAGCGTTCTAGATATTCGTTGACCGGCCGGCAGAACTGCCCGATCGGCTGCACAGTGCTGAGGTAGGTAATCGGGAAGCCTCCACCTATGTCAAGCAGGTCGAAATCGATGTTGCGCAGGGCCGCCATGCGATAGATGTCGCGGCAGTATTCGAGTGCTTCGATCATTTTGAGCGAGTTGTCGCTTTGTGATCCGATATGAAAGCTGATACCGCGTATGTGCAGTCCGCACCGGGTTATCTCTTCGATCAGGGCAAAGGTCTTTGCCGGCGCCACACCGAACTTATGCGAGAGGTTGACCACGCAGGCCGGATTCTGAATACTCATGCGCACCAGGAGCGAGGCCCGCTTTGCGTAGGGAATCATCTTGCGTGCTTCGTCGATATTGTCTACCACAAATGTATCGATACCGTAATCGAGGGCGTAGCGAATGGAAGCATCAGTTTTCACCGGATGGGTGTGGATACAGCGTGCCGGCTCGATGCCGCAGTTGCGGGTGATGTCTATTTCCCCGTTTGATGAGACATCGAAGCAGCAGCCTGCTGCGGACAGGGTGCGGACCAGCTCAACAGCGGGATTTGCTTTGAGGGCATAGTAGAGCCCGACCCCCGGCAGCGCAGCGGCGAGTTGATGATAATTGCGTTGCAATTGGCGCAGCGACAAGAGCAGTACGGGGGTTCCCCACTGCAGGGCCAGTTTTTTAGATCGCTGATAATTCATGGGTCACACGGCGAAGTGATCGGGAAAGGCGGAGTGTTTGTCGGTGATGATCGGCGCTTTTTGCTTGAGGATGTCGGCGATATACGGATAAGCAACCTGCATCGCTTCATGGGTTGCGCCCGTATAGAGCTTGAGGCCGTCAATCTTGTTTTTTTTCAGCCGGGAGTCGATCCGCCGGGCCGCAATCCCGCCAATATCTATGCCGTCGGAGCAAACGGATATCGACCAGAGCACGGCATACATCTGGATATACGTGTACAGGCAGCGGACATTGGCAAAAACGCTGCTCAACGTTTTGTGAATGCAGCCAAATGCAACCGGACGGGCAATCGGTGACTCCGAATGCATGACAAATATGCCGTGTGCATCCTTGAACGATTGCCGCACCAGCTTGAAGAACTCACGGGTATAGAGCATTTTCGAGGGACCGAAAGGGTCGGTCATATCCATGATAACCACGTCGAACTCACCGGGACGCTTCTCGACAAACTTGCGCCCATCGGTAAAGTTGATGCGCACGCGCGGATTGTCGAAAGCTCCTTCGTTGATTGCCGCCAGATATTTGCGGCTGAAGGCGACCACATCCGAATCCAGTTCGGCAAACTCGATTTTGCGCACGGATTCGTGTTTGAGCACCTCACGCAAAATGCCCCCGTCACCGCCGCCGATGACGAGCA
This sequence comes from Chitinivibrionales bacterium, assembly GCA_014728295.1. Lineage (GTDB taxonomy): Bacteria > Fibrobacterota > Chitinivibrionia > Chitinivibrionales > WJKA01 > WJLW01. The sequence goes on along the minus strand of WJLW01000130.1, from coordinate 64,996 downwards.
CGTCCCGCGGAGCGGGGTGGCAGCACAGGGCGGGATGCACCATGGGTTCATGATACTGGAAGTCGTTTTTTTCTACTACCTGCGTGATGTCGTCCAGCAACAAAGTGCGCCCAAACTCGTCGGTGTCGATCAACTCGATCTTTTGAAAGGCGGTTGTGCCTTTGTAAAGCGACTCTTTCACGGAATAGTAATAGCCGAAATGGGGGTTGAGGGCTTCGGAAAAGATGCGCGGGCTGTTGCTTTTGCTCATATCGCTTTCCTAATCGTCATAAATATTGTTGCATTGAAAGATTTCCTGCATTTCCTGTTTGAGCAGCTTGCGGATTTTTGCCTTGGTTGCAGCGCTCAGCTTTTCGCTTTCCGGGCCGAACATATAATTGTCAAGCCTGAATTTATTGAGGATCATCTTGGTGTGGAATATGTTGTCGGATACGATATTGATGTCATACGCCGTGTAGTTTTTCAGAATCTCGTCGGAGATAAAATCCTGGATCGAGGCGATGTCGTGGTCGATATAAATTTTTCTGCCGTTGACGTCGCGGGTAAATCCCCTGACCCGGTAATCCATCAGCACAATATCGGAATCGAAGCTGTTGATGAGAAAGTCAAGGGCATTGAGCGGAGAGATCATGCCGCAGGTACTGACGTCTATGTCAACCCGAAAGGTCGAAATACCGGTATAGGAGTTGGTCTCGGGATAGGTGTGAATGGCGATGTGACTCTTGTCGAGATGTGCGGTAACCTCGGGCGATAAGGAGTGCACGGTGTTGAACCCCTCGTTGATCAGTACGGTAACCGACGCACCGCGCGGATCGTAATCCTGGGTTGACATGTTGACCACTTTGGCTTGCACGATTTCGGTTACTTTTTCGACGATGCTCTGCAATATCCTGGAATTATAAGCTTCGTCGATGTATTCGAGATAATCGTTCTGGGATGCCTTGGAGCGGGCGTAGCAGATGTCATAGATGTTGAAGCTGAGCGACTTTGTTAAATTATTGAAGCCTTCAAGCTTTATTTTTCGCCCACGGCATGATTTCAGCACGGCAATGTCCTTGTCCGGGATGTTATGCGTCAAGCTCGTTGATGTAAATGGGTTTATAGCCTTTATATTTCCGGGATAAATAGTTGAGTAAAATAACTTCGGTGCGCACACCGGGATTGATATTTATTACCATGGTATCCGCAAAGACGCGGCTCATGTGGATTCCCCTGCCGGACTCGTCCATAATGCCCCGCCCGGTTATGTGGCGCTCGAAGCGTTCCAGCACAGTCCCTTTGTTGAGGTTGCCCTGCATATCGCAAACGGCAACGCCGTATTTTTCGGAATCTCTGCCGCACTCGACATAGACGTATTCATTTTCGGTCAGGGTAACATCGCTGAGCTCCCGGTATTTGCGCTCGCCGTTGTCAAGTTGCGGGGCATGATAGATGGCATTGGTAATTGCTTCATCCAGCACCAGCTTCATATCACCGGCCGTCCCGCAGCGGGAGATGAAGAGTTCGACGATTTCATCCCGCGTGCGGCGCGCCTCGACCGATGAGCGAATACAATAAGTTTCGCTCATTTCTCCGTCGTCGAGCAGATAGCGCTGCAGGCCGAAAATTTTGCCGGTGAGAATGCCGTCAACCAGTGCCTGTAGTTCTTTGAAATTGATCGGTACGGTTTTGGGAATGATACTGGAAATGTGAAAGCGTTTGGCCACTGTGATATAATCGTCAATGGCATACGAAGTCATCAGCATGGTTCTGGCCCGGGGAAGTAAGGCGCGTACTTCTTTGAGCAGCGCATGTCCCTTCATGCCGGGCATGTTGATATCGGAGATAACCATATCGAATGGTTCGTTGCGGCACTTCTCAAGCGCCTCACGCGCATCGCCTGCAGTGCTGACCGCGTAGTTGCGCATCCGAAAAAAATCGCGCATCAGAGTTCGAATATTTTTATTGTCGTCAACAAAGAGAATGTGTGGCATTGCAGTTAGTTGGGGGAATCGAGTGAACCGGCTCTCTCCTGTTTGGCGGTCAGGTTGCGCTTGGTGAAATAAAATGCCAAAAATACACCACTTCCCGCACAAATCCCAAACACCGCCCCGGCGGCCGCATCGAAGGGAAAGTGCACGCCAACATAAATGCGGGAATAGCCGATGATGCCCGCAAACAGGGCAAACCAGATGATACGTCCGGGATAGAACCAACCAAATAGCGCCGCTTGCGCAAAGATATTCATGGCGTGCGCGGAGGGAAAGGACAGCGACGTCCGCAAGCCCAGCAGAAAGCGTCCTCCCTCGATAAACTCGCGCGGATGGCAGGGACGTAGTCGTCCGAAAAACGGCTTGAGCACCCGATAGCACAGCGGGTCGGTTATTGCTACGGTTAGCAGCGCCAGGCCGATGATCAGCAGTGCTTTTTTACGCTCGTAGTAGATAAAGAATCCGCATGCAAAAAGCGCCGGCAGAATCCAGTTGTCAAAGTCGGTGACGACGATAAAGAACCCATCAAGAACCGGATTGGCAAATACATTATTGAGAATGAGGAAAAGCGCAATGTCGATATTCTCCAGAATTTCAAGCAATGAGGCGTCGCTCCATAAGAGATGGTGATGATTCAGGGCCGCTCATAGTGGATGAGTTTGATGTAGATCGATCCGACTGCAATTTTGATTTTTACCTGCACCGGCATGTGGTATTCATCATCGGTGAAGTACATTCTGATTTTATCCTTTTTGGTAAAGACCCGTCCCTTTCCCACCAGTTGGGGCTCGATCATAATGCAATCGAATTCGCCGGCATCGGTAGTGACTCTGTCTTTGCACCGGCAGGTAAACCGGATGGGGTAGTTCTTTTTCTGGACGAATGCATTGATGGTGAAACGGTTTCCCGGCTTGAGTTCACGGGCTCTTATCGCATACAGCAAAGTCATGACACTGTGTGAGAAGGGTGGGACTTCAACTTTTCGTTTGTTTTTTTTGTGTGTATACACGAGCTGATTTTGATTGTCAAAGAGAATCCAGCGATCGTCGGCATAGCGGCCCTCGCGCAAGTGCTCTTCAAAAAAGAAAGGATACATCCCTTCCAGATCCGCAATGCAGTACATATAATCACGCACCTTGTAAAATGCGCTGACAAAGGGATTGGTCATGGCTTTGGCAGAAATCAGCAAGCGTGAATTGGTGGTGTCCCGGTCGAGCACTAGCTTGGCCCATCCCGCGCTCATAAAGCCCCACGACCCCTCGAATACCAGAACTTCGTTATCAAGAAACTTGCCGGTAGTGAAGGTGCGCATTCCTTGCTGAAAGGTGACGCCAAAGCCATTATACAAAGAATCACGGTACTCATGAGTATAAGCAAGAATGTCGGTTTCCGGCTCTGCATCCCGCCATTTATAATCAACGTTGGCTGCAAAGATGGACGTCAGATTCACAATCATCGCCAGCAGGGGCATCCATGAAAAAAAACGACTCGTTCCCATAAGCTTTATTGCGCGTGCTCAGCGCTGCGGGCGGGCGGCAAACCCATACCGGAGTAAATGCGGATACCTCTGCCGGTAAAGGGCAAGGGCAATCCACCGTGCGGTTCATAAAATAATTAAGGCTCGAAAACAGTATTCTGTAGTACGAATTATTTTTGCTGTCAGTGGCCCGCCCGTGCCGTAATGCGGAACGAATATATGAATAGTCAGCATTTTCTTGCCCTTACCGGGCGATTCCCGACCAGCCCCGGCGTCTATATTATGAAAAATACGCAGGGGACTCCCATTTATATCGGCAAAGCGTCAAATCTAAAAAGCAGGGTGCGCTCCTACTTTCTGGACACGCATGCAGACCGGCACCAGATTCCCTTCATGCTGCGTCGGCTGCATTCTATAGACTGGATAGCCACCAGTAACGATACCGAAGCGTTGATACTCGAGGCCAATCTTGTTCGCGCTCACAAGCCGGCTTTTAATGTCGAACTCAAGGATGACAAGCATTTTCCCTATCTCAAAGTCACCTTGAACGAACCCTTCCCTCGGCTGATTGTCACCCGCCGGGTCGTCAAAGACGGGTCACGCTATTTTGGTCCCTATACCGAGGTACGTGCCATGCGCCGGATTATGAACTTTGCACACCGCATTTTCAAGCTGCGCGATTGTAAGAAAAAGCTGCCTTTGGCCAAACCGATCAGACCCTGTATCAACTACGAAATGGGACGCTGCTCGGGCGCGTGCGCAAACAAAATCTCGCAGCAAGCCTATCGCGATAATGTCGACATGCTGCTCAAATTTCTGAGCGGGAAACGCAAGGATCTCATAGGGGAATTGACGGGGCGTATGCTGCGCGCATCCGATCGGCTGGCTTTTGAGGAAGCGGCGTCGTTGCGTGATCAGATCAAACTGATGCAGTCGGCCTCCGGAATGCAGCGGGTTGATTTGAAGCTGGCGGATGTGGACTGCGATGTTTTCGGCCTTTTTGAAGGCGATCGTAATCTCTGCCTGACCGTGCTGCAGTTCAGGGAAGGGCTTATGATGGGCACGCGTCATTTCGTTATAGAGAAGGCAACCTGGCTGCATAACGGGACTTCGCATGACGATGTTGTCGTGCAGTTTTACGCCGGGGCGGACATGGAGTTGCCGGCTGAGATCCTGATCCCCGACAGCGATGTGTTCAATCGCGACCTCCTCGAGCTCTGGGCCACCGGTCAGGCCGGCCATAAAGTGGCGATTTTCAAGCCGCAAAAAGGGGTTCGCAAATCTTTGATTGAACTGGCCATGAGCAACGGAAAATTATACCTCGCCCAGAAAACGCCCGAGGATCCCCGGCAGGATATCGAAGATCTGCAAAAAGTTTGCAATCTGCCGCGCACGCCCATGAATATCGAAGCATTTGACATCTCGAATCTGGGGGAAAACTATGCCGTGGCGGGCATGGTGCGATTTGGCAACGGCAAACCGGATAAGAGCCTTTACCGGAGCTACAAAATTAAAACCGTCGAGGGGCAGAATGATTTTGCCATGATGATGGAGGCGGTTACCCGAAGACTTGAGCGGCTGCATCGTGAGGAAAAGCCGTTTCCCGACCTCCTGTTGATTGACGGCGGCAAGGGGCAGCTCGGTGCGGCCATGCATCCTTTGCAGGCATACGAAAATCCGCCGATGATAGTCTCGCTTGCAAAAAAGGAGGAGTTGATTCATTCTCCGTACCTGCCCCAACCGGTGCGGTTAAACGAAACGCATCCGGCACGCAGGTTGGTGCAGCGCATCCGCGATGAGGTCCACCGCCGGGCGATCACGTTTCATCGGTCAAGCCGTGGCCGTCAGTTTCGCAGATCCCGTCTCGAATCGATTGCCGGTGTGGGATCGGCGCGGGCGCGTGCGCTGTTGACTACGTTTGGGTCCGTGCAAAAGGTGCAGGCAGCCGCCGTTGAGCATATCGCGCAGGTACCGGGGATTTCGGATGAACTAGCGGGGCGCATTCACCAGGCACTGGCTAACGGCGTTTAGCTGGAAGAATTATCTGGCTGTGCCGCCGTCCCGTAATTTTTGAAGTAATCACATTTTTCGCAATCTTCATTAATATACCGAAAAGACACGCCTTCGATTTCTCCCTCGACAATCCAGCAGGGAAGCTGTGGATTCCCGCCTGCATACTTGCATTGCACACACGCGTGCCCGTCGCGCCGACTATGATGCTGCCGAAACTCCCAGTATGCCGGGTGATGCTGTTGTGCAGGTGTTTGCTGAGGGGCCCGGTCTGCGCTCTCTTGGGTATGATACCGGTTGCGTTGAGCGCCAAACAGCTCCCGGGCCAACCGGTTGTCGGGCGCCAAATGTAAGACACGATTGACTTTCGTGCTTTCGAAAATCGTTTTGACATAGCCCTGCGCACCGGATATCACCAACATGCCGCCGGACTCTTCCGCCTCTTTGTGCATTCGCAACAATACCCCCAGACCGCACGAGTAAATGTTGTTGGTGTTTGACAGGTCCAGCAGCACACGCGTATGTGTTGCCTGTTTGAGCATATGCCACACCGAGGCAAGTCCGCGGGTCTTTTCGTTGTTGATGACGCCCTCGCAGGTGATCAGCGCCAGGTCGCCTTCAAAATCGGCTGTCACTCCGGATTCACGATCCATCATTTCAAAGCAGGTCCGGGCAGGTTTGTGTTTGGGGCTGGTCGCCGCTTTCTGATGTGCAATAATGCTTTTCCGCCGGGCATTTCATGGTTTATCCCGTAACATTAATTGCCGGGTCAGTGTACTTTGATTGTATCATAATGTGCCTGTTGTGTCCGCAAGAAAACGGCCGGTGCCTGGCCAAGCCCTGATATATTTTGTAAGAAATTTGCAGGAAGGTTTATGGTTATTACGCAGGATGTTCAGAGGTCATGGCTAATTCTTAATGGAATAAAAGGTCTCGGGCCGGTTAAAATCAATCACTTGCTGGAGAAATTCGGTTCTCCCGACGAGGTAATAAAAGAATCTGCTGCAACAATTGCTCTGCTTGCGGGAATCTCACAAAGTGCGGCCGAACAGATCTTCGACGGCAACTATCTGCAGAGTATCGATGAGCAGCTCAAGCAGGCGGATCTTCAGAGGATTGAAATACTCACCATAGATCATCCGGCATACCCCGTACAGCTCAAAAATATTTTTGCCCCGCCGCCGGTGCTCTATGTCAAGGGGCGGCTGGACGCATTCGATAAGCATGCCGTTGCGATAGTCGGCACGCGGCGACCCAGCCAATACGGCAAAAGTGCGGCCGCATTTGTGTCACGTGAGCTTGCCGCACAGGGGATTGCGATAGTTTCCGGACTTGCGCTGGGTATCGATACCGAAGCCCATCAGCGTTGTCTTGAGCAGGGAACTCCCACTCTGGCCGTGCTGGGATGCGGGCTTGACACAATATACCCGGCCGTGAACAAACGGCTGTCCGAGCGCATTGTCGACGACGGCCTGCTGGTCTCGGAATTCCCGTTGAACACCCCGCCGGAAGCATACAATTTCCCGCGGCGCAACCGCATTATCAGCGGCTTGTCGGCGGGTGTTGTCGTTGTGGAAGCGGCAGCAAAAAGCGGCGCCCTTATAACCTCGCACTATGCAATCCAGCAGAACCGGGATGTTTTTGCCGTTCCGGGATCGATATTCTCCGAAAAGAGCGCAGGCACGCACATGCTTATTAAAAACGGCGCAACGCCGGTTCGAGATGCGGCCGACATCATCGATGCAATACGCACGATAACCGTTAGTCCTCCGCCGGCGATCGACGCTACGCCTGTGCAACGGCTTGGCATGGAGCTTTTGTCAACTCATGAAAAGACGGTTTGCGCGGCGTTAAGCGCAGAGCCGCTGCGTCTGGATCAGCTTGGCGAAAAATGCGCGCTTAGCGTCGGCGAAATCATGTCGATTCTGCTCAATCTGGAAATTAAGGGATATGTCAAGCAGCAGGCCGGACAGCATTTCGTACGCACCTGATTGGGAACTATGGCTCAGCTAACCAGAAAAAAAATGATCGGTCGCCTGGTTATATTGCCGCTTCTGGCGGCGTTGCTCGTTGCGCTGATCACTTTTTCATTTTCGAGTGAATACGGAATAATTAATGTATATAAAACGTATAAAGAGCAAAAGAGGTTGCAAAACGAGATTACACAAATGCATACTGTAGTTGATTCATTGCACAATGAAATTTACCGCCTTCAACACGATACTGCCTACATCGAAAAATTTGCACGCGAAAAGCTGGGCATGACGCGTGGAGAAAAGGTCTATAAATTTGTAGAGGAAAAGGACTGATTGCATGAACAGATTATTTCGGCAGATTGCGTCGAATATCATCTCGGGGACCTTTGTGGTACTGCCGGCCGTTGCTACGATCTATCTGGCATTGAAAGTCTTTGTCTGGGTAGATTCGGCTCTTCCCAAAGTGTTGCACGGCATTTTTCCCAGCCTGCCGGAACGTTGGCCCTGGTTTCTGGGTATCATCGTTACCCTGGTGCTGGCATATTTTACCGGCCTGGCAGCAAAAAACTATTTCGGCAAGAAAATTATCGAAATCGGCAATGGAGTCATCGCCAATATCCCGCTCATCAACAAAATTTATCTGCTCATTCAACAGATTGTTGACGTGGTGGCCGGACAGAAAAATAAGGTATTCGATAAAGCAATTCTGTTGCAATATCCCAAAGAAGGCTCATACTGCATCGGCTTTGTAACGTCCTACACCGGGGGCGAAATCAGGAACAAGGTGGGAACCGAACTGGTCAGTGTATTTGTCCCGACAACGCCGAACCCGACGTCAGGGTTTCTTTTGTATATCCCGACCAGCGACATTATTGAGCTGGATATGAATGTCGAAACGGCAATCAAGGCAGTTATGTCGGCCGGGGTACTATCCGCCGAAGATATCAAGGGAACGCAACATCTCTATGCTGTTCCCAAAACGCTGAAAAATTTCAACTGGCTGAAAAACCTGCGCCGCAACCGCAAATCCGATTTCCCGCACGATCCGCGCGACTAGTCATGCCCGGCGAAAAGACCACGCTCATCATTCTGGATGTGCATCCCTGGCGTGAATCAAGCTTTCTCGTCTACTGCTTTTCGCATGCGCACGGGCTACTGCACTGCCTGGCAAAAGGGATCCGCCGCGCCAAAAAAACCGGCACGGTTATCGAACGCGGCAGTATCGTTGAGGCGCTCGTCTACAGCAAGCCCGGCAGAGAGCTGCACACACTTGGATCAATCCAGCCCGCCCTGTTTTTCAAGTCAATCCGGACCGATCTGGGCAAAAGTGCGCTGCGTGACGTTGCCTTCGAAATTATGTTGAAATCGGTTCGGGATCCGGATCCGCATCCCGAACTGTACGACGCGTTAATCGGTTTGCTTACCGAACTGAACGCATCTGAGCCGGCTACCATATTTCCTTTTGCCCTGTGGCGATGGATTGACGTACATGTGCGGCTTCTGGGATACGGCATCGATACACGCATCTGCGCGCGTTGCGGGGCCGATCATCTGGCGCAGACCGGCGGTACGTTGCACTACGAGCGGGGCGCAATTGTGTGTAGCACCTGTAGCGAGCCTGGCCCTGCGCGCTACCTTCCGCCTGCATCACTGCGCGTATTGGGTGCGAACAAAATTGACGAAAGGGTCGTCAAACGTGAGATCGCGGCCGCACACGCATTGCGCATAACGCGGCTGCTCATCGGATACTGTGGTCACCACTTCGAATTTAGAGCCGAAGCGGCGTCGCTTGCATTTCTGGAAGATGTGTTCGGCGTCTGTTACGGCTGATCCGGCGAATCGATTCCCGCACGCCGCTCCACACTCATGGCGTGGTGGACAAACTTTTCGGCCCTCGCAAATACCGAAACATGTGGAGCCGCCCGTTTGAGCTCGGTTGCCGAGAGCCGGGCAATTGAGGTTCGTTTGACAAAATCTTCAACCCCCAGCGCAGAGGCATACCGGGCGGCTCGTCCGGTCGGCAATACATGGTTGGTGCCGATATAATAATCCCCCAGCGCAACCGGAGTATGGGCGCCCAGAAAGATTGCACCGGCATTCGTGATGTGCTTGACATCCGAGCGGCAGGTTCTGGTCATGACTTGCAGGTGCTCGGGCGCGCACAAATTGACAAGGTCGAGGGAAGTACGGCGATCGGGCGTAACGAATATTGCCAGTGCATTTTCGGAAAGCCTGCCAAAAATATCCTTGACCGGTGACCGTTCGATTTCGGTGCACAATGCGGCCTGGATAGCATGGGCAACCGATTGCGATTCGGTAATGCAGAGCGCAGTTTCATCTCCGCTGCCGTGTTCGGCCTGGGCAAGCAGATCGTGCGCCACCCACTCCGGTTTGACCGAAGTATCAACCACCACAACGACTTCGCTCGGACCGGCAATCGAATCGATGTCTACGCGGCCGAAAACCTGCTTTTTTGCACAGGCGACAAAGGCATTGCCGGGGCCGACGATCTTGTCAACCGATGGTACCGATTGCGTTCCGTAAGCAAGTGCGGCAATTGCATGTGCCCCACCCATAAGATATACTTCGTCAACATCGAGCAATTGCAGCGCACAGGCAATGCCCGGATCGAGTTCGTTGCGTGGCGGTGTAACGGCTGCAATGCGCGCCACCCCGGCAATTCTGGCCGGAATGACGTTCATCAATACCGACGAAGGGTAGACCGTATACCCGCCGGGAATATAAACGCCTGCGGAACTCAGGGGGGTGACCGACTGGGTCAGTTTGCCCTCACGTGCCGCAAAAGTAAACGAAGCAGGCTGCTGCAGGCGATGGAATTCCTTGATGCGCCTGGCCGATGCCTTGATGGTTTTTTCGAGGTCTGGCGAAACTTTTGCGGCTTGGCGGCGGATGTAGGCAGGCTTCGCACGCAGGGTTGTGCGCGCGGTTGCGCGTCCATCGTAGGCTTTGATGCAGTCAAACAGCGCGGCATCGCCTTCGGCGCGAATTGAGTTGACGATCTTGCGCACATTTCGTGCAAGCGTTGAATCGTCGTCAATAGCAGATGCGGATAATCCTTCCAGAATTCGCTTTGCCTGTTTGCCCGGGTAGGGCAGAATGGGAATATGTGGCTTGAACTTCATAAGCGGCTCCTCAATAGTAAGTTTGCTAAAATAACATACAACAGCAGGCAAATGCATTCAAAAAGCGCGGTTCATATGCCGGGTTCCTGATTGAATTGTGTCGGACTGTCTATAAATCTATGATACTTGCAGCCAACAATTGCGTGGTGCCGACAAAAAAATGTATCTTTGATGGTTTCTAAACGGTAGAATTTGCCCATTTGATGCCTGCATGGGCAGGCAACGAGTTGACAGCATTTCTATGCAAAAACCTTACAGAATATTGCTCGTTGATGATGAGCCCGGAATTCGAAAAATTCTGCGCTTGTTTCTGGAGCTGGAAGGCTTTCAGATTTTCGAAGCGATTACAGCCAATCAGGCCATGCAGGTTATTAAAAAGGAAAAGCCGCATCTGGTTATCCTGGATGTGATTTTGTGCGGACAGACCGGTTTTGACGTCTGTGAATGGATAAAAGGCAATCCGGAAACGCAAGATATAATTGTTTTTCTCTTTACCGCCCTTAATCAGAATCAGGATTATCGCGAAGGCCAGCGTGTGGGCTGCAATCTCTACCTGACAAAACCCCAAAATCCTAAAGACATTGTCGAAAAAGTCAATGAATACCTGAAAAAGCTGGAATCCGATCAACCGTAATTTACTCTTGCAATCCGTGTGAAAGGAAACCCCGGAAAACATGAAAAAAGTTAATCCCGTTCATATGATACTCATAGGAGTGGTGGTTATTGCGGCCGCCTTCTTTTTGAAGGACAGTTTCGTATACTACTCCAAAGATTTGCAGCAGCGCAGAACGTTTGCCCAAAACGATCCCAACATTTTCAAACGAATATTCAATCTGGGATTGGACTTGCAGGGCGGTATGCGGCTGGTTCTCGAAATTGACCGCTCCAAGCTCTCCGAAGATGCCAAAAAGGACGTGCTCGACCGTGCTTATACTATCATCGAAAACCGGATCAACGGCCTGGGTGTGGCTGAGCCATCGATCCAAAAGCAGGGCAAAGACCGCATTATCGTCGAGTTGCCCGGCTTGAGCGATGAGCAGACCGCCAAAGAGGTGCTCGGGTCGACGGCCCAGCTTGAATTCAAACTGGTTCGTGAGCCGGGTGAACTGGCCCGTGCTGTGCAGGTTATAGACAAAGCAGTTACCGGCGAAGCCGAAGCCGACATCGCAGCAACCGACACCGCCGGTGTCGAAGACACAACCGCCATCAAAGAGAAAGAAGCACAGGAAAAGGCAAAAATGCTCTTTGAAGGTCAGGCTGAGGAGGGGGATACGCCGTCTGATACGACAAAAACGGCAGAAGCCGGGAAAGATGAGCAAGAGCCGGAATCCTTTTCCGAGCTGCTGGTCGGGCTGGAAAATCAGCTTGGCATCGCCGAAGAAAATGTAGCGAAAGTAAAAGAAATCCTGGTTCGCAAGGATGTCCGTGATGCTTTGCAGCGTGCCGGGTTGGGCAACAGTCAATTTTTGTGGGGTTATGAAAAAATAGAGCAGGAAGCCGTAACCTATCGCCAGCTCTTTTTTGTCAAAGCGCGTGCCGAGCTGAAAGGTGACCGGCTCAAAGACGCCGAAGCGACTATCGGACGCGGCGGCATGTCGGCGGGTAATGCCATCGTTACTCTTGAATTCGATCGCAAAGGCGCCAGCCGCTTCAAACGGGTAACCGCCGCTAACGTCAATAAATACCTCGCAATAGCGCTTGACAGCACGATTTATTCTGCTCCGGTTATCCGGCAAAAAATATCCGGCGGCACCGCACAGATCGAAGGCTCATTCTCCATGGAAGAGGCAAAGATTCTGGCAACGGTACTGCGTGCCGGTGCGCTCCCTGCGCCGGTTACCATTATCGAAGAGCGTACCGTAGGTCCGTCTCTGGGCGCCGACTCGATCAGAATTGCCAACGTCGCCCTGGCAATCGGGCTCATACTGGTAATCATATTTATGGTTTTCTATTACAAGGTCGCCGGCATCATTGCTGATATTGCGCTTTTTCTTAATTTGCTGTTTGTTATGGCGATCATGGCCGGATTTAACGCCACGCTGACGCTGCCGGGTATCGCCGGGTTGATTTTGATCGTCGGCATGTCGGTAGATGCCAACGTGATTATTTTTGAGCGCATACGCGAAGAGCTGTCTATAGGCAAAACCGTGCGTAGCGCCATCGATGCCGGATATTCACGCGCGTTTCTTACCATTATGGATGCGAATATCACTACGTTGATTACTGCCGTTATTCTCTACTACGTCGGCACCGGTCCCATCCGGGGATTTGCCGTAACGCTTATGGCGGGTATTGTCGTATCATTGTTTACGGCACTGTATATTACTCGCGTCATTTTCAATCTTATCACCAGTGCACCTAAAATATCGAAATTGAGTATCTGATATCATTACCCAAGAGGAAATAAAGCATGCAAATTTTCAGTAAAGCCAACTTTAATTTTATCGGCAATCGCAATAAAGCGTTTGTGTTTTCGGGCATTTTGCTTCTGGCCTCAATCATTTCACTGGCGGTTAAAGGATTGAATATGTCCATAGATTTTGTCGGCGGAACGGTGGTGCAACTCAAGTTTGACAAGCCCATCACCGATGAGCTCGCTAAAATTCGCGGAATCGTATCCGAGCTTGACTTTGGTAAGCCGGAAGTGAAGAAAATCGGCAGGCCTGATGATAACGAGATTATGATTACGGTAAAAGAGAAAAAGAGCGAAGGCACCTATGTGAGTGACCGTATCAAAGAGGCGCTGAAGCAGCACTATTCTCAGAATCCATTCCAACTGCGTCGGCAGGAGAAAATCGGCCCCAAAATCGGTGCTGAACTCCAGAAAAACGCCTTTTTGGCCGTTATTTTTTCACTGCTCGCTATTGTCATTTACATCGGTATACGGTTCCACTTCCCGTTTGGAATCGCCTCGATCGTTGCGCTCTTTCACGATGTCATAATTACGCTGGGCGCATTTTCAATGCTTGACGTTGTGATTGATATCGAATTTTCTATTCCTATCATTGCCGCCATTCTGACTATTGTCGGCTATTCGCTCAACGATACCATTGTCGTGTTCGACCGCATTCGTGAAAACCTGGGCGGCTCGGTTGTGAAAAAGAGCTTTGAAGATAAAGTCAACTCCAGCATCAATCAGTGTTTGTCAAGAACTATCATCACCTCGGTGACGACGTTTATTGTGGTTGTCGCTCTGTTTGGCGCATTTGCTAATTCTGGCGTCGTCATCAGAGATTTCTCGCTGGCATTAATCATTGGTATTATCTTCGGAACCTATTCGTCCATTTTCATCGCGAGCCCGACGCTGGTTTTGTGGAATAAAAAGTGGCCTATTAAATAGGCGCCGGGGCAATTAGCCCGGTGCTGAAAGTGTCGATTATTTTGCAATAACGAATATCTGCTTCCCGGCAAAGTCCCGCCTGTAAACCTTTATTTTGTCGCTACGGGGAGAATCTATGCGGATTAATGTTGCTGTGCTGTTGTGTGTGTTGAGCTTTTTGAGTTGTTCGCCAATTACCACAAAAAAAACAACTGCCGTCCCTGAAGACACGCGAACCGTTGTCATCCGCTCCCGGGGCGATACCGCGCATGTTATTGTCGAATTTGCCAATGAAAAGGAGCGCACAAAATTCCTGGCCGGGCTGGACGAATATCTGCGCAGGAAAGCCGGGAGGAAAATCGCCGTTGATACGGTGCGACACTACGTCCACTTTCTAATACCCGACTCCCGCGGCACCAAAGCCGACAGCATCATCATTGCCCGCGTGGGTGAGGATACCATTGAGGAATCGATAATCAGCCGTGATACTGCCTCGGATACAGCAGGCGCCGACAGCCTGTCGGATACGGCTGCGCTGCCCGAATTTGGCGGCATAGCCTCGCTCTATTCACATAAACACTATCTCGATATTGCATTTGGGCGGTTACTGGTCGGCAAATCCCTGGCATTAGCTACGGCACCGCGGCAAAACGGATTTGGCGATACTATCGTAAACATCCGATCAAGGGATGCCTACCTCTCTGCCTCGGCCAGCTCACCGGTACGCATCGTTTTGAAGCTTAAAGACAATGCAAAGTCGGGTGATGGAAAATCATTTTCTGCATTTGATCTGGTTGATGCCTGGAACAAGTACGCAAAAAAGCATCCCGCCGAAAGCAAGGCCATATTTCGTTATGTTAAAGGCATGGAAGCGCTTTTGCGCGGCGAAGAGGCAATTATCCCCGGCATTCAGGTCGTTGACGAACATACTATTACCTTGCACTTGCGCCGGCCTGATCCCCGGGTGTTCACTCGCCTGCAAAACATTCGCCTGATTCCGGCAGCGTGCAAAGCCGGTCCGTACTATATTGCAAAAGGAAAGGAAGGAAAGCTGCTGCTGCAGGCCAATTCACACTATCCGGCAGGAAGACCCTTTCTGGACAAATGCAAATTGGCCTACGGGATAGAGGAAAACGCCTTTCT
The DNA here is from genome assembly GCA_014728295.1 of Chitinivibrionales bacterium. Taxonomy (GTDB): domain Bacteria; phylum Fibrobacterota; class Chitinivibrionia; order Chitinivibrionales; family WJKA01; genus WJLW01. The sequence goes on along the minus strand of WJLW01000130.1, from coordinate 49,958 downwards.
TTCCTATTCGCTGAATGCTTACGATGCCATCACGCTTCAGCAGACCAGGGATCTCGAGTATGCCCGATCGAAGTTTGCGGATGGCGCCCAGCTCCTGCCGATTTCCCACAATCGCTATTTTCTGGCGCTCAACCTGCAGGACAAAGCAACGCGCTCCTTCCTGCATGCAATCGTCAAGCCCAATGAGCTGCTGAACTCCTATGTAAAAATGGAGGGGCGCGTGGTGAAGGCATTGTATGCCGATACCCTGCTTCTGAATGTGTCTGGCGCCGGTAGTGCCCTGCCGCAGGCGCCGTTTGTATCGACAGCACTGCGAATTCTCTATCGTCAGGACGATCGTCCTTCGGTTATGATTGCTGACAAACTGCTGGCCGATCTAACCAGCGCCGGTGTGCCATGTGAATTAACGGGCAAGTCCGGCAATGCCTACGAGCAGGCTTTGATAAACCGTGGCTATGACATCGCAATTGGTTGGGCGCCCGAATCGATTACCGGTGATGTTGCCGAGCAGCTTCGTGTAGCGACAATATGGTTCGGCGATGAAGCCGATGAGATCAGCCGCATCAGCTCACGCTATGAGATCCCCCTTTTCAGTATTACTCAATATCTTCTGTGCAAAAAGAAACTGAATCTGTACCAAGACCGGCTGGTCGGCATTCATCTGACTGATTCCCTGTAGTTTGTCATGCAGGAATGGAAACGACTCGCCATTGAAAAGCTGGTCTACGGCGGATGGGGACTGGCACGATCGGATGAAAACGTTATTTTTGTTGCCCGGGTAATTCCCGGCGAAATAGTTGACGCTCAGCAGACCGGCATGCGTGCGCACTGTCCGTTTGCCGAAATTGTGCGATTTGATCGAGTGTCCCCGTCGCGCATTGATCCACCGTGCAAGTATTTCGATTCATGCGGCGGCTGCGACTGGCAATTCATGTCATATGACGAACAGGTGCGCCAGAAGAAGCTTATTTTCGAAGAGTGCCTGCGACGTCAAGGTAAACTTGCATCATGGCCGGAAGTCGAAGTGTACGCCGACAAGGAGTGGGCATATCGTATTCGGGTTCAATTCAAAGTAGATCACGATGCCGGGGCTGTCGGCTTTTTTCGCCGGGCGAGTAACCAGGTCGTCGACCTAGAAACCTGTCCGCTATTAGTTCCCGCCCTCAATAGCATACTGTTACAGCGCCGTGAAATTGCGAACAGCCTTTCACGCGATCTCACCGAGGTTCGTTGCCTTGCCGGTGATAAGTTCGTCGCTTCGGACGTGGCCGGATACCTTGCCGGCTGTCACGCGCATACAACTATTAAGGTGTCGGATAAAACCATGCGGGTTGGCGGGCACAGCTTTTTCCAGAGCAATTTATTTCTGCTTGAAAAACTCGGCACGTGGGCGCATGAAGATCTTGGCGGAAAGCTCTGTGTCGATCTATACGGCGGCGTCGGCCTCTTTTCGTTGATGCACGGAGAAAAATTTGCACAGGGGGTGCTGGTTGAATGTGTCAATAATCAGGTAACGCTGGCAAAGCGTAATTTCTCTGCAAACAGACTTAACAACTTTGTCGCCAAATCTATGACTGCAGAAAAGTACCTTGCCGCCGAACGCAAGCAAATTGATACGCTGATTGTCGATCCGCCACGTCCGGGGCTGACGCGTCGTGTTCGTCTCTCTATTGCAAAAAGCAAGCCGTCTCAGATTCTCTATATCGCCTGTAATCCCGCAACTCAGGCCCGGGACGCCGGCTATTTTGTTAATAAATGCGGCTACCGGATCAAGCGCGCGGCTCTGTTTGATTTATATCCGCAGACGCATCATTTGGAGAGTGGATTGCTGCTTGAATATATGCATCCAGATGGTGGTTAAGTGCCATGCTGCCGATAGAATCTTCCCGCGCATTTACGAAAAACGTCTCTCAACCGATCTGAGAGAGGCTTGCTTTACACCATCAAGGATTGATGCTTCGCTTCCTGCTGCGCACCCTTGCGGGGCCCTTCGGGCTCTCCTTCGCACGTCTTGTGCTACGGATCGAACCTTTCGCATACAAATAAAAAAACGCCTCCCAAGCTGCTGAGAGACGCTTCCTATACACCATCAAGGATTCGAACCTTGGACCCGCTGATTAAGAGTCAGCTGCTCTGCCAACTGAGCTAATGGTGCGATTTATTTGAGCCGCTGATAATTCCAGATACCTTCGAGAAAGCAAACCATTAAGCCGGTCGCACTCGGGAGAATCTAAAAAATGGCTTCTGTATAGCTAAGTAAAATACTAACAGATATCCCGATCGTCAAGGAATACTGGATGTTTCCTGCGAGTCAGGTATGATATTGCGCATTGATCTTGACGTATCTGTAGGTCAGGTCGCACGTGTGCGCCACTGCGCAGGCTTCACCATCAAATCCCACATCGATATCGATCTCCACAACCTTGCGCTGCAACGCATTTCTCATCCGTGAGCGAGAAAACGCAACAGGTGTCGTAGCGCTACAGACCAATTGCTTGCAAAGGTATACCTTCAAATCTTCGAGTGAAAATGGTGCGCCGGAATAGCCAATTGCACACAGAATCCGCCCCCAATTGGGATCGTTGCCAAAGATGGCGGTCTTGACCAGGTTGGACCGGGCAACCGATTGCGCTATCTTACGCGCATCCTTTTCTGTTTGCGCTCCGTAGACATTGATCTCAATGCGCTTGGTGGCTCCTTCCCCGTCGGCCGCGATTTGCGCACAGAGATTGTTGGCAACAGCGAATAGTGCTTTTTCAAACAAGGAAATGGACTCGGTGCTGTCGATCAGCGCACCTGAACGACCATTTGCCAGCACCAGGACCATGTCGTTGGTGGACGTGTCTCCATCGATTGTGAGGTTGTTGAATGTCCAGTCGACGACCTTGCGAAGCGAACGCCGTAATTGCGCCGGTGCTATTTCCGCATCGGTAGTAATGAAGCCAAGCATTGTTGCCATATTCGGATGAATCATACCCGAACCTTTTGCCGCGCCACCGATCCTGTACGGTAAGCCGGGCGTGTCGACCCGAATTGCAAATTGTTTGGGTCTGGTATCGGTTGTCATAATTGCCCGCGCAAAGGCAGCGGCTGCATGGTGCGACTTATTCAGGCAGAGCCGGGGAATTGCCTTGCGAAGCTTTGGCATTGGCAACTTCTCTCCGATAATGCCGGTTGAAGCGGTCAGGACTGAGGCGGGATCGACACCCAGGCTTTTTGCTGCAATGTCGGCAATTTCCTGGTTGTCGCGCACTCCTTGTGGACCGGTACAGGCATTGGCATTACCGCTGTTGCAGACGATTGCCCGAATAGCGCGGGACGGCAGCGAAGTCCGGTTGCGGTCTACGCATGAGGCGCGTACGGCGTTCCTCGTGAATGCACCGGCGGCGGTTGCTGGGTTCTTCGTATAAATAAGCCCGAGATCCGGCAAGTCAGATTGTTTGATATGCGATGTTGCGGAACATGCACCAAAGCCGTGCGCGGCGGTGATGCCGCCGCTTGCTTGCATTATTACCAAACCGTGATCATCCTTCATACAGGATGTAAAATAACATACGCTCCCGTTGCGGTTGATGTTGAGCTCGATGCCTTAAACCGGTTTGTTAACCGAAGGCGCTAAACGCTTGATCTTGTGCAGGTAAGTTGACACGCACAGCGCATATCTGTATACTAATTACAAATGTTGCCGGCGCGCAATAATCGTATTTTCATTGCAGCAAAGGGTCTGAATAGCATCTTTGAAAAGTTGTTACTTTACAAAAGGTATAACGACGTGACGAATGCACATCTGCTGATCCAAGTAGCTTTGGTTGGATTTCTTGCAACCGGCATTGCCACCGGTCAGCAAGACGAGTGGGAAGACTGGGACGACACCGAGTCTTTCGAAACTGTTGATATTGAAGAACAAGACGGCGCCGGAATGCTAAGGAAAAATGTTGACGAAACCGGCGCCGACCTGCAGGCTGAACCTGCGGTACAGGACATAACCCGAAATGTATCGCAGGGCAAGTACATTATCAAGCGCTGGGATACGCTCTGGGATTTGTCACATCAGTTTCTTGCAGATCCTTTTCGCTGGCGTGATATCTGGGATATCAATCCACATATCGCCAATCCCGATTTGATTTTTCCCGGCGATCCATTGGTGCTTCCGGGCATGCAAGCTGCGGCGGAAGAGACCTCACCGGAGAGCAGTAAGCAGCAATTTAGCGATAAGACAGAAGGCCTGGAAAGTGAGAAGGCGGATGACAATGACGCTCAGAAGGGCATTGAAGAGAACCGGCAATTGAGAAGGACGTTGATTTCAAAGGGATTCTTCTCCCCTCAACATATGGCAAAAGCGGCTTTCCTCTGGTTCGACAAAGACCCGAAAGGCAAGATATATCCGGGTATCGGCGTTGTTGACATGTGCAAAAAAACCACCGTTTATCGCCAGTTTGACGAGTTCCCGGTCTCTTTGTATGTCGGCAATAATTGTGTCGCAGGAGATACACTTGATATCATGCATTCCGACCGCTTCGTGAAGTTTGAACAACAGACGGCAAATCTCATCCGCCGAACCGGGCGCGCTGTTATTCAGAGCATAGACGGGGGCGTGGCGGTAGTTCGCCTGATTAAGGCCTGGGACCTTATCCGGTGCCGCGATCGTGTCACAAAAGTAAATCACTCCCATTATCGGTCAATCAGTGATGTAGCGGATGCCGGCGCAGCGTTGCAGGGAAAAGTTTTTCAGCGCATAGAACAGACTGAGAGTCCATTTCTGTTTCAATCATTTCTTGCGGATGTGGGTGACAAAGATGGAGTGCGCATGGGAGATATTTTTATGGTTTATCCCGGCAAAGATGAAATCGTCACCGAACCGTCCGCACTGGCCTGCGTGGTAAATGTCCAACACGGATCAAGCACACTCTCGATAGTGAAAATGTATCAGGCGCATATTACTGATGGAGACAATTTGCGATTGGCAAAGCGGGTCCAGTTTAATTAAGTGCCGGCCGCCAAAGCTGCTTTCTTATCCGCAACCCGATTTCTGCGTCATACCCGCCTCTTTTTTCCGCAGTGCTCATGGTGTATTTTAAACTGTTTCATTGCTTTAGGGACGCGTGCGGTTCATATTGCAGTGAAGAGTTACTAGCAGGTGTCTCAAACGGAGTTTGGCTATGTCCGAGTATATTATACGCTTAAGCAAAAACCTGGTTATCAGCCGTCGTCATAAAAATGTTCGCCAAGGCGTACTTGTTTTACTCAGCAATCTGCTCATTGGTGCAGCAGCGCTTTTCGCCCTGAACATAACCCTCATTTTCTTAGGGGTAGGAGATGTTTTTCTGCCGCTTACCTCAGAATTTCAGCATTTGCTGGCTAGGCTTGCCTTCTAAGCAGATCCCTCTTTTTTGATTGCCATAAAAAAAAGGCCGATATTGCTATCGGCCTTATGTGAATCCTTTGCGTGTGCTAATTGAGAAGCTATCGCCTGCCAAACGAGGTCGGCTCGTTTGGGGCTTGAGCTGATTCGGCCGGAGCCTCTTCAGCTTCGAAAGTCGGCGTTGAATTCTCTTGATCAGACTGATTTTCTGAACCTTGCTCTTCTTCTCCCGGAGCCAACCGGCGGCGCTTGACGGTAATTTTGCGACCGTGCTGCAAATCAGAGGATTCCTGATCCTCACTTACCGTTTGCTCAACGGTTGCTTCGGTTTGCTCTTCAGCAACAACCTGTGTCGGTTGTTCGATCGGTTTTTCCTCCGTTGCCGGATGGTGAGAAGTCGATGGTGAAGATGAGCTTTTGGATTCGGTTGTTTGTGCGTTCGAAGACTCCGTCGACGAAGAGTCGAAATTACCGGATCTGCGCGATCGTTCGCGATCGTCTCGGCGTGGACGCTGATTGTTGTTGCCCCGGCGATTTTTATTATTCCGATTGCCTCGTCTCCGGCTTCTGTCTCTGTCCGATTTGTCCGATCTGTCCGATCTGTCCGATCTGTCCGATTGGTTGTCATAGGTTCCTTTGACTTCCTTGCGGGCTTTTTCCTGATCCCGTTCCGCCGATTTTAGCCGTAAGTTGATATCCCTGAGCGATTGATCAATGGAATCATCGCCTTTTTTAGAGGGTTGTTGTTTCTGGTTGCGAGATCGTGGGTCCTGATTACTCCTGCGATTTCTATCGTTTCGGTCCTGGCGATAGGGTTTGCGTTGTTGACCGCTTTCAAGTGCTTCTTTTATTTCGCGAAGCGCAGAAGAAAGTTTTGAAACTTTCCCTTTTGTAGAAATCAGCAGCAGCAGTGTTATCGCCTGCACCACAAGGCAAGCTGATGCTACTAGTATTGCTGTATCCATAATTAGATATTCTCCATTGATAATTGATTAGGTTTATTGCTTGTGCACATATCTCTCGGATGTCGTTTCGGGTTGTGCTCATGCGCTTTTTTCCAGCCCGGCGACGCAATCGCCCTTTCATATCACGGGCACAAAAGCTGCTGCTTATTCATGGCTGTCGATTCTGTCTCTGCAGGTGATAGGCTGGAAATTCCGTCGTTAAAACAGGTGCGTATTCCAGGTAGCAAAAATATCAAAGAGCCGGAAGAAGCAAAGGATTCGAAGACTACTCGGGAGTCTCTTCCGTTTTCGCCGGTGACGGCAAGTCTTTGTTGTTTGTCATTTCTGCGATCAGGGGTTGTAAGATGCTCATTTTTCTGGTAATTATACTAATTTTACTCCACATGAAGAAGAGCGTCAATGCAAAAAAGAAAAAATCAACAATCCAGATGAGCTTGACTATTTGCACAGATGCCCCCCGGGAGATTCAAGCACAGGTAACCTCTGATCGGCCTTACAAGATATGTTGGGGCGCGGCGGCAAAGCAAGTAATTTGCCTTCGGGCCCTATATTTTCAATTGTCTCGCGCGTTCGACAATTCCTGGTAAAAAGTAATATAATGTTCATACCGGGATTGCGCAATTGTGCCCTGCTCAAGCCTGGCTTTTGCCTCACAACTGGGCTCGTCGATATGTCTGCAATTGTTGAAGCGGCATTTGCCAACCAGATCCGCCAGTTCCGGAAAGCAGGAGTAGGCGTCTGTTGCATCCAGACGCGGCATATCCAGCACGCTGAAACCGGGTGTATCCGCTATATAGCCGCCTGCCGGCAGCTGAATCAATCCGGCGGAACTGGTGGTGTGCGTGCCGCGCTTGATTTTCCGGGATGTCTGCGCCGTGGGCAGGCTGATGTGGGGAAAAAGTGCATTCAACAGGGAGCTCTTGCCTGAACCTGAAGGCCCAGCCATTGATGCTACTTCATTTTTACAAGCTTTTGCCAACTCCTGTATTCCCTCGCCGGTCGTCGCAGAGGTAAGCATCACCTGGTAGTTTATCTTGTGGTACATTTCGCAAATAGAGTGTAATGAAGTCCGCTGGGCGGCATTGAGTAGATCCTGTTTGTTAAAGATAATCAGGCCCGGCAGGTGATGGAATTCTGCATGAAAGAGGCACCTGTCGATCAGTTCCAGATCTAAATCGGGGTCTACGTAGCTGAATACGAGCAGCAACTTGCCTATATTGGCAACAACCGGGCGTTGCAGAACATTGCTGCGTTTATGCACCCGCGTGATAATCCCCTCGGCAGGTTCCCGGTTCATCCGCCGGCAGGTGACAATGTCGCCGACGTAAATGTTGCTGCGTTTGGCAACATTCCCGCGAGCGGTGCACACCATTTTTCCCCCGGTGCTGTTGACCAGATAGTGTTTTTTATGCTGCCTCACTACCCGACCGGTAATGGGGCGTTCATTTCGGGATTCGGTCGGCTGATTGTGCATGCTTTCAACTGGTGGGCGATAACGGTATCCGTGTTCAGAAGCTAGTGAACCGGATGTATTTTATCAATCTACTACATGTTCCGCAATCTAACAAGTACTCCTGGATCAGTCATGCGAACTGCCTATTTCGATCTTCTCTGCGGCGCCAGCGGTGACATGATTCTGGCATCCCTGATTAGTGCAGGCGTTCCGCTGGATTTGCTCAATAAACAACTTGCCAAGTTGTCGCTTTCGGGTGTTGTTGTCTCTTGCAGCACTAAATCGGTCAACGGCATCGCCGCAACCAACGTTGAGGTACCGGCGCCAGAGCAACACACCAGCCGGCATTTGCCGCAAATCCTGCGCATAATAGATAATGCAGGCTTGTCTGAAAGAATCGCTTCGCACAGCAAAGCCGTTTTTGAGCGTCTCGGTCATGCCGAAGCAAAGGTGCATGGCATAGATATCACCAAGGTTCATTTTCATGAAGTTGGCGCCCTTGATTCGCTGGTCGATATTGTAGGAGCCTGCATTGGCTTTGAGTACCTTGACATTGAAGAAATCCTTTTCGGCGACCTGACCGTCGGCTCGGGAACGGTTACCTGTCAGCATGGCGTATTGCCCGTTCCGGCTCCCGCAACAGCGGCCCTGATCGCCGGACACCGCATTGCCCAGCGTGAGGTCAACACCGAAATCCTTACGCCTACCGGTGCCGCCATTCTCACTACCCTGGGAAAGCAATCGCGCGCCATGCCGCAGGGGCATTTGCTTGGCTGGGGCTATGGCGCCGGTTCACGTGACATAAAAGCTGTACCCAATGTGTTGCGGGTTGCGCTTATTGACGTGGATTCGGGAGCTGTTGCGCAAGACAATAATGTCGTTTTACTCGAAAGCGACATGGATCATATCTGCGGTGAGACAATGGGGTATGTAGCTCAAAAGCTGCTCGACAACGGAGCGTTGGATGTATCCTGGTCGCCATTATTCATGAAAAAGGGTCGTCCCGGCTACCGGCTGTCGGTCATCTGCGCAACCGGGAACACAGAGTACTTCATAAACGAAATTATGATTGAGACGCGCACGCTGGGAGTTCGTGAGTTGCCGGTTCGTCGCCACACCGCCTGGCGCAGACTGCAACACGGGGAATTTGACGGACAGAAAATTACCGAAAAATACTGCCGGATAGGGGAGTATGCTTTCACCAAAATCGAATATGAAGATCTTGCTGAGCTTGCACGTTCGCAGAAGCGTCCATTTCAGGAAATAGCAGAAGATTACATCAGAAAGCAAAACCACTTACCCTGATTGACAACGCACCAGGATTTGGATAACCGCAGATAATGAACTATTTTGGGCGGTTCTATTGTGCTCAGTTTTACCATTATTTCAGGAGGTGTAATGAAACATCTGTTTACATCTGAGAGTGTTTCTCAGGGTCATCCGGATAAAGTAGCCGATCAAATTTCCGATGCTGTATTAGACGCTATGCTTGCTCAGGATCCGAACTCCCGTGTTGCCTGTGAAACCATGGTTTCAACCGGCTTAACCGTTGTCGCAGGTGAAATTACGACAAAAGCAATTGTAGATATACAGGATGTCGTTCGCAAAACCATCAAGGAGATCGGCTATACCGATCCGACCATCGGCTTTGACGGCGAGAATTGCGCGGTACTGGTCTCACTGGATAAGCAATCGCCCGATATCTCTCAAGGTGTTACGGCCGGCACGGGATTGCACAAAGAGCAGGGCGCCGGTGATCAGGGCCTCATGTTCGGTTATGCCTGCAATGAGACCAAGACCTATATGCCGTTGGCAATCCATCTGGCTCATCGAATTGTTGAGGAATTGACCAAAGCCCGCGAAAAGAAGACCATCCCGTATCTGCGCCCCGATAGCAAATCTCAGGTCACCGTGGAATATGACGGCGAAAAACCTGTTCGGGTGCATACTGTCGTTATCTCTACGCAGCATGGCCCGGATGCAAAGCATGCGACCATTAAAAAAGACTTGATCGAAAAAGTCATAAACAAGGTCGTTCCCGCTAAATATCTCGATAACAAAACGATATACCACATCAATCCTACCGGAAAATTTGTCGTCGGCGGGCCCAAAGGCGACTGCGGACTGACCGGACGCAAGATTATTGTAGATACCTATGGCGGATACGGCGCGCATGGCGGCGGCGCTTTTTCGGGCAAAGACCCCTCAAAGGTTGACCGCAGCGCGGCATACGCTGCTCGCTGGGTAGCTAAAAATCTGGTGGCAGCAAAACTGGCGACGCACTGTCTGGTGCAGGTTTCCTATGCCATTGGTGTTGCCAAACCGCTGTCGGTAAATGTCAACAGTTACGGAAGTGGAGTAATTTCAGATGATAAAATTGCCAAAATTGTTGAAAAGGTATTTGACCTGAGACCCGCTGCAATTATCGATGCCCTTGACCTGAAAAAACCCATTTTCCGCGAAACTGCAAGAAACGGTCATTTCGGTCGTAATCTTAAAAATTTCACCTGGGAAAAGCTCGATAAAGTCGATGAAATCCGTACTGCGGCAAAATTGGACTAATTCAGTAGCAAAAAAGTATTATATTATTCGTGTTGGAGGGGCATCAGTTCATGCCCCTTTTTCTATGGTTACGGTGCCGGTGAACCGGGGGAGTTTTAATCGCTTTAAACGACTTGGCAATTCGGAATAGCACATGTCAAAGCAATCACTCATCCTGTCGGTCTGTATTGTCGCCGGCCTGCTGACGAGCATACGCTCACAAATCAGTGTTGTTCAGAGCACGCCTGCTCAGTTGACCTTCACCTGGCAGCTCGATGAAGTCGAAATAAGGACGGCGTTTGAACATGGTGATAAATCTGTTGCTGTTCATTTTGATGGCGCAAATACCGAGATCGGTACTTCGGGACAGCCCAGGTTACCGGCAACAGGTTTTTTTGTAGGCGTACCACAAAGGGGAGAGGTCTCCTGGCAATTTAATTCCACTGATGTCGAGACCAGAACACTTGCGGCTCCTCTTCGCCGCATTCCTGAGCAGATGCATGAAGGGGCAGGTGCAGAAGCCCGGCCCAATCCGTGGATGAACGTTATCCGTTATTCGCATATGCGCGGCGTACGAGTCGCCTACTGCGTCATTGCACCGGTTTCTTACCGTGCGGCTGATAATGCAATCCGCATATTAAAACGGGGGAGTTGCACGATCAGGTTTCCGGCTTCGCGCCCCGGATCTAAGGTTAACGGCTCGCGGTCTGATTTTGAGTCCATGATGCAGCGATTGGTTATCAACTATGGCATTGCAAGCCGGTGGCATAAACCCGTGAGCAGGCTTGCGAAAACCCAGGCTGCCGCGCCCTCGCCTCTGACCGACGGCTCCTTTTTGCAATTCAGGGTTGGCGACGGTCATAACGGGTATAATGAAGGGTTTACAGATGAGAATACGATTGTTTGTATCACGGGAAATGATATTATCAGCAATTTAAGCGGCGTTTCAAGCCGGACCAGCCTCAGCGATATCCGATGCTACGCGGCCGGGGTTGGAGAGATGCCGGTAAAGACGCCCGGTTTGGGCGAAATTCCTCACAGGGCAACCGAGATGGCCGCGGTTCGGATTGACCGTGGAGCCATCGGTCGGCTCGACGCTGAAGACACGCTTCTGCTCTATGTCACGGGCGCTTCGGATTGGGTCTTTGATACCGCACAAGGCTATTCCAGCGATGAAAACGGCTTTCGATTCCGGCTGAATCGATTTACCGACTATCGCTGCTACTGGATAAAAAAGGCGACCGGGGGGAATTCCCGCAGCGCCCCGCTGCTCGAATATGACAATTCCCTCAACAGTGCTCATGCCACATTTCGCAATCGCATCTACTTTAAGCAATCACGGCAAATGCCCTATCACTGGGAAGGTGGTATCGATCGCATCTGGCGCAAGCTTACCGAAAAGCATGATGAGTTCAAGGAGCGGTTTGCGTTTCCCGGTGTCGCAACCGGAGTGCCCGGCCGCATTCGTTTTGGCGGTTTTGCCGCCTACTCGGGAGAAATGACACTGCGTGTTGGGGATTCGACGTTGTGCTCCAACTGCAGCTCATCTTCATGGTTTACTTTCGGGTCCTGGAATCAAAAGGGGGCTAAGACCGAGATCCAATTTAGCATGACCGGTACCGATTACTATGAGTTAAGCCATTTTGAAGTCGTATATACGCGTCGGCTCGATATGCAAAATGCCGCAAGTCTCGAAATTTTTGCTCCCGTCGACTCCGCGCCTGTCAAGTACCAGCTCACCGGATATCCCTCCAAAAATCTGATTATACTTAAATCCCGAAACAGCGGCACAGATTGCTGGAATGTCGAGTATACATTTGATGCTGACGGTAACTGCATCTGGACGGATGCTGCACCGTGGGGAGCCAGATACCTTGTAATGGAGCGCTCGGCAATTGCTTCACCGCAGCTTGGTATCAAATCCTCTACCGTAAACACCAGCGCCGGGCGGCGGATCTCGCAGTTGAGAAGGCCCGGCAATCGCGCCGATTACCTCATCATCACTGATGAAGAATTTGCGGATGCCGCGCGCAAACTGGCGGATCATAAAGTCAAGATTGGCAGATTCGCACACCCTGTTTACGTATATATGAGCGATGTGTATCGAGAATTTTCGGGGGGGATGGTCGATCCCGCCGGGTTGCGCAATTTCATACTGTATGCGGCGAAAGCGTGGTCCGTCAATCCGGAATATGTGTTGCTATTGGGATGCGGACACTACGATTACAAGAATATTTTTCACCATGAGGAGATGTATATCCCTACGGCCCAGTTTGAGACCAGAGAGAGTCAGAAGTGCGCCGAAGATTATTATGCCTGTCTTGATTCCGGTGAATCATATCATGCAGTTCCCGATATATTCCTCGGCCGGCTGCCGGCACTTTCGGCTGAAGAAGCCGCAAATATGGTCTCAAAAATTATCCAGACCGAAGACCCGCAGATAGCCGATATGGGCGCCTGGCGCAACCGGGTGCTGCTCATCGCCGATGATGATATGCAGGGAAGCAAGCCGGATGATATAAAAAATCATCATGTCAGCTCCGAAAATGTTGCCGCCACCATCACCAGAAATTCTCCGGCAACCGATATACGCAAAGTGTACCTCTTTGAGTATAAATGGGATGAGCTTTTTGAAAAACCGGCAGCGACTCAGGCACTGGTCAATGAGATCAACAATGGGGTCACCTATGTTAATTATTTCGGCCACGGCTCAGATGTGCTCTGGGCCGATGAGCACATACTGGCAAATGACAACCTCAATCGGTTCTCAAACAAATTACATTACCCGGTTTTCTGCTCATTTTCCTGTAATGTCGGGCGCTTTGATCAACCGGGACATTCGAGTATGTCAAGTGCACTCGTGCGGCTCCCCGATGCAGGGGCGCTCGCCTGCGTTTCAAGCACGCGGCTGGCATACGCCTCATCCAATGAGGCGCTGGCGCTGAGCTTCTTTGATTTTTTGTTTGATACAACTGCGGGGCGCTCATTCGGAGAGGCGTATCGTGAGGCCATGTCGGTCAATCTGCAGCAAAAGTCGTACTGCCTGCTTGGTGATCCCGCCCTGGCCTATTTCAAGCCAGCCCACCGCATTCTCCTTGAGATCGCCGACTCTAAGGGCACACCCGTCGATACACTGATGGCGCTGCAAAAAATTAGCGTGCGTGGCCGGGTTGTAACAAAAGATTCGACGATGCTGAGCAAGGCCGCCGATCCGGCCTTCGGCAGTCAATCGCAACCTGCCAGAATTCAAATCGCTTTTTTCAATCCGCCCGACACAGTGCAGCGCAAAGACGGCGGTAATGCGCTCATCACCAAACACAGCCCCTATACCCTGCCCGGCAATTCGATTTTTATGGGACAATCAGCGCTGATCAACGGTAGCTTCGAGCAGGAACTGCTCATTCCGCAGAATGTTACGTTCAATCAGTATGGCGCCAAGCTGACTGCCTATGCCTGGTACGGGCGGTCTGCAGCCGTCGGCTATATCGACAGCATCATTTTTCACGGTACCGACACCTCACTGAGCGGCGACAGCCTGGGGCCGAGCGTAGCCGTGCGCCCGGTCTATCTTGACGATAGAGGCAATCCTGTTGAGTGGAAAAACGCCGATGCGGCATTTGATAATGAGGTTGTAGTCACCCTCCCGATCAAGCTGGAACTGACGGTACAAGATAACAGCGGCATTGATCTGGTAGGCTCGGCGCCGGATGAAGGACTCAATATAGAAATTCCGGGTGCCTTGAACAGGCGAAACATCAATCAGGATTTTGTGCTTAAATCAGGCACTTTTACCACCGGGACGGCGTCGGTATTGCTTGACAAAGGAACTATGGCCGCAGGACACTACCAATTGCATATAATTGCCCAGGACCTGCTTGACAACAAATCGCTTAAAAAAATTGATCTCACGATACTAGAGGATGATGGGGCATATCCCGTGCATTTGCGGGTGTTCAACTACCCGAATCCCATGCGGGTTGGCGAAAAGACGCACTTTTACTTCTATCTTGCCTCCGGCCCGACCTTGTATAACCGTGAGAATAATCCGGCTGAGATTGTTAGTGCCGTGTATGCGCGTATAAAAATTTATTCGCTGTCCGGCAGACTGCTGCGGGTTCTTGACACACAGGAATACGGCGCCGAAAATGGGATCGCCTGGGACGGCAGAGACGAGTACGGTAGCCGGTTGGGGCCAAACATCTATCTGTATTCGCTGGATTATCGTATTGAAGGTCAGAAGATGCAGCGCAAAGAGAAAAAGCGCACGATACAAAAGTTGGTCATTCACCCTCCCCGGTAGCGGTTGACACAGCGGAATCTTCACGCAAAAGGCTTTCGAAGGCTGTCAGCAGCTCAGAGATGGCATCTCCGGTTATCGAGGAAATGCATATCCAGCCCTCCGGGCATGCATGCCGTGAGCCGAGGATGTCCTTTTTGCTTAAAATAAAGCACTTGGGTTTTTCGGTTAGTCTGGGGCTGTAGCGGCCCAATTCGTTGAGGAGTACGTCGGCTTCGGCGCGTGGATCAGGTGATGACGCCTCAACCATGATTGCCAGAACACGCGTACGCTCGATATGGCGCAGGAAGCGGACCCCCAGACCCCTGCCTGTATGCGAACCTTCGATAAGGCCGGGAATATCGGCCACGACAAAACTACCGAATCCATCACGGGTTTTCACAATACCCAGATGCGGCTCTTTGGTGGTGAAGGGGTAGTCGGCAACCTTGGGGTGCGCTTTGGATATGCGCGCCAGCAATGTAGATTTTCCGGCATTGGGCCTCCCCACCAGACCGACGTCTGCCAGTACCTTGAGTTCGAGGTGCAGCTTGCGCCGGCGGCCGGTCTTGCCGGGTTCGACGTGCTGTGGATTTGGGTCGCGCCTGCAGGCCAGCGCGTGGTTGCCGCGTCCTCCCCGGCCTCCTTTGGCAATCAGATATCTCTTCTCGGTCGAGACGACATCGCAGACAATTTTTTTCGCTTCAGTATCGCTGAGAATAGTACCCAGAGGAACCTGGATTGTAATGTCCCGGCCGTTTTTGCCGTCTTTGAACGAGCCCTTGCCATGCGCGCCGCGCTCTGCCTTGTATGTTTTGCGGTAGGATGCATCCTGCAGCGTATGCATGTGGGGATTGCCGATGACATACACACTGCCGCCACTGCCGCCACTGCCGCCGCTGGGGGGGCCTTTCGGACGATATTTCTGACGATCGTGAGCGTAGCAGCCATTGCCGCCGTCACCGGCTGTGACCTGTATTGTCGTTTCGTCAATAAACATGAACTAGTGGGACGGAGGAACCTGCCCGGACATGATCAGGATTTCTTTGTGTCTCCTGAGGATGCGCCGGAGCCTGAGGAGCCGGTCTGTCCGGCTTTTGCTGGTGCTGAGTCTTTGGGCGCCGCGCCCGGTGAACCGGCCTCGGAGCCGGCTGAACCGCCGCCGCTTTCTGCCTTTGCTGCTTTTTGGTATGAATCAGAGCGATAGTCGGTTATGTAAAAACCACTTCCCTTGAAAAGGAAACCGGCGCCGGCAGAAAGCAGGCGTCTGACCTTGCCTGAACATTCGTCTTTAGGACAGTTGGTTAAAGGATTTGCGGAAATAGATTGAAATTCTTCGAAGATATGTCCGCACTTTTCGCATTCGTATTCATAAGTCGGCATTTCGAGACTCCTCTTTTGGTCTGAGAGTGCTTGCCGGCAAAGGGATGCTGCTGTTCTCGGCATGGATGAATAAACTCTCAAATATACGTCGGGTACGTGCAAAAGTCAAGCACACTGGACTCCGTTTAGTGCCATTTTCCCGGCATCAGCGGTAACGTCCCGACAGACGAAAAAAAGGAACTTACGATTCGAGTCCCCTGCATATTCACTATTTCGAAAAAAAATTGTCTACCAGTCGGAATCTCCGGATCCCCAGTCATCTCCCCAATTATCGTCACCCCATGCATCTTCCTGAGTATCCTGGTTGGTCTCTTCCTGCTGAGCAGGTTCTTCCCGGGGTGGGGGCGGGGTTGCGGACGAGGCGGATTCGGGAGCAGATTCAGCCGCAGATTCTGCTGATGGTTGTGATTCGGTTTGGTCAGGCTGCTTGCTTGCGACCGGTTGAGGGGGCGGTGTTTCGGCTGTCTGGGCGGGAGGGCTTTGAGCGGGAGTTTCGAGTTCAGGCTCAGGCTCCGGAGCCGGTGGGGCTGGTTCGGGTTGCGCTTCCCATTGTGAGGTGGTTGCTGCCGGTTCGGGCTCGGACTGTGTTGGTGTGGAAGTGGGCGCAAAACTCTCGGAGCCGTACTCTTCGTAATCGGAGCTGTAAGAGGAGCCGCTGCCCAGCCCGTAGCCCTCCATGCCGACATTGTCGTTGGATTTGTTATCGACCCAGTATTCATAACCATCGGGAACCAGCGTATTTTCTCCAAATGATCTGGCCGCCGAAACACCGGTGAAACCGCCGATACGAACACGATAATACGTGCCGCTGAGTGAAGGAGTTGGGTCGCTTACTTCTGCGACATAGGCGGGATATCCTTTTTGCTCCAGTTTGTTGACCAGGCTGTTGGCAAAGCGTTGGGATCGTACACATGATATCTGCACAACGTAGCGTCCGTCATCCGCAAACGTCCCTGATGAGGCAACTGGAGAGAATGTTTCTTTATTTGTAAAGGAGCTGCTTTTTTGCGTTCCCGCCTGGTCTTCTTCGCTGTAAAACTCATCAAAAATATCGTACTCATCTTTATTGGCTGAATCGGCTTTGGTTTCGGCCAATTGCTTGAACTCATCATCGGCAAGGCCCTCTTTTTTGTCGCCGCAGCTAATAAGTGCACCAGCCACCAGTAGAAGTACGAGCAACATCCTCAAGCCATTCATAGCTCCTCCTTCTAAGCATGAAGTGTTGACCACATGCTAATTTCCCAAGTGAGAATAAGTTACGTTAGTTCTAATTGTATATAAAATTTACAATAGGTTCAAGCAAAATGCTATGGTTTTATCAAAATTATACCGCTGAGCTGAGTCGTTAGTGATATACGTATGCGTGCTTTGCTGATTGACACGCGACATTTTACTCCGGCAGACTCGCCAGTAGCTTTTTGGCCTCAACTGCATGGGGAGTTTCGGGATAGCTTTCCGCAAGATGATGGAGGTGACGCAATGCTGCCGTAATATCCCCTTCCTCCAGGGCGCTGGCGGCTTTGCGTGACAGTTCGGCCGCTTTGGCCAGGCGTTTGCCGTATTTGCCGGTGCTGTTTTTGGTACCGGCTGATCGAGGAATATTCTTAAATGAATATTCCTTATAGTCCATCGATAAGGTTGCCTCACTTCCATTGCGATACGTGTATGTGATGACGCGTTTGTCAAACACCAAATGCTTATTTTCCTTGCGGTAGGTAACCTCTATGAGCAAAGCCGGCTTCTTGTCGATATGTACGTGTAACGAAACAGGCAGCGGGTGATTGTCAACCTGCTGATAGGCTATAGTATAGGCGTGTTGTGACGCGATGGTTTGGGGCGGGCTCTGTTGATTTGCCGTCAGGGTACGGGCGTGCCGGGTGAAATTCATGGTATATACGAGGTGATTTCGCCGGTCTACGACAAAACGTACTTTCGTCAGCCAGGACTCCTGCACGTAGGCGCCCAGGTCTTCATACAGGTAGCCGAAGCGTTTGCCGGTTGGTGTGAGGACAATCTCAATTGCAGGCCGGGAATTCCATGTAGTGTCCTTGCTCGAGAGGTTGGTTTGTTTGCGCAGCTTTTTGAGCTGGTCAACCCCCTTGTATCTGGTAACCGAGGCAATGACCATATCCATCATTTCGGTCGGATTGATCATTCCGCTCAGCAGCTCGCGTGTTTTTTCGGGATAATTCCGGTTGGCTAGAATTAAGCGTAAACGTCCCCGTTTGTCCAGTATTTCCACAAACTCCGGATCGGGCATCTGCATGTTGCCAAATGCCTGTTTGATTTCGGCGGCAACATCGCCGGATAATTGCACTTGTGCGCGATAGCCGCGGGGAAAATGCGGTTTGAGCAATACGATGGGGGAAGGGATTGCGCGCAAGAGTTCATACCCGTCTGCCGATACCGTTGAACCGGTAACGCCTGATGCCCCCAAAATAAACAGGAAGGTTCGCAAAACTTTGGGGATCGCCACTGGCTACAGGACTCCCTTTGTCGACGGTAACTGGGTACGGGCTCGGGCATTGATAGCGCATGCTTGCGTAAGCGCCCGGCCGAATGCTTTGAAGAGTGCTTCGATGGAATGATGACTGTTGCGGCCGCGCAAAAGGTCGACGTGCATGGTTATAAAGGCGTTGTCGCAAAAAGCTTTGAGAAAGTCTTCGACCAGATCGCACTCAAAATTGTTGATAACCCGGTCGGTCAGGCCGACTTGATAAGAAAGGTTGGTTCTGCCGCAAATGTCAAGACAAACTCTGGCCAGTGATTCATCCATAGGAACGTAGGCATGCGCGTAGCGAATAATGCCCCGCATGTCACCGAGCGCTTTTTTGGCGGCCTGCCCGAGGCAAATACCAATATCCTCAGCGCTGTGATGAAAGTCAACCTCAAGATCTCCCGAACACTTTACCTGCATATCGAACAGACCATGCCGGGCAAAAAGCGTCAGCATGTGATCCATGAAGCCGTTGCCCGTGTCAATTTCGGCCTTGCCTTTGCCGTCGATGGTGAACGCAAGTGTGATGTCGGTCTCTTTGGTTTTCCGCGCTACTTTGGCGGTACGTTGTTTCATGGCCGAATCCTTGATGCCGGTGCTGGTTACGCGATGCTGAAAAAAGCCGAAAGTGCATTTTCTAAAACAGAATTTTCATCGGGAGTGCCGACGCTGATCCGGATGCACTGATCAAGCATCGGATAGCCCGATACGTCTCTTACTAATATACTCTGTTTTTTTAATGATTCGATAAGCTCACGGTGCCGGGGTGTGCGTACCAGAATGAAGTTGGCGTCCGAAGCAAAGCAGGTATCGAAAGGGAGCTGCCGGAGACAAGCGTACATTCGGTCGCGCTCCGCACGCAATGCTACCAGGCGGGCGGATATGACATCGGCATGGCTCAGCAGCAGGCGGGCAACATGTTCGGAGAAAAAATTGATATTGTACGGCAATTTAATTTTGTTCATTTCATTCATGACGGCGGCATTTCCGAGCATATAGCCGATTCTGAATCCTGCGCCGCCCAGTGCCTTGGAAAAGGTCCGGGTGATTACCAGGTTGGGGTATTGATCGAGCAATCGAACAGCATTGTATCCGCCGAATTCAACGTATGCCTGATCCAGAATACAAAATCCGCCGTGCGCATCGAGTATCGAGCAGAGCTCTTCTTTGTCAAGAGATTTCCCGGTCGGATTGTTGGGCGAGGCGCAAATAAATATGGATTGCGGATGCTTTTTGCAGGCAGCGATGATGCCGTCGACAGCATAGGTTAAATCCCGGTTAAGCTGCACCCGGCAAACACTGCCTTCCATGCCGCGGGCCAGGAGACGGTAAACCGTAAACGTGGGCTCACAGATAATTACCGGTCGCTGTGTGTCGAGCAGCGATAGCATCAGTACCAGCAGCATTTCGTTGGAACCGTTGCCGGCAATAACTTGCTCGGGACGAACACCCGCATATGCGGCGAGCGATGATTTGAGTTGATCGGAAATAAAGGGCGGATACCGGTTCCAGGCACGTTGCGTGCAAAATGCAGCCGCTTCTTCTTTAATTTCCTGCGGCCAGTCGAACGGATTTTCGTTCTGATTGAGTTTTATCGCACACTCATCCTGCGCCAGATGGTATGCGTCAAGCTTCTTCACGCTCTGCCGTATCAAGTTCACTGCCTGCGCTTGATTCATAGTGTTTCCTTATGGCATCGGTCATGCCGGTGATGCTTTTGTCAAGGCTGTTCAGCTCAATGTTGAGGTGAACGGCCAGCACCAGGATACCGAATATGGCAATCGAAATAAAAACAATCCACATGGCGACGTCCGGCTGTAGTGGCGTAGGTCGGCTAATGTTAGGAAAATACACTTGTTGGCCGACACGGCGCTACCATTTCAGAGATAGAGAGACCGCACTGGCGTAAATTTACAAATGCATTCCGAAAAGTGTGCTGAAATTGTCTCGCAACGTGCGGGCGCACTCCCCGGGAGTAATCCCCTTGAGTGTCGCAACGGCTTTGCCGGTATCGGCTACCCAGGCAGGTTGATTCTGCTTGCCGCGATACGGCACGGGAGCGAGATAGGGCGTGTCGGTTTCAATAAGCAACCTGTCAAGCGGAGCCTGTTGCACAAGCGGGGGCAATGGCGAGTTGCGAAACGTCACTATGCCTGAAATCGAGAGGTAATAGCCGGCGTCAATTGCCGATCGCATGGCCGGTATGTCTCCCGTAAAGCAGTGCAGCATGACCTTGTCGACACCAATTTCTTTGCAGAGATCGATTGCGCGCTGTTCCGCCCCGCGTGTGTGCAGTATTGCCGGAAGGTCGTGCTCTTTTGCCACCTGCAAGTGGGCGGCTAAAATCGATTCCTGTAGCCCCAGCGCGGGATAACGCGGATTGGTTGCGTCAAGGCCGGTTTCACCCAGACCGATAACGTCAGGGTGTTTGCATAAATCGATTAATTGTGATTCCCAGTCCGCCGGCAATCCTTCCACATCAAATGGGGAAATGCCAACTGCGGCAAAGAGCTGCGGATACTGCTCGCACTGGCGCAGTACCGTTTTCCCGTCTGTCAGGTTGGTTGCAGTATTGAGAATATGGGTTATCCCGGCGGTCCCGGCACTGTCGATAATTTTTTTCAGTTGTTCTGCGGAAAAATCTGAACAGTGAGCGTGAGCGTCAATCCACATCGGCAGCTACATGCGATCTTTGAAAACACGATCCCATTTGGATTGAGTCCACTGTTGGATGGCGCCGTCCGGTTTGATTTTAAAACGGGCTACACCGCTTTTGTCGGGCTTATCAAGTTGTTTGCCGTTGAGCACAAACCTCACATTGGCATTTTTACCGACATTGACATGCAGGCTGTCATATGCCACGAAGGTTCGACTCTGAGTTTCATGGATGAAGTTGCGCCATGATTCACCGTCAAAGAAAACCTGACACCAAACCGAATCTGTGGTAGCCTCGATTTCCAGCACCAGCCGTTCTGAGGGGGTCTCATCGCCCCGGGTATCGGGCAGGATTGTCTTGGTTTCAGGCGCATCCTGCGCGGACCCTTGGGAAATCGGTGTGCCCGTATCGCCGATAAATTCTGCATCGAGTGAATCTACCGCAGCGGAATCTTCCGGGACAACTGTTGTATCGGCAGGCGAGACGGCTTCCTCGGCGCCTGTACTGATCCAGCCCATACGCCCGGCAATCAGACTGAGAATCGCCAGGATTACAATTGCTGCGCCCACCCCGACCAAAGGTTTGTACGTGCGCTCCGACTCGACGCGGGTCATGTCCAGTTTTGTGGCGCTTTCATCCTGATAGCTTTCGTGATCGATGCCACGCACTTTATAAAATTTCTCCAAAACCATTTCGGGGTCCAAAAGCAGATATTTCGCAATTGAAATGAGGTAGACGCGTACGTAGGGGTCGGCGGGAAGCTCACGGTATTTGTTTTCTTCCAGAGCCTTAATGTACTTGACATTCAGCTTGAGGTCTTTGGCAATGGTCTCGACGGCTATGCGCTTGGTAATGCGCTCTTTGCGGAGTATATCACCCAATGTGTCCGGTGAAGGTTCAGGTCGTTGCTGTTCGGCTGAAGTATGCTCATCGGGCATGTTGCTGTTCCTTTCGCAAAGTATACTTCCTGAAAAGCTCGATAGTGACTGCCACGGGCAGTCCAACGACATTGTAGTAACATCCGTCAATTTTTTCGATAAAGGTCATCGCTTTGCCTTGAATGGCATAGGCACCGGCTTTGTCCCGGTACTCGGAATGTTCGAGGTAATCTGCTATCTCGCTGCGTGTAATTGTTCTAAAATATACCATTGTGCAGACACAGGCTGTTTCGTGATAGTTCTCTGCCGCACAATGCAATGCCACCGCAGAATATACCTGATGCGTGCCCCCCGACAGCATCGTCAACATTGCGCTCGCATCCGTGGCATCGGACGGTTTTCCCAGAATACTGCCGTTTATCATGACCACCGTGTCGGCGCCCAGTATCAGTGCGTCGGCATTATGCTCGGCAACGCTGAGCGCTTTTGCCAGCGCCAGCTTCTCGAGCGATTGGCTGATATTGTCCGAATCGATCCAGGCTGCTTCATTTTCGAGCAATGGCTTGACAATTTGAAAATTCAGCCCCATGCCGGTAAGAATTTCTTGCCTGCGTGGTGATTGAGATGCAAGGATCAGGGGCCGGTTTAGTGTTTTCCAGTCTGTCATGGATGCGTTTGAGAAATCCTCGTGCGGGAAAACTTTATATTGTTAAAAAATCGCCACAGGAAATATACAAAAGGCGAGCAGACCGATCCAAGCCGAACCGAATGAAACCATGAGGTACGCTGCGGGTTTGCTGCTTGATAACCCGTTGCAACAAGCTATTTTATCAGTTCCATTTTTCAAAAGCATCGGGAGAAGCCATGAGAGAGCCGGCGGATCTTGCCAGACAGGCCGCGCAACTTGGCGGCAAAATCATTCGCAAACATGCCGAATCGATCGACGTTCGCTGGAAAGGTACTAATGATCTTGTTACTCAGGCGGATATCGAATCGGAAAAGGCGATCAGGGAACTTATCCTGCAGCATTATCCGCATCACCGTGTACTCGGTGAGGAAGAGAGCCCGGAAACAGACGCAAATGCCGAGCATGTCTGGATCATCGATCCGCTTGACGGCACTACGAATTATGCTCACGGCATTGAACACGTCGGCGTGTCCGTGGCCTATGCTCGTATGGGCGAGGTCGTCGCCGGGGCCGTGCTTGACGTATTTCGCCGGCAGCTCTACTCGGCGGCAAAGGGAGCCGGATCATTGTGTAACGGCAAACCGATACGCCCGGCACAGCAACGTGATTTGACCGCGTGCCTGATTGCGACCGGATTTTACTACGATCGCGGCAGGCTTATGGAGAAAACCTGTGATACGATCACACACTTGTTTCATCGCAATGTCCTCGGCATTCGCAGAACCGGCACGGCATCGCTAGATCTGTGTTGGGTGGCATGCGGGAAACTCGACGCATATTTTGAATATCACCTGCGCCCCTGGGACTATGCAGCCGGTATGTTAATTGTGCAGGAAGCGGGCGGGGTGTGTCTTGACAGGATGGGCAACCGCCTCAGGCTTGATTCGCTAGGCGTGGTTGTTACCAACGCAAAGCTTGCCGGCGTGCTCATGGAAGTTGTCGGGTGGGATGGCATATAAAGATGGGCATATATGGGTGAAGTCCTTTGCACATTGAATTTGGTTGAATATAAAGCTGACTAAAGAGTATAATCAAGTTCATGGGTCCTGGTTGTTTTTCTGTTTGTTTTTCCACATTTTGAGTTGTCAACATGTTTTGTTTAATGATAATCACGTCAAATGTACGCGAGCAGCAGATTCTCAAGCAGGCCTTTGAACAGCGCCACACGCAGGTGATCCTCGGGCAGGCTTCATACGCACATTTCATGAAGCTGCTCCAGTTTACGCCGGATGCAATATTGTGCGAGCTGCCGCGCTTATGCTCCGATCAGATACATTTTATTGGCCTGGTTAAGAAGCACAAGCGCTCGAAATCCACGCCGATATTCGGCTATGGCAATCCAATTGCCGATACGATGCGTAACGGTATTCTCAAGCAGGGCGTGGCGAATTACTACAATCGCCCGCTGAAATTTACCGTTCTGCTCAAGACGCTGGAGCAAATAGCAAAGAATAAAAACAAAACTATCGACATCCCTGCGCTAAAGACCGATAAAGAAGGCGATATCAAGCAAATACTTTCGGATGAAACGATGCCGGAACAGAAAATCGAATTGATGGTCAAGCATGTCGGCAAAATTCTGGCATTTCCTTTCACTGTTACGAAAGTGCTGCAGCTCACCGAAAGTGAAAAGTCGGGCGCCGGAGATCTCTCCAAGGTTATTGAAGCCGATCCCGGCATCGCCACCAATATCCTGAAAGTTTCCAATACGGTTTTCTTTGCAAGCGCGACGCGCAAGATTAACTCGATCAAAGATGCAATCGTACGCATCGGATTTCGGGAGACCAAGCGCATTGTCATGGGCATGTCGGTTATGGAGATTTTCGAAAAAAACAACGACAGCCTTGGTTTCGATCGTGTCGATTTCTGGTATCATTCGCTGGCGGTCGGTATCATTGCCGAGCGCATTGCCAGACGGATGCGGGATATTTCCATTGAAGAGGCGTTTCTTGCCGGACTGTTGCACGATTTTGGAATTATCCTGCTGGACGAGTTTTATCCCTCTATTTTCACCCGGGCGTTGGAGCGAACTTCGGAGAAGGCGGATATATTTATCGAAGTCGAAGAGGAGCTTATCAATATTCACCATAACGATATTGTCAAGGAATTGTTTACCAACTGGAAAATGCCCGATACTATCATCGAGGGAGTTTGCGGCCAGTATGAAGTTGTCTCCAGCGAGGAGAATCTGGACACCCCGGGAAAACGCATCGCATTGTGCATTGCCGTCGGCGATGTGCTGGCGAAAACGATCATGCTGGGCCGGGAGTGCGACCAAGTGATCCGGAAGCTTGACAACTGGATGTTCCAGGCGATAAAACTGCAGACCGGGTTTACCGATCAGGTAATTGAGGAAATTTATAATGAGGTGAAACTGTATAAAAGCTTCCTGAAACTCGAGGACCGGGACTTTACCGAAAAGGGCAATGATGCGCTCGAATCAGACGGCAAAACGGCAGGCATTGCCAATCTTGCCGGTGACATTTTTGTGCCGCCGGCATTGTTTCTGGCAAAAGAAGGAGTTGAAATTGTCAAGATGAACGCGCTGGAAAATTTCTCACAGTATGACCAGAAGTTCGATTTCATTGTTGCCTGGGGCAATCAGGAGGTTACGCCTGCTATGCTCGAACCTCTGAGCGGTATTCTGCAAAAAAACTCCCGGGCGCTCCCGCCCGGTGAAGATCCGCCGTTTGCGCCCGTGCTGGCGGTGCTTCCTGCCGAGTGTCCGGCACGCGGAGCCGTCGGTGTTGACTCGATAGATTATGTCCCGCCCCAATTCGAGCTGCGCACGCTGCAAACCAAACTCATCGAATTGACACAGGGTACCCGGCAAGCTACCAAAGCAGCGTAAGGTAATTGTGCCGCGTGTTTCTGTGGTCATGCCTGCTTTCAACAGCGCTGCTACCATCGCACAGGCCATTGACAGCATTCTTGCTCAAAGTCTGCAGGATTTCGAGTGCATCATTGTTGACGACGGCTCGGCAGATGCTACCGGTACTATTATCGAAGCATATCGTGCCGACAACAGGATTATTGTCCTCCGTCAAGAACATGCCGGCATCGTTGCCGCTCTGTGTGCCGGGCTGGCAGTTGCGCGCTCCCCGTTGATTGCCCGGATGGATGCCGATGATATCTCCTTGCCCTGCCGTCTGCTGCTGCAGGCTGAGTTTTTTGCAAAACATGTTGAGACGGGCCTGGTTGCGAGCAAGGTCTGGCTGCTGAGTACGGGGCTCAACAACCGGGGCCATCAAAGCTACGTCGATTGGACCAATTCATTGCTCGAGCATGACGATATTTTCCGCAATCGATTTGTCGAGTCTCCGTTTGCGCATCCGTCGGTCATGTTTCGTCGCAGCCTGCTGGAGCAATTCGGCGGGTACCGTGACGGCGCCTTTCCGGAAGATTACGATTTGTGGCTGAAGTGGCTGGAAGCCGGTGTGGTGATGCGCAAGCTGCCCGAGGCTCTGCTTCATTGGCGTGATCATCCGCAGCGGCTTTCGCGGCAAGGGGGCCGGTATTCGATTGAGGCGTTTTATCGCTGCAAAGCACATTATCTCGTCCGATGGATCAAAGCGTATGTCAATCGTCCCGTTTATCTCTGGGGCGCAGGTAGAATTACCCGGAAAAGGGCGCGCTACCTGCAGGAAAATGGTATGACGCTCGCTGGATATATTGACGTGGACAAGCGTAAAATCGACACATCCTCTTTACCGGTTATTTATTATCAAGATTTGCCGGCTCGGGAACGGGCATTTGTTCTGGTGTATGTCGGCAACCGGGGCGCGCGTGCACGAATCAAAGCGTATCTGAATATGCATGAGTATCGCGAGGGAATCGATTTTTATTGTTGTGCCTGATGCTATATTTATTAATCCTGTACCAGGCCTAATTATGCCGGAGCATCCCGATATCGTCGTCTATATCGAAAAGCTGGAAGAGCTTCTCAGCGGTGCTTCACTTAAGTCAATTCGCATTGCATCCCCGCTTCTGCTCAGAACAGTCGTGCCACCGATCAGCGACCTGTATGCAAGGACGGTCGCCGGCTTTGCGCGCATGGGCAAGCGCATTGTCTGGCACTTTGAGAAAGACTATTATCTCATCATGCATCTCATGGTAGCCGGTCGATTGCACTGGAAGCAGGCTGCATGTACAATTGGGCCACGCGGAGCAAGTGCAGCCTTTGATTTCGAGCATGGTTCGCTGCTGCTGACGGAAGCCGGTTCCAAAAAACGTGCCTCACTTCATCTGGTGAATGACCTGCAAAGCCTGCAGGCATTCGATCCGGGGGGCCTGGAG
The DNA here is from genome assembly GCA_014728295.1 of Chitinivibrionales bacterium. Taxonomy (GTDB): domain Bacteria; phylum Fibrobacterota; class Chitinivibrionia; order Chitinivibrionales; family WJKA01; genus WJLW01. The sequence goes on along the minus strand of WJLW01000130.1, from coordinate 22,963 downwards.
CCATTACAGGTCACACTGGATGCATTTCAAACCCGACTGCAGAGTGAAAATCACACAGTCAAACGTGCATTGACCGATCCCCGCCTCTTCAGCGGCATCGGCAACAGCTATTCGGATGAAATCCTGTATCAGGCAAAGCTTTCCCCCGTCAAGATGACGCAGAAACTGCGTGATGAAGAGATTTCGGCTCTCTATGCGGCAACAAGGGAAATACTGACCGAATGGACTGATAAATTGCGCCTTGAAGTAAAAGAAAAATTTCCCGAAAAAGTTACCGCCTTCAGGCCGGGGATGACCGTGCACGGTAAGTTCGGCAAGGCCTGTCCGCGGTGCGGCGCCGCTATTCAAAGGATTCGTTATGCCTCCAACGAAACGAATTATTGCCCAAAGTGCCAGACCGGCGGGAAATTGCTGGCCGACCGCTCGTTGTCCCGCCTGCTGAAAAAAGACTGGCCCCGCACTCCCGAGGAGCTCGAGGAGAAAAAGCGCGTCTGATCTGGCGGTGTACCTGATCGTACACAAAAGGTACGTGCAGGTACGCCGGCATCTCGCCGGATAGTGACCGGTGTCACACAAATTCGCCATATCTTTCGAAATTGCAGTTTTTTTGCTGCTTTCCGGCAATTGGCTCGCATTGGCACATATCTTGCAACTTGCTGATTTTGGAATGCGAAACCAAAATCCAAATCATTAAAACAGGAGGCATTATGCCACGCTTTAAAATCTGCGCAGCAGCACTTCTTGCAGTCGCCGTCGCCGGGTCGGCAACACTTGCCGAAGACAGAGTTGACAAACGGCAGGAAAACCAGAAAAAACGCATCATTGAAGGTGTCAAAAATGGCTCGTTGACCAGAGAAGAAGCAAAAGCAATGCTCAAGGAGCAGCAGCGGCTCAATAATCTGGAACGCAAAGCCAAAGCCGATGATAAACTAACGCCAAAGGAGCGTGTGGTCCTTAAAAGAAAGCAGGATAGGGCAAGCCGCCACCTCGTCAGGGCAAAGCACAATCGCAGCATGCGCGGCGGACAGCAAATTAATCAGCGTCAGCAAGACCAGCGCAAGCGCATCAAGCACGGCGTTCGCAATGGTGAATTGACAAAACAGGAAGCCCGTCGTCTTGTCCAGCAGCAAAACAATATTCGCAAGGCCGAAATCAAAGCTAAGCGCGATGGGAAATTAACCAAAAGAGAGAAAATGGGCTTCAACAAGGCCCAGAATCGTGTCAACAAAAATATCGCTCGCAAGAAGCACAATGCAAGATCACGAAATGATTGATCAGCCTTAATCGTATCACTATACTATAAAAAGCCCCATTCATCGAAAGGTGAATGGGGCTTTTTGCATCTACTTACTTTTCGAGATTAAACATGTTGTCGATACTGTCCATGATATCGCCACCGCCCGGCAAATTGGAATTGGGATCCTGCGGTGGCTGCTTTTTTTTGGGCGAGGGAACTTCGAATTCATCGTTATTTTTGGCTGCCTTTGCAGACTGTTGTGGATTGGGTGGCGTCGGTTTTTTCTGCTGAGGCGGTGGCGGCACAGGCTTTTTGGCTTCCGGTGGCTGAGGAGCAGCCCTGGGCGGGGGAGGAGGCGGTGGAACGGGAGTGGTTGATGGTCCGCTTTGTTTCGGAACCGGCTGGCCTTGCAGTACGCTGGCTTCTTCGCTGTCGGCTGCAAACATTTTACCAAAGTTCGATAACAGGCTCGAAATGCGCTTGCTTTCCTTGGCGCGCTGTTCAAGATCTGCCGAATGTACCGATAACTGACGGCTTATTCCGGTAATATTGCCGTCGATCTCGCTTTTCATGGAATTGATTGATTTGGTAATATCCGTCTTCTGCGCCTCAAGCCTTTGGGTAATATCCTCTTGCCTGTTGCGCATTGTATCATTGACTTCAGAAATGGACTTGGCAAATCTGTTTTCCAGATTGGTGACTGCCTTGTCGGTGCTTTCCTTGACGGCATCGACACTTTTTCTGGCATCGCCTACCTCGGAAGCGACGATGTTTTTTACCGAATCGATGTCGGCTCCAATATTTTTTTTGATGTCGGCGACCGATGTATCCAGGCTCTTGCGCAATTCGTCCAATCCGGCGGTGAGATCCTTTTTCATGGCTGCTGTTGCAGCATCCAACTCCTTTTTCACATCACCCACTCTGAGGCTGATCTCCTTTTGCAAATCGCTCTTCAGATCTTTGATCCTTCCAATAAGCGATGTTTCCTGTTCCGAAATGGTATTGGCTATCTCTTCGAATTCGTCTCCGAGAACAATCGTTTTGATGGTATCAAGTGCATCAAAGAGATCTGTTTCAGGATCGGTGACTTTTTTAGTATCATCAGCCATGTTCCCTCCTTAATTGAAATGGTGGCGTGGTGAACAGCTATGGGCTGAATATCCGTTGTTGCTCTCCTGGCGTGCTGCGAATTGTCGCGATACATAAGCGATTAACTATCTATAGATATAAATACTAAATGCATAGCAGATAAGCAAGACGCCGGTTGAAAGCATTTAGAGGGATGTCTGCCCGAAGCTTTTTGCGATCGGGTTTTACATTTCAGAATATTTGATTATATTTTACTTTGAAATGGTACGAAGAAGTTTCGCAAGGCAAGTTAGCTACGATACACCCATGATGACACATCCATGATTTTAATCGCTTAAGGATGTAGTATGAAGGCAAAAATACGTGTGAGAAACCATCGGGAAGTTCCTTTCGTCGAGATGCAGGGAACCTTTACCAATGTCAATGTCGATCTGCTTTCGCAGCGCCTGGAAATTGTTAACAGCAAAAACCCGTCGGCAATTGTGCTTGACATTAGCCGCACCCATTTCATGGACAGCTATGGACTGGCCACGATTGTTTACTACCACTCGTTGCTGCAACGCGATAATCGCACCCTTTATATCCTCAACAAAAATCCGGATTCGATGGCGTATATGATTCAGCTTTTCGAAGTTACGAAGCTGCACAAAGTGCTGAATATCGTTGATTCCGAAGAACTGCTTCAACCGGCAAGCTAGTGTGCTGTATGATATAAATACGAATATGCTTCAACGGGCTCTTTTCATCACTGTTTCCGTTTCTTATTAGTTACATGCGCTAGGCGGACTGACCGGCGTTGCTACCCAGCTTCTCCTGCATGTGATGAAAAAAGTCACTAACGAATTCCTGATAGTTTTCCTCGGCTTTTGCCCCCGGCGCCCCATCAAGGTATGCTTGCGGTATTTCGTGCAGGAATTGGCAGGGGCGTACCTTCGTCATTTTAGAACGGAATAGCTTTGTTGCCGGATAGGTGAGGATGAGTTCTTTGCGGGCCCGGGTCATCCCGACGTAAAACAGACGGCGCTCCTCATCGATTTTACCTTCCTCGATACTGCGCGGTGACGGGATCACTGCATTATCAAGGCCCGCCAGGAAGACAACGGGAAATTCGAGCCCTTTGGCTTTGTGCAAGGTCATTAAGGTGACGCGATTCGGGCCGGTTTTGAGGTCGTCCTCCGAAGCTTCATTTGCCAGCAGGCTCAGCTCTCGCAGGTAATCATCCAGCCCCGACCTGTTACTCTTTGCTTTGCGCTCGAATTGTTCCAGACCGGTGAGAAGTTCCTCTATATTTTCAAGGCGGGGATTGCTGCCGTCTTCATTTCTGAACGCGCGTTGCGCCATTGCGAAGTATCCGCACTCCTGAAGGGCTGCCCGGATAGATTTTGACAGTCCGCAAGACGCAATCTGCTCTCGGTATTTTCTGAAATACGCAACGAAATCGTCGATATGTGCAATCTGGGTATCCGACAAGCCGACGGCGTCCCGGGCATGCAGCATTGCTTTAAAGAGTGAAATCTTGCGCACTCCGGCCAGATCGTCCAGCGACTCGATCACCGATTTGGAAATTCCTTTCTCGGGCACCTTGAGTACACGCGTCAAACTCAGTTCATCTTCGGGATTGGCAAAAAAGCGCAGGTAGGCCAGGATATCGCGCACCTCTTTGCGATCGAAAAAACTGGTTGCACCAACGGTTCGATAGGGGATGCGTGCGCGGCGTAACTCTTCTTCGAAGCGACGCATCATCGCATTGGTGCGCATAAGCAGCGCGTGGTCGCCGAAGCGGTATCGGTTGTGCTCCAGGTGTTCCTTAATCGTTTGCGCAATCCACTCGGCTTCATCCAGTTCGTCATCGGCTTTATAGGTTTGTATTGGCTTGCCCGACCCGCACGCCGAGGTGAGGTGCTTTGCTTTACGTTTGATATTTCGGGCAACAACCGCATGCGCACCTTCCAGAATCTGTTCGGTCGAGCGGTAGTTTATGTCGAGAATGACGGTCTTGCACTTCTTAAATGTTGTGGCAAAATTGAGGATATTGTCAATCTCGGCGCCGCGCCAGGAATAAATGCCCTGATCGTCATCGCCCACGACCATGATGTTGTTTTGGGGTGCGGCCAGTATTTTTGCCAGCTTCATTTGCACCGCATTCGTATCCTGGAATTCATCAATCGAAACAAAGGTGAATTTCTTCTGGTAGCATGTGCGTACCTCTGAATAGCGCTCAAAGAGGCGCAGGGGAAGCAGAAGCAGGTCGTCAAAATCAACGCATTGCCGTTTCATAAGCAGATCTCGATATCGGCGGTATACTTTTGCGGTTTTGACTTTGTGTTCCTCATCGGCCGTGTAGGCGCCAGGATCGATGTCGGCGCTTTTAGCCAGACTGATTTCGGCGGCAAAGGACTCGTGCGTTTCGTTTTTCATGCCCCGGCCGATCGAACGCATGGTTTCTTTGATGGACGCCGTGCGTTCGTAATCACTAAGTATCGAAAAGTTTCTCTGCAAGCCGATATGCCTGCCCGCCTCCTTGAGTATGCGTGCGCCCAGGCTGTGAAAGGTCGAAAGCGTCATTGCCTGAGCAGCCTGTTTTGAGACGAGTCCGGCCATGCGCTCGCGCATTTCTCGTGCCGCTTTGTTGGTAAATGTGACGGCCAGGATTTCGGAAGGCCGGCATTTTTTGTCCCTGACCAAACGAGCGATGCGGGACGTGAGAACCCGGGTCTTTCCGCTGCCGGCGCCTGCCAGAACCAGCAAAGGACCTTCGTTGTGCAGCACGGCCATTTTCTGGCCGGCATTGAGACCGGAAAGATAGTTCGCCAAATCTGCTCCTCCATTGCTGCAAAAAGAAAACGTCGCGACCGGTCAAGGACGCGACGAATTCGCGATTTCCGGATAGTTGTGTATGTAGATCAGGGATTAAATATACAAAAGGAAAAGCAAAATGCCAGGCGATAATTAATCCTTGACAACCTGCTTTCTACTGTGCGGACATGATAGATATGAAATCGGAACTGACAGCGCGATAAAAGCCTGGAACGCAGTATGGGCAGAGAATTTCAAACACCCAGTCATCCCGCACGGTTGATACTTCATTGAGATTTAATTCGTGCAGAACCGAGGCCGAAATAACCCATCGGTATATGCCCAGCATAGATGTCGGGGGTGAATTCCCATCGTAGTATGCATGCATTTTGTCGATTTGTTCGATTGGGGTTCCGTTCGTGTCAAACATCGGTATGATATGGCGATCACCGAGACCATCGAGAAGATAGAACTCGACACCGTTCAGATAATCCGAAACCGTCACATCAAAATACCAGGCAATCTTCATCGTGTCACCCACTCGATACATCTCACCTCCCTTGGGTGCCAGTAGCGACAGCGGTTTTGCTGGGCTAACCGCTGTGTGCTCAACATCTATGGTCAATGCATGTGATACGGTATCAGTACCGTCAGTTGCCGTGATTGACATCTGATAGCTTCCGGTGTCCGTCGGTGTGGGGTGCCAGGACAACACTCCCGCCTGCGCGTTAAATGTCGATGCGGGAGGATTGCCGTGTATTTGCCAACTGATCTGATCACTGTCCGCATCGTTGGCAACCAGCTCGAGGTGATACGATTGATGTGCAAACACCGTCTGGCTGGACGGAAGGGCAATTACCGGCACACTATTGGCCGGGGCCGGGTTGGTTGGCTGTTCCTTTTCGCATTGAATGAGGACAAGTGTCAACACGCAGCAGACAACGGCATTGCGAGAAAGGGATCGTTTCATGAGATACGCCTTGATTAATCGGTTAACTAAAGGTTTGGCGAATTGCATTCCCGTCCTCTGATAATAAAAATATACTTGCCGATTCAGGCATTGCCAATAATTTCAGCATCATACCCCGTTGTTTCCCTGACGCGTTGTGCTGTCGCCGCTTTCAATCCATCCGCAACTGCGGTACACGCTTTTATGCGGATAATATTTTCGGAGGTAAAAATGCTGGGATTTCCGGCAATATCTATGCCGCTGCGCTTGCAGATCGCTTTTGCCTTCTGAATCATTGCCGTTTGGTTGACGCGCGAGGAAATCAGGATATGCCAGCCGGTCTCTTGTTCAAGCGCTTCGATCAGACCGCAATAGAGCTCACCAATGGCGGGAGAGATGAAGGTCAACTCGATATAGGGAATGCCGTCGGAAATTTTTCGGCTCATTTTGTAAAGCGAGTGAGGTGTTGTGCCGAATGCGCATTCAATACGGGCCATCGCTTTATTCTGCTCGAGCATGCCTTCAGGTTTGTCGCAAAGCTGCGGTTTCGCTTTTTTTTCATGCGCTTGGGAAGGCTGTGTAATTTTGAGCGTCAAACCCGTTGCTTTGGCAAATTTTTCTTCAAAGCACTCCGTGCCTGCAATGTCGTTTTCCATTCTGATCGAAAATTGTCCGGCGTCCCTGAAATACGAAACTTTGTTGATTCCTTCATTTTCAGGCAATAGCTCGTGGATTAATTCGTGCCCGGCGGTGATATTGCATTCCATCTTGATTTCGAATGTCCATCCGGTCTCAGATGTCAATTTGTCAATAATGGCGGCATAGTTTCTTCAGGCTGCATGAGGGAAATTAAAATTAAGTATGCATTTCTTCTCTTCGATTCTCGCACCGCGTTTGTAGAGTCCGGTAGCGGAAGGCAGCAATTTACCAACCAGCGCAAACATCTCGTTGAGCTCCATTGTACCGTCATCTTTGCGGGCGAGCTCTTCCTTCTTTGCCGGGCGATAGAGAAACAGCTTGCGCTTGTCGAGAACAAACCACGGGCTTTGGTTGGCGATATCATGCACCTTGCTCACTTCGGCCTGCTTGATGGATTCGATGCCATTCCACGCGATTGACAGCTCCTCGATCGAATAGAGCGCGTCGGGGCTTTTTCATCCTGATAGCCGGTAATGGCAATGTAATTGGTCTTGTCTGCGGCAAACTGTTCGGCATAATATGCACTTGGGCCGCCGGCCAGCATCCCCGAACTGGCAACGACGCATAGCGACTCGCTACTGCGCACTATCGTTTCGCGCATCGCCCGGTCCAGGACGCGTTTGACATTGTCGTCATAGAATATGTCAATATTGCGGAATATCTTTGTGGAAAGTGCTTCGCGCAAGTAATTGGGATTCCCATTGTAGACCTGATTGATATATTGCACCATTCCGTCAACGTACACGGGAAAGGCCGGCAGGGTATCCTTGCCTGTTTTCATCCGAATGCAGCAATCAATGAGAAGCTTGCGATTGTCAATATGCAGGAGATAACAGGTTGCACCAACCTCACGTGCGCCGCCGCAAAAAGTGATCTTCATGAGAAGGTCTCCACTGCTTGATAGTTCCCGACAATTGCATCAAAGCAGGCTTCACGAAGCGAGCATGAAAGCTGGTATGATGCAGTTGTCCGAATGCCGATTAGAATAGAAGAGATAAGGGCATGAACGCAGCAGACGAATCTAAAAGTGTTGGAGAATGCTTCGTTAATGTTATTTTGTCATGGATCGTAATTACAGATTATTAGCCGGGAGGATTGATGGAGACAACCAGCCATGTGCTGCCAAAATTGCCCAAATGGCAAATCGTTTATGTCGCCGATCTCTGTGGCGGAAAGAGTGGGGGCGCCGCGCAATCGGTTGACAAATACAGTCTGAATGATCTTTTCAAGGCACTCAAGCCGACCCTTGCAATCCCGGTCAAAAACGAGCTGGGCACGCCGGCGCCGAATCTTGATGTTGAGCTTTTGTTCACCCAACTCAAAGATTTCGAGCCGGATGGTCTCATGCGGCAGGTACTCGAACTCAGGGCGCTTGTCGAGGTGAAAGAAGTACTCGATAAATTTCACAAGGCAAAGATCACCCGCGACGAATGTGCCCGAAAAATTACCGGGCTCACCCTTCCCCCGCGAATCAGAGCAGCCTGCGGCTCATTGCTGGGGACGGGGCGCACCGACGCGTCCAGATCGAGTTGCGCTGTTGACGACATTCTCGGCATGATGGGGTTGGATGATGCCGAACCGACGCCACCAGCCGAATCATCCCCGGTCGAGGCGCTGGCGAAAGCGGCAAGCGATGCGCCCAAGGTGCCGGCTTCCGGTGATGTTGCGCAGCTTTTTTCAAAAATCGATGCAGTTGCAAGTCGTCAATTGGATGCGATTGTGCATGAATCGGGGTTTGTTGAACTCGAGCGTGTCTGGCGGGAGGTTGCCCTGCTGGTCGAGCGTACCGATTTTAAGCGCGGTGTGGAAGTTCGGGTGCTCGCCGGTAGCCGTGAGGCGTTGCGCGATCTGTTGGTGCAGCATGTGTTCAAACCTGCCTGGAGCGAAGGTATGCCCGCTCCCGATGCGGTTATCCTTTCTTTTCCGCTATCCGCTTCCGCTGTGGACCTGGAGTTGATTGCAGACCTTGCGAAGTTGGGGCAGAGCACTCAGACGCTGATGCTCTGCGCGTGTGCTCCCGCATTTTTTGGCGTTCAGCACTGGCGACAAATTGCCTCGAACGTGGGCAGTGTGCAGACGCTGGTGCAGCGTCAAAGCTATGTGCACTGGCGCGACTTCATTGCCCGGGAAGAAGCCGATTGGCTAGCACTGGTTGCAGGGGCATTTGCTCTGCGTCTTCCTTTTTCAGGCCGGACAGCTCGAATCAGCTCAATTGCCTATAACGAATCGACCGACCGGGATCGACTGCCCTGTGCATCCGGAGCGGTAGCGGCGGGACTCATGTTGAGTGAAAATCTCGGGAGGCTGGGAACGGATCGCGTTTACGATAGTGGTGACAAGGCCTGCGTGGCAGATCTGCCGGCGCCGTCCGGACTGCAGCTCGATTCGAAAACTGTAGCCTCGCCGCTTGCCGATATCTGGCAGCAGGGGCTTGTGCATGAAATGATCGATGCCGGTTTGGCCCCGCTCTATGGCGAACCGGATTTGGATGAAATTGTACTGGCGGCCTCAAAAACGTGCAAATTGGATGGCGCCTCGATTCCACGTGCCGTCATTGGCGGCTACCTCAGCAGGCTGGCACTGGCTATTGCCGAATCCAAACGCAAGCTTCCCGACGATCAGCTTCAGCAATTGATTTATGCGACTATTCTCAAGCGTATTGCCGCGGATATGGACACCAAACCGCCTGATGCCGTCGGGGTCAGTGTTGGGCCGCATCCCGCTCAGGACAGCGCACGCGCCTGCTATGTCCACGTCTGCCTTCCTTACCGGGTAATGGGGCACGAAATCGTGGTCCAATTCGGGTTCGGCTTTTAGAATCATGCATAATGAATCGTGAACAAAAGACATTTCGGCTGGAAATCTGGCGCGGTGCATCCGACGGCGTTCTGCAGGCAACGGCCAAACCATTTGCACTGCTGGTTGCGGTCAAGCTGTTTGATGTATCGGATGCTCTCAAAGCACTGATCTCTGCCGCTCCCTTTATCGGCCATATCTTCGCCCTGTGGTACAGCGCTCGTTTTGCTAATTCACGTTTCAGCAAATCCGCCCTCGCAGCAGTGCCTATGGGGGTTTCCGCGGCAGGAACGGCAGCTATCCTTTTTGTCAATGAAGGTTTTGCCTACGCTTTGTGGATCACCTTTGCGATCATGTGCTCCAGTTTGCGGCTGCCATTCATGTCGGCCATTTACGAAGAAAATTATGCCGCAGAGCGTCGGGGCCGACTGTTTTCGACGGCATTGACCTTGTCGATAGTGACGGCTTTCATCTGTCATTTCGCATTTGGTAAGCTTCTTGATGTTGACTTACGCAATTACCGGCATGTCATCATTTTCACTGCTTTTGCCGGTGTTGTGGGAACAGTGGCAACCGCGCTGATCCCTGCTTCAAGCCCGCAACAGGAAGGGGCACGCAATCCCCTCAGAAATCTCTCGCTGGTCTGGAAGCATAAGCTGTTCGGCTATGTGCTGGCGCTGTGGTTTCTTACCGGCCTGGCCAACCTGTGGGTACTGCCGCTCAAAGTCGTCTATCTTGCCGAGAAAGAGCGCGGCCTAAACCTGTCGCCGCAATTGGTGATGCTGCTTGTCGGCGTTATTCCCGAAATTGCGCGGCTCATTTTCACCCGGATCTGGGCCGGCATATTCGACCGGACGAATTTCATTAAAGTCCGGATGTTAGTGAATCTCTTTCTAGCGATGGGAATACCCCTCTTTTTTCTTACCGATAATATTTTTATAATCGGACTGGGAAGCTTTCTGCAGGGGGTTGCTTTGGCCGGGGCGCGACTGGCGTGGAACCTCTGGGTCACCCGGCTTGCTCCTGAAAATCAATCGCATGTGTATATGTCAATTCATATCTTTTTTACCGGAGTGCGCGGAACCTTTGCCCCGCTGATTGGGTTCTGGTATCTGAATTATTTCCCCATCCGGTTTGTCGGATTGATTTCAACCTGTCTGATATGTGCCGCAACGCTGCTGTTGCTGCCGCTACTCAAGATGGGAAAACGATTCTGATTGCAGCGGCTGGTGAGTGAAGCGAATCGCCGGAATATCCGTTTGAGCCAGACACTTTAAAAAGGACCAGTAAATGATAATCGGTATTTTTGTCCAGACCACTTACGACCATGCCGGTATTTTTGCCAGGCACATTGCCGATGCGCTGCGCGAAAGGGATCATGATGTCGAGATAAGGTTGCTGCGCAAGCGAAGCAATCCGAACCCGTGGGATTTCAACGTCAATCTGGTGCGCCCGCCCGAGTCTGAGGAGTACGACTGCATTATTATCGGCGGCCCGGCCGTAGTCGGTTCCTCCCGTGTGGTGCAGGCGTACCTGAAGGAGGAAGTTTCGTGGAAAGGCAAGATAGCTGCGGCGTTTGCAGTTGCCTGGAAACCGCTCGCTTTTTTGAACAGCACGGCCCTGGAGCGTATGAGCGACATGTTGGAGGTGCTGAATGCAAAGGTTGTGGAAGGTGAATCGATCAGGTGCGTGTGGCGCACTGATCAGCACGAAGTGAAGCAGGCTGCGCAACGATTATCGGCACGAATTGTGGAAGCGGGTAAATGAAGTGCCGGTTCGACCGGCTGGTGAACGGACAAACAGAGCATAAATTATAAATTTATTTTTTGCTACAATTAAGTTGACTTTTTCAGGGTAGGTAAATTATTGCGTAGGGCGTATATTTTATACGAAGTTAGGCATGCAAATTGAGAATTTCTGAATACCCTTTTTATGCTGATGATCCCGGTTCTCGTCTCCTCTATCTTTTAGATAGGGGAGTCGCAGAAGCGGGGCTGGCCTATCTTGCCGCCAGCAAATAATGTAGAGAAAATTTTGTGCCGCTCTATCCAAGTGCTTGCCAAAATCAGGCCGGTCCCATCCTGCTGCCCCGCCTGTCAAATTCCAAACACTCGAGATTTCCGAGCAGCTCACTCAGCAATTGCGCCCTCTCGGCACAGCAATCAGGCTCATCCCATAAATTCGTTATTTCATTTGGATCGGTATCCAGGTGATACAGCTCGCCATACTTTCGTCCATGATACCAGGTCAGTTTGCGATCTTTGGTGACGATTGTTTTCAGTCTGAGATCCCGCTCATTGTCAACGCATTCGACGAGCAAAGAACGTCTGACCGAATCAGCATCTCCCCGGATCACCGGGAGCTGACTGACGCCGTCGAGCTCTCGATCGCCAAAGGCAACGCCACTCCGTCTCAAAAGCGTCGGCGCAATATCCGCAAGACTGACCAGTGAATTGACGCGCTTAGCTTTAGCATCGGGCCAGCGTATAATTAACGGAACATTTATCAACTGTTCGTAGTGGAATGGCCCCTTCAGCCAGAGGCCGTGGTCGCCGAGCAGCTCTCCGTGATCGGTGGTGAAAATGATAATCGTATTGCCGGCTAATCCCTGCTTGTCAAGGCAGGCAAAAATCCTTCCGAGCTGTTCATCCATGAGGTTGACCATACTGTAGTAGTATGATCGCGACAACCGGGCGTCATCAATGCTGACGCTGCTATAATCGAATCCGTTGAGCTGACCCATCAGCCGGTTGTCAATTGTGGTATCATCCTCGCCCTGATAGCAATATTCGCCTTTCTGGGCCTGCGCAAAATGGGGCGGCTTATCGAGCAGTTCGCCCTTCTGGAAAGACGGTATCGGTGTCTGGTCGGGGGTGACGCGGTTGGCAAAGTCTTTCGGCAGCGCATGCGGATGATGTGGATCCTGAAATCCGACCGCCAGCAAGAATGGTTGAGAAGCATCGTGGCGCTGCAGAAATTCGATTGTGCGATCCGCCGTCCAGACGCTGTTGTGCAGATGGTGTGGAAGGTCCCAGTCGCAGGCCTCGGCGCCAAAGCTGGCGCCGGTGATTTTATGCAGTCGGGCGAATGATGCGAACTGTTGTTCGTCAACCTGTCCTCTGACCCATTCGCCATAGTGTCCGGTCAACCCCATACGCGTATGTCCGGACGCCCATTCGATGGTTTCGAATCCGTAATAGGGGCCGGAAAAAAGTGGTTGCGGCGGCCGGGGATTTGGTTTGGAGCCGGGCACGATATGCCAGCAATGCTCACGGGAATGCTCGGGAGGACTGTGCCATGCCTGAAAGTGGATTTTGCCTATGTAGTGTGAACGGTAGCCTGCATTTCTCAAGCGATGTGCGATTGTAACCGTATCTTGCGGTGTATTTACGCCGATATTCCAGCATCCGTGTCTGCCGACCGACTGTCCGGTAAACAGCGAGACGCGTGAGGGTGAACAGACCGGATTAGTGCAATACGCGCGTTCGCAAACTATGCCGTTTTCGGCAAGACGATCAAGATTTGGTGTGTCAGCGTATCTAGCACCGTAGCAACCGAGCGTATCTTTGCGTTGCTGATCGGAAGTAACAATAATAATGTTGGGCCGTTGTGTCATGTGCAACAATCGCAATGTTGGCGGGTTTCATACAAACTATATCATTGCAGCAACAAAAAATAGGGCAGGAAAGCATTGAATTTCAGAAATGATATTTTTGTGAAACTCAGCGCTCTCTGCTCCTTTTTGTTCTCTCTTACCTCACTTTCAGTATCGATGCGGTATGTGCAAACTGCCTGAAGCGGCCATTTACTTTCACGATAAATACACCACCGGGCAGATTGAGCCTTTGCAGGTTAACTGTGCGTGCACGGGTGTGCAGTGACTGCAGGGTTCTCCCGGCAAGCGAGACAAGGTCGATCGTTGCAGAGCCGTTGATTCGCTTACGTCCTACGCTGTTTAGAGTCTTGACATCTCTGATTATGACGCCATTGTGCCTGCCTTCCTCACTAACTTCATTTTTCAATTTAATTAGTGCATCGAGCATGTCTTGAGCGCGTTGGGTCTCGACACTTGAGAGATCACGTGATTCGGCAGGATCATCTTTGAGGTTATACAATTCTATAGTCCGATTGTTTTTCCATGCAAGTAATTTCCAGTCGCCTCTGCGGATAACGGTTGTCGGGGCACGGTTGTATTCTCCGGCGTGATCGTCGCAGGTGGGCCACTCACCGACGGTAAACGGTTCGCATACCTTCGCTTGGTCAAATTGCCAGTACAGCGGGGTTGATCGTTGCAGTGAGTTTCCCGAAAAAACGGGAAGCAAGCTGACCCCGTCCACTGCCCGGTCGGTGGGGATTTCTGCGCCGGAAATGTCGCACAGCGTCGGCAGCAAATCAACACCGTTGAGGGGCTCATGCGACGTGGACCCGGCTGTGACATGTCCGGGCCAGCGGATAATTCCGGGGACGCGTATGCCGCCTTCGTAAAGCTCGAGCTTCCTGCCGCGCAATCCGCCGGTTGAGCCGACCGATTGAAAGGCGCCGCTATAGCGGACATAGGTTTCAGGCCCGTTGTCGCTTGTAAACATGATAAAGGTGCTGTCCTTGGTGTTGGAAGTATCTAAATAGCTAAGTACCTGTCCGGCGGCATTATCCATTTGGGTTATATTGCCCCAGTATTTGCGATAGGGAAATGCACCATGATTGAGCGGATCGGCGACGGTGTTGTAGCTGTACATATCTTTGTATTCCTGCGCCGTTTTTATGTATTCGTGCGGGGAGTGAAAACTGACAAACAGAAAATATGGCTTGCTTTCGTCTCGCTTGTTTTGCAGCCAGTCTAACGCCTCCGCTGCAATGATGTCGCTGGAGTAGCCCTGAATCTGGCCTACCTTGACTCCGTTGCGCACAAAATTGCCTGGATTCAAGTGATTCGGTCCGGCATTGTTTTCGGTAGCCATGTAGTAATCGAATCCCTGATCGCTGGGCATGGGTTGGGAAGTCAGTTCGCGAAATTTGCCGCAAAGATGCCATTTGCCGACAAAACAGGTTTCATAGCCGACGCTTTTCAGCAATTCGGCAATGGTCAATTCGCTGGTGTGCAGGTGCGTGTCGGACAGCTTTTTGATGTAATCGTAGATGCCGGTGCGTTGTGGAATTCTGCCCGTCATAAATCCGGCCCGTGCCGGAGAGCAAACGGGCGCCGGAGCATAGCATTGCGTCAGTTTCATTCCCTCGGATGCTAATCCGTCGAGGTTGGGAGATTTGATATCCGGATGATCAAAGCATCCCAGGTCGCCATATCCCATGTCGTCGCACAATATGAAAATGATGTTGGGCTTATGCTGTTGTTCGTGAGCAAATGTCAAAGCCGATGAAGTCGTAAGCGCTGCAGCACCGAGTGCTGATTTGTGCAGGAATGATCGTCGTGTAAGCATGCCGACAGTCCTTTATAACTGAGGAAGAGTAAAAATTAGCATTGAAACATTGAAACAGCAATATAGAAAGTGCGCAGTATGCATGTGCGAGAGATATCATGATCAGATTGTGGTATGATATAATTTTATAAGTTTTGGGGACGAACTTTTATTATTTTATTAGTAGTGCTAATAAAATAATAAAAGTTCGTCCCATTTCACCCATTTCAATTAGCGTAAAGTTTTAAAACTTATAAATCTATTTAATTACCCCTGACAAAATCACTTTTTTGCGTCTCAGGTCGGTGTATACTGCTATTTCAAGGGGATTTGTCTATAGTGCTGATGGAATTTTTCATTTTATTCAGCGCAAGGAGTCATCCATGTCTTTTATTTACCGCATGCGGGCGTGCACTGCCCTCTTTCTGCTCACTGTCGGATTATGCGCCCAGAAATTCGATCAACTCGATTCCGGTGATTCCATAAAAATTCTCGGCCTGAACGGTCACAGCATTCAAGTACGGGAGCGGGGCGGCTTTTATAAATTTTTTGATCAGCTCTTCCAACCGCTAGGTGCCTTTTATGATATGGTGCCGCGCATTCACAATGAGCAAACAGACTCTATTTATACCGACTCGATAATACCCGGATAT
This sequence comes from Chitinivibrionales bacterium, assembly GCA_014728295.1. Lineage (GTDB taxonomy): Bacteria > Fibrobacterota > Chitinivibrionia > Chitinivibrionales > WJKA01 > WJLW01. The sequence continues at coordinate 7,330 of WJLW01000130.1, read as the reverse complement.
CAACACTATATTATGGTTGGATCAACATCGCCGAGAGTGTATTTCAGTGGCTCCTGGCTGCGTGAGTATGAAGGAGCTGTTGACAAATTTAATGAACTTGGCGTTGCGTTTGCCTGGGTTTTCAAGCAGTATGAAATACGAGATTCGGCCCGTGCGCGAGACACTGCTCGGGTACGTCAAGATATAGAAGATCGTCTTGCAACTTATGGCGGAAGGGCAATTCCAGTATCCATGTTGCAGGCCCTGGTGATCAATCGATTCGATAATAATGTGAAAATTATCATTCGCGATGCGATCCACGGCAGTGACATTTGCGCCTACACCTGGTCACTTATGTTCTACTGCTACCTGACCGGTGAGAGTCCGGAAGGCAAAAGCGCGCATACTCCCAACACTCCTCCGGAATTTACCATGACCGATGATGATGTCGTGTGGATGCAGCGCACGGCCTGGGAAATCTGGCAGGCCTGGGAACAAAATTATCCAACCCGAATCCAAAACGGCAAGCGCAAGAAACCGGTACATTTTTCGGTAATGCGCGGTCGACAGAACAGCTCGAGTGCATTGCTGGTGAAGCCTGACGGAAAAATTCTACCGGCGGGCTCATTTCCCTACTTCAGCCCTGCGGGCATTTATTTCGGACAAGCAGGCGCTTTCATGAACGTTCATTCAATGTCTGGCGGTGCTTCGACAAGATGATTGATACAGGAGGAAGAGTCAGGTGCAGGTATTGGGCAATTGCTGAAACCGGGATGTGGTGATGCACATGCGCACGTATTATGAAATCTTTGCGGGCTTTTGATCTGGCATTGTTTCTTCCCTGTCGAAGCAGCTCTTGTTGCGTAATATCGTATTTGCTGCAAACATTGTCAGCGATTTCTTTTAGCAAATCCGGATCTGTCTGATAAGCCTTTAAATTAGATAAGCGCAGAGCATTTCTTTCCCGGGCATTGCGCACAAATTCCGGGTTTCCTATTATAGCCGGCAAGCCTTTGGTGGATTGCTTCATAGCGTTTCCGAGAAAAAAGTTGAGTGATCCAGCCGCTTTCTGTCGGTTTTTTTCTAAGCCCTCTACAAGATATGATGTATAAGCGTCGATTGCTTCATTTTCGGTTTTGCCGAAACGTCGCAGTGCCTCTTCTCGGTTTTGAAAGCTCCTTCCGGTCGCCCTGGGAGCATTCAGCAAAAACCCGTGTCCGCACCAGTCCCAGGTAGCCAGTTCTTCAAGACCTTCAACTAATCCGGCACGAACTGGGTTGAGGTGAATGTAGCGAATCATTTGACGCGCATAATCCTGCTCGTAGCAGAGGATAGATTTGAATCTGTCTTGAAAAAGATAGCCCCTGCGGTGATATTTCTTATTGTAGTATTTACCGTATGAGCCGTTCAGCGATCGCATGAGGAAGCTCATAGGAAGTTCTGAGGTGCGTAGAAAGAGGTGATAATGGGTATCCATCAAGGTCCAGGCGTAGCACATGTAGCCGGTTCGTTTAAGCCCGTCACGCAAGTGGCTGAGAAAGAACGCTCGATCCATGCTATCTTGAAAGATTTTCATTCCATCCAAGCCGCGTGACATGATATGAACCATTGCGCCGGGATATTCAAATCGTGCTATTCGAGGCAAGGATGGTCTCCTGGATCGGGACGAGCTTTTATTAGCTTTAGCAAAAATGTATGCATTGCGTTGCTAATAAAATAATAAAAGTTCGTCCCCTCCGTCTCCAATTTGGGTTGCGTGGATAGAGGTGCGAGAGATATTTTATGCCGATATGTTCGGCTGTGCATATCGATGGCTGGTAAACCTTAAAAAGTGGAGTATTCCATGAAATCTGCTGTTTTGCTTTTAACCTGCCTTTTCTTCTTTTTGCTTATATCCTGCGATGATTCCGGAAATAATCCATCCACTGGCTTATCGGTAGTTGTTAACCTGATGGAATATGACGAAGCGCTCGACAGAAGTGAGACGGTTGCATTCGACAATGTCCAGTCTACAACGGTCGATAATCGCGAGGTGATTTATTTCAGCGAAATCATTTCCTCCGACCTTATTCCAAAGTATGATAACAAAACACCCGATGATGCCAGTGACGACTATGATCGCCGGCCGTTATATGCCTATCGCATAACCGGATCGGACGGATACAATACCCACGATCGAAAAGCAGAGCCGGATTTGACCTGGGACACTTTGCAGCTTGGCTACCTGGCAAAGGAAAATCGAAATGCAGGATATGACGACGGTCTCGGCTTGCCCAACATGTATTATGTCGACGATGTTGCGACGATTGGCGTGTATCGCAAGATTGACGTCATTTCACCGGACACCTCATATATGGTAGAGCTGGCTGACTTGAATTCTGATACAGTAGCCGGCGAAAGTGCCGTTAGCCTCACATCTCTGATGGCCGGCGTTGCCAGTCCCGAAACAAATTCTTTTTCTATCGAAGCGATTGACGGGTACAAAAAAGACTTCACCTGGGCACAGATTCAGACCGGATCGCTGATGCTTGATTCAGATAGAATGCATTTTGACCCCGGTCTTGGGGGGGGAGCCGAAATCGTGAATATTCTGAAAATTACCTTGACCCGGATCTAATCAGCCTTATTTATCAATCCGTTTATGCATTTAAATCTCTTTTGCAAAACGATGTGTAGCCCATGTTTCGCGCTCGCACTGGTGCTCCCTGCATCCGGGAATTCCGCCCAGGCTGAAAAAGAGTCCGATACTACCCGGATTGATTACGAATTAGGTCGTATAGTCGTACGCTCCCCGAGAAACGATGCTCCGGCAACTGTTTACGAAATCAATACCGAACGTGCTATGCACAAGGGAGAGCTCACCGTCACCGGGGCACTCGAAAGTATTCCCGGTATTACAATAAGCTCTGGCCCCAAGAACGAAACTGATGTGAAAATCCGTGGCGTCGGCTCACGACATGTGCTTGTCATGCTGGACGGGCGTCCATTGAACATGCCTTATTACGGCAAAGTGGATTTGTCAACCATCCCACTGGGCAATGTTGCGCGCATTGTGGTCACCAAAGGCTGCCCCTCATTACTCTACGGGGTCAACGGGCCGGCAGGGGTTGTTAATATCGTCACAAGCAACGCTATGGAACGCGATAGCCTGTGGGCCGGCACAACAGTGTTTGCCGGGCCGAATTCGACCTGGGGAGTCGGGCCCGACGCTTCGATAAGCCTGCGTAAGTGGTATGCCTACGCTTCGCTGCACAGATCGGCCTCGAATGGATATCAACTGGCAAGATCGTTTACTCCCGCAACATATGAAAATGGCGGACTGCGTGATAACAGCGATTTTGATCGACTCAATGTCAATGGCAAAATCGGCTATTCCTTTACCGGCGAAAATGAGGCGGCTGCCGGCTTTGGCATGTACCGGGAGGAACAAGGCGTCCCTTCAGATATTTATGAAGCGCAGCACCGGCGGTTTGTCGATTGGAACAGATGGTTTACTGAAGCAACTGCGAAACTAACCGTGCTTGACGCTGTTCACGCGAGGGCTAAAATCTATTATGACAATTTCGCCAATGAATTAATTGATTATGCGAATTCGGATTTTGTTTCGTTTAACTGGGACAGCTTTCACCGTCACTGGGATGCCGGAGGGCTATGGCTGGCAAATATTCCGATTGACAGACATGCGGTTGATATTGGCATTCACGGCAAAACCGAGCAGGCGTCCACTGAAGGTTTTCGCCCGGCAGCAAATCAACCGCCCGGGCCGCTGAAAGAATTCAGAATGCATACCGCTTCGGCAACCGTGGAGTATTCTTACGCGCTGTCTGCTCTACCCTTGACCGTCGAGACCGGTCTGCAATACTCCGAATCCCGCGCACTCGGTGATGACAAGCTTGCCGGCGGATTTAAAGCGCGCGCCGTTGACGGGAGAATCGGCAGCAGACTTACCGCAAGTGACATGTTGCAGGTGTATGCCGGCGCCGGAGCTTACACGCGGTATCCAACCCTGCGGCAGCTTTCAAGCGAGGAGAGCGGTAATCCCGATCTGGAAGCAGAACGAACGGTAAAAGTGGAGATTGGAGCGGAATTCGTGCTTTTCCGGCGCCTTGCAACAACACAATTCGTTGCGTTCAGTGAGAATTATCGTAACATGATTGATCGTTACTACAACCAAATTGATAAGTCCCGCATCTTTTTCAACCGCTTCGAGGTGTGGAGCAGAGGTGTCGAAGTACTGCTGGGGCTTCAGTTCGAACGGGTGGGCCCGCGGGTGGATGTGGGCTATACACTGAATTTCAGTCGAGATGTAGAGCGAGATATATCCTTATCGTATGTTCCGCTGCACTCACTTAAGCACGAAATCAACCAGGTCCTTTTCGAATCGTTGACGCTTTACTATGCCGGAAGGGCAGCCCTTCGCAGAGCTGATGAGAGTGGTAATGACATGGAGAATTATTACACAGGCAAAATACGGGTCGCTTTTGATTGGCGTTTTTTCTCAACAGCATTTACCGTAGACAATCTTTTTGATGCTGATTATTCAACCGAACATAAATACTATCCCATGCCGGGCAGAACGTTTCGCTTTGACCTCGAGATTGTCTTGGGCCGACGGTTGAATATCTGAAAAAAGCGAAAGGAATACTATGAAGCTTTTTACGTTTATCCCTGTGACGATATTCTCAGTATTGCTGAGCACGGTGCACAGCGCCGATTCCGTTGACGCAACCAACGACTTCTACGATAACGAAAAAACGCATCACCTGAAAGTCAATCCCGTTACGGTATCCGGGGAAATTGACCACCCGGGAAAAGTCGACTTCACCCTTCTGCCGCTGCGGACGGTCATTGTCAAAGAAGCGATTCTTGACAAAGGAAAAGACGCTTTTGTCGGCGCATATCGCTATGACGGCTATTCGTTGTATGATATTCTTAACACCAGGACGCTTCACAAGAAAAACGCAAATGCATTCAAGCCGATAATTGACGCCTTCATTGTTGTCGAAAATGACGCCGGGGATGAAGTTGTGATCAGTTGGGGCGAGCTTTTCTATCCGGTAAACCCACATCAGATACTTATTGCAACGCAAGTTATGCGCATCGTTCCTTCCCGGACCAGAGAACTCTGGCCACTACCGGAAAAAGCACGACTTATTTGCGCACACGATCTTCTGACCGAGAGAAATATTGCCAATCCAGTCACCATCACGGTTCGCTCATCTGAGAAACAGTTTAAAGTACGCAAGGGGCTTAAACCGCTCTATGCCGATACCTTCTCGATTTACCGGGGTGATTCGCTGGTGGAGGCTGTAGCACAAAAACCCGGTTTTGTGCAAGAGTTCTCCTATGACAACGTATTTTACGGGAGAGGCAAAGGAATTCACGGGATATCAACTTTCACGGGTATTGCATTGAAAGAGATTCTTCTGCCGCATTTTCCGATAGCATCGTCACGTCTGAGCTCGGGCTATTTTGTCGTGGCGGCGGCTGATGGCTACCGGGGCGTATTCACGTATTCGGAAATAGCCAATCGCAATGATCAGTCGGAAACGCTGCTGGTGACGACAAGGAAAGGGGAACACGAGGGAAGATTCAAGCTGTATCCTGCTGGTGATTTCTTTTCCGATCGGGCGATAAAAGCAGTGACTGGAATTTATTATTTCGAGTGAAATCATTCTGCCGATTTTAGCTGGATGACAGTGCCAATAAAACAATAAAAGTTCGTCCCATAATTGCGTTTTTTGGCTTAAGCTCACTCATCAATTATTGCTTAACAATTATCTCGTTTCGGGACTGTCCGTTTGCTTTGATCGTGAGTATGTACATCCCCGCAGTCAGCTTCGGATGATTGATCACCAGATTGGTGCTGCTAGTTTCCGTGCTTGCGGCTATGACAGCACCTTTCGGCGAGGCTATTTTCGCTTCTATCGTGGCCGGTGAAGAAAATGAAATGGCGATTGACCGAGGCGCCTGTATGATCTCATATTGCCCAGGAGCAGCAAGGCGAAGCTCTGTTGCATTTGCTACAGTATTTTGATAAATCCACATGTGCGGCCGGGATTCCTTGACATTGAGATTGTCTTTGTCCGCAGGAATGAATTGTTCGAAATCGGCTATCTCCGTCAATTCAGCATTGAAGCGCATGGCCGTAGCGCGCGGTCTGCGATCGCAGCGGTTGTAGCAATCATACCAGGCGACATACGTGCCTACCCGGCAGGCCTCGCGATCAAATGCCCATTGTGTGCAGATAGCCGTATTAACCGCCAGGTTGGGATCGGCCTGCATTTGCAGCAGAAAATCCGGATTGTTCGGCACGAGGAGGTCTTTGCGCGTGGAGACATCTAAAATGTTTTTGTTGACGGCGATTGCACTGTGCGGGCCACCCTGCGTGTTACCGGTTCCATAGTTGTAATTTCCTATCCACAGAGCATTTTTCTCCGCATCGGGAGAAAAACCTATGTTGCAGGTGCCAACCGGTTCGCCGCCGGGTTGATTTTTCAAATTGATGGCTTTGGCGCTGTCTGCGGCAGTTGTAGCGTCGGCAAAGTTATAGTAGAGGGCTCCGTCCTGGTGCGACACAACCATCTCGTTAAGATCTGCACTCACACCGGCGAAATGACGGTAGCCATAGCGGCCGGGATCGCGATCAACTACGAACTGATCTTCGCTGGGATCATCAATGTTAAAGCGGCGCAGCATTTTGCCCGTATCATAGGTATTGGTATAGTAGGCCCATTGCTTATTGGTATTTGGATCAAGCCCGACACACAGCACATAGCAATTTGCTCCGGTTGCTTCCGCCGGAACGGGCTGCAAGCTATTCAGGGCGCCGTCACCAAAATCAAAGACCCAGGCTTCTACGCCGCCGCCATGCGATTGCCCGAACGGATCCGGAAAACCCCGTATGCAGAAGACTACTTTATTACCTAACGGGGAAACGTAGTTGTATCGACCGCTTGGTCTGCTTGGCGCAGGTCGAAGGTCGGGGAATCGCTGCAGCAATGTCGGATCCTTGCGCCAATCGCGGACATGCTCAATAACCTCGATGAGACTGTCCACTTTGGAATCATACATCATGAGGCTGTTGAACTCATAAGCGTTTTTGTTGCGTCCCCAAACTACTTTGAAATCGGTACCCTGAGTAATCTGCCGTATGCGACTGCCAAAGTCGGTACCGTACTGGTCTTCGTATTTGGCAAATGCCACGCTCGACACTAGCAGTGCGACAGCGATAGCGGTTGCTTTTTGCATGTCCATGAGACTCCTCCTGCACTTGAGTTATCCATGATAAATGATATTTTTTCTGGCCATATGCAATAACCTGTGTTAGCAAGTGGGCCAGTTGTGACAC
>WJLW01000129.1 GCA_014728295.1 Chitinivibrionales bacterium | reverse complement strand
GTGTGTTTGCGAGGAGCTATTTTCGTTCCTGTTGAGGCGCGAAGATGGCGAATACCGGGTGTATTCAACTGATGAGCAACGAAGACAGGGATGAAAAGAGCCCGTGGTAACGTATTCGTATTTGAGATACACTACACTAGCCTATCGATCCTGCGGGTAGCTGTCCTCACCGGCGCCTGCCGGACGCGAGGTTCAACTATGTGCGTGTGGCGCAATGCGCCTTTTCGTTCGCTGCAAATTATCCACATAAACCTTTCCGGGCACTACCAAAAAGCTATTTTCTTGAATCGTTGACTTCAAGGAAAATGGCATGAGCCTCTTCGACAAATATCTCGTCAAGCCGTGGCAGAACCCAGAGCTTACCGGCATCAACCGCCTTCCCGGCAAAACAACATTTACCTCTTTTCGCAGTGAGCACGCCGCTCTTGGCGCAGATTCGCGCAAGTCAAGATTTTGCAAACGCTTGAATGATGAATGGAAATTCAAGCTGCTCACCTCTCCGCACAAGGCACTGCCGTCGCATGTCGACCCCTCGTTTGACGATTCTGCATGGGCCGGCATCACCGTACCGGGAAACTGGACCATGCAGGGGTTCGACAAGCCGCATTACACAAATGTTCAGATGCCGTTTGATGTATTGCCGCCGCAGGTTCCCCGGCACAATCCCACCGCAATATACCGGACAACATTCACGGTGCCGAAAGCCTGGACAAAAAAGAGAATCGTTGTGCATTTTGCCGGCGTAGAAAGCTGCTGTTTTGTCTATGTCAACGGCACGGCAATCGGCATGGGCAAAGACTCCCGTCTGCCGAGTGAGTTTGATATAACTTCGGCGGCAATCCCCGGCCGGAATTCACTGGCGGTAGTGGTAATCCGCTACAGCGACGGCAGCTATCTCGAAGACCAGGATCACTGGTGGATGGCAGGAATATACCGGGATGTGTATCTTTATGTAACCGGCAAGTGCTACCTGCAGGATATCGCTGTCAACGCCTCGCTGGCAAATGATTACCGCGACGGGAATCTGCGGATAAAAGCATGCGTCAGCCTTGACAAGATGAAACCCGGCTGGAAAGTCCGGGCGCAATTATATGATAACGCCCGCCGCCGAAAAATCGGCAAATCCCTCGAAGCGCCCGTTGCTGTTGACTCTGCAAATCCTTATAGCTTTCACGGATTCGAAGCCGAAATGAGTGCGTCCTACCGGAATATCCTCCCCTGGACGGATGAAACGCCGCACCTTTATGCATGCATAGTTTCGCTCATCGATCCCCGGGGCAAAACGATCGAAACGGCGCGCCTGCATACGGGTTTTCGCACCGTCGAGATCTCTGATCGCCAGTTGCTGATAAACGGTAAACCGGTCATAATCAAAGGCGTCAATCGCCACGAGCATGATGATGCATCCGGCAAGACGCTGAGGCGCGAGTCCATGCTGCGGGACATCCGGATGATGAAGCAGGCCAACTTCAATGCCGTGCGCACCGCCCACTACCCCAATGACCCGCAATGGTACGATTTGTGCGATGCGTACGGACTCTACCTGATAGATGAAGCGAACATAGAAAGCCACGCTTTCATGAATACGCTATGCACCGATCCGCAATGGGCGCCGGCATTTCTCGACCGGGGCATACGCATGGTGCAGCGGGACCGCAACCACCCCAGTATTATCGCCTGGTCGCTGGGCAATGAGAGCGGCTACGGCGCCAACCACGATGCACTTGCCGCCTGGATACGACGTACGGACCCATCCCGCCCGCTTCACTACGAAGGTGCGATCCGCACCGATTGGGACGGAGCAGAGCATGCCACAGACATAATTTGTCCAATGTATCCCAACCCCGCATATCTTATCGAGTGGTCACAACGCAAAAGTGAACAGCGCCGACCGTTGATTATGTGCGAGTATTCGCATGCGATGGGCAACAGCAACGGCGGGCTGGCCGATTACTGGGATGCCATTTACAGCAACCACGGTCTGCAGGGCGGCTTTATCTGGGACTGGGTCGACCAGGGTCTACGGCTGGTCGACAAACAGGGAAATGCTTACTGGGGTTATGGCGGGGATTTTAATGATGTGCCCAATGACCGCAATTTCTGCATCAACGGACTGGTTTTTCCGGATCGGACACCGCATCCCGCGCTGTTTGAATGCAAACATGTGCAACAGCCGGTTGATGTGGAAATCGACGAACTCTTTCTCAAAAAGAAACGGTTTATTGTGCACAATCGTTCGTTCTTTACCAATCTATCCCGGCTTCGGGGAGAGTGGGAAGTTGCCGTTAGCGGCGTGCCCGGTGAGAGCGGGACGTTGCCGCACCTGGCGATACCGCCACAGGCCTCGCAGGAGATTGACATTGCCTACACCGACCCGGTCGTTGCGTGCGGGCAGGTCGTTACAGTGACGTTCCGGTTTTATGCTCGCACCGAAACGAACTGGTGTCGTGCCGGACATGAGGTCGGCTGGAAGCAGTTCGTGTTGCCTGCATGGGAGTATGGCCCTGCACCCGACGGTAAACCGTGCACATCCAGCATAGACACACACTGGGAATGCGACACCCACGGACTCACAGCCTGCCTGGCAGGCAAAGAGGCGCTGATACTGAGTGGGCCACGGCTCCAGGTATGGCGGGCGTGTACCGACAACGACGGGGTAAAAGGCTGGACAGGACAACACAATAAATCACTGGGTATTTGGCTTAGTGCCGGATTTGACAAATTGCGATTGCGAGGTTCGGAATATGCCGAAGCGTACGAGGGTGACCGTGACCGGGAATCGCAACTGGAAATTAAATCCCGCTACGATGCCGGCTCGACAATCGGCGCATTTGTACACACACAGCAACTGGGATTCATTCGTGACAATGCCGTGCGTATTTACAACAGAATCGAGGCGCGTGCCGGTCTGCCGCATTTGCCGCGCATCGGCGTGCGCCTGTTGCTGCATCGAGATTTTCATAACATTTGCTACCTGGGCAACGGCCCCTGGGAAAACTATTGCGACCGCATGCGCGGGACACTGTTCGGGCTGTACCAATCAACACTTGAAAAGATGCACACACCATACATCCTTCCCCAGGAAAACGGTAATCGCACGGGTGTTCACCGGCTTGAATTGAGCAACGACCACGACAGGAAGATACGCTTCAGCTTTGATACACCACTGGAAATATCCGTCTCCCGCTTTAGCGCAGAAGAGCTATTTGCCGCATTCCACACGAATGAATTATCGCCGGGAGAAGGAATTGTCGTCAATATCGACTACCGACAAAGCGGCCTGGGCACGGCGTCATGCGGACCGGCTACGGCGCCGCGTCATCTGATTCAACCGGCGACATTCGAATTCGGCTACTCCATTACAATCCTGTAGAAACGCTAGCCATGCACCAAACCACTTCTCACGAAACCAATCTCCAGCACGGCGCAAAGTTCAAAGAATTTGACGCTTTTGTCAACAAACACAAGACCCGCAATTTCTGGCTTCACACCTTCGACGGAATATTCTTTTTCTTCGGCATGAGCTTTATGGCATTTGAAACGGTGATGCCGGTATTCGTGCTCAAGCTGGGCGGCAGCAATTTTATCATTTCGCTGATACCGTTTTTATTCGTCTTGTCCAACGGAATCTCGCCTATTTTGATTTCGTACTTCATTGAACAGTTAGACCGTAAAAAGCCTGCCGTCATGGTTGCGGGATTTCTTATGCGAATTCCGTGGTTGCTGATTGCCGTTTTAACCTATGCTATTGCTAAAAATCACCCCCGGCTTTTGCTGGCGCTTCTGATTTTTTCAGCCGCAATCTTTGCCGTCGGCAGCGGACTTGTGGTTTCACCCTGGTTTGATCTCGTAGCCAAAACAACGACGCTCAACATTCGCGGGCGCATGCAGTCGATACGCAGCGGAGGCGGGAACTTGCTGGGCATAGCCGCTGGTTTTATGGTCTCCTTCGTTTTGGCAAATGTGGGCTATCCGTCAAACTACGCCTTGCTTTTCGGGATGGGATTCTCTCTGCTGTTTGTTTCACTGGTAATGCTCTCGCTTGTCAAGGAGCCGGTATATCCGATAAAAAAGCCTCAAAGCTCACCGTGGCAAAGCCTGCGCTCGGCACCAGGCATATTACGAAGTAACACCAATTTTTTCTATTTTGTGATAATCCGATCGATTTTAATGTTTTTCTTTACATCCGCAGCACTCTTTTCGGCCTATGCCATGCAGGAATTCAATCTGTCTGAATCCCATGCGGGAATATTTACCAATGTCCGTACAGCAACATTCATAGCAATCGCACCGCTATTAGGCTGGCTGGCGGACAAACGGGGTCATCGTTTCAATTTGATCATTGCCTCACTGTGCGCGGTCGGCGCTTCGGTATTTGCTTTAATGAGCGCAAACATCTGGCTGTACTATCCGGCATTCGTCTGTGTCTGTATCATTTTGGTGACGCAATTGATTTCGGGCCTGAATGCGATTGTGGAATTTTGCAGTTCCGAAGAGCGTCCAACCTACATAGGCCTTTGCAATATGCTGATGTTGCCCAGTGCTATTTTAGCCCCGATTATGGGGATAATCACCGATGCATTCGGGTATCACTACCTTTTCATTTTCCAGTGCTTTCTGGGTCTGACGGCACTGGCGCTCTCGATATTTAAGCTCAAAGATCCAAGAACGATTCCCGCCGGTGCAGGGCAATGAACAATTCAATTTGAAAAGAGGTTTGAGTGAATTCCAAACAACGCGTGTTGACCACAATTTCTCATCAGGAACCCGACCGGGTGCCGGTTGGCGAATGGGGAATCGATCATGACCACGTCGGCAGCTTGCTGGGAAGACATACGTACTGGCGCAATCGCAGAGATTCAACCCTCGCCTTGTGGGAAGGGCGCCGGGATGAAGTCGTGGAAAGCATGATTGCCGATTACCTCGAAATCATCGAGAAGCTGGACTTCGATATTGTGCCGGTCACCATGGTCCCGCCGAAGGGGCTCAAACATCCCGATCCGCCTCGCCGCATTTCTGAGAACCGGTGGGAAGACTCGCAAGGGCGCGTTTTTGCATATGCTGCAAGCAACGACTCTATTATGTGTCTGACGCCTTCGATCGCTCGAATGGAAATTGACGAAAACGACATCGCTGCTCTGCAGCACAGCGCGGAGACAATTGATCCAACCGAATTCGAGCTGGTTGACGCTGTTTGCAAGCGTTATGCGCAGGACCGGGCGATTGTTTTTAGGGATATCGACGTGTACGACATGCTGATGGAGCCGTTTGGCGGCGATCAGTCGCACAAGCTGACAATTCCGCTGATAGCGCCGGATCAAATCGCCAGGCTGATTCCCCCCGCCCTGGCCTGGCACCGAGCTGTCATCGAGCATTGCGCACGAAAAGGGGTGGCGATTGGCATGCAGGGTCATGACTATGGCATGAACAGTGGCTGCTTCATCGATCCGTCTATTTTGCGTGAGGTCTTCTTTTCGTATCAGAAGCAGATTGTCGCAATCATGCGGGAAAACGGAATCATCCCCTTTTTCCATTGCTGCGGGAAGATCTGGGATATCCTGCCGGATTTTGTTGCGCAGGGTTATCGGGGATATCAATCGGTACAAGCTACCGCAGGCATGGACTGGCAACGCGTAAAGCATGAGTATGGGAACCAACTGGCGATCTGGGCCGGAGTTCAGTGTGAAACATTGATATCGGGATCATTCAAAGACGTCGAGGATGAAGTCAGCGCAGCACTGGAGCTATTCATGCCGGGCGGGGGATTCATTTTCGGTTCTACTAATTCGGTACAATTCGGTGCAAAAACAGAGAATTATTTGCGGGCGCTTGAGGTAGTGCGGAAGTATGCAACGTATTAGAGCGACCTGAGCGGGGACTGTTGGTTTAAAAAAGGCTTCACCGCGGTAGCGGGAAGCCTGGGTCATAACACGGCCATAGGGAGTCGAACCCCACCACGAAGTAGCCTGAAAACCTCCGGCTGCACGCCATGTGCAGGGATCAGGAGGTTTGGGCGCAACAAAAAAAGGCTTCACCGCGGTAACGGGAAGCCTGGGTCATAGCACGGCCATAGGGAGTCGAACCCCAAACCTCCTGATCCGTAGTCAGGTGCTCTATCCAATTGAGCTATGGCCGCAAAAAACGTTGCACAAGCTTGTTAAAATACTTCCCTATGACTCAAAAAGTCAATGCAAAAATCGACAAATTCCTTGCCGTTTTTCTCGCTTAAATAGCTTCGTGTCAAGACATTTTTTTCCCCGGCCCGGCTATGCTGCTTGACATGTTAGCCGTATAGACATAAAATTTAGCTGGTATCCAGACTGTTTTTTAAGCGGTTTTATGGATACGACAAGTTGTTAAAAATCAACACGTTATTCAAAACATACAAGATGAAGTATGAATAAGATAAAGTACATACACCATATTGCGGTCCCATATGACAAAACGGTAAAACGGACTCTGATTATTTAACCGCTACAATTCCGTTTCAGGAGGTTTTTTTATGTCCAGGTTCTTTACAAGTGGGCAGGTAGCCAGAAAGCTGCGCGTGTCCATATCAACTCTCAAGCGCTGGCTGGATGATCCGCACGTCGAGATCAATGACCGGCGCAATGCCAATGGCTGGCGGCTCTTCAGTGAACGGGATGTGGGCAGGCTTCAGGAACATAAGCGCCTGCTCAGGAAAAACGGCAGACGGTTTAATGACACAACACTCATTCCAATTGTGGTTAATGGGGTCAAGTCGAATTAGCACTACAAAGATGATGATTCTAATAATCAGAAAGCGGATATCAAATATTGTTGTGCTTCTGGCACTTGCTGCGTGCTCACATGCCGGCACCGTTCGCCGAGGACGCAACGAAGGCACCCTTTCGATTCCGGCCAGCAATGTCATGGGCAACGGCAATATTTCAGCCTATGCACACCTTCTCACGCGCATCGGTGTTGACGGCTTTGGCTTTGATCCTGCTATCGGTGGGCAGATCGGACTTGGAGGTATTCTGCAAATGTCGGGTCAGATTATCCCTGTCGGAACGGATGGACTGGGGCCCATTGAAGCGCACCTTCAGGCAACACTTCCCGGCAATGATGAATTGCGCCTTTTTGGTATTGCTGCGCGCGCCGATCTGTACCTTTCTACGACAATTGACACCATTACACAAAATGCTGATTCAACGAAACCGGAATTTAATCCGCATTTATTGCCATCGCTGATAGTGGACCTGGACTGGCTGAGGCTTGTGGAGCGATTCCCTCTCAAAACCTATTTCATGGCAAGCATGGCGGACAATCCACTTTTGTTGCACCGGTATGATCAATTGCACTTCTGTTTTGGAGCGGAATGGAAAATGTATCAACATTCACTCTACGGCAGCATTGGTACAGGCCTGTACAAAGAAAAGAAAAACAAATTCTATCCCGGCGGAGACGATCGTTACCGGCAGTTTTACACCTATGTCGAACCGGGAGGAAGATTCCGCTTTTTGAACAGGTTCAGTATTCTTGGATCAGTCAAAGTCGGGCTGTTCAAAGGAGTAAAGCAGGACTATGAACTAAAACCCGACTATCTCACCATTTCACTGAAAGTAGTCGGCCCGATTTACTTCAAAGAAACCAATACCGAAGCAATACGAACCCTCATTTTTATGGAACAGGCAAAAAGCAAAAAAAAGGATGACCTGGAAGAAAGCATTGCGACGCAAAAGCATCACTTTGAAGATTTGGGGCTGGGCCTGAGCGGGATTGAGCAGGAAAATGAAACTTTTGATTATAAAGATGAGCGCGAAAAACTGGTAAAACAGCGCAGGGAAATCCAGAAAAAAATGGATGAAATCGAACAACTGCTTCGGAAAATCGAGGAAGAAGATGAAGAACAATTCTAAAATTGTACTTTCCATCCTCTTGACACTCGCTTGTCTGCAATCTGTCGACGCACAGCAGTATCAAAAGCGGAGCAGAGGCGAAGGCTTATATCAATGCGTCAACGCAAATACCGTGGGGCACCTTAATATCTGGACCTCACTGCGTGCTATCGGTTTCATCTGGGATAACCCGTTTGATCGGGAAAAGCAGAAAGAGATAGAAACCGTCGTGCAGAATAATATATTCGGCTTTCCGGAACTCAGCGCCGAAATCGGGTTTTTCAACATTGCCTCACTCATCGTTGACACACGGGCCCTGACCTATGGTTTTCGCTATGGCTCATATGGATTCGGAGCAAAATTTACGTGGCCTAACAATAAAGATATACGCGCGCATGGTCCCGGCCTTTTAATTAAATATGAGCACCAACTGGTCAATTCAACGCCGACACTGGGCGGGTATATCGGCTTTATGCCGGAAGGATACATTGCCGGGGGCGGCAATTTGCGCCTGACCGCACTTTACAACCTGGATGCTCTCGCCCTGTTCAGCAAGCTGCCGCTGTCGCTTTTCGTCAACACCGGCATCAATCTGCCCCTTGACCAACAATACCGGAAATACAGCACCTACCGCATAAATACCGGCATCGCCTTTATCGGACTTGGGGCCGACTTCTTTATCGAATACTCCCTCGAAGCATTTTTCGGCACCATTGGCGAGCCAAAGCTGATCACCCAGGCCAAACCTGCCTATCGAAAATTTGAGGTCGCCTTCAGTGAGAACAAGATGTACCTGACGCTGGGCGCCCGGATTCGCTATGACAACGGTCTGGTTTTATACGGCGCAGCTCCGCTGCTCATCAGCCGCAATTGGGGCTCTGCCATGACCAATGATGACAAATACAAATTGCAACAAAAACTCGATTTTTCCAATGAAGATGCACGGGGAGTCACCGATCCTTTTGACCCCTGGTACGCGAAGTGGAAGATAGTCGGGTCGATCTCCTTTCCCTTGCGTTTCCGGCAAACCGGGGCCGAAATGCGTCGTTCCTTTCTTTTGATGAAAAACCGCAAAGATCGCAAACGCATAAACATTGATGAACGGCTCAACAAATTGAAGATGAACAATGAATCCGGCTTAACTCCCCAACAGGAAGACCAGGATAAAAAACGCCGGCTGGGTACAATACGCAAACGTCGTGATGAAATAGTCAATGATGACAAAGACAAGTAGTAATTTCGAACCGGTATGAACAAAGCATTGAAGCAAGCAATATTTTCCATCGGCATGCTATTCATGCTCTGCGCGTTGGACGTAGCTGCGCAGCACGCGCGTGACGAGTGGCAGATTCGGGAGAATCTGGCGGTGCGTCTGGGCGCTGAGTGGTATAAAATAGGCGTGCTGAATCGCGAGTTGGCCGGAATAAACGATGTGCTGCAGGATATTCGCAATGTTGAATTATTTCCCGAGTCCGTTATCGGTCTCAGCGAGGATGAGCTTGTCCGGTTTGACCGTGAAATCGAGAAAAAGGAAAAGGTGTACGGAAAAATTCAGCACCGTGTAGATGCTTTGCGCGGGCCCCTGGCAGACGCGATGGCGATCCTGCGGGAAATGGTAGCGGGTCAGCCGGTAGAGGAGATGTTTGATGTTCTTGAAGCCGGAAACGTTGAACGCATATCCGAGATGCTGAAGCTGAAGCACGAAATAGACAGCGCATGGAACGAAGTTGATAATCTGATGTCTAAAATGATTGCCATTATGAACATCAGCCATCCCGAACCCGAACAAACCGGCCGGGGAATTGAACAGGAATTTTTTGAGATTCTCATAGCCAACCTGGGACTGCAGTCGCAACAATACTATACCAGATTGAATTCGATCAAAGACAGTCTGTTGGCCCGGGCGAATCCGGAGCACGCCCTGATCATGTATCAAATAGAGACGCACAGAATTGAATCGCTCATCAAGCAAGAGCGCAACGACGTGGCAATCAGTCGCATTCCCGATATTCGCAAGCGGTACCGAGCTTTTATCCCGGTTGACAAACTTGATATGCTGCTTGTTCAAGCGCTGTTCAACGCGGGAGAATACACGCAGGTTCTCGAATCGATTGTAAAAATGGGCGCGGGAGCAGACACGCTCGAAGAGGCTATCATGTACCGGCTGCAAAGTCACTATGCGCTCCAGGAGTATAAACACATCTGGGACTGGGTGCGGCACAACACATTTGATCGAATGAGGGGAAGAAATAAGAATATGGCGTTGTGGATGGCTTTGGAAAGCGGCATTCATACCGGGAATACCCGTGAGCTTTCCAATCTGGCAACCCGGGCCGTGCAGGGAAAGCCCTTTGTGCTGCACATCATGCATGCTCTGGCCAAATCATTTGTTGTTGAGAATGATTTTAAAACCGCCCTGTCGGTGATGGAACGCGCTCTTGAGTTCAAATCTGCGGGCCTCGAAGATGAAACAGCCCGGAATAAAATCCAGATCGCCATTGCACAGGTTTACTACGAACTGGGGAGCCATGCACAATCTCTTGAGACGTTTTTTACCTTGCTGGCAAAAGAAGAAAATTTCGAAGAAGCCCTGTTTGGGATTATCTGGAATTATGTACAACTCAAAGACTACCAGAAGGCTGAAACAAGCCTGCGTAAGTTGATTAACCAGAGCCCGGAGTCTCCCCGGGCCGTCGAAGCGATGCTGATAATGGCAAAGCGGTTTGTGAATAAAGCGCAGTACGAGTGGAAAAAAGCTCAGTACCTCAATCAGGAAGAACGCCGCCTGGATACGGTTGTAGTGCAGTTAGAGCAGCGCCATGCCAAATCAGTTGAGCGCCCGCACAAAACAGAATTGACTCAGGCAATCAAGGAAATCAAGCCGATGCTTAAAAAATATCAAGCCGCGCCGCGAATGAACTATCGGCAGATTGCATCCCTGTATGAGAGCGCAGACGCTATTTGTAACCTGGTTGACCAATACTATCAGACCGGCTCGTTTCAGGAAATAGAATTTTCCGAAAAGCGCGAAACGCTTCTGCACCAGCTCGACTCGCTCCTCCTGGCCGTCAATAGTGATTCGAGAAATAAAATGCTCCAGACCCGCGCCCATGCCTCTGTCCGCCAGGATATCCACAAAATCAAGCAACTGGTGCAGCAAAGCACTTTGCTTGAACTTGAAGCCGCGCTCGACCGCTATCACTGGGAAAAAGAGTATCTCAACTGGCGCAAAGAAGAGATCAAATATGCCCGCAAAAAACTGGATGCAAGCGAATCGCCGGCCCGAGATTCGGCCTCCCGTGCCAGAACTGATTCGTTGCGACAATGGTATGCCTACAGCCTCGACTCACTGGTTGCGATTGAAGATTTGCTGCACGATCGCTACCGGGAGGATCTTATTGCGGGGTGCAAACTCGCGCTGGCCCAGCCGCTCGAGCTCAACGATGAAGCATATTTGCGCTACCAACTGGCCGAGCTGCACTATGAGCATGAGAATTCGAAATTTGCGCAGGCATACGTGCTGTGGGAATCGAGCCTGATGACCTATGATAGTCTTATGGTGCGCTTCCGCACGGGTGATATCGACAGCATGCCGGTAGAACCGCAGCAGCCGCGCCTTGATCATTCGCAAAGCATTGCCCAATACCGGCGACTGATACAGGCGTTTGCCGAAGACACGCTCGTACCCGCCGCACATTACAGTCTGGCCTGGTGTTTCAATGATATGGGCAACTACGACAGCGCCATCGCACACATGCAGATTGTAGCAGGCGACTATGGTCGCAACACCTACTCAGCGCAAGCCTGGATGTACCTTGGCGAACACGCCTTTGAAGACGGCAACCTTGACAAGGCCACCGCCGCCTATCAGGCGGTCATGAAGCACCCCGAAAGCCAATGGTTTGACGAAGCCCTGTACAAATTCGCCTGGACGCAGTATCGTTTGTCAAATCCCGAAAAGGCAATAAGTTCATTTCTTGCCCTGGTTGATCTGGGCGCGCAAAGCACTTCCGGCAAATCACTTCTTGAAAAAGAATCGATGGACTACATCGCCATCAGCTTCAGCGAAGCCGATATTACCGGCGAAAAGGGCTTGCGCAGGGCCGCTAAATTCATCAAGCGTTTTGGTGATATTGAAAAGGGGACGCAGATCCTGCATCGGCTCGCCAACGTCTATCAGGAGCAGGGACGCTTTGCCATGGCGGAAAAGACCTATCGAACGCTGCTCAATATGTATCCGAAATACAAGAAAAACCCGACTGTCGAGCGAGAATTGCTTGCCGTCATTGTCAATAAGCTTGGCGTGGAGGAAGCAACAACTAAAAAGCTGGAATTTTTTCAGAAGTACAACCGTAAAAGCAGTTGGGCGCAGGCACAGCCCAACGACACAATCCGCGCACAGGGTGACAGCCTGGCGGCGTCGGTGCTCAATGATGCGGCGCTGAGTTTTCATCAGCTAGCCCTGCAGCAAAACGACAGCCTGATCTATCGCAAAGCGGCGGATAATTATGAAACCTTCATCCGGTTTTATCCCCGGCACAAAAACGCAAACGAGTGCCACTACAATCTTGCCGAAATAATGTTCAGTGTTGGCGAGTATCAACGGGCCGCCGAAGAATACATGGCAGTATCCCGGCGATATCCCGACAGCAAATACCGTGAGACTGCGGCATGGAATGCGATTGTCGCCTCACAAAATTTATTGAAACAGGAGCAGCATCGCCTGCAATGAAAATATCGGTTTTCGCACCAGCATGCCTGACGGCGTTTGGGCTCACCGGCTGCCTGCTCAGCGGTGGAGCAGCATCAAAGCCCGGCCTGTTGCGTGACGCCAACTCCGCACGCAACGCCACAACCGCGTCTGCCCAGGCGGATTCGCTCAACGATAGTACCGATGCAGCGATGACTGAACCTGCTGCGCCGAAACCGGGTGAATTGTCTCCCGCTTCGGAATTGATGATACGGACCTGCCGCAACTACCTTGCCATAAATCCTCAAAGCCCGAAAGCGGCAGAGGTGCTCAACATCGAAGCTTCGGTGTACTATAACAACCACATGTACGATCAGAGCCGGCGGATTTACCAGCGTATTCTCACCAGCCACCCCGACGCACCCGAAGCACTGAACAGCGTGCGCATGATTGCGCAGTCATTCCAGGAAGTCGGCAACTTTGAAGAAGCCGAACAGTGGTACCGCAAGCTCAAAGATCAGGCAAAAGAAGGAGGCGACAAACAGGAGGCGATTGCGCGCATTGCCGAATCAATATTCCGGATGGCGGAAAAGTACGAAGAGCAGGAGAAATTGACCGAAGCAGCAGCGCAATATGAGCGTGTTGCGTTGGAATTTCCCGAAAGTGAAATCGCTGATGTGGCGCTTTTCAACGCGGGTCTCGTATATGAGAAACTCACGTCCTGGTCGCATGCCATATTGATGTATCAACGTCTGATGCAGAAATATCACGAAGCCCAGCTCATGCCCAAGGCCCGTTTTCGCACGGCCAAATGTCATGCAAAGCTCCACCAGTGGGATGAGGCCGGGGAGATGTACCTGCGCGTTACGGCCAACCATCCGCGTCACGAACTTGCGCCAGCGGCCATGTATAATGCCGGATTCTCCTTTGAAAACGGCGGAAAGCTCATCGAAGCGGCAGCCACATTTGAACGGCTTGCCCAGCTTTATCCCGAATCCGAAGATGCCGCAGACGTGTTGTTCAAGGCCGGCGAGCTCTATGGCAAACTCAAAGAGTGGGAAAGCGTCACACGCGTCAATACGGAGTTCTCCCGCCGCTTCGGCCATGACAAAGATCGCATCGTGCAGGCGCTCTGCATGGTCGGGGTCGCCCTGTACATGCAGGAAAAAACCTCCGAAGCCAGGAAACAACTAAAAGAGGCTACCGACACCTATGCGCACTTGAAAAATCCCTCAACCGTCAATAAGTACTATGCCGCAAAGGCCCGGTTTACGCTTGCCGAATGCGATCATGAAGCGATGAAAGAAATCGCTTTGCAGCAACCTCGATCCGTTTACAATCGGAAGCTCAACCGCAAGGCGGACCTGCTCGACAAAGCCGTCAAGTCCTACAC
>WJLW01000128.1 GCA_014728295.1 Chitinivibrionales bacterium | reverse complement strand
GATACGCTCATTGTCTGCGTTGGCAAACGTAATCTCGACATTCCCGCCATTCGGTACGTATTTCGCCGCATTGCTGAATAAATTCTGAAATATGCGCTCAAGCAAATACGCGTCGGCATACACATCATAATCGCCGTCCGGCGGTGTTACCGTTACCGATATATCCTTTTCCTCGAACAACGGATTCTGCATGAATTTATCCATAAGCTGCAATATCCTGCCCAATTCCAATACACTGCGCTTAAGCACCAGCTTACCGTCATCCATGCGCGCAATGTCAAGCAAATTCGAAGATAAACTCACAATATCACTACACCCCGCCGTCGCCAGATTAACCAGTTTGTCCATCTTCTGATCATCAGCGACACGACGCCCCAACATCCCGATACTCCCCTGGATGCCCGCGATGTAATTCTTGATGTCATGCACAATCGTATTGGTCAAAAGCCCCTTCATCCGCTCCGATTCGACGATGCGAATATTGGTTTCCTCCAACTGCGTGTTCTTGTCGCGTATGTCCTCCGTCTGCTCACGTACCCGCTGCTGAAGATTGCGGTTGAGACGCTTGTAATTGTCCATTAAATAAGCGTTTTCAAGAAGAATGCCGGCCTGCGCGGCAAGAATCTGGGCAGTCTTCTTCGAACCGTCCGAGAATAAATCAGCTACATTGTTATTGCCAAGATATACACAGCCCAGATAATTATCATTTCGTGCGAGCGGAACGCAGAGAACAGAACGGATGTATCGTGTATCCTTCGATGACTCACCAAGTTCAACAACACCTTTTTGCAGCAATACGGTTTCACGGGTCGCCTTGACTTGCTCTACAACCTTGAAAGACCACTTGACCTGCTTGCCGATTAATTCCTTGCCGTCGAAATTCATGAAAAGCGATTTCTTTTCATGGTTCTCGTCGCCCTCTATAAAAAAACAACCAAATTGCGCACCGGTGGAGCTGATCAACGACATCAACATCTTCTTTAAAAGCTCCGGCGTGTTGTCCATGTGTGTCACCAGATTGCTGATGTCACTTATGCTTTCAAACCGAATCTGATTCACGCCATTGGCTGTGGTTGATGTATAAGTAGATTCTTTTGCGCCTGCCTCAACACGCTCGTTAAAAAAGATACGATTGACTTCGTAGATGACGTCTTTGTCTACTTTATCTTTGATTCGCTCTGTTTCAAAACGAGCGCCGCATTGGGCGAAGAGCTTGTAGGCTTTGTTGTATTGGTCACGGGCGTCGCCGGGTTTTTTGCATAATTCGTCAAGAAAAATAGCGTAGTCCCGAATACATTGCGCTTCTTCATATTTCATGTCAATAGAATGACACTTTTTAATGGCCTTTTTGTAAAAGAATTTTGCTAAACCGTATAGCTTTAGCATCGCGAAAAGTGCACCAAGATGCTTTCGATAAATGCCCTTGTAGGCCAGGTAAGTGAGTGAGAGTAGATAGATGGATATTACTGACTTTACATGTTCTGATAAAAGCTCCTTATTGGATAGTAGCAAGCATTGATTCCCATCTAGTCTTTTTCTAAATTCGCGCTCCAATGCTTCGCAATGCAAAGCAAATACCGGGATAGTATACTCGCAATTCATTGTGTGCTTTTTGGTAAGCGCTATTAAATGCTTCGATCTATCATATGCATCAACAATTTTGTCGGAAAGTATTTCGACACGCAATAAATATGAACCTGCTTCAATATGAAAAAGGTAGGAATCCGTTTCCGAAAGTAAATTTCTAATTTTTTCTTCTTTATTTCCACTAATACTCAAATTCGCTATGAATTCGAAAAAATAGGATGCAGCTAAAGTAACAGAATTAAAATACTTTTCCTGAACACTTCTGCATTGATCTAGAGTCTTAATTGCAAAACTTTTGGCATGAAACAAATCTCCTTTCATAAGATAATTCTTATAAATGTGTTTAAGCACCAATAAGGTCCCAGATTTATAACCAATCGAATGATATTCATTGAGGCTCTGGTTCAACGCATGTAAGCTTTTACCCCATTCTGCATTGAAATAATAAACCAACCCTAAATAATTTTTACAATAAGCTAATGCGTCTTTCCTTTGTATTGTTTGAGCACATTGAATCGACATGTCGGCATGTGATAGTGCACTTCTTTTGAAGTTAATGTGAAATGCGCCAAAGCCATGGTTAGCAAATGCAGTTGCTTTTGAAAAGCTATCTTCGCTAAAATATGCTAGATCCAATGCCTTCAAGTGGAAGTACATGCTTTCAAGATTGTTCTTAAAATATATGGCACTTGCCATTGTATTTAGGATTTGTATATTATCCAGTTGCGTTTTTGCAATTGTTCTTCTCATAAAAGCTAGACGAGGCATAATAGAGTAAGCAAGAATCTTTATTGAATTGCATGCGCAAAACAAGCTAATTATTGTTGCATTTTTTGAAAATTTCACATTGGAAAGCTTCAATGATTTCTTAAAATATTCTACTGAAGAGCTAAATTCACCCATTTTGTAATAAATGGTGCCAATTTTTGCAAGTATTTGAGCATCATTCTTAAACGTATTCAGTTTGCATATATCTTGAAATATTCTGAGTGCATTTTCATTTTTTCCGATCAGTGAAAGCAAATCTGCAAATTCGATATTGATATTTTCGATATTGTAATGATTTGCAATTCCTTTGTCAGGGCAATTTTTTAACAGTAAAAGCGCATTCTTATAATATTTAATGGCGGTTTCAAAAGCGATTTTGCCCTTAGCAATTTTTGCTGCTTGATAGCAAATTTTTATTGCCCTATGTAAATTAGAGCTTTTCATCATGCATTCAGCAGCATGAAATATGTGATTGTAATCTTGCCTAATGCAGGAATAATAGACTTCTCCAAGTTTTTCATAAGCTTTAAGCTTTTTTACATTTGTTATCCCGGCACATATAGATTCCCTTACCTTATCATGAATAAATAAATAGCCGCCCTGCAATTGTGGAATTAAAAAACCTTGATCTTCAAGCTTCATCATGCACGAGTGTTGTACTGAGCTGCTTAGCTCCGTCACTTTCTCAATAATGTCAGGAATAATCTTGCCTTCAATCAATGAGCATATTTGCAAAATATTGATTTCATCTTCATTCAATAATTGTATTTTCCTAAGGATCAAAGATATGATATCGAACCTTTCAGGCAATTCATCAACGCTATTTAGATCAAATTCCCAACCTTTTTCTGTGATGGTAAGATATCCATTATTGACAAGGTAGTGTATACCCTCCTGCACAATAAATGGGTTTCCGGATGCGCGTTGGTAAAGAGCACACGCTAATTCATTTCTGTTTTGGATCCTGCCGAATCTCATGTCAAGCAAGTTTTGCAGATCTGTTTTATTGAAGGCACTTAGCTTGAAAATTTCACTAAAGCTCAATTTTCTGAGGTTGTTCCCAGACACATACATTTCGTCGCTTGTATCGGCAGTTCTGAAGCTGAATAATCCTAAAAAGCGCGTATTGCCCTTCAGTAAACCATGAATAATGCGGAATGAAATTTCATCTATCCATTGAATGTCGTCTATGTAGACAATTAAGGGGAATGATTTACTCAAGTGTATTAAAAGCTCAGCAAGTATATAGATAAATCTATCGGCTTCTTTCTCTTTCTCGATTTCGTCAATTTCTTTGACTTCGCGAAAAAGAGATTTTAATTCAGGGACAATTTTACAGAGTATACCCGAGTTTTCGCTCATGGTGCTATTCAGCATTTCAACAACTCCAGAGCGCAAATGAGCATTTGCACTTGCCAACTTGTCTATAATTTCAAGTAGTATCTGACGATATATCGAATACGGCTGGCCGGGTGTAAACCGGTTGCACTTAACGGCAACAAAAACATTTTTTACCGTATTAACGGATGATTTGAATTCTCTTGCCAGTTCGGATTTTCCTGTGCCGGATTTGCCATACAGCAGGATTGAAACCGGATTTCCTTTTTCGAATTTGCGAAACGAACGTTCCAGAATTTCCAGTTCAGTTTCTCTTCCGGCAAAAATGCGGGTTGTGTTTATTGCATTAATAGCATCCTTTTCGCCGGTGATGAAAAATTCCGGCCGCGTACCTTTCTCTGATGCATTGGCAATGCAAAGATCATATCTGAAACCACTTGCAGTTTGATATCTTTCTATAGGCGTCGGTTTCAAACTTTTCAGCAAAATAGAGTTTGCCAGAGCTGCTGCACTTTTGATTGGAGAAATATCAGAGCGCAATGTCGCATTGAGCAATTCCGCAATGTCTATGCTTTTTAATTTGAAAGGTAATGATCCTGCCAACAGGCGATAGAGAATCAGACCAACGCAATAAAGATCCGATCGTCTGTCTATCTTGAAGCCGGTTATCCCTATTTGCTCAGGAGCCACCCAGGGCAAAGTACCAGCAATAGTTCCTTCCGGAAGGCCCCTGGCTTCATCTTCCGTCATTGACAAACCAAAATCAATCAGTTCTACGCCCTTTGCTTCACTCAGGTAGATATTCTGTGGATTAATGTCATTATGAATTACGCCACGGTTGTGTATATATTCAAGGGCGCCAAGCAGTTGGATGGCGATGGTGAATGCCTCGGTGGGAGAAATTGATTCCTTTTTATCGAGCGCCGTAGCAAGTGTTTTTCCTTCATGAAAAGGATAGAGTATCGCACACATTTCATCATCGAAAACAGAACCACACGGCCTGGCAATATGTTCATGCTCGAATGCGCTCAGCATATCAATTTCACGCTGGAAATGTATCTTGCGGTTTACTCGCTCAGTCTGAGAATCGGCGCCTAATTTTGGAGATTTCAGGAGAAAAGAAACGCCGGATTGGCGTTCCTTGACTATATAGACATCATTGTCCTGGCTCGATGCAATCTGTGACAGAATCTGGTACAAATCCTCGAAAGACGGCATGTCTTTATTCTTTCTGCTCGGCTGGGACTGTGATAGTATCGTCAGGTATCCGGCAGCGCTAAATCATACTAGTGCACTCATAGTATAGTATAGAAAAAAATTTTAACAATCATCCACCTCTTTGTCAATAAGTATTTTTCGCAAAGACTATTTGGAAGACACATTTAAAAATTCCAGCAGTGCAAACACAATATCCAGTATATATCAGGTTGAATGGGCTTTATCTTGTAGATAAAGCTATTTAGTGCTCCTCCGGGAACCCCGGAAAACATCAAAATGTCATTCCCGCGCAGGCGGGAATCTATGTGTCCAATACTTTCCCTGGGAGCGCTTTTCGGATAGACACGTATTAGTGCGCATATAATAGTATGCCTTCAACAAAATCAACCCAATTTACATGGCATAGTAAAAAAAAAAAAATCAATCTCAGCCGCCAAAATGCTATTTTATCTTCTTCAAATCAATTCGATTAACAGACACTATGACTGGCCTGAGAGGCAGGATTGCATAAGCCGCAAAAATCGTGCTGGAAACCTTGCACCTTTTAGCTTGAGCTTATGTCGTGTATGCCAATGTGAAAATTTACACGTCAACTCATTTCGGAATTGAGGATATTTCATGAACAAATTCCCGATTGCTATCATCGGTATAGGGTGCAGATTTCCAGGTGGCGCTGATACGCCTGAAAAATTCTGGAAAATGCTATGTGAAGGAAAAGATTGTATTACTGAAGTGCCAAAAGACCGCTGGGACAACAGATTGTATTATGATGAAAATAAAGAAAAACCGGGAAAAACGTACTTCCAGCGTGGCGGCTTTTTGAGTGAGGATATTTATGAATTCGATCCTTTGTTCTTTGGTATTTCGCCGCGTGAGGCTGAAGTGATGGATCCGCAACAAAGAATTTTGATAGAATGCGTATCAAGGGCCACAGAAGATGCCGGAATGAAAGCTGATACTTTATCAAATAGCGAAGTAGGTACCTTCGTGGGAGGATTTCATCTTGAATCATATTCTGCCATGCTCGCGCCTGAAAATAAGTACCGCATTATTCAGCAGTCTCCAACCAGTTCAACAATGGCAATGCTGGCCAATAAGCTTTCTTATGTCTTTAATTTAAAAGGGCCTAGCATCTCCGTAGATACTGCTTGTTCAGCATCGTTAACCGCAATTCATCTTGCCTGCGAAAGTATATGGTTTAATAGCTGCAAAATGGCGTTTGCATGCGGGGTGAGTATAATGATCAATCCATGCACAAATATTGCTCTTTCAAAAGGATCATTTACCTCAAAGCACGGCAGGTCAAAAACATTCAGTAAGTATGCTGAAGGATATGGGCGAGGTGAAGGTGCAGGTGCAGTATTGCTCAAACCGCTTACACAAGCTATAAATGATAGAAATAAAATATATGCTGTTATTAAAAATAGCGGATTGAATCAGGATGGCAAGACACCTGGGATCAGCATGCCAAGCCGTGAAGCTCAGGCAGCACTTTTGCGGCAAGTTTATAAAGAAGCAAAAGTAAACCCATCAAGTATTAGCTACATTGAAGCTCATGGGACAGGGACGCAAGCCGGCGATAAAGCTGAGATATGGTCTATTAATAATGTGCTCTCAGAAGATCGTTCAAAAAATGATTTGGTACTTGCAGGTTCAATCAAAACCAATATTGGGCATACCGAAGCAGCAGCAGGTGTAGCCGGGCTTATAAAAGCAGCGTTAGTGCTTAGAAATCGCGAAGTGCCACCAAATTTGCATTCAGAACCACCAAATCCTGAAATCCCATTCGAAAATATGTGTATAAAAATACCAACGAAAACAACAAAACTTAAAAGAGGAAAAACTGAATATGCCGGGGTTAATTCGTTTGGATACGGCGGATCTAATGCACATGTCATTCTGGAAAGCCCGCCAACTATACAATTGAAAGAGAAGGATCCCAACAAAACAAAAAAAATGTTTATTGTGCCAATCTCAGCTCGGGATCCTGAAGCATTAAAAGATCTGTCCCAAGCTTATTCTCATTATCTTGCAACAAAGAAACCTGATATCGCAGATTTTTGCACAACATTGATCAACCATCGCAGTTTGCATGATCATCGTGCAGTTTTGATTGCCCAATCACGAAAAGAATTGGCCACAAAGCTTTCTGAATTTTCCGATGGCGAGCATTCATCTGGGATCCTTTCAGAAAAGGCAACAGTTACACCAGGAAAAATCGTATTTGTTTATTCTGGTATGGGCCCCCAATGGTTCGCAATGGGAAGGGAACTGTTTAGAACACATGAAATTTATCGAAAGGCTCTTGAAGAATGCGATGACCATTTCAAAAAATTATCGGATTGGTCAATTATCGAAGAACTATCAAAACCTGAAAAACGATCGCGTATCAACGAAACGCATGTTTCACAGCCGGCACTCGTTGCTTTGCAAATTGCATTGACCAGACTCTGGGAACATTTTGGCATAAAACCTGATGCTGTTATTGGGCACAGCTTAGGCGAAGTTACTGCTGCGTGGGCGGCAGGTATAATATCTATAAAAGACGCAATGCTCATCATATTTCATCGGGGACGACTCCTTAAGAAACTTGAGGGCTCTGGCAGCATGCTTGCTGTCGGATTGTCCTACGAAAAGGCAAAGGAACTCATAAAAAAACACCAAAACAGCCTTTCGATCGCTGCAACAAATGATCCAGGTTCCGTTACCATTTCCGGCGAAACTGAGAACATTAATAAAATTGAAAAAGAACTGCAGGAAAAAGAAATTTTCCATCGCAAACTAAAGGTCAAAGTCCCATTTCACAGTCATTTTACAGAAGAAATATTGCCGGAATTTAAAAAATGTATCACAAAAACGAAAGCTAAGAAAGCTCGCTGCCCATTCTATTCCACGGTATACGGGACTGAATTATCAGCGCGGAAGATCAATGCTCAATATTGGTGCGACAATATCCGCAAACCTGTATTGTTCTCTATTACATTCCTGAAATGCTTAGAGGATGATTATTTGCATGCGATAGAAGTTGGGCCACACCCGGTATTGCGCAATTCAATAGGCTCGCTATATTCACTGAAAAATCTCGAAAGCAAAAATATACCCTCGCTAATTCGGAATAAACCGGAAAGCTTGCAAATGTTAACTTCACTTGCACAGCTATTTGTGCAAGGAAGCAACATCAAATGGGAAAATGTTTCATTCACCGACGGGGTATTTATCGATGTGCCACATTACCCCTGGCAACGACAGAAATATGGCAGTTATCCGGATTTCTTCAGAATCGATCGCAGGATCAATCATCCATTTTTGCAAAAAAAATTACAGCATGAAATTGATGATTGTTGGTCAGGTGAAATTAATAGAAATTTCTTTCCATTTCTGGCACAGCATAAGCTTAATGGCGAAATAATATTTCCTGGAGCAGCGTATGTCGAAACGTGCCTGTCTCATTGCAAACAGTCTGGCATCCAATTCCCCCTTGCCTTGGAAATGTTTGAATTTAAACAATTCCTGAAAGTAAACGATGATTCGAATACTTCTATTAAAAGCATCATCCAAAAAAATACAAACAAGCACACTATTTTTTCCTTCAATAATGATGGGGCCCCAAATGTTGGGATGCATTCACAATGCAGAATTGTGGGTAATTATTCTGAACCTGAAGCCAACATTGTTCAAAAATTGATCGTCGATAATCCGTCATTTGAGAATTGTGATACTTCAAAATTGTATGAAATGCTAAAGGATACTGGTTTTGAATACGGGCCTTCGTATAGAACCGTCCAGGAAATAAAGTTTAATAAAACTGAAATGGTACTTAAAATTAAAAAAATGGACAGAACTACCAATTTTTCATGTGTTTTAAATATACAAATGCTTGATGGCATTTTTCAATCGGGTCTGGTGTTGGAGCCTAACTCCTCAACTACCCCAAGGTATGTGCCATTTCGCATACATAAGCTAGTTGTTTACAGAGAATTGCCAAATGAAATAACTGTCTTTTTTAAATTGCTTCGGAGAGAGCAGGGCTACGCTGAGGCAAATATTGTGGCTGCGGATAGTGATAATAAGATCATTTTAAGAATTGAATCAATGATTTGGAGAACTGACAGCTACAAAGGAAACTTCGGGTTGCTTAGATCATACTCTAGCAAGCGTCTACCAAAACCTTCACTAAAAAAGCCTCGCCGGTTCTTTGGTAGAATTGATGTCTGCTGGTATCTGCTCAGTTTCAACGCTGCAATTCGTAATCGATTTATAAATTGCGATAGATACAATAATAAGATACACTTGTTAGGAAAACACAATACTGAAATAAGACATAAGGAGAGCAATAAGAAGCATGTAGGAGTAATTATCGATGTTTCAGCATGCATCCAAAAAAATGAAACACTTGATGTTGAGCAAATCGGAATATTTTTAGATTTTCTTAAATCAATTCGACAAGCAAGTTTATCATTGAACTCAGTAATACTTCTTAAACCTGAAATCCATCCGGAGTATACACAAAATTTAAAATTTGATAATGCAATTATTGCTATTATTAATTCTTTTCTCATGGAATTTGCTTGTGAGCAACCCATTCTTTTTGAAACAGCAAATACAAATAGTATTGAATTTATAATTAATCAAATAGGCAGTGAAAAAGACCTTAAATTGACTTCAAGCAAAGAAAAGCTTTCTGAATTATTAGTAGAAAATAAATTATCAATATTTGATCTTTACAAAGAAAGAAAAAACAGATTAATATCAAGCCAAGAGACCGATTTTGGTTTTGCAGTCAGCAAAAGCGGCTTGATTGGAGATGCCGGTTATGAGATATTAGAAACGAAATCCCGATTAAATGATGACGAATTAAGGATTAAAATTGAATACTCCGCCCTTAACTACAAAGATATGTTGAAGGTCTACAACCGTTTGCCTGCACATGAATTAAAGGAAGTGTATACTGGCCAATCAATAGGATTGGAATGCGTTGGGAAAATTGCAGAATGTGGTAAGGACATTAAGCAATTTAAAACAGGCGACAGAGTAATAGTCGGTATTGGCAAAGAACTGATTGCAACAAGTAGAATTCAAAAAAATCATCTCATTTCAAGATATCCAAAAATCAAAAAAGACGAGGCACCGGTCTTTTTGTCAGTCTATGCAACGACCTATGAAACAATTATCAATAGAGCTCGTTTGCAAAAGGGGGAAAGCATTCTAATACACAACGCTACAGGTGGCGTTGGGCTCTCTGCAATACA
This sequence comes from Chitinivibrionales bacterium, assembly GCA_014728295.1. Lineage (GTDB taxonomy): Bacteria > Fibrobacterota > Chitinivibrionia > Chitinivibrionales > WJKA01 > WJLW01. The sequence continues at coordinate 8,913 of WJLW01000128.1, read as the reverse complement.
AATTTCTCAATGGATAGGAGCAGAAATTTTCGCCACTGCAGGTAGTGACGAAAAACGCAATTATCTTCGTTCGATAGGTATTAAACATGTGATGAATTCACGCACGTTAAATTTTGTTGAAGAAATACGTGGGATTACAGACAGTAAGGGCATCGATGTTGTTATCAGTGCACAAACAGATGAGTTTCTGATCCAAAGCTTTGAGCTACTATCAGAAGGCGGACGTTATATAGAATTAGGTAAAAAAGGTATCTTAGAAAATGCTGCATTACCCATGAGACCTTTTGACAGGAATATTTCTTTTATTGCCTTCGATGGCGACAGATTAGCGGCTAAAAACCCTGAACTTTGGGATGCAGTTGTTGAAAAAGTCCTCAAAGGCTTCGAAGAAGGCTACTTCAAACCCCTCCCCACCACCGTATTCCCCGCAGCAAAAATCAAAGAAGCATTCGAATACATGGCTCAAAGCAAGCATATCGGCAAGATAGTTATTGACATGAAGGACCAGACCGTACCGGTACGCAAGCGCCTTGACATTGACGTATTCAAGCCGGACAGCACCTGGATTGTGACGGGCGGGCTTGGCGGATTCGGGCTTGCGGTTGCCGAGTGGATGCAGCGCAACGGTGCGCAGCATCTGGTATTGCTTGGCAGAAGCGGGGCGTCACGCAAAGAAGCGCAGGATGTGGTTGCGCGCATGCAAAGCAACGGCGCAACGGTATGGCCGCTGGCGGTCGATATCTCCGATGAGCAGCAGGTTATGGACATGGTCGCAAAAATCAAGGCCGAATTGCCGCCGATCCGCGGCATCATTCACAGCGTTGGGGTCCTGGATGACCGTCCTTTCATGGAAATCGATGAGGAGAGCCTTCGCAAAGTATTTGCACCCAAGGTCGGCGGAGCTATCAATCTGCACAAAGCAACGCTCAAAGAACCCTTGGATTTCTTCGTATCGTTTTCTTCGGTAACATCGGTAATCGGCAATGTCGGACAGGCTAATTACGCCGCAGCAAACGGATTCCTCGACGGATTCGCGCCATACCGCCGCGAAATGGGCTTGCCGGCAACGACAATCAACTGGGGAGCTATTGGTGACACCGGTATGGTAGCTCGAGACAAAATTGTAGAAGAAAATTTAATAAAATCGGGCATGACCCCGATTCCGGTATCCCAGGCATTAAAAGCGCTCGAATATATCATGCTTGCCGATCTGACAAATATCATGATTGCCGATATCGACTGGGAGACATGGGCTGAGCGAAATCCTGTTTTTGCAAAATCAGAGATGTTCTCGGAGGTTTTGAAATTCAGGAAATCTGGACCGCAAAGTTCAAAGATTTTCGAATTACTGAATGAACTCGGTGAGCATATCAAATCGGGCGGTAAATCAATCGATTTCGCGATAAAAAAGCTCAGAGAGGAAATCGGCGCGGTGCTGCACATGAAACCAGAATCGTTGGATCCTGATCAGTCGCTGAACAATTTCGGAGTAGATTCACTTATGGGCATGGAGCTGGCAGCCAGGCTCAACAAAGCTCTCAGCGTGGAATTATCATCATTTGAGCTGCTCAAAGGCATTTCGATCAGGCAGATTGCGGAGAAGGTTGAGGCTCGCTTTGCGGAGTTGCGGGAGGAGGAGTCAGTTGAATAAGACATTATTTTATTGAATTTCGTGCCGGATTTGTTTCGCGATAAGGTATTCGGGACGGAGTTAATACAATGGAATAACATGCATTCTCTACGGGGGGTTATAAAAAGCACTTTCCTTACCGGTTATAAGGGGCGCAGAGCCCCTTCCAAAAGATTTTTATACTTTACCGGAAAGAAATGGACGATTTTGATTCATTGTTGCAGCTCCGCCGCCATATTTCACGGTGAACGTAGCTTCGTCATAAAACATGGGTCCGTCGTCATCGAGAAGGCCATTCTTCTTTTCGTCAATCCCGAAATAGAGCGTGTAGCCTCCTTTGGCCAGAGCCGCAAAAACGCCTGCCAGTTAGCCGCGGTATTTGCCGGAGATTAATACTTCCAGTAAAACGGCAGGTTGAGATGATCAAAACCCGATAATTTCGGATCTCTGTATCCCACAAACAATCCGGCGGCCGGAAGCGGCTCGCTTTGCGTGTAGCGCCAGCAAACGGGTGAAATAATCATTCAAAATTCCAGTTCACTCAATAGATTTCTGCCGGGATCGACAGCTACCTTCGCACTGCAGCATCGAGCTCACTTTCACTATAAAGCTTATCCCCTATCGAATACACAATTTTGAGGCACTCGTATTTTTTGAAAAACTTTTTAAATTTATTTATTCGCATAGTGCTGATATTTCCTCTGCCGTATGACAACGGCAAATCAGGGTGCACCGTGTTGAGCAACCCTTCAACCTGACATCCGAACATTGCATTGGTTCCCGGCAACCCGATATACATTCCAAGCTCCAAATCGAAGGGTAGCTGCGCGATTCCACCGTGATATAAAAAGATGTCCTCCCTGAGACTGCCATTGACTTTTACATTCGCCGGCGCGGAGGCATCACATACAATGGCACCGGATGCAAAGTCCGATTGCTCGAACAAAGGTACCGGAGAACTGGTAACGATAATTGCTATGTCTGCACGCTTTGCCGCATATTTATTATCACCGGTCACCTCAATTTCGCAATCGAACATCCCGCCGTATTTATTCACAAGGTCCTTGAGCGGCGCAAGCCCGCGGGCGGTCAATATCAATTTTCGTGCCTGATCCGCAAAATAAAGAAAGCATCCCGAGCCGATATCTCCCGAGGCACCGATAATCGAAATGGTTTTAGTTGACAAATCGATATTGCACCGTTTGGCCAGATTCTCGATAGAGGAAATAACCGTTGCCGCGGTAAATGCATTTCCCGAGGTGATTCTCATGCCGTGTTTTTCGGCCAGTTCCTCTTCCTTTCCCTGGATAACGATCGAGTTGAAACCGGCCATAGCCGCAACCGTACAGCCGTCTTCCTTTGCATATTTGAGTGCGTGCTCGACTTTGTCAACAGCCTGACTGATATTGACATCCCTCATTTCCGGCAGGAACATAACAAAGTACAGGTTTGCATCAAAAAACGTTTCTCCGTCGAATGTAAGGTTTTCATACGTCTTGAACCGTATCGGCGGCGACCACTCGATAAGCTTTATCAGCAATTCATCTTTGTATTTTTTGCCGGGCTTGAGATATTGAAGATTAGATTGGTAGATGTCAAGAATCGGATGAATAACGAGTGCGGTTTTTTCGGTTATTTTATTCATAGAAGCTGTGTGTCGGAGGAGAATCTCAAGGTACTCTGCAGGCCGACTCGCCCCCCCTCAATTCATTAAAAAGAGAAAGTAATAAGTAGAGAAAATAATTCGTAACAGCTCTGGTTGTATCGCGTTTTGCGGTCTGGCGCGAGCATAAGTCAGTTGAATACGCTATTATTATGTTGAATCTCATCGAATTAGAGGAATTGTTTGATTTGAACGCCTGGGCGATCGAATAGTCCGGTCGGTAGAGGGGGAAAATCCGCCGATCAACATGAATGCCTGAGTTATGAACATTGCGGTTATCTTATCCTCGGGAAGATGTGAAATGTCCACAAGGTCATATTGAAATTGTGGTATGTACATATCCGTGAACAATTTTTAACGTCCGCATATTTAATTGTTTGTGAATATTGGGCGGTAGGTAATTCGAGAGAAAATTCACAGCAGTTTCCTTACTGGTAAGGATCCTGCGGACAAACGCATTATGCGGGTCGTAGACTCTTTTGTCGTCCATAGAAATAATATACTACGAAACACACAACTACCAATCTATCATTCACTTATTTGTTCCCAGAGGAATCCGCAGAACCACTGCCGGAACGAAACATGCTCCAGATGCGATAAGCGCCGCGTTTCCGGCTTGATTCAGCAATTGCGCATTGTCTTTATAGTGACGAGCATCTTCCCTGCTTGTTGCTGAACGCACTTGTTCATCCGCGGAGAATGCAAATATATCCAACAGGATACCGGTTACGGCCAAACCTGCCGCAACACCGAACAGGGTATTCGACATCAGGCGCCTTTTGCGTTGAATCGGTTCCTTGCGGGAAGCTTTTTGAGGAGTTGCACACTCCAGCGAGTAGTCCGACAACGGTTTGGCTTCCACGGCCTGGCCGTCGATATGCAGCGGGGTATCATCGATATTTTCGAAGTGCACATGGGTCAATTCCAGTGAATCGCATACGCCCCGCGCAATGATCCCGTTGGCAGCTTCTCTGATCGCGGCATGGTTCAGCACCAATGATCCCTGTTCGCCGACATAAATGCCCTGCCATACTTTCGAGGTAACCTGGGCGTTGTATAATAAATCGAACCCGGGAACCAGCGAAAAGTTGATTGGATTGCTCTGCGTACCTGCCGCCCTGAAGCGCCCGTCAACCTTTAACACCGCCTCGGGCTCAAAATAGAAATCCACGGCATCCGGTGTCGCAAATGAAGCGTTGAGCGGAATGTAGGCCGAATCCAGAACCAGCAGCTTTTTATATGCAAACTCCAACCCGCTCAAATCGCCACTGACAACCGTATAGCCTTTCTTATCATAATGCTGCTCTGCCAGCGTCCGGCGATCGATAATTTCAGGCTCCAGCTCATGAAAGCCCTCATCCTGCGCCCGAATATCCAGTAGTATTGCGACAATAAAGCTAAACACTACCATCGGTATTTTCATCTGCTGCTCTTTCTGCGTCGAATCATGACGGTCAGTTGATTTGGTATTTTTTTTCGTGCTATTTCGTGTATTTCGTGGGCGGCATTAAATCCATTAAGTAATTTTCTAAAATACCTTAATTCAGAGATTACCGACAAGAACGCGCCAGGTCTCTTATATCTATGAACGATCCCCGCTCGATGCCGGCTGCACCAACCGGTTCATCACAGGATTCCCGGCTTCCTCAACTGGGAACGATTGTGGGCAATTGTCGTCTCACCTCGCTCTTGGGGGAAGGCGCCATCGGCATAGTCTACAAAGCGTTCGAAGTCGATCTCGAGATAGAGCGGGCGATCAAGATGCTCAAGCCCGACGCCATCGACTATGTTCGCCGCAAATTCGAGGCGGAAGCAAAAGTAACGGCGCGCCTGGATCATGCCAGTATTGTCAAGGTGCATGGTGGCGGTATCTGGGACGGTCGACTGCCGTTTATGCAAATGGAATACATCGACGGCAAATCACTGCGCCTGCTGCTTACCGCACACACCACCTTCCATCCGGTTGTGTGTCTGTCAATTGTCTGTATCATTACCGGCGCACTCGAATATGCCTGGAATCAGTCATTCTCGATCTGGGGTGAAAGCGGGACGAAGCTGGTGCATCGCGATCTGAAACCGGAAAATATCCTCATCTCTAAAAGCGGTGTGCTCAAGGTAATGGATTTTGGCCTGGCGCAGCTTGGAACGGAGAAGACACAGTCGGGGTGGGGTACGCCCCAGTACATGAGCCCGGAGCAGCATGGCCATGTCGATGTCGATTGCCGTAGTGATATTTACAGCCTGGGCGCAATCCTGTACGAAATGTTATGCGGAATTCGTCCGTTCGGGGACGACCTTGATGCGATTGCCGCAGCCAAAAAAAAGGCCGATTATAAACCGGTGCATCATTTTCGCCCGTCCGTGCCCGATGAAATTTGCGCAATAGTTGACAAATGCCTGCATCCGGACCGGGAGAAACGATTCAGGACATGCGAGAGCCTGCAACTGATTGCACGCAATGCACTGGCCGAAATGACGCCGCGTCCGCCCGAGGATGAAATCAGGGCATTTGCCGAAAATCCGGAAGCGTTTGTGCCGGTAAAATTGGAAAAGGCCGGCAAAACACCGGCCGGATTCGTTCCCAAACTGTTGAAGTGGCTGGCGCCGGTTTGTGTCGTCGGATTGTTTGGTGCACTTGCCTGGATGGTGATTACAGCAACCGGCAATGATTCGCCCATGCCCGATGCATCAGCGGCCGACCGGATTGCACCGCAATTGCAGGACTCTGCACCCGCCGAAATAACCAAATCCCCCAATGCCTCGCTGCGAGCGCCGCACGTTCCGCCTCGTCCGAAAACCGTTCCATCGAAACAACAGGACACGACGTTGCGCAATCACGAATCAGGCCGGCCGGCCGCATCCGTAAAGCCACGCCCCGCCCCCGAATTGAAGCACACACAAGACGCCGGCGCGCACGCTTCGCCCAAACCGATCCGGCATTCGATATTGCGCCGGGCCATTGCTGCTTATAAGCAGAAGCAATTCACCGCAGCAATTGCATCCATCAATAGTCTGGCGCTTGACGAGTTGGCTCCGGCAACGCGGGACAGTGCTGTGATTCTGTTGGCGGACTGCTACTATCAGACACGTTCGATCCAGGAGTTAATTGCTTTGAGCAAACGATATGCAATCAGCGATGCGCGCTATAATACGGTGCTGTCACTGGCCTTCGAAATCGTCGGCGACCAGGTACTGGCTGCGGAGTACATAGATAAAGCAATTATCTCGCCGGCGCGGCTCTGGAAGCAGGAGCGAAGTGACTTGCTGTACAAACGAGCAACCCTTTACCGCCGCAGGTATCGCTCCGCGCGCTCGGATGCAGGCCGCAAAAACATGCTTGACGCCTATCGCCTGTTCATCAGTGAAAGCTGCCGCCAACCATCCGGGCGATGCGATGAAGCGAAGAAAGTAGTGCAGGAACATGAACGCTGATCACACCTTTGCCGAACCGTCCTGCCAGGACGACTCTTTTCCCGAGCCGTTCAGTGATATCGACCTCTCCCGCTCGCCATGTAACTGGCGACAGGGCGAATACCCCGCGCTTGACGATGTGTACGCCTGGCTCTACCTTTCACTGATGTGCGACGCACTTTACGCAAGCAACCAGCCGGCGCCGGAAATTCCGGAAGCGGTCTATGCCTTTCGCATGGGTGAGTTTGCCGATTTGCTGCATGCACGTGATATGCACGGGGCCAGAGTGTTTTTTTCGCTGTACGGGACGGTCGATCTTTTCGAAGCGGCAAAAGAGAAGTGGCTGCACATGCTGTCGTCAACCTACGCGATACTGGGTGAAGGATGGATACAGGCCAACTTCCCGTCCGGTACGCGTCCTCCGCGCATCAGGTCGCACAGCAATCCCAAAATCAACGCAATGCTCAAATCCTTCGGTACCAAAGACGCCGAACCGTCGATAGTCGTTGCCGATCACCGCAAAGAGCCCTCGCTCCCGCACCAGGAAGACTTCACGGTCAGCAAAACAATTATCGAAACCGGTCCATCCCCCGCGTCCCCGCAACCTGCCGATTCCCGGAGGTCAATTGACGATTCGAAAGAAGCGCAACTGCTCAAGCCGCGTGAGCTTCCCAGCACCTACGATACGGTGCCGATGGGCTCCGGCACGTCAAACGGCATTATCGGCCGCGGCGGCATGGCGGTGGTTTACAAAGTGCGCAATGCCGTACTCGAAGTATCCCGCGCCGGCAAGGTGCTTGACATTCCCAAGCTCTGCAGCACCGAAGAGGAAGCCGCCAACCTGATCCGCCGCTACGAAATGGAAGCTAAAATCAGCGCGCAGCTCCTGCACTCCAATATCGTCCCCGTGCACCTGTACACCGAATTCCGGGGCCTGCCGTATATCGAGATGGAGTTTATTGACGGGCTTGATCTCAAAAAACTGATTGCCGAAGCAGGCCCGCTGCCGGCCGAGTTGATTACGTCAATCGGCATCCTTGCCGCACGCGGCTTGTCACATGCGCATAAGCAGGAGTATACCCTTTATGGTAAAGGCTACAGCGGTATCATGCACCGCGATATAAAGCCGGCCAACATTCTGCTTTCGCGCAAAAAAGGAGACGTCAAACTCAGTGATTTCGGCATTGCCCGGCCAATGGAAGTATCTGTCAATACCCTGGCAAATAACACCGTCGGTACGCTGCCCTATATGTCGCCCGAGCAGATCGAAACCAGCAATGTAGATACCCGTACCGATATCTACTCGCTGGGAGCTACCCTGTATGAGATGACTACCGGACGTCAACTCTTTCCGCAGCAGAATATGATGGATCTCATGAAACACCGTCAGCTAAACAAATACAAGCCGGTTACCGAGCTGCGCAAAGATCTGCCGCGGGGGCTGGCGTCGTTGGTCGATCAGTGCCTCAAAATCAATCTTGACCAGCGCATCCAGCACTCAGAAACCCTCGAAGACTTTCTCGAAGACGTGCATCGTCGCGTAACGAAAGAAAAACCGGATTCCGTAGCACAGGACTACCTGATGAACGATGCCGGGTTCAGCCGCACAATGATGACAAAAGGCGGGTCGGCGAAAAGCTTGCTCGCGAAATTGTTCGGACCGGGCAGAGGGTAGTCTATCCCGTCTTGCTGCTTTGGATTTGCTGCGCAGTCGTTATTTATCAGTGGTCTCTGAAAAGGATAGCTCATCAATCGGCGTGTCACTGCTTATTGTGAGCGGCTGGGCGAATGCGTTGCCGCTCATCGTTTGTCCGTCGAGTACCCACCCGGCGCTGAGTGCGTGCGGTTGAGTTTTGCCGGCAAGGGAGGCTTCGAGGGTGTCGCCGATTTGGGTGCTGTCTTTGACGTTGACTTTGAACGGATTGACAACGACGACATATACACTTTCAGAAACCGTCAACCGGTTGGGGCGGATGCCGATGAACTCTACGAAGCCGCTCAGCGCACTGGTGAAGTAGAGCGTAAATTAAGAATCCGTTAAGCTTTTTGCAAATTCGGCGGTGTCGACAAGCAGGGGGTCTGATGTGAAGGTGTTAAAACTGTCTTTGCCGGTTATGGAGTAATCGTCCTTAGCATTCAAATCAGCCAACTTCCGCAAAATCCACTTCAACTCATGCGCTGATTCAGCAGATTCAAGCACATTAATAAT
>WJLW01000127.1 GCA_014728295.1 Chitinivibrionales bacterium | reverse complement strand
CTCAAGGACCGGAAGGTGCACAAGGCGATCCGTTCAAAGTAGATGCTCAGGGAGATAAAGTCGACAGAGCGAATTATGATAATGAACCGGTCGGTTTTTCCTTTTTTGCGATTGACGAAGGAAATCTGTATTTCCGTAAAAGCAATGCAGGACAATGGTCTGATTCTATTCCTTTCGGCAGAGGTCCTCAAGGTCCTGCAGGGCCTCCCGGACCACAGGGGCCGCAGGGAATTCAGGGAGCAAAAGGAGATACAGGACCGGCTGGCCCTAAAGGGGAGCCAGGACAATCGGGACAAGATGGCAATGACGGTGACAATGGCAAATCTGCATATGAGATGGCCGTTGAAGGTGGGTATAGTGGCACTGAAGCGCAATGGCAGGCCTCGCTCAAAGGCGATAAGGGTGACACGGGGCCGGCAGGGCCGACAGGACCTGCGGGGCCAAAAGGCGACACCGGCTCACCAGGCCAAGATGGAAGCAATGGTAAATCCGCTTATCAAATTGCAGTTGAAGGAGGATACACGGGTACAGAGGCGGAATGGCTGGCCTCTTTGGAAGGTCCTAAAGGTGACAAGGGGAATACTGGTGCACCTGGTGCAAAAGGAGACAAAGGCGACCCAGGCCCCAAAGGTGAAAAAGGGGACACCGGGCCTTCTGGAACTGCAAATATTCGAACATTCTTCATGCAAGGGACTTCCGATTTCTTTTCTGCTAGTTCAGTTGCATCAGTTTTATCCTATACTTTTACTCCGCCAGCAACCGGCTACGTAATCGTAAGCGCGCATGCCAGCCTGCACCCTGACCATGATACACCGCCAAATAATAGATGGTACCAGGCCGACTTGGCAATGGGAAGCATCCCCGCAGAAATAAATAGTAGCACATGTCAAATATTTGCCTGGGATGCAGATCCTAATGAAGTTGTTGGTACTTACTCGCAAACAAAAAGATTTCGAGTCAACTCAGGACAGCCTGCAACATTCAGGATACTATTCAGAAAATTTTCAGGGATAACCTCAAATCGTGATTTTGGAGTGGATAATCCCGCAATGACTGGCTTATTTATTCCAGATTAGGATAGTGAAAAGAATGAGCTTTTGGCATATCCTTTTAAAATAAACAGTGCTGCCGGTATGATGAAAGGAATAAGCTCGCCATATATTCTGATTTCTGCAAGACTGCCAACCAGAAGCATTCCAAATAAATACACAGGAATCACCAGAAGGGACCTTTTAATAAACGGTTCACTGATAGTATTCCATTTTAAAATCACCGGAATCCACAAGTAAGCACCGGATACAAAGATTTGTGCCATTTCAAGAAACATTTTTGGCTTAAAAGGCCAAAGTACCAGAAATTTCAGATTTCTCAAAAATGCAAAATCAAATCGGATATTATCATTTGGAAAATCAAACTGGTTTGCTAAAAGTATTTTAACGGCAAACCATAGTGTTGCCTGGGCCAAGACATTCCAAATCACTCTTTGATTTTTCGTATAAAAAGTTGGCGAGAATAGGTTAAAAGTTCTTGCATGAACAAATAAATAAGCTAAAGAAAGGAAACACGTGGTTTCCCTGTTAAATGTTGCAAGGATAAATACCGGATAGAATAGCATCATCTTTCTTTTGTAAATGAGAAGTAACCCTGTTGTCATAAAATAAACAGATGGGATGTCATAAATGTTATAAATTGATAAATGATATGGGACTAGATAAGTGAATGCGAGGGAATAAGACAAAAAGAACATTCCAATTACTCTTAATTTGATAGTAACATTACAGCATTTTAAATAAGTCCACAACACAATAAAAAGCAATCCAGTAAACAGCATATCTGAAAAGATACAAATCCATTCTAGACTCTCACCACTCAATGCTCTTATCCCTATTTTCTCAGAAGAGTATTTAATAATGAATGGAAGCAGGTATCGATACTGAAATGGCGTTTCAGCATTTCCCTCAATGAGTTTTCTTGTTGCAGCGGGCTCATATTCAGGCTTTTTGACATGACTCAGACTAAAGACAATTACGAATGATAGAAATAGCCATGTGAAAAAAAGCTTCGCTATTAACTTATTCGCCAGCATATCCATAATTAAAGCATCTGAATTTTAATAATCTTTGGGCAATAATATTTGATTAAGGAATATATAATAATGCGATTTAAAACCAAACAGTTAAATTCGAATTGGTGTGCACAATTCTCAGCATCTCATCGACAAAAATATATATGCAATCGCAGCAACAAGTGACCCCAGCTGCATATAATCAATTACAACATATTTCAATAGCCCAGGTGCAAATGATGTCGACACCAGCATAACAAAAGTAAATCCACAAGAAATCAGCACAATAAACAATTTGTTAGCAGTCTTCATATTTGCCATTAAAATAGCAACCGGTAAAAATGCGTAGCCGAATGAATATGGCTTGAGGCGAGGTAATATTAAAAGCAAAACCAATGCGAACAGGGAAATTTTTGCTTTAGAATCCATCGCCGCATTTCTTTGAAGGATGAGAAAATATATGCCGATAATTAGTGCCGCCAGAATGACATAGGCGGTAAGAGCGGCGGGGTCGAATTCTTTTTCATCACTAACAGCATCATTAATAAAATTCATCAGCGATGGATTATGCTTCCCGCCTTCCTCTTTTATAGCACTGTGCTGGGAAGCTTGGCTGCCGGTAACCGCAGCAAGGTAGGATGGGTAAATATCCTGATAGGCAACAAAGGATAACAGGTGGATAGTTGCGAAAAGTAACAGAGTCATTCCTGCTGCCTTAACCTTCCTCCCCGTGGAATCAGGGGTAAAAAACAAAAGCGACACAAATACAAGCGGTAAAATTTTTAGTGATGAAATGACAGTTAGCGGCACTGTTGCTAGAAACAGTCTGTTTTTTAAAACCAACAACAAAAACGTAATGAACAGTAATGATTCAAATAACCCTATATTCCCGGTATAAAAATTCCAATAGGTTGTTGAGTATCCTGCCATGACAATTGCAACAATAGTGGCAAGGTGTTTAAACTTGAAAACAAAGGCAATCAGTACAAAATTGAGGGCAAGCAAAATTGACCAGAGAAAATGGTAGGTTAGAATTTTATTTTCAAATCTGCAGAGGGCTTTGAAAACCGGTAACACCACAGGTAAATAGGTGAAAGATATCTCTCTTTGCGTGCAAACTTCTATGTTTTGCACCAGGTAAGGATTTCTACCTTGCGAATGCGCATCGCAGGCACAGCAGTATATGTTGAAATCAGTCTTTTTTTCTGAATCGTAAGCAATAACTATTATTCCGATATTGCATAATGCGATTCCAATGCAAAGGGTGCGATAAATAACAGGAAGAGATTTCGTGATGCTTTTGGATTGTACCATATTTCAGGAGCTATTATGAGTGATTGTAGCGACCATTGTGTCCAGTCCTTGCGTGCTATTTCAGGATCACAAAGCAATTGCATTATAAAATAAACTTTACCAAGACATTTCATTCTAAGCTCATGAAAAGAAAAATAGGTGACGTATGGCAAAGGGATAATGTCATGCCGGAATTGATCCGATCTCCAACTTATTCGCCTGACATAAAGAGCTGGATTCCCCCTCGCGGGAGGGAATGGCGACCAAACGAATAGTCGCCGAACTTACGAAGAGGACCACAAACGAAAAACAGGCAACTCAGCATTGCAATCGACACATTTCAAAGATAATGCCCCACCGGCAGAAGATAATGCCGGTTCAGCAACTCACTCCCGCCCGCCTCATCCTTGAACCACCACCGTTTATTCAAATAAAACCCTTGCGTTCCCAGGCTGAGCAGCTCTGCGTGAAATACCTTCTGATTATCAACCACCACCGGAAAGCCAATCAGCGATTGCTTGAGAAACGCATTTCGGGGACAGGTAAATTTTTGTGATTTGGGAATTTTATTGAGATATCGCTCGACGATTTTTTTTCGGGCAGCGGTAATCTCGTCAAAATCGAGATGGTTCAGCGCATGAGTTGATGCATCATCGACCCTGGTAGTGCAGGCGGGATAGTTGCTGTGCAGCCAGGTATAAAAATCGCTCCATGGCCGGGTTACTTTAAGCAGTATCCTTTGGAGCAGGTCGGACGGTACTTGCGTACTGAACAGGTGCTCCAATCGGGTATGAAACCGCAGGCGGGCACTGAGTTTTTCAGCTTGCTTTGTTGGCGGTGTGTAAGGAGAGGCCTTTAAGTACTTTTCGTTGTTGAACCAGAGCAGGGCCCCTTGCGCTACGCCGAGTGATTTGGTAAATGAAAAGAGGCAGAGATCGCCGGTATATACGGTAGTAGAGGTTGGCAAAGTATGCGCGAAGTCTTCAATAAACAGCGTGGATTCCGGCAGCAACTCTTTGAGCAGGGCGACATTATGCTTCATGTAGAGGCCGAAATAATGTATATACACGAAGATGTCGGGTTTCGTCCGCTCGATTGTTTCTGCGAGTTCTTCCTTGTTCAGCGAAAGTGACAGGTCGACATGATAGAAGTAAATATCATATCCCAGGCGCTTAAAAGGGTCGAAGAGTCCCTGCGGGCAATAGTCGGGAAGCAGTATTGAGCGATACGATTCATCTTTGAAATACTGGTAGAGTCCCTGGCGTAGGGTGGGATAGAAAAACTGCAACTTCTCAAAATGGTGCTCCTGCTCGCTTTTGAGAAATGGCGGACCCTCCTGATGGCGGTAGTATGATATCATGGGAGAATCGCTTGAAGCATGCTGTCAACGCGTGCGCTCAGTTTTTCAGCACCTATATTGCTGAGATGATTGCAGTCAAACGCATGGATATCTTCATAATCATGCTCACCATTGTTATTGGCGTCATATACATGAAAATACGAGTTGGTGCTTTCGAGATTTTTGAGAAACGCCATTTGCTGATCAAATGTGTCATCATGGGGGCCGAGTCTGCCATAGGTTTGCATATCTTTGTAATCGGGGTGCTGGGGCATATTGACGATGAGAACATGAACGCCTCTCTTCCGGGCGGAATCGGCAAGTTCGGCAAGCAGGGCCGTCGTATTTTTCACGACCGAATCCTGCAGGGAAAAATCGCCTCCGTCGACCTTTGGTTCGCCCCACTCGCCGGACATATCTTTCTGATGAAATCCATTGTAGCCGTGAGCTTCCCAGTCGGTAGAATCAAATGCAGTAATTTTATCGGAAATTGCCGACGGAATTCCATTACGCCAGAAATCGTACTTTTCGTCAAAGAAATATCCCTCGGAGATGCCAAGGCCGGTGAAGCGCGGCGGGGCCTGGCGGTAGTCCCGAGCCCAGGAGCCGGGATCCATGCTGATGCCGATGCACTTCAGGTCGGGGCTGTGCTGCAGTACATAGTGTAATGCAACCGTCAAGCTGGTCGTCAGGTCGCTGGTCATGGTTGCCAGTGAGAGCGTTTTCAGGGATATCTGCGCGGGGTCAAATCCATAATAGCCCGGTGAACTGCCCAGAAAGGCACATTCGATTTCGTTGCGACGTTTCCAGAAAAGTTTGAGCTTTTTAGTCAGAATCACCTGCGCATTCGATTGTACGGGCTTGTCATATGCTGCGAAATTGTAGTAGTGATCGGGAAATTCCGCCAATTCGTCCGGATCGATCCACAGCCAGGGATCCCGCAATGATTGACCTGTTGCGACTCTCAGATAGTCGCCGCTTTGGAGATCGATGAGATAGATTGCCTTCGGGGCATTGTGCCGGTTTTGTTCTGCAATCGCTATGGCAAAACGGGGGTGATTGCTCCATTCGACGTGGTTCCAGGAGTCGTATTGCGGGGGCGCGCTATACCAGTCGGATACGTGATCCCAGGTAAGCATTTTCGAATTGCACCGGAATATCACTTCGTGCACACCGTAGGAGCGTCCAACCAATGCACTCGTTCCGGAATAGCCGAAGTCAAGCAGCAGGACTTCGTCGGTCCGCGACAGGCTGGGAGAAATTGACACATTACATACCTGACCGATATCATCGCGACCATTATGGGGCGGCCAGAAATACATGATCGAAGTATCCCGCAACGGCAGATCGACCACACGAGCCTCGATATAGCCGGTTGCCAGAAAGCGTGCATCTCTGGACAGGCCTCCGTGATAGGAACCGAATTCCCACAGCACCTCCCTCTGACCGGAAAAATCCATGCCGGACATTTTGTGCTTGTAGGTATTTTCTTTGAGCCATTCGGCAGTTCCGTTCAGTGCTGCACCGTCAGTATAGATCAGAAACGTATCGACCGCGGCGGAATCAATCCACCAGCGCGGGATAAAGGCATGCTCATTCGACGGTGAACGGTTGATGCGTACCGAATTCGTATCGAGCGACCGGACGGCAATTTTTGATGCATCGCGATATCCCTCGCCGCGCATGCTGTAAGCAACATAGTTACCATTGGGCGAAATCGTCGGATTACGAGCCGTCATCGTATCCGGCAGTATGTATGGCTGCGGATTCGTGCCGGTAAAATCCAGGCAGTACAGTTTATTAGCACCACCTTCGGTTTTTACGAATACCAGTTTCAGCTCGGGCGTACCGACAAAGGAGAGCAGGTCGGATTTTTTAGCCTGGACGGTAATACTCGAAGAATCCTGCTTGTCAACATTATTCGAAACGGGTGTATTGCCGGGATTGAAGGCGCCGAGTACAGTGCGAAAGCCAATATCGTGCATTCTGACTTTGGCAGCCGTTTCATACGGACCTAACCGGCGATTTGCGGGGCGCAGGTAAGATGAGCCGAGTCGATATGATCCGCCTTTAACCGGTCGTTCGGATTTTGCTTCAAATTCTTCCCAGGTCAATTGCGTCGGGCCGACCGGGTTGACAATTGTGGAATCGGGGTAATCATACATCCAGTCGTTGACCCATTCAGCGACATTGCCGGCCATGTCGTACAGGCCGAAATCGTTGGGCTGTTTCAATGCGGTTGCCTGCGGAGCGTTGCCGGCGTTTTGAAAATACCAGGCATACTGCCCGGCGCTGCTGTCGCTTGAACCCCAGAAAAAATCGGTCGTCGAGCCTGCTTTAGCGGCAAATTCCCATTCGGCTTCGGTGGGCAGTCGGTAACCGAAGCTATGATAGTTGATTTTCAGATTCTCCAGCACGTAGGGGCAATCTTTGCCGTCGGGGCAGGCGGCTGTATAGGTGTAAACCGTATCGTACCCCTCGCTTTTGCTTCTCGCGTTGCAATAAAGCGCAGCCTCGTACCAACTGACATTATATACGGGATATAAGTCGCCGACAGCCTGACTGTTGTATCGATCGGCCGGATTGAATTTCATGAGGTGCTTGAATTGGCCCTGGGTAACTTCCGCCGGATCGATGTAAAAATCATACGTAAAGCGAACCGTATGCACCGGCCGTTCAATTTGACCGTCGGCCAGGGGACTGGTTGATCCCATTTTAAATGATTTTCCCTGCGCGGAAACCGGAATCAGGCCGGTATCGGGAACCGGAACAAACCTGGCGCAGACGGCAATGTCTTTGGTAAGATGAATGATCAGCGTATCGCCGAACGCTGTCGTATCGCCGGTCCAGCCTGCAAAAAGATGTGCAGAGTCGGCATAAGCGACCAGCGAAACCGGCATCCCCGGCTGAAAAAGCGAGTCCGGCGGATCTTGTACCACCGTTCCGTTACCACGGGTGGTAACAGCTTTGCGGGCGAAGCGTGCCTCGAGGTTGAGATTGTGAGAAAGGGTAATGCGCAGCGGATTAGCATAGCGTGTTGCATCACCAAACCATCCGACAAAAAAATAGCCACTGTCGGCATCGGCGACAAGTGTCAGCACGGTATCGATCCCGGCAGACGAATCCGGGGGTATTCCGCTGACACGCCCCTGCCCGGAAACAGAGATAGAGACGTGTCGCGTGGCGGCAGGATTGTGCACATTGTTATCGTTGACGCATCCGGAATATACCAGTGCGGCTAAAGCGATTAAGTAATGTGCGTATCGAAAGCGTAATCTGGTGAAAAGCATAATTTGATCTCAAATTCGAGCGATATTTCTACCCGGCACCCCTCTCCGAACCAATGTCATCCCTTTGATCGAGATCGTTCGGATTCGCGCCCACGTCGCGGACTCACCGCGATATCAGTCAATTCCACTCTTCTCCAACAGCCATCGAATTTAATATACTAGACGCCATTCGATTATAGCCTGCCTGATTTGGATGCAAATCGTCATCAAAAAGTGAATCAACACGCTGATAAGCAGAGTCGACAAAAGAGCTGTGCACGTCAACGTTCCAGATTTTCCGGCCAATCTGATTCCAGGCCGCGATTGAGTCCCTGAATTCAGCATTAAAGGCACTCACCCGGGAATGAAATGCAGAATTCCAACTATCGGGATACGGCAACCCGTTTACGAAATACACATGGGCATGAGCGTTCCTGGTATACACTTCGT
Organism: Chitinivibrionales bacterium; assembly: GCA_014728295.1. Classification (GTDB taxonomy): domain Bacteria; phylum Fibrobacterota; class Chitinivibrionia; order Chitinivibrionales; family WJKA01; genus WJLW01. The sequence goes on along the minus strand of WJLW01000127.1, from coordinate 103,079 downwards.
TTAGAATGGAGCGAATATTTTCTTTTTCCAGATAGCTGTATTGCCAATTCACCCCCAGCATGACCACGTATAAATCGGCACTAAGCTTTGGAAAGCTGTTTTCATACAAATTGCGCATCATACCGCCCCACGAACCGGAAACGGCGAAACAGGAATCGAGCTGCTTGTCGGTCATTTTGCTGGAAAAAAAAGGACCTTTCGGTGCAACAAACTGATGTCCGGCTTGCTTGCTGATCATGGTATTCAACACCTGCAGCCGAAATCCGCCATGGTGGCTGCTGCCTCCCGCGCCTTCAACGATTGAATGGCCCAGAAAGCAGACCGTCGTATGCAGATAAACCGCAAAGCCGCCCTGTGTGCTGATACCGGCTCCAAAGCGATCGGTGGCGGTGACACGGCAAACGTAGGCGCCGGTATCAAGCTCCAGAATATGAACGGTATCCCGGCCCGCGTATGCGTAGACTTCTTCTTGTTGCGCGTTGGTGATTTGCACAGAATAGTCAAGCGTATCGGGTGCTCCGTCGGAATCGTGGCTTGCATAGGCAAATGCAATCTGCGGCGTATAAAAAGTTGAATCATACTTGCGCAGGTAAATACTTTCGCCACTGCCGGGCGCAAGTATCCTCAGATGATCGGGCTGGTAGTTGAAATCGATGACAAAGGTGTCGGTGGCGATTAATCCGTCGTCATCACGAATGCCGATAACCACGAATTCCGAATCATTGCCCTGGTAAACGACCTGCATAGCACAGGTATCACTACTGTCTCTCCAACCGGAAAGAGCATTGCCGAGCAGAAACTTCTGTATCATACCATTCGTGTCGGATGCCTGGATATGCACCGTCAGAGTATCTGTCGTCGCGATAGTTGTGTCCGCAACCGGCTCCAACTCCGGGCCCCCGAGCCCGACAAACACGCTCACGGAGTCAATATTGGATGTCAAGCCAAGACTGTCGATACCCCTCACTTTGACTGAGTGCCACCCGGTATCAGCCTGCCCCCAGGCGTACGTGAGTGAATCGGCAAGACTGACCACCCCGAAAGAATCCGAATCAAGTGCCCAGTGATATTGGGCAAGCGGTGACTGCCCTGCGGTCTGAGCTGCCCGAAATACGACGGTATCACAAACGAAAACCGATGTATCCTGCGCAAGGACAAGCGATGGTGCGGATGCGATAACCGTAACGGGTACCGCCAGCGTATCGGATGTCAATCCCGAAATGCTCACGGCCCTAACTTGTATTTCGCGACTTCCGGTATCGTTGATAGTCCATACTTTGGCAAAGGAGCCGACGGCCGTCGTATCGACGGCGCTTGCGAGCTGCCAGATGAAATGCCCGACAAATTCGCAGGGCGACGTGATTTCCAGCGATATCGAAGTCGTATCGCCGACTGCGGCGACAGTATCGATAGCGTCGGTCGCTGCAATCGAAATCGAGCAGGGCAACACATAAGCATAAATCGTATCCCCATCGGAAATATTACCGCTTGTATCAACGGCCCTGACATATACCGTATGAAAACCTGTATCGGAAACGCTCCAGGTCGTACATTTTACGCCTGTCAGGGTGGTATCCAATGAGGCGGTATCCTGGCCGAATTGCCATTCATACAACAACAGGGAATCGGCAGCATAATTGCTGAATGCAAGCAGGCACAGGGTATTTCCGGCATACACGACCGTATCGTTCATTGCAGCGATGGAAAAACGCTGCGCCGGTTCAGCAGAATTGTCCGTACACGACAACCACACCAATCCGGCTAGTGCCACAACGGAGACAACAGCCGTAAATCTTGACATACGCCTTGCCCTTGGTTCAGGTATGATCACTTCTGACAGCCTGCCGGAGAAAAATTTTGAGTCTTGACATATCGCTACTAAAGAAAATAAATAACATGCCGACATAGATTGTGACCCCGATAATCGACGCAAGTACAAATCCCGGTATGCTATCGACGGGAAAGATGTTTCGAGTTGCAAGTTTCCAGGCAAGTATTCCACCGGCCATACCGCATCCGCAAAGAGAGGACGGCAGCAGCGCCATTAGAAATGCTGCCGGGCCGAGACCGAAGACGCGGTAATTGATCATCAGCATGGCGGGATAAAAGACAACTGCCCGAATGACAAGCGCCGCACACACCCCGGCTATCCCCCAGCGCGCTCCGATGATCACCGAGGCAATTACGGATATCAGCATCACCAGCGCCCATCCCAGACAGATGCGCAGCTTTCTTTTGGCGATCCACACAGCGCCCGGGTAACCGCTGAAGGAATAAAATATTCCCATAAGCATCAACAGGCCCAAGGGCTCTGCGGCCGGCAGCCACTTGTCGCTTTGTTTGATAAAGCAGACGATATGCATGACGTTTTCCGAGAGCAGGCCGGCGATCAGCAGATAGGGCATGGCGATCAGGGTACTGATTTTCGTCAAATCGACAAAACCATTGCGCAAACGCGCATCATCATTTTGCAATCGTGAAAAGGTTGCGATGGCGACATTGCCGATAACCGCACTCAAAGCGATTTGCGGAAGCGTGATAATGTCGTAGGCGATTGCATAGGCGCCCAGGGCTTTTTCCCCGAAAACCTTACCGACCGCGAGATTGTCAAAATTGGCCGAAGCAAAGTCCATAACACGCTGCAAAACCAGCGCCCCGCCAAAAAAAAACAGCCCGCGTGCTGCCCCAAAATTCAGGTGCCGGTGCAACGTGAAGCGAACCGATATGACCAGTGCCAACATTGACATAAGTCCGAATGATACGCTTCCGTATACGAGCGCCCAGGCGCCGTGCCCCAGAATTGCCAGCGCTATGGAGAGGGCGGACGAGGCAAGTGAGCTGAATATTTCGACGCCGGCAAGCAGGCCAAAGTGCATGCGCCTTTGCAGCAATGCCCGGTGAATTGCGCAGAGACCTCCCAGCGGCAGGATGAGCGCACCGCATCGGATAAGTGCGGTCAATTCGTCCGATTCGAAATAGCCAGCCGCAAAAGGCGCCAGCAGAAATAATGCCCCATACAGGGTGATGCTGAAAAGTGCGTTGACATAAAAGCAGGATGCGATTTCATGTTCGGCCAGCGTCTCTTTTTGCACAATCGCAGCAGTCAATCCCATTTCATTGATCAGGTGCGCGAACCCGACAATGATTGTGACATACCGCATCAGCCCGAAATCGGCGGGATCGAGAAAGTTCATCAAAATAATGTTGACGATGAATACAAACCCGAAACGCACCACCTTGCTGATGAACACCATCATGCTTGACACAGAGGCCCGGCGGCGCAAAAGCGAGGGATTTACTGGTGATTCAGGCATGCGTTAACTACGATTCTATTTGCAAATTCAGGCTACGGGCCCTGTTTTCCAGACAGTCGAACGAAGGAAATGACACATGCGACTAATAATTTTGATTATCACGTAATGACGTATATAGATCCGCAATTTTCTGAGTTTGCACACGAATGTCATGCTCCTGCTGTGCGTACTGTTTTCCCGCTTTCGCAAATGTAGAGCGCATCATTGTATTCGTAGCAAGCGTCAACAAATTGTGCGCCAGCGATTCGACGTCTTTTTCATCACACAGCAACCCGGTTTTGCCGTGCGTAACAACATTGGGGATATCACAATGCGTTGAGCCGACAACGGGAACGCCACAGGCAAGCGCCTCGATTGCCGTTACCGGAGCGCCCCCTTCGGTATCGCCGTCCTTTGCGGTAACACTCGGCGTTAAGCACAAATCCATGCTGCCGAGCAGTTCGTAATACTTATCCACCGTCACAGAGCCATGCATCGTAACCTGCGATTGTATTGCGTTTCGTTCGAAAATGGATTCGACAAGCGGCCGGTTCGATCCATCTCCAATAATATGCAATTCCAGATTCGGGCATTGACGAGCTGCACAGCAAAATGTTTCTGCGGCATATGCCGGGCCTTTTTTTTCGCGTGACAGGCCGACAAACAGGATACGGACGGGCACATTATCCGCCACAGCAACTTTTTGCCGGATCCTGGCCAGATCAATGCCGATTTTTATAACCCGTATCTTTTGTGGCGGGCATCCCATAGACGCAATGCACGCTCCCATATGCGACCCCTCGACCATGATTGCTGCGGCGTACTCAAAGAGTTTTGAGTATCGCCGCTTCCAGACCCTGCGGCGCCAGAGCTTGGTAACGTCGTTGCCGTAAAAGGAAATCACCAGCGGCCGGCCTGCGTGCCGAATCGCCTCGAAATTGCGCCAGGCTTCGAATGCAAAGTGGGCATGCAGAATATCGGGACGTATTTGCTGCAATTGTCGTTTGTGGTGGGAGGAGAAGTAGCGGGCGGTTACTCTGGCGCATTGCAGCGCGATATGTGATCGCAAACTCGTTTGAGTGTAAACTGGGTGCACATTATCAAGCGGGAAATGTTTCACATTTTCAAGCGTCTGGCACAGCACATACGGTTTGCACGCGCGATTATGCGCCAGTTGATTATATATCCAGTTCTGCGTCATCGGCAGATAGGAATGCATAATGTGCGCAACACGCAGTTTACCCATAAGAGAAGCTACTTCCAGATCAGGCTTCGCGCGTACTGAAGAAAATAATGCGATGATTTCATCACTTTTTTCGCCTCAATCAGTCGCAAACTTCTTTTCAGCAAACCGATATAGGGTGAGGCTTTGTATTTGCGGATAAGACATGCTTTTGCCTGATCAAAGCTGGTTTTACTGCAGGAAACGTTTTTGTTTTCAGCCACAACGCGGTAATCTACAAGCGATTCATCGGTCCACACCGAATTGTAGTCTTTGAGTACCCGAATATACAAATCATAATCCTGCAACGCGCTTAATTCGGGATCAAATCCACCGCAGGCATCGAATACTTTCTTCTTGATGATAACTGATGAGGTGGTGCCGATAAAATTATCAAACATGATCGATTTATACTGGTCGCCATATTTCGGCGCATAGAATGAGTGCCGTTTCCTGCACCCTTTCCTGGTAATTACGGTTGCGCCAGAGTAACAGAGGGCCGCCGGTGCGTCATTGATAATTGCAGCTTGCTTTTCCAGCTTGTCGGCATGCCACACATCGTCATCATCCAGAAATGCCAGCCAGTCGCCCTGAGTGATCTTTGCTCCCTGGTTGCGGCTGTGCGCCCCGCCCCTGTTTTCTGAATTAACCAGTACACGCAAAGTATTCGATGCAAGATTGTTTACGTATTCGACAGTCCCGTCGGTGGAACCGTCGACAACAACGACAATCTCGCGGGGCTTGCACGACTGATGCTCGGCACTGGAAAGCGCTTGCTTGAAAAGCTCCAGCCTGTTATGAGTCGGGATGATAACACTGATTGCAGGCATGGCTTAAAATACACAATAGCGAACTATTTTGCGCAGTATGCAGCAACCCGCTTAACGGCCCGTACAACGTCTTCGCAATCCTCATCCGTCAACTTTGCACTGAGCGGCAACGAGAGCGTCCGTTGTGAAATATGTGAGGCATTGGGGAAATCGGATGCAGCAAGATTAAATTCCCGGGCATAGTAAGGATGCAGGTGCAGCGAAATATAATGAACGCCCGTGCCGATATTCTCTGCACAGAGCGCATCCATGAATTCATCACGCGTGCGGGACAGCGCATTTAAATCCAGCAGGATGGTGTAGAGATGACGGGCGTGCACGGTATCGGTTTGGGGAGTGCAAGGCGTTTGCACAGGTAAACCTGCAAACTCCTGCGTATAGAAATCCCAGATTTCACACCGCCGCTGCCGGTAGGCTTCCAGCACGGGCAATTGTTCCAATCCCATGGCCGCCTGCAGATCCATCATATTGTATTTATAGCCGGGAAAAACAACCTGATAGTGCTTGAAGCCCTCATCCGAATAGCGGGCCCAGGCGTCTTTTGTCATACCATGCAAGCCGTACATTTTGATGCGAGCCGCCAGATCTTCATCGTCCGTTGTAACCATGCCGCCCTCTCCCGTAAAGAGGTTTTTGGTTACGTAAAAACTAAAGCAGGTCATATCGCCGACGGTACCGATTCTGCGTCCTTTGTATACGGCTTCAACAGCGTGCGCGGCATCTTCGATCAGCAGCAGCCTATGCTTGTGCGCAAGCGCGCCGAGCGCGTCCATATCACAGGGACGTCCGGCAAAATGCACCGGGAGAAGTGCTTTTGTCTTTGGGGATATCGCAGCTTCGATGCGTTGCGGATCGATATTTTGCGTGTCAGCATCGACATCGACAAAAACCGGTCTGGCGCCGGTGTGAATAATCGCATTTGCTGTGGCGCAAAAGGTAAGTGGAGTGGTTATTACTTCATCTCCCGGCCCGACGCCGGAAGCCAGCATTGCCAGGTGCAGGGACGCGGTGCACGAATTCAGCGCAATGGCATGTTTACATCCGATATAATCCCGGAATGCCTGCTCGAACTGCTCGACACGCGGTCCGGTTCCCAGCCAGCACGAGCGCATGACGTTTTCTACCGCCACAATTTCTTTTTCGGTAACGAGCGGACTGCCGAAAACCAGAAATCGGGATCTGCGCTTGTGCGAAGGCACGTAGTTCATACACCGGGCCGAAAGGTTCAGGGATTTATGATAATTTTGCCGGCGGAATTGTCGGTTTCGGACTGGGCAACGTAAAAGTAGGTGCCGGGCATTATTCTTCGATCGGGAGACCAGCCGAAGGTCCACTCCCTGTCGGCTTTAATCGATGGTTCGACCTCTGCCACAAGCGCCCCTCCCAGGTCGTATACGGCCAGAGAAGTGTTGGCAGGCAATCTTTTAAAGAAAACTTCGCGGTGGTTAGGATTCGAGAACGAGAAAGGATTTGGATAGACACGTACCTTCTCGTGCGTGCCGATCGAAGCGCCGGTTTGCGCAAGGTCATATCGTGAGACGCCTTCGGTAGCTGCAATCCACAGGTGTCCGTTTACCTTGTCAAGAGCCATGTCGTTTATCTGATTTGAAATCAGCCCAGCGGTTTCGTCAACCGTTGTTTTCGAATCCTGCTCATTCTTGGCCACATCGTAGCGGATCAATCCGTCGTTGTTGGTTCCAATCCAGATGACATTGTTCGATTCTGCTTCAACGCTGGTGATGCCGGTAGTTACCGAAGAATCAATGGAAAGTTGTTTTTGCTCGAAAGAGTATACAGCCAGCCCTTTGCCGGTTGCAAAATATGCGTTTGACCGAGTAAATGTCACGTCGGGAACGGTTATAAAATCGCGGTAAAAATTCTCGGTTTCCACTCCCCCGTCAAGCGGGGTTCCGTCATGTCTGGCAATGAGTATTTCTCCGCCTGCCCCGCCGGCAACAATTGCACCGTCTGGCGAGGCGCCCAGCGCATTGACATTCAGGACGAAATGCGGTGAGCTTTGCGGATAGTAGCGCCTGTAGTCACCATCGCCGGGATCAAGCGCATCACCTTTGACGCAAATAAGGCAGCCGCTGTAATGCTCCCAGCTTCCTATCCACAAATAGCCGGACGAATCATTGCAGAAGGCATCCGCTTTGCCCCAACTGTTGTCTTCGTCGTCCTTAAACCGCCGGAAACCAGAATAGCCGCTCCTTCCCGAAACAAAATAGCGATACCAGCGATCGCTCTCGCGATTATATCGCTTGACGTTCGTTTCGGTAGTTCCAACCCAGACGTCGCCGTAGATGTCGGCCAGAAGCCCGACAACAGCGCCGCCTCCAAGCTTTCCCATGCCCTCAGCGCTTGAATTATGCAAAGTCCATTCCGAGTCGCCGTCATATTGCAAAACGCCCTGATACCAGAACGGCGGGCTACTGACATTTGAGCTCAGCCATACTTCCCCTCTACTGCTAAGTGAAATGTTGGAAGCATTGGCAAAGGTCATGCCTTTGATTTTATACTGAATCGGGTTTTCTTCTCCATCCCAGGCAAAAAAATAATCGGTCTGCGTGCCGATCCAGCAGGTGCCCTTTCCGTCGCTCTTGACAAAGGTGACTATACCGGGCAGATTGAGCGATCGAGTCCGGCCATAACTCACTTCGGTTGAATCCGCATACGTCAACTCATTTTTAAAATAATCCGCCGGACGATTAAATCCATTGACTGCATTATTGCGCACGAGGAGCGTCTTTATCGGCTCGGGGGCGGATCTGGTGGTCCAGATCTGCTGATCGTAGAAATTGGCCGTTTCCAGGCGATTGTCGCCAATGTCAAGCCAGGCCATACCTTCTTTGCAGCCGAGATACAGTGTGTCGTGCAGAACTGCCGAAGTATAAACCGTGGCTGATTTAAACGATCCGATTTTCTCGGCATTTTTGAGAGCAACCATTTTATCCGGATCGAAAATGCTGCAACCTTTGTCGGAAGCTATGATCAGATTGTTCCCATACGGCAGAATGTGGGTGATTTCCCATTGAAACGCAAAGTAAGATGAGTTGATGACATACGCGTCGTTCGGTTGCTTTTTGATAAGATATCCGCGCCGGGATCCGATCCAGATATTTCCTTTTTCATCTTCGGCAAGTGCGGTGATTTCCAGATCGGGGAGCTTTGACGGATTGGATTCCAGGGTGCCGGTTTGCTTGACAGGATCCAGCTTGAAAAGGCCGCCTGACGTTGCCGCCCAGACCATATTGCCACTGAACAGAATGTCATTTACCGAGATAGGCGGCGCAAAATTTTTGAATCTTTGAAATGAGGCGGCGGGGAGAAATGCACCGAGAACGAGCACAAGTGCACCCACGCGCAGACAATGATTGTTCTTCATGCAAGAAATACGATCTTACCAGGGATATATTTACCGCTGACTATATGAAAAGGGCCCTTCACCTTCCGGCAAGGGCCCGCCGATTGGTTGTAAAGTGGAGCTGAGGGGGGTCGAACCCCTGACCTTGGCATTGCGAACGCCACGCTCTCCCAACTGAGCTACAGCCCCAGCTAACCGGTCAGGTTAAAATACATATCTTCTGGAGCACTCGACAAGCAATCCCGCTCTGCACGGCTCGGTTTATTGCGCGCCGTTGCTGTATTGACAGGTTCGGACATATAGGTTATCATTTGGAAGGTAATCCAGAATCGCTTTTTCCGCCAGGGATTAATACACTATGTCAGGAAGCGCTCCACAACTGTCGCAGGAGATGTATCATCGCATATACCGCTTAATTAAGCGGGATGTTGAACCTGCATTGATCGCCACCGCGCTGAAATTGCCCCTGGAAACCGTGCTGAGCATTGTATCTCGCTATACTGTAAAGAAAAGCAAGGACGCCAACTCGAAGGCTGAATCTGCCGGCCGCCAAGAAGAGCAGATTGCGTTGGAATTTTACATGTACTCTAAAAGCCGCTATGCGATCTATGACGTAACCGGCAGGTTGACGCAAGAAACCGGGGACATCCTGAACCAGGAGCTTGCTAAAATACTGGAATCACCGTGGAAAGCTGCGGCATTGAAGCTGACGGAGGTGAATGAATTGGATGAGTGTGCTGCAACAAGCCTGGAGAAGTTTGCACAGGATTTTGCCGCCAAGGGCAAGTATGCCGCGCTGCTGGACCCATCACCCGGAATCGAACCGGCAATTGCCAGCTACCATCTCGACAACAGGATTCCCATTTTTGGAACCGAACGTGCTTTTGAAGAGAATGCATTTAAAATAGAGGCGTCGCAGAAGACAAATTAACCTCTCCGGCATGCCCATCTACCTCAAGCCCTTTTACCGGCTGCAATTATTAATTAATTTGTATAGTGAGCAAATGGATTTTGATCCGGCCCGAAATTCCTGTCACACGATTCACGCATTCAGGTATCCATGGCTTATATCGGTATCGGTTACACCGGCGAAGAGGAATATTTTCTTCGCAACCAGGTTGACAAGCACATTCAATGGCTCAAAGGCGATCGTTTGCCGCGGTTTTTCGGTGAACGATTTCTCATGCTCTACGATTCGAACACCGCCCGTGAATTTGCTCATAAATGTAAAAAAGCCGTACCGCAGGGAGTTCTCTCTGTTTTCCCTATGGAACGGCCATTCGATACTTAGCCAACAGCATCCACATGATCCACTTTAATGAAAAGCTAGAAACAGACAAAATCTACCAGCTTCTCAATTTCAGCATTCCCTATTATCTCAAAGCCTGGCAGGAGCAGGAAGGTGAGTGCGGCTTGTTTGGCACTACCGACCCATCCTATTTCAGCATGAAAGCCGTTGCATCTTCATCACCGGTGATAGAATATGTAGTGCGGCCCCACGTGCACGTCCTATGCGTACTCGCAGCATATTTCTACAAAAACAAGCAGGATGTGCTGCAAGAATTCGTTCCCGTGCAGGAGTGCATCGATATGCTGGTCAAAGGCATCCGCTGGATGTGCCGAACTCATCTGATCGGCGAGCTGGATGTGCCTGTTTTTCTGGAGCGTAAGCGTTGGGGCGAAAACTGGCGGAGCAGCCTGTGGGCCGGCCTTCTGGGGCTGTGCGGGCATATGGTGAAAGCGCATATTCCTCAGGACCTCTACGACAACATTTGCGGCATCGTCGCCTTTGAGGCGGATCGCTTTATCGACATTCTCCCGCCCAGTGGATGCGAAGTGGACACCAAATTAGAGGAAAATGCGCAGGATGCGCTTATTCTGGCCTGGGCGATCAATATGCTTCCCGGGCATCCCCATATCTCCAAGTGGGAAACATCGCTTAAAATCTGGGCGCTCAATATCGCCACGTCAATTCATGACAAGGCGGACCATTCGGATTACTACGGCAAGTCCGTCTCCGGGCAGATAACCACGCAGACCCTGTTTCCCGACATGACGGCGGAAAATCACGGTTTTTTTCATCCCCTCGTGATGTCTTACAGCAGTTGGATAGTCATGGCCGCTACGGCGTATTCATTTCACGGTAATCGGCCGCCGGAGTTTTTGCTGAAAAAACACCATCAACAAACATTCGATATTTTGCTCAAATTCTGCCTCCCCAATGGCATGATATACGAGCCGGGAGGGCAGGATTTGCCGATTTTCATCCCCAGGCCGTTTGCGCTTGCCTGGGGCATCTGGAACTGCGACCCGCGGGCACAGCGTATGACTGCCAAACTGCTGGAATGGATGGACGAAGTCATCACCGGGCAGAAACACGCCTCAGGGCAATGGGTACTGGGCTTCGATCAAGCGCGGGAAGGCTGGGAGCTGTTCTTTCAAAGTCAGGCAGGATTTGAGCTGGCAATGCTGGCAGTTGTTCCTGTCGAGAGCCAGCACCGTCTGTTTTCACTGGCACAAATCGATAAGGTAACGGATACCCGTGATATATACAATTACGTTGAATTGTGCTATCGCCGAAACACGCGCACAACCCGCAGCGTTGCCTGGAAAGCAATCGGCAATCACCCCATTCTGGGCCTGGGCATTCACTCTCAACCGGAATTGATAGCACCGTTCAAAGCCGGTCTGTTGGGTATTCCCTCAACCAGGACGCCCATCAAAAAATGGGAAGTGGCATTCCATCATGACAGGACGCAAAAAGACGGCTTTGACACTTTCGGGCGCATCATCTACTACGACGCCGGAAATGAACCAAAATTGAAGCGTGATATCCGGGCAATCACCTGGGGTGACGAGGGTCTGGTTGTTTTCGACCAGATTACCGCTGAACAGGAACTGTTTTTTAACGAACAATACCTTTCACCAATCTATCTTGTCAACGATTACTGGACCGGCAACAGCTTGCATTTTCACAGCGGGTCGCTCAGGGAGGTTTTTGTGGCGCAGGAAAAACAGTACCGCGAGATCAGTTGTCCGTCATTCTGGGCCGGGATAGAAAACCATCTGCTCTTCCAGTTCTTATGGGGACGCACCAAAGGCCTTATCTACCTGCCGGGCGGCAAGCGCAATGCTCCGGCATACTGGGAAAACTGCCGTCTGGACATGCTGGCCGTGCGAGTGGAGTCCAAAAGTGCACACAAGGGGGATATCGTCTATCAGGTCGGCTATTACGTCGGTGCGGCTAAAGGACCACGACCGTTCAAAGCAGCGGGAACGGCAGGCGAATTTTTCAAGGGACTGGTAATCATGGACGGAAAAAACACCACGGGACTGGACTGATCTCTACCACTTTTTTACGCGAAATATATGAGCAAACAGCCTTCAGGCAGCGATCGTTTTCGAACGGTCGTTGATGTCCCCCGCAATCCCGCTTCAATTTCTCATCAGTCAACGATACTCAGTATCGGTTCCTGCTTTGCCGAACATATCGGCACACGACTGAGCAATAATCACTTTGCGACCTGCCGCAACCCGACGGGCATTCTTTACAATCCGGAATCGATCGGTATGCTGTTGGACGGGTTACTGCACCGGCAGGCATACCGTGAGGACGACCTCATCGACCATGCGGGCGCCTTCTACAGCTTCGATCATCACGGTGCTTTTTGCGGCGGCAATAAAGCAGAAACACTCGAGCGCATAAACCGTGCGTGGGCACAAGCCCGTCACTGGGCAACTGGTTTGGACACGTTGCTTGTCACGCTGGGAACGGCATGGGTATACCGGCTGAAATCAACCGGGCGGGTGGTTGCCAACTGCCATAAAATGCCGCATGACAGCTTTGAGCGGCATTTACTGGAGCCAACGGAAATTGCGCAGGCGTTAGGCGATTGCCTGCAGAAATACGTGCACCGTACTCCATGCCTGAATATTATTCTGACGATCAGTCCCGTCCGCCACCTGCGGGACAACCCCCACGCCAACAGCGTGAGTAAGGCGCACCTGATGACCGCAGTTTTCCAATTGGAACAGCAAATAGCCAATGTCTACTACTTCCCGGCCTATGAAATTATGATGGATGAGCTGCGCGATTATCGATTCTACGAATGCGACATGGTCCACCCAAGCAAGGTGGCCCAGCAATACATCTGGGATGGCTTCTGCCGGGCCTGCATCGATCGGCGCGCCCGGGAATTTATTGACGGGTATACCGCAATCCTGAATGCACGCCACCACCGTATCCAGCAGTCTGCAGCACCATCGACACGACATTTTGCCCAAAAGCAGCTTCAGCGTGTGCGTCAACTGCAATCCACCTTCCCCCATATCTCCCTGCAGGGGGATGCTGATTATTTTAGCGGCCTATGCGCGTCCTGATATACCATACCGGAGCGCTTGGTGATTTCGTGACGACACTTCCGGCGCTTGCCTGTTTCAAAAAGGCGCACCCCCAAAGCATACTGACCTGCCTGACAAAAGCCACACACGGCAAGCTCGGCATCGATACCGGAATAGTCGCACACTATCTGGATATCGACAAGGCACAATGGGCCGGCCTGTTCGCAGATGCTCCCTCGCCATATCTGCGTGATAGGCTGGCGGAGTATGCTGCTGCACTGGCCTTTGCGGATGAATCATCGCCGGTAACCGCAAATCTGCGCGCCAGCATCAACGGACCGATCCTGCACCAGCCGCCGTTTCCGGCCGATCAATCCCATATTGTAAACTATCATCTGAACCTGGTGAGGAGCCCCGACAAGCCCGGGGGGGAGCCCCCCCCGATATTCACACGTGGGCACTTTCGGACACTGCCTGAGGGCTTGCACGAGATCGACCCCGCGCAGGCCGTCTGCATACACCCCGGCAGCGGAAGTCGCGCCAAGAACTGGCCGCTGGTGCGCTTTTTGGCGTTGAGTGAGCGCATAGCATCGCGGGGATTCACTCCTGTCTGGCTGGCAGGTCCTGCCGAAAAAAACCTGAACATGCTCTCACATAAGCAGCTTGTCGTTCGCACCGACCTGTCGGCGCTTACCGCACTTTTGCTGCGGGCGAGGCTATACATCGGCAATGACAGCGGTGTCACCCACCTCGCCGCGCTGTGCGGCTGCCCCACGATCGCGTTGTTCGAAATCGGCAATAAAGCAGTCTGGCATCCCCGGGGACGAATGGTCAAAGTGATTACAGCGTGTGACCACAGCAGGGCAACAACTTCAGGCATCGCTGCAATTACGGTCGATGAAGTCTGTGCGGCAGGCATAAACCTGCTGAAATCCTGAAGTAGTGCGACCAATAGTGTATTTTGAAAAGCAGCTTTTAACCGCACAACAACTATGTCAACCAGCAACACAGCATTAATCACCGGCGCTTCAGGATTTGTCGGCAAATATCTCGCCGACCTGCTGGTTGAGCAGAACTACCAGGTCGTGGGCATCGACCAGTCCGAGAAACGAATTCCCAACGCGCTGGATTATTATGCCTGCGATATTAGCGACTATGAATCACTGTGCAAAATTCTTGCCCGAACCCATCCGCAACTCATTTTTCACCTCGCGGCGGTCAGCTTTCTCCCGGCCGCCGATTTGTCGCCGCGCATCGCGTTGAACACCAATATCCTGGGTACTGCCGCCTTGCTCGATGCTGTCAAGGATGTTTCCCCGCAGTCCTGCATATTGCTCATCGGCTCATCCAAAGAGTACGGCAGCGAGGTTATCGCCGAACGGGTCGATGAAAACACGCCACTGCGACCGACCGATTTTTACGGCATAACCAAATACGCAGCGGAAATGGCCGGACTTCAGTACGTACGGCATTTTGATCTTGACATCCGCTTTACCCGTTCGTTCAACCATACCGGGCCGGGACAGCCGCCGCGTTTTGTTTGCTCCGACTGGGCCAAACAGATCGTCGAAATTGCGCATACGACAAAGCACGGCGAATTGCTGGTGGGCGACATTGATGCGGCGATTGACTTTTCGGATGTCAGGGATGTAGTGGCGGCTTACCTTGCCGTCGTCACACGCGGCAGGAAGGGCGAAGTTTATAATGTATCTTCGGGCCGGGCAACGCCGCTGCGGTATGTTCTGGACAAGCTCATAGCCGTCTCGCGGTGTGCCGTAACCGTCAGGCAGGATACCACTAAGTTGCGCGCACACAAAACGAGTCGCAGAATTGCGGGTGATCACTCAAAACTCACCGGACACACCGGATGGAAGCCCACAATCGATATCGACCGGACCCTCCACGATATCTACTCCTGGTGGGACGCCGAGCTGACAACCACCCCCTCATGATTCCCCGATATTCAGCACCGTGCGATAGGCATCAAAACGAAACTCATCAAGCAGTTTCTCCAGCCTTCCGAGGGTTTTGTCAAGATTGACATAGTGGCGAAAGGACTTGACCGGAGCAATTTTGACGCGCGGCTGTTTGTCGTCGATTTCCCAGGGGTGAATATAAAAAGCGACCGGCCTTCCTTCCCGGTTGCATTGACGGATCCCATAAGAGATAAAGCGGTACGGAAAAAGCCTGAAATAGCCGCCGCCGCAACAGGGCACCGTCCATCTGAAAACCTTGAAGCACCCCATGGGGAATTCAATCATCCCATCGGACAGGTTGTAGGGGCTTAACCTGATCTGATCATTACCGTAATCGGGGTGAAATTTGAAGGGAAATACCGACGAATCGTATTTGATGCCATGCCGTGCGAGGATGTCAAATATCCACATTTTGCGCGTGTCAACAGAAAAGGACGGTGCGCGATAGCCGATAGGCCGGACTCCCGTTATTTGTGTCAGAATGTCCAGCGACTTCGTGAGATCGGCTTCGAATTCCTGAGGCTGGAGATGCTTAACGATAAGATGGCCATAACCGTGCGAAGCAATTTCGTGTCCCCCGGCGGCAATGGCACGGACGAGCCCGGGATAGCGTTCGGCAATCCATCCCAAAACGAAAAAAGTGCCCCTGACGTCATGTTGTTTGAGTGTGTCAAGCAGTCGGCGGGTGTTTTTTTCTATACGTGATTCACAGCCGTCCCATTGTTCAAAGGGAATCACCTCGGTCAGATTCTGGACGCAAAACCAGTCCTCAAGGTCAATTGAAAACGCATTAATGGTCATTTTTGTGCACGGCTATCCAAAAGCAGGCGCCACGGTCAAATAATCCGGTTTCCCCGTCTGCGAAACTCAATCACTTCCCGCGGCGTGGGAAAAGTTTGATATGATCCCCCCTTCTGCATCGGCTCCGTATGAATATCGCCTTTACCGATCGATTCGATGGTCTGGTGGACCAGATGAGCGCTCAGTATTTTCGTCTTGATAATCATCGCATGCAGGCTGCTTGAATCTATCGGCACTCGCTGTTGTACGATAATGTCACCTTCGTCGATGGTTTCATTAATATAGTGGATGGTTACTCCGGTAAATTCCGCTTTTTTGTGCATCGACCAGAACACCGGCATCATGCCCTTATTTTCAGGGAGGAGCGCGGAGTGCGAGTTGATGCACCCTTTGGGCACGGCCTGAATCAAATTTTTTTTGAATATTTGCGGAGCGGCGATCGAGACGATGAGATCGATGTTGTGTTGCCTCACCTGCTCGACATAGGTCTTGCTGTTAACTTTCTCCGTTGGGATCTGAGTCAGACCCTGCTTGCGGGCCAGCCCCCGTACGGATTGTCCGGTTAGTGTGCGGAAAACATAAAGAAAGCCGCGCGTGAAAAAGTGCAACGGGCCGAAAAAGCCATACATCTGCCGGGCAAGATCGAGCTTTGACTTTTTATTGAAGGGTTCGAGAATCGTGATGCCTGATAAGGTATAATCCGCATCCCGAGCCAGAGGAAAAAAGGTTTTGAAAAATTCGTAGACGTAGAAGACATCCTCTTCGGTAATAATCAGCACCTTCATACGACCGCCCTCTGCGTACTTTGCCAGACGGCGCTTTTAATGCCGCGCAGGTATCTGAAGAAACCGAATAATATGGCAATATTCATGGATACAAAATGATAGATCGATCCGATGACCGGCACTGATTTGCCCATTCTGGAAGCGCCATAGCCCGCCAGAGCGCCGGCATAAAACGCACCCTGCGCAATCAGCACATACACGAACCAGGGGATACTAAGCGCTGCAACCGTGCTGATCAGCATGAGCAGCAACAAAAAAGGCGAGTACCAGCGCAGCACTTTATGCGACACATAAAAAAACCAGGCACCTCCTTTCAGCGGATTCAACAAATGCAGCAGCAGAAAAAACGACTGGAAATTCCCCGCGCCGATGCGAACTCTGCGCCCAAACTCCTCACTCACACTTTTGCCCGTCTCTTCCCGTGAAATTGCCGCCCGGTCGAATACGACCCGATAGCCCTGCGAAAGGATGCGCGCCGGTATCAGCAAATCATCATTTGAATAGGCATTTGGCGGCAACGGTGTGAAAAGTTTTTTGCGGATCGAGTAAAAACCGCCGAATGCACCGACGGCTGCACCGAACAGCCCTTCACGAAATTTAAGATCGGCCTCAAAATCCCGGTACGCTACCTCTTTGTCAACACCGACACTATCGCCGGGCGTAAACAGCCTTACCTGTCCCAGCACTGCGCCGACATTCCCAGACGAATACAGGGAGATCATTTTTGCCACTGCATCCGGCTCAAACATTGTATTTGCATCAGTCAACACAACAATTTCGCCCTGCGCCCGGGGAAGCGATTTGTTGACGACGCCCGTTTTGCCTGAGCGCTCGCGGTAGTCAAATAGTGATACGCCATCGCCGTAATTATTTTGAACGATCTCAACCGTCCGGTCATCACTGCAATCCGAACAGACCATAATCTCCAGCAACTCACGCGGATACTCAAGCGCAAGGCAATTGTCAATTTTTCGGGCAATAACTTTTTCTTCGTTATAGGCCGGAATGAGAATGGAGATTGGAGGCTTGTACGCGTGGTTGCGCTGCGGCGCCCGGCTTTTACTGGGGCTGATTACCTTCAGCAACACGGGAAATCCGGCGTAGGCGTATACCACGGCCAGAAAGGTACTACCGCAAACCAGCGCAAAAAACAGAGCCATGCAGCAGGTGAACCCCATTCGTAAAAGGTGAGCGTATCGCAGAAGCCTGCTTTATTCATGCGTGGGGCAGGCCTTTGACTTCCCGGCGTCAGGCTGCAAGCAAGTTATCCAGCTTAGTTTTCAGCGGATCTTTAGCGAGCAGGCCGGTATGCTGATCCACAACGTTGCCGCCTTTGACAAACAGCAGGGTGGGGATGCTCGAAACACCGTACTTGGATGCCGTTCCGGGATTGTTGTCAACATTCAGTTTGCCGATTTTGATTTTTCCCTCGAACTCCTGTGCAAGATCATCAATAATGGGGGTGAGCATTTTGCACGGACCACACCATTCGGCCCAGAAGTCTACCACAACCGGCATATCCGAGCTGAGCACATCTTCGTCAAAATTACTGTCATTGAACTCTACAACCTGTTCGCTGGCCATATAGCACTCCTGAGGTTAGTATACTGAAAAATCATTTGGAAATTTTCGTTGTGTCGTTGCCGCGGGAAGAATCGAGAATTTCAAGGACGTTGTCCTGCACTTTTTGCCATTTTTCCGGCTTATTACGGTAACTTTTTATCCGACTTCGAGCCTGCAGTGCAGATAATCCGGCAGCCTTTTCAAGCCGGCGAAATTGAAGTGCTTTTTGTAATGAATCCAGATTCGCCGACTGAATGATTTTTGCTCCCGCCAGAAACTGGCTCAGCGCCGAATCGGGTGCATTTGCAAATGTGACACTCGACGCGGCCGTCAGAATGCAGCCTATGAGTAAAGCACGAATTTGCATACGTATAAAATGAACCAATGAGAAGAGTAAGTCAATACTCAACCTGTTGAGCGTTCGATCGCTTGCGGTTTGCCGCACAGCTCGAGCAAACCGGCAAAGACGGTTTCAACGGAAACGGCGTCAAGACACCGGCGCCCGGACCGAAAACAGACATTACCGCCATGCGCATGGCAGGGACGACACCACTGGGCAGACTCAAAAATCCTGTATCGGCGGTGATCGGCAGGGAAAAACCCCCAATGCCAGGTTGTGGAGCCGTAAATTATGCCGGTATTGACGCCGACGGCTCCGGCAAGATGGCTAAGCCCCGAGTCATTTCCCAGCGCAAGGCTGCATTGTGAAATAACAAACGCGCACTCAAGCAGGGACAGTTCTCCCGTCAAATTGCAGACCACACCGGATATGCGCTCTTGTAAACGATTGGAGCTACCCCTGTCCTGCTGTCCGCCGAAAATGAGTACATTCCACTTTTCATCGATAAACCGTGAAGCAATTTCTGCAAATCGTTCCAGGGGCCACTGCTTATTCGCCCAGGTGCTGAAGGGAAAAATCGCCAGGCTCTTGCTTGCTGCTAAAGAGCAGTGCTTCAGGATACGCTTGCAGCATCCGGCTGCGGCTTTTCGGTCGAAGCTGATTTCGGGGCGCGGAATGTGAGCTCCCAGGCGTGGTAAGCACTTTGCGGCAGCATCATGGTAGCGGACAATTACCGCATCTTCGTGACGGCGATAGGAATTGATTCGCCCGTACAGGAGCAACGCCCGCTTTGTATGCAGTTTGTCAAACCGGGCTACGCATGGCGACGAGTCGGCACACGCCCGCCTCACCAGCCTGCGGGAGCGAGCCGAATGCTGCAAATCCAGCACGACATCCCAGGAGCGATTCGCAAGCGGATCTCCGGATGACAGCGGCGTATTCTTATCGTACAATAGTAATTCATCGATCCTTTCATCGTCTTTAAAAAGCGATCCGCACACGACCGAGGTAAGCAAACAAATTGAGCATTGCGGGTAATGCATGCTGATGCTTTGGATGCACGAGGTGGTCAGTATCACATCTCCAATCGAGCTCAATCTGATTATCAGAATGTTCATCGGGAATTCTGCCGGGAAAATGTCTGCATATTATTGAAGCAAGTCCATTATTTATTTTCACATAAATCTTCAAAACGAGGTATGCTCATGAGCCAGATGGTCCCGCCAAATCCTCAACCCAATCAGAATATCAAGGTAGACAAACAGCAGGAAAATCCTTATCAATATACTATTCCCCGGATCGGGGACATGGTTGGACCCAATAAGCTGCAGGTTTCCATCGGCGAAGGCGGCGCAGCACATGTGTTTAAGGTATGGCACACAGGTCTGGAGGTCATCCGTGCGCTGAAAATTTTGAAGAAGGGCAACAACCAGGAAGCACGCGATCGATTCTTGACCGAAGCAAAAATACTGGCAGACATTCACCATCCCAACATCGTCGAGATTCACGGTATCGGCTCGTGGCAAAAACAGGCTCCATATCTGGAAATGGAGTTTATCGACGGGCTTCCTATTCGTAAAATCATCTCCCAGAACGGGCGTCTGCCGATCCCGGCAGCTCTGGCGATGGCTTATTTCGTCTGTCAAGGTTTGCATTACGCACATACCAAAGATTATACCCTGTACGGCAAAGTTTACAAAGGATTGATTCACCGGGACATCAAGCCCGAAAACATATTCGTATCCCGGGACGGCATCGTAAAGCTCATGGATTTCGGTATCGCACGACCCAGCGATATCAGTTTACATACCGTTGGCGACAAAATCATGGGAACACTGGTGTACCTCAGTCCCGAGCAGCTCAGCGGCAAAGACCTGGATCATCGCACCGATACGTTTTCGCTGGGATGCGTACTTTACGAAATGATCACCGGCAAACGCGCTTTCCCCCAACAGAAACTTTCCGAATTGATTCAGTTTAAGACAAAAGGTAAATTTCAGCCGGTTGATTCCTTCGAGGTTCAAATTCCCAAATGCGTCAAGGAAGTAGTCGAGAAAGCAATGGCACAGGATCCCGCACAGCGCTATAACACAGCGGCTGACTTTGGTCACGCGCTCTTTCTTGCTTTGCGCGAACTGGTCGATATGTCGCCGCAGGATATCATTTCAAATTATATGCGCAATCCCCTGAGCATCGCCAACCTCAAAAAGCCTAAATCAGAATCCCTGGCGCCGGTAATCTTCATCACGGCCACCACCACAACTGCAATAATCGCGGGTATATTCGCCCTACTGAAATTCGTTATCTGGTAGCCGCGCCCGGGCAACCTGATATTCCTCGACCTGAAAAGGAAACAGATATTTCTCCGGATCAACCTGGGTCCCGTCGAGCCACATTTCGTAGTGCAGATGCGTTCCGGTGGAAAGCCCGCTGGAACCAATCGTTCCCACAACATCTCCACGCGAAACTTTTCTGCCTTTACCGGTCTTGACCGATGCAAGATGGGCATAGACGGTCTGGAATCCATACTGATGTTTTATTTTGACCCGCAGTCCCCAGTCTTTTCTTTTCTCGACCGCTGCAACAACCCCGTCGGCGGCAGCCACAACAGCCGTGCCTTTTTCGGCGACAAAATCGAGTCCATAGTGGTGCTTCGATTTGCCGGTAAAGGGATCGCGCGTAATGCCAAAGCGGGTTGAGATGAAAGGTTGTCCTTCTACCGGTAAGCGCAGGGGAATTTTAGTGAGATAGGCAGGATGTTCCCGAAGAAAATCTACGGCCCGGGAAAATCTGAAATCGAATTTGTCGATAAGCGCTAATTGGTCGCTCAGGGCGTACTTTTTGCTTTTCTTCTTGTCGGTTGCCCTGGTCTTTTCTTCGGGAATATTGAATTGAGCCAGAAAGTCTATTTCCCCTTTTTGCTCTCCCAACTCTTGGAGCAAGCTGTCCAGGCTGTTATGGGAAGCATAGATGGTGCGTATTTTCTGCAGCATTTTCACATTCTGATTGTTCATGTTCCGGCGCTGATTGGAACGTACCACATCGATTGCGTTGCTGCTGAAAGGTATAAAATAGCCTGCGAATCCAATGGTTATCAGCACGGCAAAAGCAATCACCAATGAGACACGGATCCGAATGGAGCGGATCCGTGTTCCCCCGGGCGGCACCAGAATTATCGTACGTCGCTTTTTGCCCATCAGATGCTGTTTGCTTCTTCTTCTTCACTTTCCCGGCCTTCGCGCCCCTCACGGGCTTTCTGGGCCTCTTCGTTGGCTTCCTGAATTCTATCGGCGATATTCTGCAGTTCCTCTTTGAGCTCGTTAATATTTTCAATCGCTTTTTTGACCAGCAAATCATTTTCGGCATCAGCGCCTTTGCCTGCGGCAATAAGATCGACGACGCGCTCCCCAATGTCCAGGTAATTGCGATCGATTTTGCGATTGGCGGCCATTTCCTCGATTTTGAGCTTGCCGACTTTGGTGTATTCTTCTATCTTCTCAAACGACATGGCAGCTCCGTCTTTCAGACCTTTTTTGATCTTTTCCCAGACGTTATCCATACGTACCTCCGGATTAAAAGTTTAAAGTAAAAATATTCCGGCTGAGCTCACTGGCCGGTCAGCTTTATAGTATAAATTATAATAATGTAAAGGAGCAAAAATTCCTATAGAAAAAACGCAGGATTGCTTGCGACACCACGCGCCCGTTTTTTTGCAAAGGGCGATTGCAGCATAGAATATTGCGGTTAACCGCAGCCATACGCGCCGAATCTTGAACGATTTCATCTCCAATATGTATTTTTAATAAATTTTCCGCCAATTTTGCGCTTTCGGAAAAGAGTATAACCTTGTCTCAACGCACCCTTGAAGGGTTGAATTAGCGCTATGTTCGATGAATTAGCCGGCAGATTCGATTCGATCTTCAAAAAGATCAAAGGACGCGGCAAGCTCACCGAGGAAAATGTCTCGGAGGCCATGCGCGAGGTAAAGCGCGCCCTGCTCGAAGCGGATGTCAATTTCCGCGTCGTAAAATCGTTTGTTGCATCGGTGCGGGAAAAAGCCCTGGGCAAGGAAGTTCTGGACAGCGTTACGCCGGGCCAGCAATTCATTAAAATTGTGCACGATGAGCTGGCCGAACTCATGGGCGGTTCCGCTCAACCGATTCGTTTTCACACCAACCGGTTGAATGTCGTCATCGTTGCGGGCTTGCAGGGTTCGGGAAAAACCACCGCCTGTGCGAAGCTGGCATTGCATTTTCGAAAGCAGGGGCATCGTCCCCTGTTAATAGCTTGTGACACCTATCGGCCGGCTGCTATCGACCAGCTCGAATCACTGGGAAAATCGCTGAGCATCCCTGTTTATGCCGACCGTACGAAGGCTCCTGTTGATATTTGCAAGGCCGCACTCAAACATGCCCGAGTCGAAGACAATTCGCTGGCGATTATCGATACGGCCGGAAGATTGCATATCGATGAAGATATGATGACGGAGCTCAAACAGCTCTGCAAGCTTGCCGATACCGACGAAATTTTCTTTGTGGCGGACGCCATGACCGGCCAGGATGCCGTCAATGTCGCCACCGAATTCTACAAAGAGATCAGCTTCACCCGCGTGATTCTTACCAAAATGGATGGTGATTCCCGCGGCGGGGCCGCGTTATCCATTCTCAATGTGACCGGCATTCCGGTGCAATTCATCGGCACCAGTGAAAAACCCGACGGTATTGAACCGTTTCATCCCGAACGAATGGCCTCACGCATTCTGGGCATGGGCGATATCGTTTCTCTGGTTGAAAAAGCTCAGGAAACCTTCGATACCGAAAAGAGTGCCCGGCTCGAAAAGAAAATCCGCAAAAATGCATTTACTCTGCAGGACTTTCTCGATCAACTTGCGCAGATTAAAAAGATGGGACCGCTCAGCGACTTGCTGGCAATGATACCCGGCGTCGGCAACCAGGTAAAAGAAGAAGACATCGACAACGGCGCGCTGGGCAAAATTGAGGCCGTCATCAATTCCATGACACTGCAGGAGCGTACCAAGCCCAATATCATCGACGGCAGTCGCAAGCGGCGCATTGCTGCAGGAAGCGGCACCACCGTTCAGGATGTCAACCGCTTGCTCAAGCAGTTCGATCAGATGCGTTCGATGATGAAGCGCATGAACAAGATCGCCGGTAAGCGCGGTCAGAAAGCAGCCATGCGCAATCTTACGCCCTATTAATAAAACAGCTACACAACAACTTACACCAAGGAGTAGAACTTGGCAGTTAAAATTCGTTTAGCACGCACGGGCAGAAAGAAGCTTTGCCGGTATCGTGTTGTTGCCGCAGACTCACGCATGCGCCGTGACGGACGTTGCCTGGAAACACTGGGAACGTATAATCCGCAGGCTGATCCAAAAGAATTCACGATTAAAACCGATAAGGTAGCCTACTGGATTAACAAGGGCGCGCAACCAACCGAAACCGTCCACAATTTGCTCAAGCAGGATCGCTTTTTCGAAAAAGTTGAAGCGCTGGGCAAAGGGCTCGACGCGGAAACGCTGAATGTGGAGCGCAAGCCCGAACGCAAACGCAAGCCCAAAGGTCCCAAAAAAGCCAAAAGCGAGTAATGGTTTCGCCGGCGCAAAATGGTGCGCTTGACGATTTCGTCGCCATCGGTCTCATCCTCAAGCCATTCGGCTTGGGCGGCGGTGTTCACGTCAAAGCCTACGGGGGCGCCTTGCGATCACTTGCTTTACCGGCGCCGGTTGTTCTCAAGAAATTAAAGCGCGCATCCGGAGCGCAGGCCCGCCTGCGGGATTGCCGGCCGACGCCAAAAGGGTGCAACTGTTTTTTCGACCGGTACGAAGACCGGGAAGCCGCAGAGCAACTGCGCAATTGTGAAGTGCTGATCGCTTACGCTCTGCTCCCCCGGCTGGAAACGGATGCTTACTATCACTTCGAGCTCGAATCAGCCGAAGTGTTCGACACGCAGGGCTGCTCGCTTGGCCGGGTTGCCGGGTTGCACAATTTTCCGGCCGGTGATGCGCTTGAAGTCAAATTGCATGATACACGATCGGTGCTGGTTCCGATGCAGAAAGAAACCGTAACCTGTATCGACATACCTTCGAAAAAAATTACGATAGACAGAACCATGCTGGATGAGCTTCTGTAATGTTCTTTGAAATCTGTACGCTTTTTCCGTCGATGTTTGAAGGCGTCTTTGATGACAGCATAGTTAAGAGGTCACGCGAAAAGGGCCTGATAACCATTGGCATTACCGACATCAGAGACTTTGCCGCCGACAGGCATCGCACGGCCGATGATTATCCCTACGGCGGCAGTGCCGGCATGCTGCTCAAGCCGGAGCCCCTGGCAAAAGCGATCCGTGCCGGCACAGCAAAGCATGCACAGTACAATCCGAAAACAATCCTGATGACGCCGCAGGGCGAGCCGCTGTGCCATCGAGTTGTCGAGGAACTGCAGCCTGAAGAAGCTTTGATCATCGTATGCGGCCGCTATAAAGGCATTGATGAGCGCATCAGGCAGCACTATATCGACCGCGAAATCTCAATCGGCGACTATGTGCTTTCGGGCGGCGAGATCCCCGCAATGGTGCTGATTGATGCAATTACCCGCTTGCTGCCCGAAGCGATCGGTTGCCGCGACAGTGCGGAAAAAGATTCGTTTTATGACGGATTGCTTTCGCCGCCGCAGTATACCCGTCCCGAAGAATTTGAAGGTTTGCGCGTGCCGGAGATACTACTGAGCGGCCATCACGCAAACATAGAACGTTGGCAGAAAGATCAGGCTCAGGCAATAACCCGGAAAAGACGTCCCGATCTGTGGGAACGCTATCAACACAAAGATATAAACACAAATGACCTACCATAACACAGGAGGAATCTGTGCACGACATCATTCGCAAGATTCAAAAAGACGACATCGTTAAGGAACGGCCCGAATTCAATCCCGGCGATACCATTGCCGTCTCTCAGAAAATCAAAGAAGGCAACAAGGAACGCGTGCAGGCCTTTCAGGGCGTAGTCATTCAAAAAAACGGAGGCGGCTCGACCAAAACCTTTACTGTCCGTAAATCATCCGGCAATGTCTATGTAGAAAAGATATTTCCACTCAACTCGCCGCTTATCACCGAAATCAAAGTCATGCGCAAAGGCAAAGTACGCAGGGCAAAACTCTACTATTTGCGCCAGCGCACCGGTAAGGCAACCCGCATCAAACAGAAGAAATAACCCCTTTCAAAAAATCGGCCATAAATATATTATATAAGGGAAGATAGTGCCTATCTTCCCTTTTTCTATGGATCTTGTCTGGCTCCGGAAAGGCTGTTTCGTGCATGTCTCGAGTAGTCCGTACTACGCTTAAAACAGGCAAACGCCCGGCCCCCCGCAACATAACAGCATTAAAAACCGATGCCGTGCTCTTCGAGGAAGGTACGACCGGAAAGGAGCTCTACATAATTCAGGAGGGCAGTGTCGGCGTGTATAAGAATACGCCCGATGGCGAGGTAGAATTGGCTACTATTGAGAAGGGGGGTATCATCGGTGAGATGTCGTTGCTGGACAACCTGCCGCGTTCTGCAACGGTCAAAGCCAAAACCGACACCAAAGCGCTGTTGATAAATCCTGCTGTCTTTCATGCAACGATGCAGCAGGTGCCGGTTTGGCTGTCAAGTATCGTCAAGATTGTCGTGAGCCGGTTGCGCGACGCCAACAAACGCATTGATATGGCTATTTTGCGTGACAAGCATCGCGGCGTGGTATCATTGCTGCTGCTGTTGCTGCCCTGCCATAAATACGAGTTCGCCTCATCAATTGCCCTGAGCTACAGTCTGCTGCTCGGAGAAGCTTTTTATGTGTGCAGGCTCAAGCGCAAGGAGATCGAAACCATACTCAACGATCTTGCTCGGCGCGCCATACTGGCACTTGAAGAAGACACCGGCAAAAATCGCCACATCTGCATTCCCGACCTGGAAATTCTAAAACTGTTCGAAGAGTATCTCATTCTCAAAAGTCAAGGAAAAAGCTTTCCCGAACTGACGGTTCCCCGCGAAGCGATCGGACTTTTCAACAACATAGCCTATGTTGCGCAGAAGTCCGGTTCCGAAACCGAGGAAGGAACGCTGCTGGGCAAATCGGCGCTTCTGGAAGATATGTCCGACAGCAAGCCGGAGGTTATCGAAAAAAATCTCCTGGAGCTAAAGCGGCGCAATCTCATCAACGTAGTTCCCGACCAGTTCGATGTACACATACTTTTCAAACGCTCAACACTTTCACGGTTGAAGAAACTACAGGAGTGGCTGCCGCGGTTTGAATCGCATCAGGGAGGCTCCGGTTGAGTACTGCATCAAAGGTGGGCGCGGGAAAAAACATCCTCAATCGGCATGAATGCACCTTTCACAAGGGATCGCTCATGTTTATCGAGGGCGAGACCAGCACCGAAATGTACATCATTCGCTCCGGTTTGATCCGTATTCTCAAGCAGGAGGGCGAAAGCACGATAGAGCTTGCCAGGCTTGGTCCCGGCAGCGTGCTGGGTGAACTGTCCCTGCTGGATAAGCAGCCGCGAGGGGCAACGGCTCAGGTAGTCGAGGAAACGCTCGCCACAGTAATCGATGAAGCCCTGCTGCAGCAGACCGTCGCAAAAACTCCCTCGTGGCTTTCAAATATCATCCAGGTGGTTGTCAAGCGTCTGCGCTCCACCATGAAAAAGACCGGCATTGACATTGTCAATAAAAACCTCGCCGGCGCCGTCAAAGTCATTTTGCTGCTGCATGAGCAGCATGCTCGGGACAATTGCGCACCTGCGCTGTTCGTCGACCGCCTCAAAGAGTTGCTCTACGCGATCATCGGACTGGGGGGGCTGGAATCGGAGAACGTTTTTTTGCATTTGATATTAAAGGGCTTCGTACTGATCCACAAAGACGGGGCAGGCCGGGAGGAGCTGCACATCCAGCATGTCACGGCTCTCAATCTTTACATGCAGTACCTTCGCTCACAACAGCGCGGCATCGAATTTCCCGGTGAGCACCTCTCCGATAAAGCACACGAATTAATCGAGCTGATCGCCCTGGCCGGAGAAAAGAACGGCAAAATCATGCAAAACCGGTTTGTGCAAATCGGCATGGCCCAGGTCGAGCTGGAGCTGGAGCGCACCGGCAAAGGCCGCCATGTGCATCCGGAAATACTCGACGAGCTGATCGAGCTCAAGGCGCTCTGTACCAGAACAGACAATACCAAAACCATGCACGGCACACATAAGCGCACGATCATTATTTATAACCCGAATACCTTACAGCAACTTAAATTGCTTAAAGAATGGTTGCCGACCTTCAGGGAGGAAATCGAATTTTAAAGCCGTTCAAATGGTACCGGGACCTGGCCGCCAAGCCACGTCTGCGCAAAACGGAAGGCTGCTTTCTGATCGAAGGGCGCCGGGCAATCGGGCAGGTGCTGCATTATTGCCCCGATCATATCATCGAAATCATAACCTTTGAGCGCGACCTGCCGATGAATTATGCAGGCCCCCGGCGCTTCGTAACGCAGGCCGAATACGGGTCGCTGTCACCGTCGATCACCCCCCGGGGTCCGCTGGCCGTTGCGAGCATCCCCGATAAGGTCTACTCGAATTATTTGCCCGAAGAGCCGGGAACACGGATTGTGGTACTTGAGGACGTGCAGGATCCCGGCAACGTCGGGGCGTTGATAAGAGCCGCCGCCGCATTCGACTATGACGGCATACTGCTCAGTGCCGGATGCGCAGATCCCTTTGCCCCGAAAGTTATCCAGGCAACCGCCGGATCGGTCTATGCGCTCTGGCTGCGCAAAGTCGACGACTTTATTGCATCGGTAAAGCATCTGAGCTCGCAAGGATACAGTTTGGTCGGCACTTCATCCATCCCCGCGCCGGCGCCGCTGCAAAATATTCCCCAACGCCATGCACTGGTCCTGGGCAACGAGGGTAACGGCCTGAGCCGCAGCTTGCGTGATACGATCGATCACATGCTGACAATCGAGATGAATTCCGGAAAGGTCGAATCGCTTAACGTCGCGCTTGCCGGCGCCGTGTGCATGGATCGAATACGGTCACACCGTAATACGTGAACGCCCCCCGCGTTTGGAGCGATACATTGCCTCGTCCGACCGCTTGACCAGACTCTTCTCACTCTCTCCCACCTCAGCTTCGGCAATACCGATTGACAGGCTTGTGCGCCCGAAACGAAAGGCGCCAAACTGCTTCTGGATGCGCTCCGCCGCATGCCGCGCCTGATCCTTGCCGGTGTCGGGCAGCAGGATTATGAATTCATCACCGCCGTAGCGATAGGCGGAATCGATGTCTTTACGAATGCAAACTTTGATTACCTGGGCCAGCGATTTGAGCACCTTGTCGCCCATCTGATGTCCCTCGGTGTCGTTGTATTCCTTGAAATGGTCGATGTCCAGCAGGATCAACGAAAGCGGACGCTCCGGATTACGTTTGATGCGCGACAGCTCCCGCTTGACTTCATCATAAAAATGACGGATGTTGAACAGCGCGGTCAGGCTGTCGGTGCGGGCCAGCCTTTCGAGCAATTCATTCTTTTTGAGCAGTTCGATTTCGAGCTTCTTGCGCTGCGTGATATCCTTGGCGGTAACCACCATGCCGATGATCGATCCCGCCTCATCTTTCATTTCAGACATGCTGAGATTACAGTAGATGATCTCACCCTCGCGCGTTTTCATCGGAATTTCTTCGTTCACGGATTTGCCGGCACGCAGCACGGTATCGAGTATTTTGCGCTTGTCGGCCTCGTTGACGAAGAGCACC
Source organism: Chitinivibrionales bacterium (assembly GCA_014728295.1). Classification (GTDB taxonomy): domain Bacteria; phylum Fibrobacterota; class Chitinivibrionia; order Chitinivibrionales; family WJKA01; genus WJLW01. The sequence continues at coordinate 73,759 of WJLW01000127.1, read as the reverse complement.
TTGAACGGCTTTCCCACTATCTCTTCCTGGCTGTAGCCGAAGTGAAGCTGTGAGCCTTTGTTGAATTTCAGCATCAATCCCTCGTCGTCTACCGTAAAAATGATATCAGAGGAATCCTGCAGAATGCTTTCGAAATACCGGGCGGTATTCTGATAGCGACGCGCAGTTTTGCGGGCTTTGGCTATCTTTCGAACAGCCTCGGTGCGGACCGACCACAGCCAACTTCGCAGGGCAATCAGCCAGATGCCGCCAACAACGCCCGTAACCACCATGCTCAGTCCGATATTGAGATACCGTCTGCCAATAACCAAAGAGGCGATCATCGCGATGAGCAAAACCAGACCATATACCAGCCATGATCGGTTATTTAAGCCCTTAATTTCATCAGTGTCGGATGGCATATCACATAAAATAACAGGTTAAGCGCATAAAAAGCCAGTGAAAGATATCCTGCCGGCGCATATATCTATAATTATATGAATTTTTTTAAGATATGTGAAGTCATACGCATCAATTTGTGAAAAACACGCTGCAAAGCATTGATTTTTCGAAATTCATTGCATTGCTGCAACGTACCGCTCATGCCTGTGCAAACGGCGATTGAGCAATTCTTGCGGTAATGTCAAACGAATCAAATTTATTGAAGTTCTCCGGTTGGGGTGTCCCCTCAACACAAGCAGCGGGCAGCTCGTTCGCATATTTTTGCACAAACCGGTCTCCGAAAAGTTTCCAGGTTTTATCGAATGAACCGCGGGACTGATGCTTGACCAGTATGTCATCGGTAACGATCAACGAATGGCTTTTGCGTACCTGCATGCAAATGTCAAGATCATAAAAATGGAACCCGTTGAAATTCTCACTGTCGAAGCGGATCGAATTGAATAATTCGCTGCGGACCGCAAAAAACAATCCATCTACCGCCACCACCTCTGCATCACCTTTTTCATGCGAAAACACCGACAGCAGATACCTGCCGTCAATTTCGTGCAGCACTTTACCCTTGAGAAACGGTTGCCCCGCCGCCGGCCAGCCGGGAAACTGCTTGAGCAGGTACTGCGATCCGGCAACCCCGACCAGCCCGATCTGCGGATTATCACAAAATTTCCGCACCAGCACGCCGCCCCAATCGGGTTCCAGAAAAAAGACATCTTCGTGCGCAAAAACAACGATATCCCCCTGCGCCCGATCAACACCAGTGTTGTAAGCCGAGCAGAGGCTGAAGGCGGTATTGCTGTTGTCAACCCGTACGTATTCATACGCATGGCCAATGGTGTTTGCAACGCTCTGCTGGTGCAGGGCGCTTTGCTTTTCGTTGCGGGAACAAACGATTACACTGATCATGTTGATTCCTTGGCGGTGAGTTCGCAATTACCCGACCTGCTTCGTGCGGCATACCGCGCAAGGGTTGCGAGGCGTTGACGGCATGCAGCGGCAAGTTGCCTGTTGCCGACCGACCGGGCGACGGATTCGCACTGGTGAAGGATATCTGCGCTATAGGGTGCTATGCGGCAAAGTTGAGCGAGTGCGTTCATTGCCTTGTGCAACCGACCAGAGCGCTCCAGAGCTTCGGCAACCTGCAGATTGGGACCAATTTCGGCGCGCGCCTGCCCGCGCGGAACAAATGCCGGTGCCGCCGATCCCGGATAGAAGAGCACTTCCATGTCATCTTCCAGCAGATACATCAGGTCGTCCTGCGCGATATGCCGATCCCAACGCGCATGAAACAGCCGCTCGTTTTTTTGCGCATGTATTCCTCTGCCGGGGGTTTGCGACTCGTAGTGTACGGCAACACTTTGCGGTGCATACATCAGCCGCCTGCCCAGCGCACGCAGCCTCAAGCATAAGTCAACGTCCTCGAGCCCATTTACATACTCCTCGTCAAAGCCACCGGCCGTGCAAAACAGCTCTCGCGGCACCAGCAATGAGGCCGCCGTCAATGCCGCAAACGTTCTTTGCCTGGTGACGCACAGAGCCTCTTCGGGGCAACCGGCGTAGATGTGGTAAGGCGTCTTGTCATAGAACATGGCTATGCCGGCGTGTTGCACCCTTCGATCGGGATAGAGCAATTTGCTGCCGGCAGCACCGATATCAACGGTCGATGCGCTCGCCTCAATCAGCTTCTCCAGCCAGCCGGCAAGCACCTGCGTGTCATTATTCAGAAAGACGACTATGTCTGCCGAAACCGCGCGTGCCCCCTGGTTGCAGGCTGCGGCAAACCCGCGGTTGACGCTGTTGGTGATGATCGTTGCCTCCCGAGCCTGTGCCAAGAGAAACTCGCCGGTGCCGTCATTCGATCCATTGTCGACAATAACAACTTGCGGCCCCACTTCTCGACAATGTGCCCGAATGCTCCGGATACAGCGACGCGTATACTCGAGGCAATTGCAAACCGGAATGACGATGCCGACGCTGCTCATAAGCTCAGACCTTCTCCATGCGCTATCTGTCCACTACCCGATGTCAAGTTGCGGCACCTTGCCTTTGATATCATAATCTTTAGCCGGTATTGCCCGATTCGGATCCGGCCGACCGGCGGCACAACTGACCGGGAGCCATGCAGCATACTTTTCCCGGAACGCCTGTGCGGCCGCGTTCCAGCCTTCATCCCGCATACCTTCGGAAAAGTGCACCACCAGCACATCCCAGGTAACGATGCACCGGGCATGCCTGCGCACTTGCATGCAAATGTCAAGATCATAAAAATGAAAGCCGCCGAATGCATCCTCATCAAAACAAACGCGGTCAAAAAGACTTGCACGTATTGCCAGGAATACCCCGTCGGCGGCAACGACCTCTGCATCGGCTTTGTCCCACGACATCACCGACAATGCATAAATCCCCCGCGTGCGCAAATCGTGAATAACCCGCCCGCGAATAAACGGCTGCCCCGCCTGGTGCCAGCGCAAATCGTTTTCCATGAGGTACTGCGTTCCGGCAACACCAATCAGGCCCACGGCAGGCTCGGCAAACTTGCGCTCCAGCACGGCGCCCCATCCCGGCTCCAGGAAAAAAGCGTCTTCGTGCACAAAAACCAGAATGTCGCCGGATGAGCGCGCGACACCCTCATTATAAGCCGCACACAGGCCCAGCCGGTTTTCCTTGTTGTCAATTCGAAGGTATTCGCACGGCGCGCCGATCGTGGTGGCTACGTTTTCTTCGTGGCTCTTCCAGTGCGGCTCGCAGCGGGAGCATACAATGACGCTGATCACAAGGCGCTTCCCCCCTGGTGCAGTGGTTTACTCCTAGTATCGGTAGAGGGCACAGATTTCATTACCGGTTTCGGGCCCATATCAGCAACGGGGGCGCATATCGAGTCCGGATTCTCCCCCTTTGAAGATGGACTTGCGTCCGAATTTTTTGTTCAACGCATCCATTGCCGCCTCGGAGGCTTCCCAGGCGCTTTCATTTTCCCAGTTATCAAAGAGATTCTGCTGCATGCCGACATCGAAATTGGTGATGCCGACCCCGATTAAACGCAGCTTGCGACCGACAACAGCGGCTTTTTCCATAAGCTCAAGTGCGCCTTCGTAAATGTGCTTGGCAAGATGCGTCGGCGCCGATCTGGTCATTCTGCAAGAGTGACGGGAGAAGTCCTGCAACCGCCAGGTGAAGACAATCGTGCTGGCGTTGACGGCTTCGTTACGGGCTTGACGCGACACGCTGCGGGACAGGGAGAGCAGTACCCGCCGCCAGAGCTCGACGTCATCCGTATCGCTGCCGAAGGTATGTTCGCGGGAAATCGATTTTGCGCCTTCATACCCGCCAACCGTCCGGAAATCCTCGCCCCGCGCCAGATGGTACAGGCTTTTGCCGGCTTTGCCCAAGCGTTTGTGAAGATTTTCTTCCGTCATCCGCTGCAGGTCGCCAATCGTTTTGACGCCAATGCGGTAGAAAACCTCCCGGCTTTTTCTGCCGATGCCCCACATGCGCTCGATCGGCAGCTTGCTCAGCCAGGCGACAATCCCCTCCCGGTCGACGGGCACTTCGGTAATCCCGTTGGGTTTGTTGAAATCGCTGGCAATTTTTGCCAGAAATTTATTGGGTGCGATGCCAATTGAGGATGTCAACCGTCGCTGCTGCCAGATTTCTTTTTGAATGGCGACTGCGGCTTCCGCGGGACTGCCCCAGAGTTTGCCGGTTCCGGAGATGTCAAGAAATGCTTCATCAACGCTTACCTGCTCGACCAGCGGCGCAAATGCGCGAAAAATGCTCATGATGAACCTTGATTCCTGCGTATATACTTTCATGCGCGGCTGCACATACTTGCCCTGCGGACAACGTACCCAGGCCTGAGAAACGGGCATGGCCGAATGGATGCCGAATTGACGCGCCTCATAGCTTGCTGCCGATACCACGCCCCGATGGCCGGGCTGTGCACCCACAATCACCGGTTTGCCCTGCAATTCAGGATTATCACGCTGCTCGATAGACGCAAAAAATGCATCCATGTCTGCATGCAGAATTATTCTGAGAAGGTCGGTGGATTGTTGCATGAGTCCCTATGGTTTGACGCATTTGCAATCGGGTAATCAGCTATATTAAAACGTGCGCAGATACCACTTATGAAAATAGGATGTTGAAACGGTGAAAAAGAAGCATGCCGCGCCGCAATGGGACGGCAGAGCCCAAGGCAGCGGGTGGGGGAACTGGATATTTTTCAGGCTAATCGAATATTTCGGTGTGTATCCTGCATACGCGCTGCTGGTAGCTGTCAGCTTCTCCTACGCACTGAAGGATGCAGCATCAAACCGGGCCTTGCAAAACTACCGAGCGCACCTGGGCAAAAATACGACATTCTTTCATCTCTGGCGACATTATTATGCCTTCGGCGTGTCGCTCATCGACCGGCTGGCGGCACTGCTGTGCAGAAAACTGCCGTTCACGTACAGCAAGGAAGGTGAGAGCATCATTCTGGAGGCTCTGGCACAGGGCAACGGCATCATCCTGCTGGGCTCTCACATTGGCAACTGGGAAATGGCCGGAAGCCTTCTGGCCGATGTCACTGATGCAAAAGTAAACATTGTCATGCTTGACAATGAACGCGAAGACATCGAAAAAATTTTCAGCAAGGCAACTCAGCAGCGCAAAGTAGCGATCATCGCCATTTCCGAGGAGGGCCTGGATATGGCCTTGCCGATATTCTCCGCCCTGCGCCGGGGCGAAATTGTCTGCATGCTGGGGGACCGCGTTCTCACGCAAAAGAGCACGGAGTGCACGTTTCTGGGAGCACCGGCATCATTTCCCGCAGGCCCATACGAGATTGCCGCAGCATCCGGCGCACCACTGATCCCGTTTTTCGTCACCAAACACGGCTTGAAGCACTATCACCTGCAGGCGCAACCAGCACTGATTTCAGGAAAACTCGCACGTGCAACGCGTCAGCACGAAATCGATGCGGCAATCAAAAAGTTTGTGGGATTAATGGAGTCCGTTGTCAGAAAGCACCCCTGCACGTGGCTGAATTTTTATGACTATTGGAATGAAGAAACGATTAAGCAAAGCTAAGCGGGGTCGATATCAAGTATATCGGCACAAGACACCGGCACATCACCTCAAGCCCGCAAGACTTTAAAACTTATATAAGGTTTTTAAATTTCATCACTCCACATACACCGATAAATCATCAAATATCTGACTCGAAAACAGCAGTTTGCGGAATTTCACCAGGTCGTCATGAAAGTTGTGGCTGTTGTCATATACTTCAAAATGTTCATGCAAGATATCATAAACCTTCCTGATGGAAGCACCCATTCTCGCGGCATTGCGAAAGGAAAGCGCCTGCAGTTGGGCCAGCGTCTCGAGCGTCAGAACATGCTTGGCGTTGCTGGCCGCTTTGAATGCTTTGCGCGCAGCGATCGTACCCATGCTCACGACATCCTGATTCGAAGCATTGCAGGATATCGACAGCGTTCCCACCGGGTTGGCAAGCTGACGGTTCTCGGCCGTCGTTGAGGTTGACAAATACTGCGCACCCATGAATCCCATTGTCAGGCCGACCGTTCCGGCAATCAAATGCTCCGGCAATCCTTCATTGAGGTTTTTGTCAAGCAGCTTGTTGAGGCGCCGCTCGGACAGGGTACACATTTCAGAAATCGCCATCGCCACCGTGTCCATGGCAAAAGCGATGCTCTGCCCGTGAAAGTTGCCGCCGTGTATGATTTTTTTCTTTTCGGGAATAATCACCGGATTGTCATTGCTGGAATTGGCCTCGATTGCAACGGTCTTGGCCGCCGCCTCAACCGCTTCCAGTACCGGCGCCAGAATTTGTGCAGTGCAACGAATCGAGTAAACATCCTGCACGTTGATGCTTGTTTCGAAAACAGGGCCCTGGGCTTCCTGCTTGCGAATCAGTTCGTGGACATGTTGGCGCAGGGTTATATTTCCCGATCCGGCATACAGCTTGCGAACTATGGAGGCAATTTTCACCTGGCCGGGATGCGGCTTGACTGCGTGCAAATCCGCATCAAACGCGTCATCGATGCCGCCGAAGATCTCGATCGTAAACCCGGCATTGACACAAGCAAGATTCAGCAGTTTGCGCGACGTAAATACGACGAATGCGGCAAGCGCCGTCATGGCGCTGGTGCCGTTGATCAAGGCAATACCTTCCTTGAAGCTCAACACAAACGGTTCCAGACCGGCCTGGCGAAGCGCCGCGCAAGCCTCTATCAATTGACCTTTCAGATACGCTTTACCTTCGCCGATGATCGTCAGCCCCATATGCGCAAGATGCACCAGGTCGCCCGAAGCACCCACGCTGCCGCATTCGGGGATATAGGGCGCCACGCCTTTGTTGATCATATCCCTGATAAAATGCAGCAATTCCAGTCGCACACCCGAGAAGCCCTTGACAAGGCTGTTCAGCCTGACAACCAGCACGGCAATCGAAATGTAATGCGGCAGGGGATCGCCCAATCCTGCAGCGTGACTGCGAATTAGATTTACCTGAAGCGCTTCAAGCTCGGCCTCACTGATTATCTTGTTGCACATCGGCCCGAAGGACGTGTTGACACCGTATATGATACGCTTTGCATGCACTTCATCTTCGAGAAACCGCCGCGAGGCCGTGCAACGCTCCAATGCTGCCTCATCCAGTTCGACACGTTTGTCGCCAACGCCGACGGCTACAATATCATCAATAGTCAAATCACATCCGGAAAGTCTAACCACCGGTCGTTGGCTCATGCGCAGTGCTCCGAGTTGTGCATCCCGAACAGCACTCCCCCTCCATCCAGAGAAGTGCGCGGTTCGTGGCTCATGATTTGCCTGTCGCCCTCACGCTCAGGTGCCGGCAGACAAGTGTTTTCACGTTCATAATATAGTATCGCGTGCTAAGCCGGGAAGTAATTTGTCAATTGCACTTGTGCGGTCGCTGGTATATTTTGGAATGCATGGATCTGCCGAAATTCCCCCCACCCCTCAGGAAAAACGACGGCTTGTTTCTTTATGGAGCAACGCAACACCTTCCCTGGGTTTTTGCATACGAACAGGATAGGGTTGAAGTCATCCATGGGCCGGCATGCAAACCCGAAAAGGAAATCAATCTTGATTTGTGCGATCAGGACAAGGTCCCCGTCATCAAACGACGCGGCGGCGGCGGTACTGTTGTGCTGTCACCGGGTATGGTTATTACGATAGTTGCCGGACTGCGCCGACGGGAAGATTCCATTGCCTCTCTATTCTCACGCATCCATCTTGCCATGATCTCCCTGCTTGGCGAATACGCTTCCCATCTCGCCATTCAGGAAAAGGGTTTGAGCGATCTTGCCATAGACGGCAAAAAAGTGCTTGGCAGTTCGTTGTATCTTTCACAGAGACCATTGCGCTACTATTACCAGTCCTCGCTTATGGTGGATTCGGAATTGCAGCTAATCGAACGTTATTTACACCACCCGCCAAAAGAGCCGCAATATCGCGGCGCGCGCCCCCATCTCGAATTTTGCACAACCCTGAGCAGAGAAAATGCAGCGCAGTCAACCTCCGGCATCGTCTCGCTGTTTAACCGCGAGCTGAAGCAGCGCCTTGTCGAGTGGTTTGATTTAGGGCATTGGCGATGATTTGTGAAAGCTGGCAGTCATCAAACGGCTTTTGAATAAATCCCGCGATACCCTTGGTCGCGATGCGCTGCGTATCCTCCGATATGGAATATCCGGTGGCAATAATTGCTTTTACATCAGGGTTTATCTTTTGCAGCTCGGAAAAGCAATCATAACCACCCATCACCGGCATAATCATATCCAGTATCACCAAATCGATGTCGCGGGAGCGCTTTTTGTACAACTCGATAGCCTCTTTACCGTCCTTGCACAGCGAAACCGAGTAGCCCAGTTCGGTGAGAATGGCTTTGGAGCTGTCGCGGACAATATCTTCATCGTCAACGATGAGGACGTGGCCTTTGCCGTTTACTACTGCATTATCGAATTTCGCCGGAGCTTTATTTGCGCTTTTGTCAACCGCCGCCGGAAAGAGTACTTTGATTTCGGTTCCCGCACCGGGCGACGATTCCACCTCAACATAGCCGTTATGCCCTTTGACCGCTCCATAGACGCCGGCCAGCCCCAGCCCGGTACCTTTGCCGGTTGCTTTGGTGGTAAAAAACGGCTCGAACATACGCTGGCAGGTATCGTTGTCCATGCCGATTCCGGTATCCGATACAATTATGACGACATAGTCTCCCGGCTGCATGCGATATTTATCAGGCTGCTGTGTAGCGTCATCCACCGTGACCGCCGCTGTCGCATAGGTCAAAACACCTCCGTTGGGCATGGCATCGCGTGAGTTGAGGCCCAGATTAAGCAGGGCATTCTGCACCTGCGCCGGATCGCCCATAATTACCGGCGAAGTCGCTTGAAATACGGTTTTTATCTCGATACGCTTATCGATGGTACGACTGAGCAGCCCGATTACATCCTGAACAATCTCTTCTGCATCGAGTGCTACGACCTGGTAATTACCCTTGCGGGCAAAGGCCAGCAACTGTTTGGTGAGCGCCGAGCCCTTGACTGTTGCATCTATAATCGGATCGACGAATGTTTCCAGTCCGGGATTGTCTCTGGTATGCTTGCGTTTAATGAGCCGTGCAAATCCCGATATTCCTGCAAGCAAATTATTGAAATCGTGCGCGACCCCGCCGGCAAGCAGCCCGATCGCTTCCATTTTCTGAGCCTGAACCAGTGCTTCTTCGAGTTTTTTCTTTCCCTGCAACTCCCGAATTTGCGACGAAAACTTCAAAATAAGCGAACATTGCATGGAAAACACCTTGAAGGTGCTTTTCTCCTCGGTCGTGTACCTGCGGAAAAACAGCATTGCGCCCTGTATCTTTTTGCGGTGCATGATGGGAACCGAAACAATCTGTTGAAGCTGAAGTTGTTCATTTGCCTTTGCCGCTATCTGTTCATCAATAATTTCCGCAAAGATATCCCGTGCATTAATCGCCTGCTGAATTTCTCTGGAATGCAAAAATGCCTGCAACTGTGGTGCATTTTCGCAGGAGTGAGTCGCATACAGTGTCACCGGCAATTTTGGAAGCACTCCCTCAACGACCGGGTCGTCCCTGTAGGCCAGCGCCTTAACCTGGTAGGATTTCAAATCCGTGTTGAAGGTTAGAACGCATACAAATTCGGATTCGGAAATTTCATTGGCATAGGAGCAGATACTTTGAAACATCTGATTTACGTCAATCTGCTCGACAAGCGTTTGCAGGCTCAGGCTGATGTTCTTCCAGCGCTCTTTTTCGCTTTTGAGCGCCTCCACCGAAAAAATATGGCCATACTTCACGATGCCCAAAAAGGTGAATCCACACATAATTGAAACACTGAGGCATCCCATGCGCCGAGTGAGCGATTCAGCGATGATTGGCGGAATAATATTGCCGGGAATAATGACCGCCAGAGAAAAAAGCGCCCCGGCGCCGACAAAAAAGGCTTCGGACTTTCTGGCGTTGAGTGATATCCTCAGCAAGGAGATGCTCGGCACCACCGAGGCCAGCAGGATTACGGCGAAGAACAGATAAAAAGCGGGACCTGCGCTGTAATTATAATCAAGCGTCCCCTTTGAAAAGGTGGCGAACATAAAGGCTGGATTGATTAATGATACTAAGTACAGTGTCAACGACATACCCGCCATAAGCACATGTACCTGCTTTACCTTCCGAAATCGCCTGTTGAGCGGCGCCGCCGAGTTATACACGCTGATCAGCATCGAAAATGCCGCATTGGGGCTGAACAACCACAATGGCGAAAGCACGACAGCCATGGTCAGCAACTGACTGGTCGTCAACTGATCATGGACAATGGACATGAATGAATCTTTGACCGACCACAGAAAAATGTAGACCAGGAATATGATCAACCCACGCGAGGGACGTGAATAATGAAATCTCTCGGACAAATAGATAATAATACCAATACTGTACAGCGCGGTGAAGATTGTTACCAGGAAATAGTAGTTTTCACTCAGTATCGACGAGATTATATTCATTGGCAGAGTATTCCTACTTTAGCCACAGCTATTCATCCGGAACATCTCAAGCTCTGATGCCGGGATACTATCAGATGTCATTCAACAGACGTTACCTCAAAAATTCACAGCCATATTATACACCAATATGCTGACAAAGACAATTTTTTTCGAATCTGCCCGACGGCAGCGCCCCAGAAAATGCCCCGATTTTATTCAGTTTACTCACCCGCCCAGGCCAGTCCGATCTGCAGCATATGCACTCGAAAGCTCTCCCAGTAATCCACGCCACCAAGCGGCATCGAACGGCTGAATTTATACGCGAGCGGAAACATGTATTTGTTAAGATATGACAGCGTTAATTTGGATCGCTCCCCGACAGCAAACTCAACACCGACGCCAATTTGCGGATTTATGCTGTATGATTGTCCCGACATATTATCCGGAACTTCTACCGGTGAACGAAACAGTTCGTCTTCGAGATCAATCAGGCCTTTTTCTTCCATCTTCATGAAGTTGAATCCGGCCCCGGCGCGCAGGTAGAGGAGGGCCTTGCGACGTGAGGGCAGAAAAACATGCAGTTCCGGCTCCAGAGCAAAATGGGTATAGGACTGACGGTAATACAGATCGTGAAAGCTCACGGCCCCGCTCTCAATAATCTGGGCATTTTCAAGGGTATCGACGTCAACGCCGCCCACGTTGAAGAAAAAGGCAAATTGCAGCCGCGACCACCTATTGAGATAATAGCGCCGCGCAAGCCCGCCGCCCCAGAGAAAAAGCGGTTCCTGCGCGGTATCCTGCCGCATGTTGCGAATGTCCAGATGTCCGCGACGGGCGTTGTAGGAAGCATTGAAGTAGATCGCATATTTGTCACGGATACCGGTCGGCTCGAGTGACCATGCAGTCAAACTCACCAGGCTCACTACAAGAAATACTGCATTAAAGCGTATCACATCCAGGCTCAACTCTCACACATATAAGAATATGTTTCGTATCCGCCGGCTCCAACAGCGAAAAAACCGGACTTACGGCACGCAACTGCACTTTGAAACGTACCGAAAATATATCAGGGGGATGTTGCGCTTACCGGCATGCTTTTCACAGCCTACCGGGATGACGCCCACATCGGCGGCACTTGCTTACGCTTTCTACAACTTATTGAATCTTGCATACCCATATTGCCGGGCTGTGGAAATTATTCAGGCGGGGTCTCCAGGCGGTATCGAATTTCTTTACCGCATACGGCAGGAAGGCTGCGTAATTCTGCTTGACATGTTCGCCATACGCCCAGCCGGAATGAAATTGATGCGAGATTATCAGATAATCGAATTTACGCGCACGCAGCGTATCGAGATCATGCAACCCCAGGATCCATTCGACATGCACACTGTCATATTCCCCCGGATCGAGATACGGCGTGTAAATCGTCTCCCGTGCAATTCTGCTCGAGCGCGGGACATGCTTATCAATCCACGCACCGGCCACCCTGCGCGTATCATGCCCGTTGAAATTGAGAAATATCGATGCCAACTCCCTGCCGTTAAACAGCAATACGACCGTCGGCAGCACCCACATCCAACGCGTCCATCTTTTCTTCTGCAACCAGGCATAGAGCCCGGTCGCGCCAACCAGCAAAAACGGCAGAAATACATTCATGATATAGCGGTCGGCCTTGAGTCCGGTAGCTTTGGTAAAGTCCAGTGCTATGTAGGTTCCCAGCACGATGAGCGCAATCTGACGCGTCTGCGGCTTCTTCACCCATGCGACTATCGCGCCAATCACCAGAAGTACAATTCCCGGCAGTGAAAATTCCCGCATGAATGCCAGCGGATACACCCCATGCGTTGCCGAATATTCGACCGTAAATCTTCGATCCTCACTTTTGCGGTACAACGCAACGACCCGATTCACATTGCTTAGCGCAATACGTTGCGGATTGATCAGATAAAAAGCGCCGAAGGTCGCTGCAGTAAAGATTGCCCCGTGCACTGCCAGTTGCGGCCACCTCAACACCCCCTTTTTCATCGCCCAAAACATCCTGAAGCCGTACAGCACCACGAAAATGCCGGCATTCTCTTTGATGCCGGTGCCCAGCCCCAGCAAAATTCCGCCGGCAAGCACACTCGACCATTTCTCGGGCCGAAATAGCCATCCCGCGTGGTATATCATCAGCAGCGTGAAAAAGCAGGTAGCCGACTCACGCGTCCCATAATGCGAATACAAATAGCCCCCCGGCAATAAAACCGCCGTCAACGTTACGATCCAGGGGAAATGACGATACTCATCCCTGCCCGCCAGCTTTTTCGCAATGAAGTACACCAGTACGATACACCCGACATAAAACAGAAAGGAAATGCATCTCGGCGGCAGGTAAAACCACGGCGAAGCACCGTCGACGTATGGATTCCCAAATGCAAAGTAATGCGCGTAATAATCGGCAAACGACTCAAACGCCCCGACAACTCTGCCTACTCCAAATACCACAACAAAGGATGCAAAATACACCCAGCGAATCCCAAGCATGTATTTGTCTTTTTCGAATGCAAGATTTTTCAGACTGTTGAATAATTGGAAGGTTTTTATGTTGATGTAGTATTCATCGGGATGGTACTGCTGCGGCAAGCCGAAGTTGAGGCCGAGGAATTGGAGGAGCAGAAGGGCCGTGATTACTGCAAACAGCAGTCGATTTTTATTCATGCTCGAATGTGCGCTTAGGCGCCCCATTGAGCGCTTAAGCAGCCCGCCGGAAGAATCCGAAGCTTTGAAGTTCAATGCCATGTCATTGCCGTGGAGTCGGGAATTCATTATTATGTAGTGATTCCAGGCACTATGCGTATATTTTATATCAACTACGCAAACATATTCTCCCGAAACTCCTTAAAATCCGGCCCCGTCATTTCCGGAACCAGGTCACTCATATTATCATAGAGCGTCTTGACATTTCCCAACTCGACAATCGTCCGCAAATCATGCACAAACTTATTCACCTTATCCGGATCAAAATTCTTGTTCTTCTGCATGCGAATTTTTTCAAAGGGCGTCTTAACGATATCTTCGCTTTCTGTCAACAACTCTTCAAACAGCTTTTCCCCCGCCCGCAAACCGGTATACTCGATCTCAATATCCTCCCCGACTTTCAATCCGGAAAGCTCAATCAAATTCTTCGCAAGATCGGCAATAAACACCGGCTCTCCCATATCAAGTAGAAAAATCGTGTTTGACTGATTCAACGTTGACGCCTGCAGCACAAGCTGTACGGCCTCGGGAATCGACATAAAGTAACGTTTTGCCTCCGGGCTGGTCACCGTTATGGGGCCGCCTTCCCGAATCAGTCTCTGGAAGTGTGGAATTACGCTTCCACTCGAGCCCAGCACATTGCCGAACCGCACGACATTGAACAACGTCCCGGACGGATCACGCTCCAGCACGACACGCTCGGCAATACGCTTGGAGATACCCATCAATCCACGCGGATTCACTGCCTTATCCGTCGAGATCATGACAAATTGCTTGACGCCATATCGCTCCGCATACGCTGCCAGGTTTGCCGTAGCCATCACATTATTCTTGATACAGGCAAGCGGATTCCATTCCATCAAATGCACATGCTTATAAGCCGCCGCATGGAAGATGAAGTCGACCTTATGCTCGCGTAACAGCAAATCCATAAACCCATTATCGGCGATATTGCCGACGACGGTATGAATGGCAACCTCATCACTGTGTCGTTTCTTTATCCCCTGATCGATGTGATACGCATTTTCCTCCCCCGCGTCAAGAAGTATCATGCGCGCCGGCTTGTACGCAGCAACCTGGTAGCAAATCTCGCTGCCGATCGAGCCGCCGGCGCCCGTAATCAGCACGGTCTTTGCCGTTAATTGCTTGCGCACATGCGTGTCGTCCAGCGTAATGTTCGGCCGGCTGAGCAAATCGTTGATCGACACATCCCGTATCTGGTTTATGCGCAACTTGCCGCTCATAATGTCCATCATGGAAGGGACGATCTTGAATTTAACTTCCCATTCGGGAATTTTGGCGGCTTGCATGATCTCTTTTACGGTCCGATTGGTGGCTTCGGGAATGGCAATGAAGACTTCGTGGACCCGGTGCTTTTTGATTTGCGACTTCATCGACTTCAAATCCCCCAGCACTTTCAAGCCCTGCATGCGCTTTCCGTGCGTAGATTTGTCTCTGTCTATGAAGCCAACCGGAACATAATCTTTGAGTTTGGCCGTTTTAAGGGCCTTGACAACATCGTTCCCGGCACTGCCAGCGCCGATGATAAGGACGTTTTTGGCAGTGTCACTCTGCGGTGCGAATGATTCACGAAAAACGCGAATTGTAAACCTTGTGCCGCCACTGAAAATCACAAAAAATGCAAAATTCATTACGTAAATGGAACGGGGATAGCCCTCAAATTTGCCACTAAATATGATAATGAACATGAACACTAAAGATGCTAATGCCGACGCAGCAACGATATCCTTTAAATCCTCCACACTTACGTATCTCCAAATCCCCTGGTATAAGTTGAATACTCCGGAGAATGCCAGAAAAATTGCTATGTTGATCGGCAGAGATAAAAAGAACAACATAGGATATGGCTCTATCCCTAACGTAAAATCAAACCGTAGCAAAAATGAAAAACACAACGAACCTGCCGCAAAGATTGCATGCAGCAAGATAATTATCGCTAAGCGATTACGTACAATTACACTCGGGAAAGGAACTTTCATATTCTCAACCAAAGCTCAGTCAAATAAATAAAGTTATGGCCTGTTTTGTTCATGTAGATACCGCCAAATGACAATTATACTTTAATGGCAGTCATAATGCATCTGGTAATGCGCTCTAATTGATCAGAGCTTAAGGAAGTACCAGAAGGCAAACAAAGGCCAGTCTTGAAAAGCTTTTCAGACACCCCGTTCAGATAAACAGAATATTTCCGAAAAACCGGCTGCAAGTGCATCGGCTTCCACAGAGGACGGCTTTCAATATTTTCACATTCTAATGCAAGGCGAACATCTTCACGCGTGCAGCCAGAAAATTCAGGATCTATCGTCAAACATGATAGCCACCTGTTTGCGCGACCATAATCTGCTTCCGGCATAAACGACACACCGGAAACCTGGCCTAATTTTTCATAATAGTAGTCAAATATCTCGCGCTTGCGTTTTACCCGCTCTTCCAGAGTAATCAATTGCCCGCGCCCAATTGCCGCCACAATATTGCTCATGCGATAATTATATCCAATTTCCTCATGCTCGTAGTGAGCTGCAGGCTTTCTCGATTGCGTAGAATAATACCGGGCGATATCGATATTATCTTTATCTTGCCCCACGAGCATACCGCCGCCGGATGTTGTGATAATTTTATTGCCGTTAAATGAAAAAACACCTAAAGGCGCAATGGTTCCCGTGTGTTTGCCACGGTAATAAGCGCCCATCGATTCCGCGGCATCCTCAACAACTGCAACTTCGTACTTATTGCATATTGCCAGTAACGCATCCATATTTGCGCTTTGTCCATATAGATGCACTATGACTGCAGCTTTCGGCTTCTTTCCCTTTCGCGCTTTATCCTGAATAGCCTGTTCAAGCAGCAATGGGTCCATATTCCAGGTCAGGAGATCGCTGTCGACGAATACGGGTGCTGCGCCCAGATACATGATCGGGAAAACACTGCCGGCGAAAGTAAAGGTCGAACAAAGCACGTCATCACCTTCGCTGACGCCAGCAATCTTAAGCGCCAGATGAAGAGCCGCTGTGCCCGAGCTTAATGCGGCTGCATACTTCGCCCCGGTGTAATTGCATACTTCCTGCTCGAATGCCGATAAATCCGGGCCTACAGGCGCAATCCAATTCGAGGCAAAAGCTTTCTTTACGTACTGTATCTCTGTGCCATTAAGATGAGGAGCCGATAAGTAAATTCTATTTGGATTAGTCATTCTTTGGTTCTATGTTATCTTGTTGTGGGACTAAATGCAGGATACAGTTCAGGAACGGTAAAAATGTTATAAGAATATAGCCAAGGTCTTTTCCGAAGGACCAATTCTGACAATATTTCCTGTTCAGGCTGACTTTGCGAGGCCAGAGATAATTGTCATTGAAGTCTTGTACATTTTCAGCTTGGGATAACAACTTCTCTTCATTCCTGAAGCAAAGTGTAGCGGGGCCGGTAATACCAGGTAAGAAATCAAGAATTATTCTGTCTTCTCCCTCCAGGGCATCAGCATATCCTCGAACATCCGGGCGCGGCCCCACAAATGACATTTCCCCCACAAGCACATTCCAAAGCTGGGGCAACTCGTCAAGCTTTAGCTTTCTTAATATCCGACCTGCCGAAGTTATCCGGGCGTCTCTGGATGAGGTAATGCTTCCTTTTATATCAGAATCGATGTACATCGACCTAAATTTGTATATGTAAAAACATTTACCGTATCTTCCGACACGCAATTGCTTATAAAACACCGGCCCTTTGGAGCTTAGCTTTACAATTAAAGCAATAAGCGCAAAAGGGCCGGATAAAATGAACAAACCGAAGGCGGATATTATAATATCACAAGTACGTTTTGCAGCAAATTTGTAATATATCAAGCTTAAAATTTGCCATAAAGGCGATTGTAGTTACGGGGACTCAGCAATTTCAGCAGCATTCCAACTCCCGGTCGCAAATGAGTTAGTGATGGATAAACGGATTCTGTGAATCCAATACTCTTTTTAAATGTCTCCAGCTTATCATCATATGATTTAATTGCATAATGTGCTTTAGTAATACCATTAACTTTTTTTGCAGAATTGATAAATGAATACATCATAATGTCATTAACATTATGCGATAGATATTTCGAATCACTAGCAATAGTATCAATGAATGCTGTGTCGCCCAGCAATTTTGAAATGAGAAAACCGGCGATCATTCTATCCTCTTTGCTTCTCGCAATCATAATATTCGAGCCGGGCAAAGAGAGTAACTCCCCCCAGCTTTTAGAAAAGAACTCTTGCGACAAAGGCTTCTTCCATCCTGTACGCTTTACAAAATCGTTCCACAAGCCAGCAGCTCCTGCAACCAAGTCATAATCTATACTTTTAATTAATTCGATGTCACACATGCGAGAGCCTTTTCTAATTTTCCCCCTTCTTTTTGAATTTATATACTTTTCAGAATAGAGTGATATATCCTCGATTGTATTTATAATTTGCACTGAGTTCCTCAATCCCTTACCAGCCGTGCATTGAAAACCAAGATACGATTTGACTAACGGCAGCCTCGGCCTTTTCGCCACCTGTGTTAATACATCAACTGGCCAGCAAAGTCCCGGCTTAACCTGGTACCACCAGGTACCATCTTCCGTCCTGAATGGTAACGAAAACCGCTTTTTTCCTGAAGAGCTTTCGAGATACCACCAGAAGCCATTATAAACAGTCCCCTGCAAGCAAGTACAATACGATTCAATATCAGCACTGGCTAAAGCAACATCAGTAAACTCTATATGCTTTGTATTCTGTTTAGCCATTATTAAGTTGCTCAAATGCTTCTTCAAAATTCTTAATTAGCTGCATATTTTTCTCATCGTCTTTATAAGAGTGATATTTAAATTGTCTCGGGATTTGACCATTCTGATTAAATCGCATTTCAATATTGCGAGACCTCGCCTCTCTAAATATCATATTTATAAATGTCTGTGGCGATGAACAGATATCTTTATATTCATAATCAATAATATTTGCCCCTTGCATTTTGGCAGTTTCTATTGCTTCCCAAGTATATCTTATTTGAGCGGCGATCTGCAAATAGGGGTTATGATTTTCATACAAATAAGCTTTTGCCGGCTTGAGGGACATCCACTTATTCGGATTGCCATTTCTTCTGATTCGAGCGCAATACATAGATACAGCAACATCAATTATTTCCCTTTTTAAATTGACAAACAAACAATTGTCGAAAAAATGCTGATCCTGCATTATAAAAAATGCGTGAGCAGTCCATGCAGATAGCAGCGTATTGGAATGCCTGAGAGAATTATACTTTAGAGAATTAAGAATATAGTCAAGCTTCCGATTCATTGTTTTGGGATTTTTTTGGTTTATTGAGTAATCAAACCAGTATTCCCAGAACATATTTGCTTCTGCAGGCGACCTTAACCCCTTTACGAACCCCAGATCAGACTGATACGCTCCAGTATTATTTGCTCCGATTCGTTCTCTTATCTTATAAGCAAGATAAGGAAGCTGATAAAAGACATGCTCTACATTTGAGATATAATAAATATCGAATGCCTTCGCCAGTATCAAGTATGCCAATGTTGATCCAATACGCGGAGGTCCTACAATGGCAACTAAATTTATTTTACCTGGTCTGTTTCTATTGTAAACCACGGATTCAATTCTTTGCAACCAAAATAGCGGAACTTGCTGAGCAACTTTTCCTATCAGTTGTTGAATACCTATCATACAATCAGCTTTTCTGTTGCCATACCCTCTTGTCTGGCTTTTATCAGCGTATGTTCCACTTTTTTAACCAGAGTATCGCGGTCGAATTGCTCAACAGCAACTCTTCTGGCTTTTTTGCCAGCTTGATCTAACCAGTTAGGCTGCTTGATTTTATTCCATATCTTCTGGGTCGCGCTATCAGCATCATTGTTTGGAATCACTATTCCCGCATCATGCTTGTCTATTATTTCAGCTTGCCACCCTCTATAATTTAAAATGATCGGCCGTCCTGCCGCCAGCGAGTCAAAAAACTTATTAGCCGAATTCGACCACATTTCTCTGAGGTTGATAAAAAAGGAACACGTCAATGTCGCAGCATTAAAGGCATAAGGTATTTGTTCCTTTTCTATACGCGGTCTTATGAATAAATTCTTTTCGGCTACCCCAGCAGCTATGGCATTGCGTTTGATCAATCCTTCGTCTCTGCCCTCACCAAGAACAAAGAATATTATACTGGAATCAAATTTTCGCATTTCGCACGCCAATTCTACAATATAGCTAACTCCATTAATCTCACCCAACGTCCCGGCATACAAGATGAGTACCGCATCCTCAGGAATGCCATATTGTTTTCTAAATTCAGCACCGGAGCTGCTATCCACATCAAATCGCCTGCATTGTGACATATTGGATATGATTTCGATTTTTTCCTCTGCATATCCGGTCTTGACAACACCATCTTTCATACCAGGCGATAAAGCAATTATGCGTGTCGCATGGAAATATGCCTGGCGTTCAAGCCACTGTGCCATCTTTATTAAGACTGGATTTTTAATGGCCCCTATAGCAACAGGCAACTCTGGCCAGAGGTCACGGACTTCAAATACCATTGGGGCTTTTTGCCTTACCATTGCAGCAATTGCTGGAACAGCTATTGTCAAGGGCGTACTCGTTGCCAAAATTACATCACACTGTATCGACCGTGCCTTTAAAGCTGACTGGATCCCGAAAATTATAAAGCAGACAATCTTTTTTAAGTAATTCATTTTATTTGCAAACGGGACCGGATATCGATAAACGTGTAAACCGTATTCTATTTCATATTTCCACCTGGCTTTAAAACCCAAGCGTGTATCTTTATTACTGGCCACCAAGTAAACCTCGTGCCCTGCTTCAAGCAAGTAATGTGCAATCTCAAAATGACGCGTGGCCCCTTTCATTTTGGGCGTATTGAAATACTGAGCAATATAGAGAATTTTCATTTCACTAATTTAAATCCACCAGTTATAAAATTGCGTATAATGAGTTGAGTCGCAACTGAAACAAAATAACAAGGCATAGCATAAACTGGGCAGTGCTTCAAACCGAATTTGTATCTGATTAAAATGTTATTTGTTGATTTTATTGAAAATAAGCTTTTTGCAAATTCCCATATCCCCATTCTTCTGTTGGGATTGTTCCCGGTTTTTGTTGTATCCAGAATAACTTTCGCTCTGGGAATTATATAACCAGGTATTCCTTTCTTCCACAACTGCATAGAAAAATCATTGTCGCCGGCATAATGTTTAAAGTTTTTTGCATCGATATTTGAAACAAGCCCTAATAATTTTGCATTAAATAAAAGAAACCTTGCAGTTGCCAGATTAATTTGGGGAAATGAATCCACTGAAATGGTGGCGTGCTTATTTCCGCGAAATGGATAGTGAGTCAAGAATAGCGGCCAATTAATGATTTTTCCACCACTTGAAAGGCAGACGTCATTGTTATTAACGGTAATGGGATGATAATACGCATCTGGGGTTTCTTCGCATTTATTTAACAGCTCTTCAATGCAGCTATCAACAAAAACAATATCGTTATTGGCAAAGGCAATCAAATCTGCTTCATTTAGCGAATAGTTTTTTTTTAGGTATTCTAATCCCAAGTTTATGCTTCCACCCCAATACAGGTCTCCAGTTCCTTCTACAATATCAGAATCCGGAAACATTTTCTTAATTGTATTAGTAGTGCCATCTATTGAACCGTCGTTGACTACTATTGACGTAAATGCCTTAAAAGCTTGATTATCTAATGAATTCAAAAATTTTATTGTCGAATTGATATTATTATGAACTGGAACAATTATATAAAGCATAAATAATAAGGTTTATCTGGAAACAGTCAGGCTTTTTTCACTATCTTTGATATCGCGGTCGTGCATTATTGCATAGCAAAGTACCGGTATAATAACTTGCACCGCTCGAAAAGAAACCACCATGGTATCCATAAATATTCCATTGAGTATAACGAATAAGACCGACATTCTGGACAACAGGCCCCTGGCTGACCTGAATAGCACTAAATAAATCGAGACGAAAAACGCGAGACCAATCAGCCCATGATTTATAAACGTTCGCAGAAACATATTATCAATGCTCGTAACTTTAGATAAGCCCTGACCTGAGAATATTTCAACAAAGTTGACTTCAAAATCGGATAATGCTTCTTTCCACGCTCTCAACCTTCCCTGAAAGCTCCCATCTTCAATTGCAGCAGAAGGGTTAGCGATATAATTGCTGTAGCTCGCTACGAAATTTCTGCGCAGAAACATTGTTGACCTTCCATCCGGCTGCCTGTCTTCATTAACCATCCCCCACAAAAAGAACAGTGAAACTGAAAGGCATGCCAGAGAGAAAACTAAAAATTCTTTTTTTTCACCTTTTATTATGTACACTAAGATCGCTATGAATAAGTAAAGAATAATCCCATTCGTTCTTGATTTTGCATAAGAAAGTGCAATTGCTCCGAAAATAATCGCTGTCAGATAAATTAGCTGGCTATAAATATTTCTTTTTTCCCCCTTTAAAGCTTTATATACCAGTATGAGAATACATTGAGAAAGGATTAGCCCCGCAAGATTTGACGATACGCCATGCTTAAAAGGAATTCCTAATCGATACCAATTTTGAAGCACAAATAATTGGTACATGCCGTTTATATATATTATTGCAATAAATAATATCAAAATATAATGAAAGTATTTAATTATGAATTTATAATTAACTAGGAAATAAAAGCTAATAACATAAAATATCATAAATTGAACCTGCTTTAATACAAGCGCAACATAGTAAATCCCTTTAAAACCATCACCAGATATAGAAAGTAAAAGCTCTTTAATAATTGCAAATGCAGTATATAAAAGATATGCAAATAGCAACTTCATTATCGGCGTATTGCGCTTAAGATTAAGCAATCTTCTTTTGCGACTGAGAATCAGCAGTGCAAACAAAAATACGGAAGCAAAATCAAAAACCCCTATAAAATCTCCTCGCACAACTGGTATTAAAGGTATGTGAATCAGCGACAAAATCAAAAATGCATAATAAAGTAGAAGACTGTGAATATCAGCTTTAACGCCTCGTTTCCTTGCTGTTGCTCCGTCGCTTTGGCTGTCTCCAACCATTCTGAGATCAACAACGGCAGGATATTGTTTCATATTGTCTGATTTGTTCCTGAAGGAATCCATCCTGCCGCTAATAATTGCATCTATTATCAGAAGAAAGCATTTGTTTTATTTGTCAACAGTTCCAGACAACCTTTGCACTCGAAATTTCAATTGATGCTTATTGCTTTGCGGAACAATTAGCCAAACAACTGCTTCAAAAAGTTTCAAGGATACACGCCCGTTCAATGAACACGGAAGAATGTATTTGAATGCCAATAACATGAAGCCTAATGCTGCTACTGGATTTCCATTATATGAGCTTAGTGCTGCAGAGCTTGCATAAATCCGACATAAATATTGGTTGAACAACTTCTTACCATGCCAATTGCCGTGCCAATTCAATACTTTTGCATACCACTTTTCAGTAAATAAACCAAATGACTCTTTTCTCTTGTGGTAATTCGACATCATTTTTGGATGACCTGTCTCAAAAATGTCTACAAGCGGCTCAATAATCCTTTCGGTATAATAATCAGCTTCGGCCATTTTCATCCAAATGTCATGCTCATTATGCGCCGGCAAATCAAAATCATATCCATCGATTTCATCAAATATACTTTTTATGAACAAATGACACGACGGGACTGTATTAAAGTCTTTCGTTAGCACTTGACTTCTTATTCTTCCTCTCATTTTCGGTCTTAAAAGAAAAGAATATTGCTCCATGTGAACTTCTGCCGAACATGTAACTACAGCCAGATTTTCATCTGATGCTTCGGCAACATTAACCTGTCTTTCTATTTTTTCGGGCCGCCATTGATCATCATCGTCCAGAAATGCAATGTACTTTCCCTTAGCTAATCTTGCCGCCTTCATCCTTGACCGAGCACCACCCAGATTTTTAGTATTTCGGATATAGTTTATGGCAGAATATGCGGCTACCACATTTTTAGTGTCGTCACGCGAGCAATCGTCTACAACAAATATTTCGATTGGTTTGTAGGTTTGATTTAATGCACTTTCAATTGCTTTGCGCAATATGTTACTACGGTTATGAGTAGTAATTACAGCTGTCACCAAAGCTTTATCATTTCCCATGTGAATTTATTCTATCGATTTACAAACTGTATTAATCACAAATTCAACTTCCGCGTCAGTTAAAAATGGGTGTATTGGCAGCGAGAGAATTTTCTTACTGATAAGATGGCAATTCTTATATGATTCATTAGTATGAAAATCTGCGAATACGGGATTTTCAGACAGTAGAGAAGGGTAATGGATCATACAGGCAACTCCATGTTTCTGTAATTGTCCTTTGACAGCATCTCTATTGTCAACCAATAAAGCAAATTTGTGATAGATATGCCTTGCATGCGGGCATACATCAGGAAAATGTACAGGATCTGATATCCTGTCGAAATATGCTTGTGCAATATTTATTCTTCGATTTTGCCATTCCCGATCTTTTTCCAATTTAAATTTCAACAGAGCAGCGGTTAGAGAAGGCATTTGAGAATTATAGCCGATGGTACGATAAACCCGTTGCGCATCCCGTCCATGATAGCGATAAGCTCTCATATTGTTGTAATGTGATTCATTGTCAGTCACTACCATACCACCGCTTCCCGGAGCACCAATCACTTTAGTTGGATCGAAGCTGAAACAGCTTATATCGCCCAG
Organism: Chitinivibrionales bacterium; assembly: GCA_014728295.1. GTDB lineage: Bacteria > Fibrobacterota > Chitinivibrionia > Chitinivibrionales > WJKA01 > WJLW01. The sequence continues at coordinate 49,762 of WJLW01000127.1, read as the reverse complement.
ACTTCCAGCCGGTTTGCCATTGAATTCTGCACCAAAAGCCTGCGCCGCGTCTTCAACCAATACAAGTCCGTTTTCTTGAGCAAATCGCGTAATTTTCGCACAATCACCCATTTGGCCAAACAGGTGCACAAATATGATCGCCTTTGTTCTCTGAGTAACCAGCGACTGAGCATGTTCTAAATCCATGAGACAATACCCATCAATATCAACAAAAACGGGTTTTGCTCCACACCTGAGAATACTGGAAGCAGAAGCAATAAAAGAAAAATTAGTTACCAGGACTTCGTCTCCTGCTCTTACTCCCAAAGATCTCAAGGCAAAAAAAAGCGCATCAGTGCAGGAATTGACTGCAACTGCATAGTTTCTTCCCGTCAACGTTGCTACCGATGACTCAAGGATTTCGACTTCATCACCTTGCAGAACTTTGCCGTGGCTATAGACTCTGTGGACGATATCCAGATATTGCTCTTTGAATGCGGCATATTCTCTGTCAAGTCCGAAAAATGGTACCTTCATACTTCAGCTTTCTGAAATTTGCGAAATGCTTCTTGCGGGAACACCAGCAACCTTTTCACCAGCTCCTACAGATTTGGTAACGACAGCTCCTGCGCCAACAATACAATCATTTCCGATCGTAATTTTAGGTATGATTGCAGCACCAGTATATATATACGCCCTTTTGCCTACAGAAACATTACCGCCGAAAGATACTCCAGGGGCAATATTCGCGTATTCGTCTATAAACGCATCATGTTCAATTACGCAGCCAGAATGAATAATAACGTGGTCTTTTATATTCGCATTGGGCATTATGGTTACATTAGGATTGACAATGCAACCAAGACCTATCTTTGCTGATCTGGCTACATAAGCAAGGCGACTTATTGCCGAAATAAAATTAAAACCCCGCCCTGACAAATCATCTGAAATCTTTTGCTTAAGCTTCGCATCACCGTGGGCAATAACGCAGCATGGTACTTGTTTTGATACATGAGCATCGAGTTCACTTATATGCCATTTGACACAGACTCCATTCAAGTCAGCTCCAACCATATGTCCAGCTTCTAAATCAACCGCTGCAATAATATTAAAATCCGGATTTTCTTTAAGAATATCTATTGCATATCTTGCCTGAGATCCGGAACCGGCAATGATAACGTTTTTCATTATTACTTGCTTCCTTCTCCCGTCTTATGAGCTTTTTCTAAAAAGGTTGCGTATCTTTTGACGCCTTCTTCTATCTCAATTTTCGGTCTGTAATTGAGAAGTTCCTTTGCTTTGGTAACATCCAGAGCGCCTCTGTTTGGCCTGAACGTCCCGCCTTCCACAAACTCAATTTCAATTTCCGGATACATATTCCCGATTGTTGTAACCAGCTCCTTTAATGATCGGCTTCTGCCACGGGTAATATTAAACGTTTCATTATTCGCTTTGCCGGACAATGTTACCAGCTTTATTCCGTCAGCAACATCTTCTACAAATGAAAAATCGAGAAGGGTGGTATCTGCATTTTTTGCCCTAATTTTCTTTCCCTTGACCGCATTTGTTAGAAATAATCCAACAACTCTTCTGTTATTGTCCGTAGGACCATAAACTGCCGATGGTCTGACAATGGAATAAGGGATTTCATACCGCTGTGAATACACCTTAACCATATACTCACCTGCCAGCTTCATACCCCCGTATATCTCCTTGGGCTCCTTTTCGCAATCCTCTGGTATGGGAGTTACTTTGAAATCGCCATATACCATACTCGAAGAAATGTATACAAACTTGGTTATAAAATCCATATCCCTCAATACTTCCAGCAAATTTACCGTCCCGCCCACAATGGTCTCGAATGCCTCTTCACTGTATTCAATAGCGATATTGGCCAATGGCAACGCAGCAAAATGCACAATATACTCCGGCTTTATCTTTAAAATCCGCCTGCGGATTTCATCTTTGTTATGCGTATTTCCACGCAGTATCTGTGCATCTTTTAACAACTTTTCAAAGCGATAGTTTACATTGTACAAGTAAATATTATCTATCGGTGGTTCGATGTATTGAGTAAAAGAATCAATGACAAAAACTTCATGACCTTCATCACACAAAATTTTTACTAAGTGCGAACCGACAAATCCAGCTCCTCCGGTTACTAATACTCTGGACATTATATTTTCCTTTTCAATTTAGATAAAAATTTGCTCCAATTTCTATAATTTATACCTAAAGTATATACTATTTCAAGCAACACTTTTGAAGCATTTGCGTACCTATGCATTCTTGCAAATGCTTTAAAAATTTCCCACAAAACATTGGCCTTGCATTCCGGAAATTTCCGGAATTCATCTGCAAATTTCTTTAATCTCAGTTCACCAGAAGCCACATGGTTCCTTAAGCCAGTTTTGTTATTCAGGCTAATTCGGTCAGGATTTTCCACATGTATTTTTGCAATCGTTTTCGGGATGTAGTCAACCCGATAATATTTGCATATCCTACGCCAGAAATCTCCATCATTCCCTCTCTTTAGCCGCTCATCAAACCCCACTACTTTGCTCAGGACTTCCTTTTTTATTATACCAACAGACGAATTGCCAATTGGCTGTTTGTCAAGAATCTCGTAGAAAATATCTCCTTTCAAACGAGGCTGCTTTTGCTTCGTGACCTTACCTTCCATTACATAGTCCATCCAGCCATATACTAATCCAACATTGTCTTCCGAATTGGAGATTTTCTGCACAAGCGAATCTAATGCATTTTCAACCCATTCATCATCATCATCGAGGAAAGCAATATAATTGCCTTTCGCTACCCTCAAGCCCTCATTTCTGGCCGCAGAAGCACCTCCCGACATATCCCGTCTGATATATATTATTCTGGAATCTGATAATTTTTTTACTAAATTATCAGTACCATCCGTGGATGCATCAGATACAACAATGAGTTCAAACCTTTCGAATGATTGCTTTAAAACACTTTGGATCGCCCTCGAAAGTGCTTGACAACGATTGTGTGTAGGGATAATTACGGAAACAGGAGCATTCATCATTTTCTTGCCGCAAAGAAACGATAGCGAACATTTATCAATTTTAATGCATTTAGAATTATGACAACCTGTAGTTTTTTAAATGCAGACAAATTGGCTGAATTGTTTTGTGGGCAGCTTAGTACCGGCTTTAAAGAATACAGCAACGCAAACGCAACATTTTTCAATGCTCTTCCCGTATCTAAATACCTTTGCCCTTGTGCTATTCGTTTTGTTTTTTCAAGTTTTTCTGTAAATGTGGCTCTGGCAGGATGATACACAACAGCATTTTCTTTATAAGATAATTTGATCCCCTCCTTTTTCATTTTTTGCCCGAATTCATAGTCACCTCCAGACTTGAGAGCTTCATTAAATGTGCCAAGTCTTTTAAAAACGTCTTTGAACACAAACAAATTAGCGGTCGCACCATAATGTGCATTTTCTACATACGACTTTTGATCCAATTTGTTTGAAGAGTCGATATATTCCCAAATATTCGGGTTTTGTGATTTAAAAAAAAACTCAATTTTTCCTGCAACAGCACCGGATTTCTGGTTTTTAAGCGCACTTACTCCAGTTTCCAGCCATTGCTTTGATGGTATGCAATCAGAATCGGTAAAGACCAGTATGCTTCCCTTTGCTTTTTCAATACCTGAATTTCTTGACGCATACGCGCTTTGAATTAGGTTCTGCTGGTATAATCTAACCAAATTGCGATGCTTCTTCTTGAAATCAAGGCACCTGTTGAAGGTGCCATCAGATGAGCCATTATCTATTACAACAATTTCATATAAGCTTGTAGTCGATTGATTTATGCATGCATCAAGGCATTTAGAAATTCTCTCCTGATCATTATAAACCGGGATAATTATCGAAACTTCTTTTTCCATGTCTGATTAAATAGAAACAGCCACGTCAATTTGTTCTAAAATATCTGCCGGAAGCCTTAAGATTTCATATATCCGCGAAGTCAGAGTGTACGCATCCGAGGTATCTTTGTCAAACATGAATGTGTTGCCATTAAATGTTCGCTTGATTTGCTCGTTTACCCACCATTGCGCGCTCTCTTTTAATTTCTGCTCTGATAGTGAAGAAAGCGAATATAAAACATATGGCATTTCAAACCCGGGAGGATTATAGGGATATCCATATTTATTGCCACGCAACCGGTCAATATACAATTGGGTATTAACATATTCCAGAGAAGCTCTAAAATGCTGTGAATTCCAATAGCTATGTTCTGGGACCTGCTCTTTTAGCTTGCCAAATGCATACAAGTTGAATGCTTGGTAACCATTTGATTTAGTTGTGGCATATACGTCAGCTATTTTTTTTTCACCATTCGTTGATAGAAGCTTTTTAAGCTGTCGTTTCAGTTTAAGCTTTAATGAGATTTTATTTTCGCTCTCTTCAGTAAATTTGCGTTCTATCGAGTGAAATATCAGGCCATTCTGAAGCACCCGCACATTTTCCTCTATTTTGCTCAAGAAGTAATTGACCATTTCCAGTATATTATCGCGTCTGTCGCCATGCAGTTGCGCTCCGCACGCAGCAAACCATAGCTGATGATTGAATGCTCTGTCGACGCTCAATATCCTTCCGTCAATTTCCAACCTGCTCCAGAGTCCGATATCTTCATTGAATCTGTGTTGAAGAAAAACCTCTTCGCCCAAAGAAGAATATTTTTTATCTTCGAATAGCATTGATGTTTCTGCCAATGCCTCGATAGTCCAAGCCTGCCCGACAAGTCCATTGCAGTTATCTTTTTTTTTGGAAATTCTGTGCAAAAACGAATACCCTTGTGGGCGGTGCTTTGGCTGAAGCAATTCTCCAGATATTTCCTGGGAACATTTTATATACCTCTTGTCAGGTAATGCTCTGCCAAGCAGACAAAAAAATGATAGCCAGTGGGAATGTATGCGCAAATCAGTTTCAATATCATTGTACGGCCCATTACATCCGGCTATTAAATATTGGTCTTTCTCTTCAATGATTCTGTCGGCTAGTTTTTCGCAAAATGCTAATAAACGGGGCATGGTTGATATACTGGGGATTCAGTTAGATTCGTTTCTCATAAAACGGGATAGCTTGCTGGGACTTTTCAGACGGAGCCACTTTTTTCTATTTTTATCTAGATCTGAATAGGTTAGATCTGAAATATCTTTATTAAGTATTAGTAAATCGGTATTATTTCTGGGAATTAAAACTGCGCAGCCATAATCAAAAGCACCTACTGCAAGATCGATATCGGCTCTTGTACGCAACGCGACAATCGTTTTCCAGACATCGCCATTCCATATACCGCCTTTTGATTTTCGGGGGACTTGTTGTGCTTCTTCTGTGAGAGGATTAGCATCATGAATTACAATTGTACCATTTGCGCTAAGGCATTTCAAAGCGTTATCCACATCCTTTTCTAGTTGAACAGAATGATGCAGTCCATCCAAGAATATTATATCAAAAAATTCTCTGTTTTTTTTAAAGAACTCATCAGATGTTGCGCGAACCGTTCCGCCGCTTTGTGGATCCACACCGACTTTCTTTTTAGCCAAAACAGAGCCAAAGGTTTTATCCTTTGAACAACCTATCTCTAAATATGTTTCGTACTCATTTGAACCAATAATGAAATTGACTAGTTCTGATCTGTTGTTAAATAGAGTCTTTCTTTTTAAAAACCTAAATGCTTTTTTAATGGATGTATACATAAATTGCTCTTTTGATTATTGTAGGTCGACAGAGGTTCATCCTGCTACCGTAGTCTTTTTTATAATTTGTTTCTTAATAAGGATGCAAATAAGTATGTAGCCTGTCCTAATGCTTAATCCTCTACTTATTAATTAACGCGCTTCAAATAGCCTAATGGATTAAAAGTCATCATAAACTTCTCTCTATTCTTATCTGGAACAAATTTATTGCTTCTTAAAAGGAAACTTTCAATCGCCTCGAATGGGCCTTTACCAAAACGCTTATTTACCGGATGACCATTCATATGGCTGTCCTCAACAATTAGATAGCTCCCTACAGAGACTAAATCACTATAAAGCTCAAGCTCCGCTTCTACATGCTCTTGTCGATGATCAGAATCGAGAACAACCATGACTGTGTCCGTGCCTTTTATTTCTGATTTAACAATTTCTATAGTTTTGCTCGAAACAGATGATCCTTTAAGCCTTTGAATTCGTTTATGCATTGCCATATTCTCAAAATCTTGTACGTCTATGCTAATAACTTTTCCCTTTTTAATTATATCCAGCATGTGAGCAAAGAACAATGCACTGCCCCCTTTGCCTGCGCCGCATTCAACAATCAAGTCCGGCTTAACTTCACAGATAATTTCCTGATAAACCCACAGATCAAAGGGACATTTACGCACAAATTCTCCGCACCAATACGTATTCTTCCATGTTTGGTTCTTTTTTGAATAATAGAGTCGATGGAAATTATCTACAAAAAATCGCTGGCTAAGTATCTTTAACCATAAATAAGATGCAAATTATTTTAGCATAAACTACTCGCAATTAAGTGTACTCGAATTTTGTTTGGAAATCAAAGCAATTTATATTCAGCATTATAACTAGCTTTAATTGCCTTTTACCAGCTTCCTAAATCTTGTAAAAGCCATTTTTATCTGCTTTTTAAGGTATACACTTTTGCTCACGTTTAATGATATCTCCGCTTGAGATCTTCCATCTGGCGCATAGTTCGTAGGTTCCCATGTAATATTATATGCACTTATTATATTTCCAAAATCTTTCTTTGAAAGCACCTCACTTTTTTCACTTATTTTAGCCCGTACATTGGTTCCATGGACTATTTGTATAAACGGGATATCAATAAAACTTATATGATTAAAATGTGTACGTATGGTCTTGTGTCCACCCGGACCAAATACGCCATCTTTGTTTGTAGATAGCTGCCCAAGAATTGCGCTATGGATAAAATTGTGCTTGCAAATTTTCCCGCCGAACCAATCAAGCTTAAACCCTTTCTCTACACCGACAATGGGAAATTCATTTGATATGTATTTTGAAAATTTATAAACCGTATCGGGGTGAAGAACATCATCACTATCCACACGAATATTTACGTACATTTGAGATTCCGGTATTAGCTTGAAATATTCTTGCGATATTTTAGCAAACCCTTCATTTTTGTCACCTTTCGAACGTATTGCGAATGCGGAAGGCATATTCCAACTGCAAACATGCTCTTTAACGAATTCATAAGTTTCGGGGCTGGCTTCAATAAACCATATAAAATCCTTGCAAGTTTGCATTCTCATAGCATTCAGTCCACATTTCTCAAGCATATCCATTCTAAAATTCAGCCACTTTTCATCGGGAACATAATTCCCCCATTTACCAGATTTTACTGAAAATCTTGTTCTAACTATTGAAAAAATTCGTTTCTTCATACGCACCATATTGCAAAATATCCTTGCAATCTACCCTTTACTTTACTGTCTATGCACCAAAACCAAGAAAATGATAAGAAGGCAACTGAGATACAGAATCCGACTAGTGCAAACATCCAATCAGATAATTGATTAATAACAGAAATAAAAGGCGCTAAGACAAGCAAGAGGAACCAGGTTGTTCGCTGACCTTTAAATGTAGCTTGCGTGAGAAATTGCCTCCAGGTGATATTTGAATGCTTCAGAATATAGTGGTAGCCAAGCGGCATAGTAATCAATCCAGAGAAAACATGACTCAACACAGCCCCATAAAGGCCATAAATTTTTGTTAACACGATCATTAAAGTGATAAAGATCCCAGCAGAGATTACACCAAATTTTGCTTGAAATTTAGCTACAGTGTGGATAGTTCTCGCCCCAGCACTTAAGAAAAAACCGGTATAGACAAGCAATGAGTAAATAAGTACTATGCGCATGAGCCAGTAGTAATTTCTGTATTCACTCCCTACCCAATAGCGCATTAATGGCTCAATTAGGATAATAAGTACACCGACAAGTGGAGCGTATAATGCATTTGCCATTCTGGACCCTCTTACTAGCAATTCCTGAAATTGCGAGCTATTCTTTGTGTATAACTCTGAAGCAACCGGCAAGAGTGCCTTTTTTAGCAGAATTGTAATTTCAATAACAAAAACAAATGCTCTTTGAATGACATGGTATATTGCTAAATTGCTGACACCGAGAAGAAGGGAAACGACAAATCGATCTGCCTGATATTTTAACATTACGCTCAAGTTACTTATTAAAATCCAGGAGCTATATTGCCAGATTTGTTTCAAAATAGCAAATAATTGCCTGCCAAATTTAAATTCCAATTGCTTGAAACTTGCCTTGAGAATACCCGCCCTGATTGCGAAAAATATTAACAACGGGAGTATATAGCCGGCTAGAAATATGTATTCAACTTTCATCCCTGTAATGCTGCAAATAATCCAGATTGATTGTCGAAATAAAACTTCTATAGAATTAATTATATTAAGCACGTGGAATTTGTTGAAGGCTTTAAGAGAAGTCGTAACAACTTTTGATGGCCAAAGAACCAATGCTCCTAATGCTGCAAAATACAAAATGCTTTTTGCTGAATTATAGTGTTGAGCATCTACTTTGAATATTTTTGTTCCTTCAAAGTAGGTAAATATTGAAATGGCGATACAAACAACAATACCCAGACATATAAAAATCATGAAAGCTGCACAAATTGCGCTATTAATTTTTCCAGTATTTCCTTCTGCCTTAAACTGAGGTATAAACTTTAATAACCCGCCCACCAACCCAAAATCAAAAGCAAAAAACTGTCCTGTCACCGTTCCTGCCAGAAGCAGAATGCCGTATTTTTCTTTGCCTAATACTCGTATTAAAACACCTATTGCAATTAGGCTTATCGCAATATTAATTGGCTTGAAGATGAAGTTCGATACTGTATTGCGTGCTAGCCGCTCATACACGTGCATACACTTGAGTACAATCTGTTCAGTTCGTTAATATCATTTAAGGCATAACAGTTTCAACTTAAAATAGTTGAAGCGCGTTCAAAGGATTTACCGTCAAGGTTGCAAAAATAATAGTCTAAAAAATTTTCTCTTTTGTTTTCAAATGATTGCCGAAATTCCTTATTTAGTAAAAATGCATCAATAATCTTGGCACCCTTTATTGAATTATCTACGACATTAATAGCAGGATCTCGAAAAATCGGTTCGTAGGTGTAGTCATAACCGACGCCCAGAATAAACGCAGGCTTCCCAATCATAAATGCCTCATAAGTAACGTTTGAAAATAGGGAGCACAATATGTCACTAACAATAAGGCAATTTTCTATAGAATCATATGCAATTTTATAACGGTTAAATCCTTTTTCTTTAGCAAACCTCTCGAAATATTCCTTGCCGCCATAATTAGGGTGTGGCTTGACAATTAGGTATGGCTTGGACTGAGTCAATTGAATTGCCTCTATTAGCAAGCTTGCCGCGGAATTGATATAATTCCTATCGTTGGTATTTATGCAATAGGTCAAGACAAATTCATTAGCTGGCACATTATAAGTAGCCTTTAATCTTTCTACATTTTCATGAGTTATCTTATTTTTATATTCTGGGAATGCGCTTATCCTTGTGTACCCTGTTATAATCAGCCTCTCTTGCGGGTAGGCGCAATCTTTCAGGAAGATGTCTTTAGTGTGTTGCCCAAACAAGAGATTGTGCTCGGGAACAGGCATGTAGTGAATGAAATCAGAATTCATTTCGTTCTTATTACAATCAAGGCCTGTTTCATCCTTAGATAAGAGATACTGATAATAGACATGCCTTGTCAATCCATGTTGTATTCCTATAGCTTTCACATTCGTGTTCTTAAGTGCAGCTCTTATAATTCTGCCTATTGAATGAAATTCCTTACGGTAAGCAATACATTTGGCATGCTTTGGAACTGACCGTGCCAGCCATTCAAAAGTGAAAAGATGGGGCAAGCATGCGCCATTAATGCATCGGCTCAAGTCATTGAGACAAATTTGAAGGAGTGCGAACTCCAATGGCTCCATCTTGAATTTTAGCTTTAATTTGCTTATTCTCCATAACACAATATGCCACCAAAAAAGCGACTTTGCAATGATAAATGATGCTTTAATTTGATCAGAGTATGCCATTGCTAATAGATTAAAAGTGCCCAGATTCGAATTGCTCCATTTATTCAACTTTTTCTGTTTATTCAGGAAAGGCAGCCATGCAACATTTTCTCCTTTGCTTTTTAAATAATTGTAAATATCCCCAAGATACCTATCTGATGTATATTTGGTTGCCGCTGCATTCCAGTCCTTCTCAAAATCTGTATATATGTATATTGCCGCCGCATTGTCATTGTTTTTGTGTGCATGGCGTACACTTTTCGTAGTTAGAAACAAGTTAAATGATGTGTATATTATAGTACCTACACTGCGGAAGATTTTCGCAAAGAGCAATCCCTTGCCATTTGATGATTTACTATCTCCTCGCAGATAGCTAATTTCAGCGACCTTATCCATTTGGGCCTGCAGATATGTTTTAAAAAGATTGAATTCACTATGATTATCAGCAGATATCTTAATAGATACTTCTTTATCTGGTGGACAAATCTCATTCATTCTTTCTCTAAATATCCTTTTCAAAGAATGCATTTGGTGAAAATATGCACCAGCCGGCGTTTTATTAAACTGCTTCTGGGAAACGCCGGTAAGCCACCATAAAGAAAATTTGTTTTCGTATACAAAAAGCTCCTTCAGAGATTTTCCAAAGGCAACTTTCTGATTGGGAAATTTACTTACCCATGACAGGAAATCTTCTTTTGCCTCCTCGTAAGTTTCAACGGCATATTCTTTCCCCTTGACAACCAGTTGGTTCTCTCCATATTGGTAATCGAACAATTCCTGATGGTAAAAAGTAAAAAACAACTGTTCAGGTCGTGCAATATCGATAATTATGTCTGCATTCGATAAATAAGATAAGAAAGCGTCATCTAATCTTTCTTGATTGAGAATAATAAGTATGTTGAGCTTTTTAGCTTTATCCGTTTTGTTCATGCAATTATATGCTCAGGAGTATTTAGGGCAAAACAAGGAGCTTTAGTTTGACTCTTTGATGATGTAGGAAGGGGTCATGCTAAATGTCAATTTTCTTATTTTTGCATTTTTGTTCTTGAAATACTCGTCAACAGCTTTTGTTTCGCCCGGGAAAACAGCATAATCATCTATGAGAAGAATTCCACCCACAGTCAGCCTAGGATAGAGATGCTCAAGTATCGTTGCAGCCGGTTCATATACATCTGTGTCTAAATTAAGCAAGCTTATTCTCAACTCAGGATTTTCATCAATATACCTGGGTATTGATTCAATGACGTCCCCTTTTATAAGGTCTATATTTTCACTCACACCCTTCTTTTTCAGTATTTCGGTCAATTGTTCTATTGAAATACTTTCTTCACCTGGATTTTGTATTGCCTGGTTTTCTCCGCCTATTGCTTTGCCGGAAAACCATTTTTCCAAACGTTCTTTATCTTCTGATTTTTGGGGAGTTGGAAATTTGCCAAATATATCAAATCCAACAATCTTTTTAGTGATATAGCTACTAAATAGACTTCTGTACATAGCCCATCGCACCAAAGAAACGCCCTTGAATACTCCGCACTCTACAATTGCACCGGGTATGTTTTCTGACATTTTAAACAATTCGTATTGTGCGAGCATTTTACTCATTCTTTTTAGATGGCATGTTAAATAAAAGCCGTTTTCGTAGTCCCAAGCCTTCTCAAAATATGGCAAATTAATCACATCTTTTCCTTTTTTAATCTATGTTCATGTATTCTATTTGCCAATAGTCTCTAAAACAGCTTCTGCATATTTTATATCCAGGAGATAGTCAATATCTATAGAACGCTCTTTAGGCATTTCATATCCCTTTATGTTTCCTTTGAAAAAATTTCTGTTCCTAATTAATTTATCCCACCAAGAAATATAATATCCACCATTTGGCTTGTAATAAGGAGTAAAAAACCTGCTATTTGTGAAACCACTGGTTAAGTTATCATAAATTGGAATTATATCGTCCTTTTTTTTGACCATTGCAAGTTGCATTGGCTGATCATATTTGCACACACTGATAACCGAATCAACATCATATTTAAGCAATTTAATACCCTGTTGAATATCTTGAGCTGTTCTAAATGGGCACGTTGGTAGAAAAAAGCTAAAGACATCGTGCTTTTTATAGCTCTTCATCATATCCAGCAAAGCTTCCAGTACAGTCACCTTTTCATTTGCCATATCTCCCGATCTTTTATAAATTGAAACGCCTTGGATAGATAAAGCCACTTCAGCAATTTTATCCGAATCCGTTGAAACAACAACCGTTTCAAAACAGTCAGAATCTAAAACTGCATTTATAGTATATGAAATCAAAGGCTTGCCCGCTAATGGAAATATATTTTTATCTTTAAGCCTTTTTGATCCACCGCGAGCTGGTATTACTGCCATTCTAGTTTGCATAAGTTAACCCTTAACTAAAATAATGAAAAATTCTTCCTGTTGTTTTGCCAATTATTTTTCTATATTTTGAGGCCCAGCCGGCAATCAAATAAGGTTCATATAATGTGCATTGACGACAGGGAACCGGCAAATCCCCTCCAATCCAATTTTTTATTATTTCCTTATGCCTTTTACCAAAAATGATATTTTTAAGTGGTTCTTCATTTATATCTCCAACAATTAAGTCATCATAATTTGACCTGTAATATCTGCAGGCACAGAGCCTTATCATTCCATCGGGCAATACAGCAGGCTGCTTCATTATCCTTGTACAGGGAACATCTTTAATCAAATTCTCTTCTTTTCTTTGATACATAATACCAATCATATTCGCATCAGAAATTGTTCCCGACCAATTGTCCATTTCAATTAGTGGATTAAGCCTCAGCATTCCTGTTTTTACATATTTCAAAAACGGTGACATTTCCTCATCGCTCATGACTTCATTCAATGGCCTTGCCAACCTAAGGCCCAATGTAACTATTACCTTGCTGTTGATTTGCTCCTTTTCCTGCAAGAGCTTTAATAACCCCTCTGCTACTTGCTCTCCTTTTTCTACTCCAAATATTTCGCTGTATTCTTTAGGCTGAAAGCTCGGAAGACTAATATTCATTTTGCTTACAAATCTTAATGTAGCTTGTCGTATTTTCTCGTTTGCAAGCAGTATCCCGTTGGTTGACATTTTAATGCTTTTAATCCCCATATTTTTTGCCAATTCTACTTTTTCACAAAAGCCCTTGTCGACCAATGGATCGCCAATATTTGGGGAAAGCGATATTTCGCACCCATTACATTGTAGGAATTGCCTTACAACATTCTCAAAAAGCTCAATTCCCATATTAAATTTTGCATCTACGCTACTACTAGCTGCGCAAAATACACATTTAGCATTGCATCTTGTTGAAATAAATGTACGAATTGACCGGCTTTTCTCAAAGTAATACTTTTTACCTAAATCGCGCTCTAAAAAGTATGACTTAATATTTTTATTTGCATTTATCATCTGCTTTCTTGTAACTTCTTTCTTATTATCAAATAGCAGATATTTGTAAATATTACGTTTTGACATTTTTTGAACTGCACGCAAACTACAACAATAAGGAATAACAATGAAATCATAATCTTGCAGATCTTCAATATTCTTCCACAATTTTACATTATTAAATTCAGGAATAATTGCATTTTTTATCATTGATCTTAATATAGTTTTACTATTAGACATCTCATCTTTTATAAATCCTTTAACTGTAATATCTCTTCTTTTGTTCTTAATTTCCCGAGCAACATTTATGCTTTCTTTGCCTAAACCATATACAAACGCTTTTCCCTCTTTAGGTATCAAATCAAAGTTACTGACTTTCAATCTGACATTCTCCTCTTAGTGAAACCCTTATTTTTCACAAAAAGCTTCCTTATGTGTATAATAGCAACAGTATACTTCGAAATGCATACAAGCGCCTAAATAGAAACGTTAAATACAATTTAATGAGCTAAATCTATTTCAACGTGCTGGGATCAACACTTAGCCCAATGCGATGTCGATTGTCCCCATATTTCATTTCTTTATTCTCGACAACATCTTTAAAAAATAAATTTGCCAAAGTATTCTTTTTTTCTTTGCCAAAATCTTCAAGGCAAAAGCTTTCCTTATTTTGCTGATATTTTAAAAGAAATTCAGCGATTTCCGTATCAACTGAAATGGTATTACCCCATCTAATATTAACCAGATAAAAGCCTTCCTCTTTCCGGAACCTGATCCTTCCAGGAACTGTAAAGCGTACGTTTTCATCAAGCTTTTTGAGGAACCCTTCATCATATACTATTCGATATTTTTTAACAAAATTGTTCTTATTTGTCATCAATGGATCTGGCCCATTTTGTTTATTAAAATAAGCCAAACTTGAAGTTCGACATCCAGTGTTGCATACATCTATATAATCGCATCCTTCACAACCTTCAAAGTGGAAGCCGCCCTCTCTCCAGGTGCTAATGTTATTCCAAGCTTCGATTAGACCCTCTTTAAATACATTACCATAAAACCTGGGTTCGTGAGGGCAGGCACTATAGTCACCATTGGCGTATATACTCATTCTACGCCCAGACTGCGAAGGACAACCCCGCGTAACAAAATCAGCATATTTTTCCAAGTCACCTAACAAGCATAGCGGATAGCTTACAAGCGAACCCACCATAATACCAGTATTATTTTTTAATTTTAGCAATTCATCTAATGTTGCAATTGCATCTTCGCGTGCAACAGCTTGAGCAGTACCTTCTATTTTATTATCGGAGGGCACAGGCACAAGTCGAGTACCAAAAAACTTATCACAACCCAGGCTGTGTGCCAATTGGCCTGTTTTATAGATATCTTGACTGTTGTGATTCCCGACTACCATATTTGCATCAACTCTCACCCCCATCTTAACTGCCAGTTTAATCCCTCTTATCATTCTGTCAAACGTGCCGGGCACACCAACAGTTTCGTCAGTTATTTTCGGATCATGGCAAATAAAACTAGTTAAGACATGGTCCATCCCTGCATCGATAAGCCTGCGCAGCTTTTCTTCATCCGCTAGAGTAAGGTTAGAATTTACAGTATATGAAATGTTGTTTTCCCGGAGCTTTAGTAGTGCATGCTCCAACAAGGTGTACTTAGTCATGGGCTCCCCGCCATTAAGAATGACATAGAAGACTTGGGCCTTGACAAACATCTCAACTAGTCGATCAAAATCTTCTTCCGACATAGTGCCTTTTCTTGCATCTGTATGCCTCCAAAAATTCAAGCAATATTCACATCTGAGATTGCATACTTCAGTAAGAAAAAGACAAATATTTATTGGTGCAGAAATTTTGCGAATCATTTTGCTTTTACCTTTCTACATGCGCATGCTTTATTTCCAGTAACTTGCTCTACAACCTTTCCTCGGTTGTCAAAAGCTGCATTTATACTTTTATCCTTAAAAAAGTCCATTGCGATTCGGATATGCTCTGCTATTACATCTTCTGGCAATAAATCTATTTCCATTCGTGCTATTCTTGTTGAAGGATGTACGTCAAAACTAAAGCAAGAAACTTTATTAAAGTATTTGCTCACAAATTCTAATGTCTCCAATAATTCATTTTTAGTTTCAGTTGGAAATCCAATTATTATTTCTGTGCGCAAAAAAGCACAAGGTTCCATTAGTTTGATTTTTTTGAGAAACCATTCCATCTCTTTGACGTAAGGGTCTCTCCCCATCAGAGATAAAAGTCTAGCACTGGTAGTCTGAATAGGAATTTTTATATCACGAATATTTGGGTGGATAAGGCTTTCACCGTATTCCTTTATCCATTTTGGCTCGAAATCACCAATATAGATTTCGTTTTCACCAACTTCGCTTAATATATGATAGAGCAAGTCTGCGAAGGTGTTGGGCGGCTCCAAATCCATTCCCCATGCCCCTGAATTATTGCCCTCTAGAACATATACTGTTGCACCTTCATTTATACCTAATCTGACTTGCTTGACAATATCATCTAAAGGCCTGCTTTTCTCTTTTCCTATTGACAATCTATGTGGACAAAAATAGCAATGATTGTTGCACCCTTCTTGAACTAAGATGTACCTTCTTTCGGGACTATACGTTACATAATCCTCAACTCTGAATAGACCATTCAAGTCTACGTCTTTCCAATAATAAATGGGATCATTTATTACATTTTCGATACGTTCCGGATGCCGTGCAGGTATGAACAGATGCTCACGTGAAATTGAATTTTTGTATCTTTTTGCATCAATTATAGGGAGGCAACCATATACAATAATATCTGCAACAGCGTTCTCTAGCTTTGCAAGTTCATCAAAAAACACTCTAAAGTCTGGCAGAAAGGCACCACATGCACCCACAATTGCATAATCAGCATACTGATAATCATTAACTTCTACCCAGCCATTTAACTCAAGGAATCGCTTCATTTGATTAAAATGAAGCAGGTAAGTTATACACATTCTATTC
Source organism: Chitinivibrionales bacterium (assembly GCA_014728295.1). Taxonomy (GTDB): domain Bacteria; phylum Fibrobacterota; class Chitinivibrionia; order Chitinivibrionales; family WJKA01; genus WJLW01. The sequence continues at coordinate 33,236 of WJLW01000127.1, read as the reverse complement.
TGCCACATATAGAATTTTTTCTGCATTTTCATTTATTCATCTCGCAATCCATAAAGCATCGCTTACTCTTTTATTGCATAAGCAAGCATTGGGCTAAAATCAAAACGGCGTAGCCTGAGATTACCAACTCCAATGGCTTCCATTGCAGCTATCGTTTCTCCAGGGTAATCCGCATGGTTCAACTCATCAAATGCAATAATGCCGCCTTTTGGTATTCTGTCAACCAGCAGCTTTAGAGTTTCAAGAGTTGCATTATAAAGATCAAGATCAAGGTAAAGAAGGGACACAACAAGGCTTGGGTTTTTTTCAAGAAATGTTGGTAGCGATTTGCAGATATCTCCTTTAACTAACTCTACTTTTGCTATATGTCCTAAAGGCCTGTTCATATCGTGAAGCCTAATTGCTTTTTGAAGCTCTTCAAAAGAGCCAAAATCGAGCCCCCCTTTTTTCATATGATTAGCTTTGCTTGTTTTGTCCTTTTCAGATAATTCCGGAAATCCTTCAAAAGTATCAAATCCAATTATTTTCTTTACATAATGATATGGCTCCATTATAGAAGCAAAATGAGCGAACGCCATAATTCCGAAACCACTGCCGACTCCGCATTCAATTATACTCCCTGGAACATTTTTGCTAAGCTTGTAAACTTCATACCTATCCATAAACCTAGTGATAATTTGCCGAGTTGCATAAACAGGAAAAGCCTTCATTTTATTAATGGTACTTGAATCAACTTCTTCAATGAACTCATTTAGCTTTTCATAAAAATTGATTTGATCGCTGCTGTTGCGATTTTTTTCAATGTTTTGCAAGAAATCTTTCATAATTATTCCTTTTTCATTCACATTCTCATGATTTAATCGCATTTCCTTGCGCGTACGAAATAGCAATTTTCATGGATATATTCTACTTAAAATGCATTGTTTCTAAGATTTTTGCTATTCCTTCCATTTCACCGGCTTCAGCTTGCTGCAAAGGTGGCCGCTCTCTAACAGGCATTAATCCCAGCAAAGACATTGCCCCCTTCATTGCAATATGCCAACCCATTGGGAAAGCAACGTCAAAAAACGGCTCTTCATATTTCTTTACGATCTTTAGTGCTCCCTGGTAATCTTGTCTTTCAACAGCGTTATAGAATTCTTCTTCTATATCTGGCACAAAGCTTCCCACCCCAACGAGATAGCTTTGCACGCCAAAAAGCACGCAGCTTAAAAATTTCCTCATCGAACCGCCGGCAACGATAATCGCCATCCTTTCACTTAGATTTGTTGCCAGCTTATATCTCAAGTTTTCGTTTCCGCTTTCCTCTTTCATTCCAATGAGATTGTCTATTTCCAACAGCCTCTTGCATAACCCCACAGAGAATTGAGTCGTAGGACTCACACCAGCATAAGCGCTGCGCATGGGTAATCCATGTATTAGCAAGCCGATATCAACAGCCTGAGCAATGCTTTCAAAAAAGGAAATTATTCTATCGTCATTATAATATCTTTCTGAATAGTACAATAAAATCGAATCGGCGCCGATTTGCTCTGCATATTTAGCAAATTCTACAGCTTTTTGCGTGGAGCCAACCATTGGATTAGCAGCAATCGTGATAGCTTTTTTTTGGTTCGCCTCAACCACAACACGGTTGAATTCTCTAATTTCTTCCTCAGTTAATAAATTGAACCGGCTGGTTCCCGCCGTTATCATGATCGTTCTTACATTTTTAGAATTCAGGAAATTTACATAGTTTCTGATAGAATCAAAATCTATCGAATGGTCTTCATTAAATGCGGGCGGAATTGGATATACCGGCCCTTTTATTTTTCTCTTCAGGCCTTGTAAGTCACTTGCCATGTTGCACCTCTTAAGATAATTGCGGGCTATTTCCCCGAAAAATATTTTATAACTTCTTCACCCACCAGCATATCCAATTCAGTCTCCAGGTCTACTGAAAGCGCTCTCGGCATATAATAGCTGACGGCTTTTCCGCTGAAAAAATTCTTATTGATTAAAAATGATTTCCACCAAATTAAATTAATCGCCCCATTAGGCCTGTATGTCCTCTCATAATCTTTTGCCCTGGTTTTTCCGTGTATCCATGGTTTGGAAGCATCATAGCATTTTAATAAATTATTTGAATCTAATACCAGGCCTAATTGTGGCGGGAATTCAAAATCAGTAATTGATATTACGCTGTCAATTTCTGGCTTCAGGTAACCAAAGGCTTTAACAATATCTTTGCTTCTGCGCAGGGGCACTGTTGGCAGAAAATAGCCGAGAGCTTCATAGTCGCTTCTTTTCTTAATTTCACTTTGAACAAAATAATCAATTGTTTCCAGAATGGTAGAGCTTTTTCGAGTTAATTTTCTTGGCCTCTTATTGAGCTCAACCCCTTTATTTTCATATTTCTTACAGGATTCAAGAATAATATCACTGTCGGAAGTAACAATTATTTTCTGGAAAAGCTTGCTGTTTATTACAGAACAAAGTGTGTGCTCAATAAGTGGCTTTCCCCGAAAAGTTTTTAGATATTTGTTTTCGAATCGCTGTGATTCTGTTCGAACAGGCACAATTGCCAAATTGTTCATTTTCTGCCTCCGGTTGTTTTTCTTTTCTTTTTTCTGCTAGCAAGCTTGACTTTTGCCAAATAAGCCTGCTTCATCTGAGAATATTTTTCTTTAAGCATATAAACATCATCCATATCTACTTGGCATGTGCTATCAGATAATGCGGTGTCCGGATCAGGGTGCGTCTCCATAAATATGCCATCAAATCCGAAAGGTACAGAAGCTAAGAGATACTGTTTTGCCATCTCTCGATCTCCCCTGGTAAAATCACCTACAATTCGCTGGGTCGAATGAGTGCAATCAAATATCACTTTGTCACAGAATTTTTTAAGAATCGCTGCAGCGCCAAAGTCAACAATCAAATTGCCATACCCAAAGCTAGTCCCTCTGTCGGTAATCCATACTTCAGCTTTCGGGTTTTGAGACTTGACCTTTTCATGAAAATGTGAAGTCTGCTGAGGCGACATCCATTGGCCCTTTTTAATATTTACATAATTGAAACATCTTCCGCTTTCGACTAACAAATCAGTTTGCCTGCAGAGAAATGCCGGAATTTGAATAGCATCAACAACATCGGCTAAAGGCTCGACCTGATGGGTTTCATGAACATCGGTGATAATTCTAATGTCAGGATACATTCTCTTTATTTCATTAAAGATTTCAATAGTCTGTTCCAAACCTGGCCCTCTGCGTCCCGTCACAGCGGTCCTGTTCGCTTTATCAAACGACCCTTTCAGATACCAGTTTGTCCCTTTAAAGGTTGGATGCAATTTTTTTGCAGACTCAACAAATATTTCATAGCTCTCGACCGAGCAAGGGCCTGCTATCCAAAGCATTTCGTCAGTCACGTTTTTCCTCTTGAGTCAAATTTTACACAATCAATATGATATGCGAAATCATTGATATTTAATATATCATTATACAATGTTTTTTATTGTCTGCAAATAAATTTGCAAATTCAAATAGGTTCTTGTTCAAACTGCTTTAACTTTTCCTGCTAAAATCATTCCCGCTAACTCTCTGATCGCACCATAGCCTCCCCGGGTATCCAAAACAATATCCGAAATTTTTTTTACTTCAGCATAAGCATCTGAAACACAAATAGCTTTTCCAACCAGCTTCATTGCGCCTATATCATTAATATCATTTCCAACAAAAATGCATTTTCTTAAGTCAAAATTATGCTCTTTAGCATATTTGGCAATTTCACTCGCTTTATCTTCCACTGAGTTTATGCAATCTATGCCAATTTTTTTACAGCGTTGTTTAACAACAGCATTTCTCTCAGTAGAAATAACCATGACTTGAATGCCAGCCTTTTTTAGCATTGATATAGCAAGCCCATCGCTTCTGTTACACAAAACAGCCTCTTGTCCATTTTCAAATACCAGTACCCTGTTGTCTGTCAAAACGCCATCAAAATCCAGAAAAATTGCAGAAACTTGCTGCGAGGATATATTGCTCATATTTTCTCAGTCCCTACCAGAGTCGACAATTGTGTTCTTTGTACTTTTCTTAAACCCTCTCCAATGTGCCATAATTTCCCTTAGTCCGCCCTCCAATTTATACTTAGGCTCAAAGCCCAGTTCACTTATATTTTGTGCAAGAACTTCAAAGCTTACTTCCGTCAACATGTCTTGATCTGTATAATGGACTCCAACATCCGGCACGATAGCTTTGATTGCTTCAGTAATTTCGTTGACCGATACATTCATCGTAGCAACATTGTATATATCGGTTTCTTCAGTTAGATTACTCATTACCAGCATGATTGCATCAGAGGCATCATTAATATGTATAAAAGGTCGCACTTGTTTTCCGCTGCCATGAATAACTATTGGTCTGTTTACCCCTGCGAGGTAAGCAAACCTGCTGATCACAGCATCATATCGCATCGCAGGGGCATACCCAAAAACAGTTCCTAGTCGAATTATAGTCGCATTCAAACCTCTTTTAGTACAATTGAGCACTTCATTTTCACCTTGCAATTTGGAAATTGAGTACGGGCCGATTGGTCGACAGGCATCTTCCTCACTAAAAGGGCCACCTGGCCCATATACACTTGCTGAGCTCGTATAAATCAAGTGAGAAACGCCACAATCGAGGGCGCATTCAGCAACAGAAGCTGTTCCCCAATGGTTTGTTGCCCGAGTTAATTCAGGACGATCAAAACTTAAAGGGGCCCTCGCAATTGCAGCTAAGTGAATCACGACATCTACATTCTGCATTGCCCTGGAAAGATTAACCCTGTCTAGAATATCACCCTCAATAAATTGAAAATTCCCATATTCGGGCAATCCCATCAATCCGCAATAATTTTCATTTCGCAAGTTATCATATATCAAAATATCGCTTGTTTTGAAGCGTTCGTTATCAGATAAATCCCTAATTAGCCTTGAGCCAATGTATCCGGCTCCACCGATAACAAGGATTTTTGAAAGCTTTGCTTTTTTCCTAGTCATTTTACTCCTTTCCGCGTTTTGATTCTTTTATGAAGCCCACATTCCGTTTTTTGCATACCACCCCACCTTCCTGCACGTTCATCTTCATTGCTATCCACCGGACGGGTACAGGGGGCACACCCGATGCTTTTAAACCCATGATGGTGAAGTGGGTGAAAGGGCAGGTTATTCTGGGCCATATAATCTTCTGTTTTTTTTTTGCTCCAATGAAGCAAGGGAAACACCTTTTGAAGGCCATTTGGTTGCGCTTCAACAAGCTTAAGTGTACTTCTATGAAGAGTTTGATCTTTACGCAATCCGCTTATCCATATTTTCCTGGAATCTGCAATTTTGGACATTGGCGAAACTTTGTTTATATAGCAGCATAGATCGGGGTCTCTGCGATATAAGTATTCTCCATGTCTACCAAGCAATTCGTTTTTAGAGATCTCAGGATATACAATTTTTAGGTTTAAACTCAAAGATTTTGTAATTCTGTCTCTAAATTCCAGTGTCTCTGAAAAATGAAATCCTGTATCAATAAAATACACAGGCATTTCACTACATACTAAAGAGATTAAGTGAAGCAACGGCAAGCTGGAGGATTGAAAGGAAGACGAAGCAAAAGCAGCATTGCCGTAAGTTTCCCAACAAAATCTTAAAATCTCTTCAGAAGCGAGTTTCTGCAGTTTGCTATACAGAGATTCTTCATTCAATGCATTAGTATAGTGTAAAAAGTTTTGGAATTGCGGCAAATATGCACATCTTTGAATTGCATATGATTCGTTCTATTCGTTAGTTACTAGTGCCGTATCGGAGCTCGCTCTCAATCCTGCAAAATTTATGGCAATAATAACAATCTGCGATTTATTTGTTTCCCCAAAACCAACCCTCACAACCTGCTGCATAGAATCGGCCTCCAGCCTCACTCCGTCCTTTTCCCACACAATCCGTTCGACAACCTCGTATTCATCGGCGAGTGCGGCGACGAAGGTAATTGTATCCCCAACGGCAACGGTCGTATCTTTGGGGAATATTGCTATTGTGGCGGGCTGGTAGTAGGCGCCGTCAGGATCATAGGGATTGATGCGTGGATACAGGGATTCATCGCTGGAGCATCTCAGGCTTATCAGCAGTGTAATGATGAGGATTATTATTCGCATTGATAAGGAATCATCAGTGGTTGCAGTTGCTTTTTTCCGGTACCGCCAGTTTTACGTCTGATGCGAAATGGTTATACATGCGGCAGGTGACCGTTGAATGCATGATGGGCAGCGTTGTGTATATATCGGGAACTGGGTGGACAGCTATTGCAGGCGGCTTTTAAGACAACCTGTGAAGCTAATGCCGCATTTGCTGTTCGGAAAACTTGGAATATTTCTGGTCCAGGATGTGAATTGTAGGTTCCCGTCTCAACGGGAATGACGAATAGTGAACATACCTCTTCCGTAGTACAGAATCTGATCGAAGTGAGAAAATGCGGATCATTGCGGTTTCAAAAATAAAACGAAAAACCCAACACGATTCCGAATCCTGCTGCTGCACCGAGCAGTTTGTTTTTGATCGAATGATTTAGTTCATATTCGTCAAATTGTTGTTCATACCTGTAGTATAGACCGTCAAAATCATCACCGGGGCGGGCGGCAAAATACGCATTTCGAGCGGCAATGTGCTCATCGTATGACTGCCTTGAATGGTAATCGAAATAGATTCCCGCCGCGAGGCACCCCAGGGATGCACTTGCCAGTCCGATGCGCATCATTCTCCAACGACGTTCCCGGCGGGAAATCGAGCTCGAGACAGCGATCCTTGGATCGGGCTTGAGTGTGTATTGTTTGTAAAGCGTCTTTCCTGCTGAAATGACGGCGGAGTCTTCAAGTGTGAGGTAGCCTGATTTGCCGACGCGCAGATCGCAGGTCCCTCGATAGAGCAGTTTGCGCAGAGAATCGACGGAATCGATGAGCAAGTTGCCAAGCTTTACCCAGGCGCCTGCGGGATGGGTGGTGAGCGTCAAGGTACCATAATCGTTGCGGGAAACATGCAGCAGTGGGCCGACGCTGTCGGCGATTTCGGCAATGGTCATATGCGGGTGATAATTTTTGTCAAGGAAGCTCTGGTCGAATTCACAGATTGTCCGGCCTGACACAATGTCGAAGCAAGTCAGCTCGAAGCTGATGTGATTAGGCAATTTTTTGACTAAGCCGATAATTGCCTGCTGTGCACCGAGTCCCGCGGCACGATCGGCAGCGCAGACTTCGTTGTGGCAATAAGTATCTGCGGCATTATCTTTTTGTGTGTAAGAGGAATGCGTCATTGGATTGACAACAGAGAGTCGGGCTTGTGACGACAACTGCGTGCGCAATCGCTGCGAAATTGAGTCGGCCCTGCTTTGGTTCATGCCGCTTGCTTTGAGGTTTTCTACGGAGACGGTAAGTTGGTCCCCGCTCGTGGCTATGGTTGCGCTGAGCATAAGGTAACAGAAGGCGTATTTAATTGCTGATCCCGACACGAGCAAATTTCGAGTTTTCCGGCACGGGCCTATTTCGATATCACTTTTCCCAGTGTGTCAATCATATTCCGCGCCAGTGTTATATATTCTTCGATCTCATCCATTTCAAATCCAACTACTGCCTGGTAATCCGACTGTTCTCACCTGCTCAATAGAATGTCATAGAAGTAAATTCGTTTCCTTTGAGCAAGACGGCAAGAGCAAGTAAGGCTCAGGTGCATCAACGCCGGGAATGACATTTCCATTATATATGCACGGGGCAGTAACAGAACCATATTTCAAGTCCCATGCGCGGATCAGTCTTTGCATCAAATCCACCCAAAAGCCTTATACGCGGCCATACCGTAATATTCATGCAAGGCCCGTGTTACGGAATTGAGCGACCCGGATTTGGGCAGGAAACTCATAAACGTGAAGTTCCATCGCTCATCCGCGTGGAAATCTGTCGGGGCCGGATGGACAATAAAGCCGAATTTTTCGAAACAGAGCACCGACCGGTGCATGTGCGTAGCGCTGGTGACAAGGATAATTTCGTGTGGGAGTCGCAGGTCATTTATGATATCGGCAATTTTGATCGGATGATCGTGAGTGTTGAGTGATTCATTTTCGGTGATGACGGCACTGCTGTCGATGCCGAAGAGCTCGACCAGAAGCGACTTGTTGACCTGTGCTTCCGAAACATCTGCCGCTTTGATGAAGTGGTACCTGCCGCCGGTGGTAATGATACGGGGGGCATATCTGTGCTTGAAGAGGCGTGCGGCATGCAGGATACGGTCGGCGGAATGGCTCGTTTCATGATATTTGCGGGGTGGAATTGCGGGACGTCCGGCTCCGCCGAGCAGGACAATTGCAGTTGCATTCGGGTATGAGATTGGCTGTGGGTAGTTACTTTCAAGACTCCTGACCAGGGCGTGCTCGGTGAGTGACAACGACGAAATATAAAGAGTGCATACTGAGGCAACGATGAGGATGATGCTGGTTTTCTTTTTGCGAAACAGCGCCAGGACACCCGAAGCGGCAATCAGCAACAGACTGAAACCGAGCGGGTAGAAGAAAACCGGGATGAGTTTGGAGAAGAAGAAAGGGATCGGCACGGTGATGTTGCTCCGGCATTTTGGGTAAGTATCACTGCGATGATTCGGAGAGGGAGGATCCCACTGCCAACGGGGCAAGACACGGATACACCTTTCCCCCATCGGCGGCACGGGGAATGCCTCTTACGAAGATAATGTAGAGCACCGGCTGAAATGATTGCCTTAACTCTACTATTTTTAAGGAATTAAGATTATAACATGCCTTGCAAAAAGATGCCAGTCTTTCCGTGACGCTAAATAAGCGGGGGTTTGATTTTTAGATTGGAATGAATTAGGGGTCGGTTTTGCCGTGCCTGGTTGCCTCCGCGTTTCATGGTCTCAAATGCAGGTTTACTTTTGCTGTTTTGCAACGTAACAACTACAATAAAGTCGGATCCCCAACCAGCACCGACTGGCGCACCGGCTTTACAGTTGCGGCATCAACATACATTGCCGCGCGTCCCAGGCCTTCCACGCTGAGCACCAGCTTGTGATTGTTTTGAGCTTTTATAATCACACCGTGGATACCGCGCAGGGGGCCGCTGACAACGCGCACCTCATCACCTTCAAAGAATTGATAGAGTGGTTCGAGCGGCGCGCCCTGTTCGAGGCTGCGGTAGATTTGTCCCATTTCCTCAATGAATCGTTTCTGGTGACGAACCGGTACGAGATTAACAACGCGACGAGTGCCATAGAGTGAATGCTCCAGCCCCTTTCTGCAACAGAAGCAGATATAGCCGGGAAAGAGCGGTAGAACGGTTTTGCGGGGTTTGTTGTTATCGCGGCGGCGGATGGTTTTGGTATACAGCGGCAGATAGAATTCTGTTTCATTTTCAATCAGATCAAATGCCATGAGTTTTTCCTGGCGGGGCTTGAGCTTGGCCACCCACCAGACACCTTCCGCCTCTTGCAAAGGCCGTTGAGGAAAACGTGCGGGAGGATTGTCATTTACACGATACATTAAGCTACTCCGTACTGTTTGCGATAGTCAATGATGCGTTTTTCCATTTCCCCGGAAACAACCTCTTTTCCATCAATTGCGGTATTGCGCAGATACTCGACAATCTCATCAATGGTTACGATGGCAGTGGTGCGCATGTCAAATTCTGCGGCCAGCTCACAGAGGGCGCTTTTTTCGCCGCTTCCTTTTTCCTTACGGTCGACGGAGACGATCAGACCGGATATTTTGACATTTGCAGCATCGGTCAACAAAGGAATGGTTTCCCGGATGGATGTTCCTGCTGTGGTAACATCTTCGACAATAATGATGCGATCGCCATCGACCGGCTGGTGACCGATGAGGTTTCCGCCTTCGCCGTGATCTTTGGCTTCTTTGCGATTGAAGCAGAGCGCCGCATCGATTCGGTGGGAGCGCTGCAGGGCGATTGATGTGGCGACCACCAGCGGAATGCCTTTATACGCGGGGCCGAAGAGCACGTCAAACTCAGGGCCGAATTCGTGCACGATAGCTTGGGCATAGGCCGCACCCAGCTTCTGCATCTGGGCTCCGGTTCGGTATTTGCCGGTATTGATAAAATAGGGGGTTTTACGGCCGCTTTTTGCGGTGAAATCGCCGAAAGCCAGAACATCCGAATTTACCATGAATTCGATAAATTCTTTTTTATACTGCTGCATGAAACCTCGTTGCCGGTAAGATGGGTGAATGCGTGTGCTGTCTTGTCGAATATCAGCTTCATGCCGTCAATGGTTTAAAAATAGTATTTGGTCGGGCTGCGCACGGGCGTCCCGCTGCTGGTATGGTGCGGTGTGTGGATGCCCGGTAGTGGTCGGGCATGACACTTTCAGATTTCGTTCAAATGATGGTTTGCAGCGTTGCGTTGACGGATACTTTTACGCAACTGGCAATTGAATTGGCAATGAAACAGGCATCATGGGCTTTATCGTGCAGGGCGTCGAATTCTTCCTGATTCGGGATCCGTTCTCCGCTGAAGACCACTTCCGGTTTGAGTTCGATACTGACCACGGCCGGTTTGCGACTTTCATTTCTGCCGAGCACGCCGACAGCATTGTCTTTGTAGGTATCGACAACAAATCTCTTTTTTGAGGCCAGTGCCAGAAACGTGAGCATGTGACAACTGGCCAGTGATGCGACAAAGGCCTGTTCCGGATCAACACACGACGGATTGCCGAAAAAATCCGGCGAGGCGGACGCGCAGACACGGTTACCTTCGATGATCCAGGCATGATCGCGTGTGTAGGATTGGTAATCGAACGATGTGTCGCCGCGCTTCCATTCGATTTGCATGCTATGTTCGGACATGAGTGCTCCCGGTTATAATTTGGTTTGTCGGCAGGTTGATGAAATGATGTGTATAAAAATGAATAGTGAATTGTTTTCGTGCAACTATTTGCCGTTGTCATATCCGTGTGGACCTGTTGCCAGTCACGCTGGCAGTTCTGCGCAAGACCCAACCTACTCCACAGCCGGTAATTGTTCTGAAGGTTGCTCAGGATTTGCGGATGCATCCGAGACTTCCTGTTGCGCTTCTCCCGATTCGCTTTCGGCAGATACCAGTGCGATCTCGGAACGCTCGACGACGTAGGGCTCATACTCAATTGCATTGCCCATAAAAATGCTTGACACATTGCGATCGAATTTACGGATATCGCAATTTTGATCCATACACGAAATACCCGACATGCTCTCGGATTTGGGCAGTTGCTGATTGTCGCGGAGGCAGACCAGCAGTGGGGTATGCTTATCCCCGTCAACCGCTTTTATCCGCGCAAGCTTCTGCACCAGCTCCGCATCGAGTGCAGAATCCGCCCAGAGAATAATTATAGTGTACTTTCCATGTAGATTTTCGCTATCAACCTGATCACGAATCAGCTCAACGGGCAGATGCGCTTTGGCAAGGTACAATTGCGGCGCCACAAAAATGTCCTGCGCAGAATTGACAATGCAGACTTTCATTTCTTCCGGATTGTCAAGGCCTTCATAGGTAACGGGAAACTCCCTTTCTTCAAGCTTCAGGAATTGCCGGTACATAGCGATGTCATTGTATACTTCCTCCATAAACGATGGAGTAAAGCCGGCGGCCAGTTTGACGGTGCTGAAAATATGGTTGGGGACGGGACGCACGAATTGATCGCATTCACGGCCCAGGTAGGCTGCCTTGGCAAGCACATTACCTACCCCCACACAGAGTGCGAGCTTTTTACCCATATCTTCCAGCGGGGGCTCAAATGCTGCATAGGAGTATTGATGTACGACCGCATCCGTCACCGGCTGGGGCATTTTCCAGTGCGTAAACAGCTCCTGCACCAGATCGTTGTGATGCACCTTCAAAATCGCTGCCTCTTTATCGATAAATTGCGCCCCTTCACTGGCTGTTGCATCAAGAATTTTCGAAAAAAGTTGCGGGAAAAACTCATCAAGCAGAATGATGCCGAAATCATGCAGCAATCCCGCCAGGAAGGCGTCATCAGTCGTCAGGCCCATTCTTTTTGCCAGCTTTTCCGAAACGATTCCGGTAGCCAGGCAGTGATACCAGAAGTCGATACGGTCGAAGCCGAAATTTCTGTTTTCGCCATTGTCAAACAGCTCCATGACCGACATGGACATCACGATGCGCTTGGTTTCATTGAAGCCGATGCGCACAATTGCATCTTTGATCGAGCTTATGCGTCGCGAGGCACTGGCAAAGAACACGGTATTGGAGACTTTAAGAATATTGGTTGAGATTACCGGATCGGCTTCAATTACTTTTGCCAGGTCGCCTGCACCGGAGGTCTCATCACGGGTCAACTTGAGTACTTTGGCAACGGTAAAGGGAAACGCCAGCATTTGAGAAACATGCCGCACCATTATTTCTATTTTCTTTGTCGGAAGCGTGTTTTCGGCAAGCAGCAGCTTTTCGTCGGCGAACTTGTCACTCTTTTCTTCTGCGGCAGCCAGCTCTTTATTTATCGATTTTAAATATTTGGCGACACACACCATTACTACCGTAAACTTCAGCGGGCGGTCAAAATAATTGGTTATGCCGACCTGCTTCAGCCCTTTGGACGTGGCCGTATCGAGCTTGTTGCCGTAGCCGACTATCTCGGTGCGTTTCAGTTTTTTGTGTTTTTTCAGTAGCGAAATGAAATGGATCTGATCGGCACATACATGCGGCAACTCGATAAAAACAATGTCCGGCAGATACTGCAGCATTTTGATGTAATGTGCGTAGGTGGGCTCAAAACTAAACACCTTGACATGCCGCTGCTCAAAGGCAAGGTTCAATATTTGCCTCTCACGCTGATTGGTCGTCGAGAGTGCCAGTGAGATCATAGCGGCATCGGTGCTTTCAAAGCAAAAACATGCAGGTGACCGAGGAGACATTGCTCATCCGGTATTTACTCATTTTCAATTCTAATATAGAATCCATTCCTAATCAATCATTTACCGCGCAGAACCGACAGCCGCCACCAGGCGAGGCTTATACTCTCGCGGCGGCATTCCAAAGCACAATCGACCGGCATTCTATTTTTTGTACATCTTTTACGGCCAATTTGATACACATCTGACCGGGGATGGCCGAAGCGAACCGGCTTGGCCCCTATTCCGGTGAGCTCAAGGGTTATTTGCATCAGACACATGACCGGTACTCTTGCTTGAATTGGCCTGTCATTTGCGGTTGCATTCACACAATTCCTTTAATCGCATAACCGACGGAGGGTACCATGGCCAATGAAATTACCTGTGGAACATGCGGGCATTCGATCAATGCTGATGAGATCACTACAGGAGAATCGCTTGTTTGCAATGAATGCAACAAGGAGCAGGAGTCAAAACAAGCCTCTGCTTCTTCAGATGAATGAACAAGTCGTTTTCGCAATAGAGAGGGAAATCTCCCCCTCTATTCCGAAGATTCATTCATTCGGACAACAGCGTTGCTCATCAATCGAGGTTTCCAGTTTCGTTTGAATCATCTTCCTGTTTATCCACGATGGGCAGAAAAATTGAAAAAGCCGTGCCGTTATTCACTTGCGACTCGACATGGATGAATCCGTGATGTGATTCGATGATGCCGAAAACTGCGGCAAGTCCCAGTCCGGTCCCCGTTCCACGCTTCTTGGTCGTATAAAATGGTTCGAAAATTCTGTGTCTGGTTGCTTCATCCATACCGCAGCCGTTATCGCAAATGCTGACTTGAATCATCCTTGCGGGAATTGCGGATAATTCGGGCACGAGTTCAGCAATTTTTTGTGCGCAGGGATTGTCGGTGGCGATGACGATTTCACCGCTTCCGCCAAGGGCATCACGTGCATTGAAGGCAATATTCAGCAAAGTATTCTGGAGCTGTCCGAAATCGCCGCAAATTGTGTCGATGTGCGCAGAAAATTGCTGTTCAAGTATAATACGCTTGTCAAATGAGTGTACCAGCAGCAGCATGACATCGGTCAGCAAATCATGCAGTGCAAAAACAGACTTTTGTATTTTGCCGCGTTGCGAAAACGCCAGCAGTTTATCGGTTAATCCGATGGCATGATCGGTTGCGCGATGAATATTGCGAACATATTCGTCCAGCAGGTCGTTTTCATTGCAAAATTTTTCTCGTATCATATCCGCATACCCGGCAATGGCGCCAAGGCTGCTATTGAAATCGTGGGCAATCCCGCCGGCTAGCTCACCAACCGCTTCAAGTTTTTGAGCGCGATACATCTCTTCGGTTATGGCAATACTTTCATGGTGGAGTTGGTGCGGATTGCTCAGGCTGAAGCTGCTTTGATCTTTTGCGCTATTTGAGTCGGCGGGCATAAGAGCGGGCTCCCCTTTCGATACAGGTGTGATCTTCAACAATATTCATTTTCACATGTTATTACAATAAATTCAATATATAGCAAGATGCGGCGCCGAGGCTTGGTTCACAATTTCAAATTGCCACGCAAGACTCAGTATGGTATATTGAAATAGTAAGCATCCGGTGGGCCTATGAACGTAGCATTAAAGCAAAAAGCCGCTCATACGATTATCGCCATCAACGACGATATCATTATGAGCAGTGATATTCAGGAACTCAAGGGGATAGTACAACAATTATTGAATGAAGGCAAAAAAAGCATCGCTCTTGCCTTTACACAAGACTCTTACCTGTCGACGCCTTCCGTGCGTATTATCGCCCAGTGCTTCGAGCTGATCAAAGACCGGCAGGGAGCGTTTACCTTTATTGCTCCCAATCGAGACATACGTGACATGCTCGACATTCTCAACCTGCGCGTTATGGTCACGATAGTCGGCAGCGAGGATGAGCTGAAGTAGCCTGCGGGTTATATTCGCCGCGTCATTGCATCGGACAAATACAACCTCAACGTATATTTCAACGTGTATTTATTTTCCGTTTTGTTTCAAGTTGTTCCATAAGTCAGGATACAGGTCCGGTATGACAAACTCGTCACTTTTTCAGGATGCATTGCAGGTGATCCCGGGGGGAGTGGATTCACCGGTGCGGGCATTTGGCGCGCTGGGAACCGACCCGATCTTCATTGCGCGGGGATCGGGCAAGCACATCTGGTCCGAGGATGACCGGATGTATGTTGACTTTTGCATGTCGTGGGGAGCGCTGCTGCTGGGTCATGGCTTTCCCGCTACGATACGGGCAGTCGAGCAGGCGCTTCGGCGGGGGACCTCATTCGGCGCACCAACAAAGCTTGAAACCGAGCTGGCCGCAATAATCCGCCGCAATGTCCCGTCGATTGAAAAAGTGCGTTTTGTCAATTCAGGCACCGAAGCGACCATGACGGCGGTCAGGCTTGCACGTGGCTATACCAACCGTCCCAAAATCATCAAATTTGACGGATGCTATCACGGCCATTCCGATTGCCTGTTGACAAAAGCGGGTTCCGGTGCGGCAAACCTGGCAGAGGCGAGCTCAGCCGGCGTTCCGGCAGAAATAGTTGCCCATACGATTTCACTGCCATTCAATAACCTGGAGTTGGTCGAGCAGGCCTTCGCAAAAAATGCGGGCCGGATTGCGGGCGTCATTGTCGAGCCGGTTCCGGCAAACATGGGCGTAATCGTGCCGCGACAGGAATACCTCACCGCACTCAGGAAGCTTACGCAAAAAGAAGGAGCTTTGCTCATATTCGATGAAGTAATCACCGGTTTTCGTGTTGGGCTTGGGGGTGCGCAGGAGCGTTTCGATATCGCTCCGGATTTGACGACCCTGGGCAAGGTTATCGGCGGCGGCTTTCCGGTCGGCGCCCTGGGAGGCAGGGCAGACATTATGGACACACTTGCTCCCACCGGCCCGGTCTATCAGGCAGGCACGCTTTCGGGCAATCCGATTGCCATGACGGCCGGCATTGCATCGCTGAGCCATGCAGAACAGAATCCGCAGATCTATTCCGACATGGAAGCGAAGATTTCCGTTTTTGCCGAGCGCTGGCGGGCGCACTCGAATCTGTCAATTGCCCATATCGGATCGATGTTTACCATATTCTGCACCGAAAATAACGTGCGCCATTTCGAGGACGCTGCCACGCAGGATGGGCAGACATTTAAGAAGCTGCACACCGCCTGGCAGGAACAGGGCGTCTACATGCCCCCTTCGATGTTTGAGACGGCATTCATCTCGCCCCTGCACACCGACGAGGATCTTGATTTGCTTATCGCGGGAGTAACCTCGCCCGAAATGGAATGACCGGCCTGGAAGTTGCGGGTCAGATCGTGTAGTTGACCACCTGCTTCTTGCGCACGACTTTGCCGTTTTCGAGGTGAATGCCGCACTCCTTGTCCGCTTCTTTTTCCCACCACCAGCGACCCGCGCGAATATCTTCGGCAGGACGTATCGGCCGGGTGCAGGGCTCGCACCCGATTGTCGGGAATCCTTTGTCGTGCAGCTTGTTGTAGGGCACGGCATTGTTGCGTATGAATTCCCAGACATTCTGTTCGGTCCAGTTGGCAAGCGGACAGATCTTGTAGACGTCGTGCTCCTCGATATATGACAAAACCGGCATGTCCCTGCGCAGCGCGCCCTGCTCACGGCGCAAACCGGATATCCACACACCGGCATCGGCCAGGGCAAATCGCAGCGGACGCACTTTACGCACGTGGCAACACGCCTTGCGATTCTCAACACTCCGGTAAAAGAGATTGGGCCCTTTGCCTTTGATGAGCTTATGCACATCCTGCGGGTCCGGATAGTAGCACTCTATGTCGATGCCGTATTTTTCGTTGGCTTCCTCCCAGACTTCGTAGGTCTCCTGAAAATTGCGTCCGGTATCGATGGTAAAGATGCGGGGTTGCTCGATCATGCTTGACAGAATATGTACGAGCACCATACCCTCGGCACCAAAGCTTGTCGAAAGCTTGACGTCATCCTTTTCGAATGTTTGATAGCACCACGTCAGGATGTCGAAGGCCGTTTTGCTTTCGAGCGTGCCGTTGATTGCGTTTATGTCAATTGATTCGATTGCCGTTGTACTCATTGCCATGGTCAGTGTTTTGCACAGGTGGTCAGGGTGGTACGTTTCATCGAAATCGCTTCGGTCGGGCATACCCGCAGGCATTTTCCGCACCGTATGCAGTTGTCGCTGTCAATCCAGATATAGGTGCCTTCCCGGGAAAGGTTGGCTTCGACAACGGATGTAGCTGCCCCGTCTTTGTCTTCGAAAACACGCGATACTTTTTTGATGCACTCCCGGGGCGCCGCCTGGATACACCAGTCGCAGTGAATGCACTTGTCCTGATCGATTTCGAACTTGTAATGGCAAAAATAGCACCGGGTCGCATTGACCAATCCATCATCGTCATGGTAGCCGGTCTCAACCTCGTTATTGTCAACCGCCCGATCAAACATGGGCAGTAGCGGCATGTGCCGGGGAACCTGCAAATCGTGATCGCGTACCCTGCCGGTATCGCCGTCCTGACTGGTAGTTTCGACTTTGACATAGGTTTCGAGCCGTTCTTCACCCGTAAGGAACCGGTCAATGGCAAGAGCAGCACTGCGACCTTCGGCAACGGCGTGGATAACGTCATTGCTGCCGGTTTCAAAATCACCCGCAGCAAAAAGGTTTTTGCATGACGTGCGATGGTTCTCTTTGAGTTCGATACCGCCGGGCAGAATATCCCACTCCTGTTGCTGGCCAATGGCGACGATCAGATGATCACAGTCGAGCGTAAATTCGCTGTTTTCCACCGGGATGATCTTCGGCTTGCCGCTGAAGGGCTCACTGGAGAGCATATTGCGCCGAAAGGTGGCGGATGTGATTTTGCCGTGCGCGCTGGTGACCGAAACCGGTGTAACGAGAGTACGCACGGCAACATTCTCCTTTTCGATTTCTTCGAGTTCGGTGGAGTCGGCCGACATGAAGTGTTCCGAACGGCGATACATAATCGAAACATCACCATCATCACCGACGATGCGTTTTGCGGCGCGCGCGCATGAGCGGGCGCAGTCAACCGCGGTGAATCCGCCGCCGATAATGACAAAATTGCCTTTGAGATCACTGATGCAGTTGCTGTTGTACTGCTTCATGAAATCAAGTCCGTCAAAACATTCGACCGATTCGTCAAGTCCGGGAAGCGAAAGCGTGTTCGGCAGCATCGTTCCGGCGGCGAGAAGTACAGCATCATATTCGTCAGCCAGTTGCTGCATGCGATGCTTGTCGACATTGGACTTGTAGCGCACCTCGATACCGGCATCGATAATGAGCGATATCTCATTGCGCACCACATCGGGCGGCAGGCGAAACGCGGGAATACCGTCGATCATCATACCGCCGAGATGATCCTCACGCTCGAAGACCGTAACCGTATGACCCAGGCGGTGCAGCTCTCGTGCCGCAGTCAATCCGGCCGGACCGCCTCCCACGACCGCGATCGTTTTCCCGCTTTTTTGCTCGATCCACGGATCGAGCGGCGTGGCCTTTTGCTTGACGTGATCGGCCGCATAGCGTTTGAGGTGGCAGATGTCGACCGGCCCCTGAATATTGGTCCATTGGTGACGGCATCGACTCTCGCAGGGCCTGGTGCAGATCCTGCCGAGTACGCCGGCAAACACGTTACACTCCTGATTGATGCGATAGGCGCGATCGTTGTCGCCTTGAGCAATCGCTTCGATATAGCCGGGTACATTTGTTTTGGCGGGACAGGCTTCCTGGCAGGGAATATCTTTAGCAATCGTCTTGCGGTCAAGCCGTGCAAAGCCCTTGCCTTCCGGAACCGAATACTCATTGAGCGGTTTGGCCGTATTATACTGAAACTTCATGATATACCGCCTCCCTAAACGGATCGATGCCAACTCGGGTTACGCAATCGGTCAAGGTTTCTGCACCGCTGCGAATCGACATAAATGTGTCAAGCACGATTTCAAGGACCTCCCGGCAATCCTCAAATTTGAAATCGCCCAGCTTGCGGCCGAACGCTTTCTGGTCGCCCCCGATGAGCATCTCATAGCCTTCGACGGAACCGAGTTCTTCACGAATGCGCATACCTCTGAAGCCGATATCGGCAATGCGGTAGGGGGAACAGGAGTTGGGACACCCGGTGATATTGAGCACAACGCCATCTTTAATCGGCAGATACTTTTCGCGGCGCACGACTTCCATCAATAAATCGTAGAGATTACGCGTCGTGGAAACCGCTTTCGGACAATACGTAACGCCAACGCACGGGACAATATCGGTAATGCCGAATATATTGTCGGTGCTCAGTCCGATTTTCTGAACGCGCTGCTTGACCTCCGGGATATTGTGTATTTCGATGCCGTGCAGCTCAAGGTTCTGACGGTTGGTGGTGATGATACGCTGGTTGCCGTACATCTCCCCGAGATCGGCAACGGTGCGCAACTGCGTATGCGTCATCTCCCCCATGGGAACCATGATACGCACCAGGCTTTTGCCATCATCGGTTCTGACGTGTGCATCGGTCAGGGGACGATCAGGATAGGCAACGCCGGTTTCTTCAATCGCCCCGGAGAGAAAGCCCTCTGTGCCGTGGCCTTCCTTTGTCAGGTTTGCGAGTACGATCTTCCTGCAAAAGTCAACGCCTTTGGTTGCAACGACATATTTGAGTCTGGCTTTGGCACGGTTATACCGGTCACCGTGATCACGGAAGAGCAGCGCCACCGCGCGCGAAAGCGCAACTGCCGACTCTTTGGGCACAAACGAGAAGAGTTCCTGTGCTACAAAGCCTTTCCAACCCATTCCCCCGCCGACAACCACTTTGAAGCCGTCCTGAATTTCACCGTTGACATCACGCTGCACGGCAATGTAGCCGAGACAGTTGATGTAGGGCTGGGCACATCCCGCTCCACATCCTGAAAAGGTGATTTTAAATTTGCGCGGCAAATTGTCAAGCTCACGCGATTCGGCAATGGAGCGCGCTGCTTCCTTTGCAATCGGGCGTACGTTGAAGCGTCGATACGCGCAATTCTCGGCCATGGGGCAGGCCGCCGTGTTGCGATTGACATCACCGCAGCCGTGAAAAGTGGTTATGCGCTCTTGGGCAAGATCCCGCAGCATGAGCGGAATGTTTTTGACTTTGATCCAGTGGTATTGCAGAGATTGACGGGTGGTGATGTTTATTCTTCCCTGGCAATAGTTTTCTGCGGTAGTGGCGATGGTGCGGGCCTGCGATGAGGTGATCTCGCCGCCGGGGATTACCATGCGTGCCATATGGTTGCCTTTCTGCCGCGAGCCATAGATGCCGTACCATTTGGAGATCATGCCCTCCTCCCGGGTCATTGCCCCGCGCTTGGCAATCTCATCAAAATCCAGCGTCAGGCCGGCAGCCTTGATTTCTTCATCTTCGCTCACATGTGCCAATGTCAATTTACGTTGCATAGTCCAACTCCGTAGTGTCAATCTTCGTAGTAGAGCAGGGTCGACAGATAGCGCTCGCCGGTATCAGGCAGAATGGCGACAATGCGCTTATCGGCAAATTCTTTGCGTTGAGCCACCTGCAGGGCGGCAAATACATTGGCGCCGGACGAGATACCGACCATCAATCCCTCTTTGCGCGTGATAATTTTTGCCGCTTCAATTGCTTTGGTGCTGTGGATGGTGATAGTTTCGTCAATGATGCCGGTGTCAAGAATTTCGGGAATAAATCCGGCGCCGATACCCTGAATCATGTGCGGGCCGGCATCCTGTCCGGAAATAACCGCCGACTCTTCGGGTTCGACTGCGATTATGCGGCAGTCTGGGTTCTTTTCCTTGAGAAATTTCCCCGCCCCGGAAATCGTTCCCCCGGTGCCAACGCCGGCCACAAGCGCATCTACGCGACCGTCACAGTCATCCCAGATTTCGGGACCGGTTGAAGTGTAATGGATACGGGGATTGGCGGGATTTTTAAACTGCTGCGGCATATACGCGTCGGGTATCTGCTCGGACAGCACCTGGGCCTGATCGATGGCGCCTTCCATGCCCTCCTGGGCCGGCGTCAATACCAACTCCGCGCCGAGCCCCTGCAGAATTTTGCGGCGTTCGATACTCATAGATTCCGGCATCAGCAGAATGATGCGATAGCCTTTGACCGCGGCGACCCAGGCCAGCCCGATACCCGTATTGCCTGATGTGGGTTCGATGATTGTCGCCCCCGGCTTGAGCTTGCCTTCTTTTTCGGCCGCCTCGATCATGGCGAAGGCAATTCTGTCCTTGACGCTTGCACCGGGGTTGAAAGCTTCTATTTTGCCCAGCAGTTCACATGAGACTTCCGGTGCAAAGCGGGAAAGCCTGATGAGCGGCGTTTTTCCGATAAGTGAAACGAGATTTTGTGCAATGTTTGCCATAGTTGTGCTCCTTGAGCAGTTAGGGTGAAGTCGCTATCCCAGTGCCGCCCGCAAGTCGGCAATGAGATCGTCGGGGTCTTCGATTCCGGCCGAGATACGGATGGTTCCGGGTGTAATTCCCGCCTCGCGCCGCGCCGGCTCCGGCATGGAAGCATGGCTCATATGCCACGGCGCTTCGATAAGCGATTCAACACCGCCAAGCGATTCTGCCAGAGCGAAATACTGCAAAGCGCTGAAGAAATCATCAGGTGTGATCTTGTCAATCGCAAGCTCGAACGACAGCATGCCGCCAAATCCGCTCATCTGCCGGGTGGCCAGCAAATGTTGCGGATGTGAAGCGAGACCTGGATAGTAGACCTGATTGACCGCGGGGTGTTCGCTTAGAAAGTCCGCCAGCGCCTGTGCGTTGCGGCTGTGGGCCTGCATGCGCTGTGAGAGCGTCTTCGTGCCCCGCAACACCAGCCAGGCATCAAATGGGGATTCGCCGACACCCAGCGCATTAACCAGCCAGGCTACTTTGTCGGCAAGATCGGCTTCTTTTGCAACCAGCGCACCGCCGACAACATCGCTGTGTCCGTTGAGGTATTTGGTGGTGGAATGAATTACAATGTCGGCCCCCAGCTCAAGGGGCTTTTGATAATACGGCGTCATGAACGTATTGTCGACAACGCTCAGTGCGCCGCACTCACGGGCGATACCGGCGACCTCGACAATATCGACAATGCGCAACAGTGGATTGGAAGGTGTTTCGATCCAGATCATGGCCGTCTCATCGCGCACCGTGCTGCGGACATTTTCGGGGTCACGCATGTCAACAAAGCTGAACAGCAGGCCCCGCTGAGCAAATACCTCGTGCATTAACCGGAACGCGCCGCCGTAAATATCATGACCGGCGATTACGTGCGCACCGGGTTCAAGCAGAAACAGCGCGATAGTGCAGGCACCCATTCCCGTGCAGGTACAGCGGGCGCGCAAACCGCCTTCCAGCGCGGCAATGTTTTCTTCAATTGCGGCACGGGTTGGATTTCCACTACGCGTATAGTCATATCCCTTGTTAACACCAATCCGCTCAAAAGCAAAGGTCGATGTCGGGTAAATCGGCGTTATCACCGAGTTGTAGGCAGGGTCTTTGGCTACACCGGCGTGCACACAACTTGTTGCAAATTTCATACTTTTCCAACCGGAAAATATACTGCACTATTTAGATGGTATCAATATAACTGAATTTAGTTTCTTGAGCGAAATAGTCAACTTTGATATATAAAAAACCGGCTTAAATGGGAAAGCCGAATTCAAGACGCGCCTCTTCGCTCATAAATTCGGGCCCCCATGACGGAGTCCAGACCAGTTTGGCGACAATTCGAGGATTATCTGTTTTTTGATAAACATACTTGATAATTTCATAGTAGATTTCATCGGCAACAGGGCAGCCCGGATCGGTGAGAGTGTAGTCTATTTCAATGCGCTCCTCGACCGCTTCGACGCGATAAATCAGCCCGAGATCGACCAGACTGTAGCCCCATTCGGGATCAATGACATTTCGTAATGCATCCATTACTTTATCTACGACTTCCGTATTTCCTTTTGTGATCAGATTTGTCTGCATAGCTCTATCCTTTGGTTGTTGGGCATAAAAATCTAACAAAAAATGTGCCAGCATTATGCAGCGGTGAGCAGGCAGAATCGTGGGAAATTGCTCTGCATGGCATTATCCGCCACCGAATCGGGTAATTTTTTTCGGCGAACAAATCGAAAAGTGGATTGATAAACAGAAGAGTACAGCTTCAGGCGTGCGCTCTGAACGCTTGCAGAAAGTCGAGTGCTTTCTGATCTTCGATGGGTTTGGAGAAATAGTATCCCTGCACCATATCGCAGCTATTTCTTTGCAGCAACCGCATTTGTTCCTCGGTTTCCACACCTTCGGCAATGACTTTCATGTTCAGATTATGAGCAAGGTTGATAATCGAGGTGGCAACGGCCAGCGCGTCGCGCTTATTCTCGATTTCGGAGATGAATGAGCGGTCGATTTTCAATATGTCAATCGGCAGATTGCGCAGATAGCTCAGTGATGAGTAGCCGGTACCGAAATCATCGATCAGGATGGATATCCCGCGGGCGCGGAATCTTTCCAGTGTATCGACCGTCTCATCGGTGCTGTGCATAACGATACTTTCGGTGAGTTCGATTTTGAGTGATGTTGGACTGATCCCGGCCGCATCGATAATAGCATTGCAGGCGTCGAAAAAACCCAGCTTGCGAAACTGCATCGAAGAAATATTGACGGATACATAAACATCATTATAGCCGAGGTCCTGAATCTGCCGAATCTTTTTCGTAGCCTTTGTCAACACCATTCTGCCGATTTGAATAATCATCCCGGTCTCTTCGGCTATGGGGATAAACGTCATCGGAGATATCACGCCAGATTCCGGGTGCGCCCAGCGAATAAGAGCTTCGAATCCGCATACCTGCTGGGCGTCCAGCTCGACAATGGGCTGATAGTACAATTCGAACTGATTGTCCTGTATCGCATTGTAAAGCTCATTTTCGACTTTGATACGTTCCTGCGCGCGAATATTCATTTTGTGCGAAAAGAAGGCGAACGTGTTTTTGCCGCGTCGCTTCGCCTCTGCAACGGCGTTGTCGGCGTTGCGGATGAGCACATCGGCGTCATCGCCATCGCTGGGATACACCGATATACCGAAACTGGCGGTGGCGTATATCTTTTTTGCGCCGACCACAAAAGGTTCCGAAAAGAGTGCGCGCAGTCTCAGCGCGACGGTTTTGATGTCCTCGACATTCTCCAGGCTGCCAAACGCAAAAGTAAACTCATCGTCGCCGAACCGGGCCGTGAAATCCGACTTTCTGATAAAAGGACGGATACGATCGGCTACCTGCAGCAGCAACTGGTCTCCCGATTGGTGTCCATAGGAATCGTTGATGTTTTTGAAACGATCGATGTCAACGAAAAATACGGCAGCGATGCCGCCGGTTCGTTTTGATTCATAAATGAGATGCTTGAGATTTTCGATAAAAAATGCTCTGTTGGGCAATCCGGTCAGCGTATCGAAATAGGCATTCACCGTCAGGGCTTCGTCTCTGAATATGCGCCGTTCCAGATCGGTAAAAATGCCAATATACAATGTCTTCTCCGGCCCTCCGCCGTCAATAGCGGAAATGCTCAGGCGTTTGAGGATCAAATCCCCGCTTTTCTTCCGGTCCCATATCTCGCCCTGCCAGTTTTTGCCACAGGAGACAGTATCCCAAATATCTTTATAAAAAGCCCGCGGGTGTCTTCCCGACTTCAGAATCCGGGGATTTTTCCCGATCAATTCACCTGCTGTATAGCCGGTTGCTTCGCAAAAGGTATTATTTACCTTTACGATGGCGCCTTTGACATCGGTAATCATGATGCCTTCCGAGGATCCGCTCATGACCGCTTTAAAAAGCAGGGATGTATCGAGGTACACCGGTTTGCGGGAGGCGCCGGGAGGCGCTGTTTTCGAGGCAGCGGTTGTCGAGCGCTTTTTGCTTTTTGTTTTTATGGTAGAGGTTTTATCCATGGAATTCGATGTCGATTTCAGGCATACCAGCAGCTTATACACAGCATTCGCCACTCAAATGTTACTCTCCGGCAATGGAAATGTCAAGAAGAGAAAACTTTCCGTGGTGGTCCATAACCACATAAGAGGAGTTGGCTTTTCAGCGATACTCCGCCATTTGGCAGAGTGACAACAGTATTTAAAAAAGGAGCTGAATTCATACAATATTCTAATGTGCTGTATCTCAATACGAATGTGTTTGCGGGGAGCTATTCTCGTTCCTGTTGAGGCGCGAAGATGGCGAATACCGGGTGTATTCAACTGATGGGCAACGATTGTTTTGCACCCGCCGTAATAGTTCTAAGCCTGGCCTTTGGGCTTGAGAATATCCGCTCTATTTATCGCCACCACCCCAGTACCAAATTCGGCATGGGCAGCCTCCTCGCCACAAAAAAAGGCCCGTTCGCTTAGACGGGCCATATACTTGGAGGTGGCGCCTCGCAGACCACGAAGTAGCCTGGAATCTAACGGCAATTGCGAAGCAATTAGGGCAGTTCGTTGTCAAATTCCGAAAAAAAAGGCCCGTTCGCTTAGACGGGCCATATACTTGGAGGTGGCGCCTCGCAGAATCGAACTGCGGACACGGGGATTTTCAGTCCCCTGCTCTACCGACTGAGCTAAAGCGCCAGAGTAAAGTATCGTATTCAAAGGGGTTTAAAATACATCGACCGCATCTCTGATTTCAAGCGCCGCGCACCCTTCGCACATATTCAAAGTCAATCTTAAACGGCTCCTTGTTCCGGAAATAATCAGCCAGGTCGAACACGCCAAAAAAATCTTCTAGAGAATCTTCCTCCCGCCGGCTCATTAGCTCAATGGCAATGAGATTATAGACGACATAGCCGAAATCATTGGTTGATTCAATACCCCAGTGATGCAAGGTATCATGCGCCATGACGCCATATTGCGTATACGCGAATTCGGCCAGCCCGGCGGAGAGTTCTTGCCCGGTGACATGCCTTTTTTCACCAAGCCCGGTCAGGAAATATTCGAGTCCGTTGAGCACGAACGTGTAGCCGCCCAGCTTGTATCTGGTATCTTTTCCGCAATCGATAATTTCGTTGCGAATTTTACGAAGGACCTTGTTGTCTGACATGCATTGGTGGATTCAGCAGGGTGATATGCCGGGTGCGTTCGGCTGTGCGGTCGTCTTCTACGATGCTGAGCACGAAGGAACCGGTCTCGTCTGTAAACCGCTGAGTTAGAATACAGAGGGCTCGCTGCCGCAACGTGAAATAATGGCCAAGCTGCGCCTCGGGCACCCCTTCACAAGCGGGAAGCGATACGGTCCGAGGGTTGACAAACCGGGATCCTATTTTCATACGGTAATCCAGATGGGGCCCGGTGGCCAAGCCGGTTTTGCCTACGGTTGCGATGTATTGCCCTTGCGTTACGTGCGCTCCGGGAGCAACGGCAATTCGGTGCAGGTGACCATAGTAGGTCTGATACGAAGCGCCGTGACGAATTCTGATATGCTTGCCGTACCCGCCTTTCCATCCGGCAAACGATACTACGCCGTCGGCGGCCGAATAGACGGGTGTCCCGGTGGGCGCGGCATAGTCAATCCCCAGGTGCGGCCGGTACACGCCAAGAATCGGGTGCCGGCGCGAGTAGGAGAAACCGGATGAAATGCGATTGAAACGTAGGGGCGCCTTGAGAAATTGCTTTTGCACGGATTTTCCCGACAAATCGTAATAGCTTAGCCGTCCATCTTCGCCGGGCATGCCCACGGCAAAAAATTCTTTGTCTGCATTGACATATCTGGCTGCAAGAATGTTGCCATAGCCGATGAATTGCCCCTGCGCGTAAATCCGCTCGAAAATTATTTCAAAAGAATCGCCTTTGCGGGGATCCATAAAGAAATTGATATCCCAGGCGAAGATGTCGGTCAGCTTGGCTACCAGGGCATCGCCAAGGCCAATCGCCCACATGGATTCGGACAGGGAGCTTTCCAGCGTACCCCGTGCTATATGCACCTGGCGCACCAGTGTAACCGGACGCTTTTCGGCAAGCAATCTGGTGCTGTCATGCTTGATTTTAAACCAGTTCTGACGTTTGCTGAGCAGTGAGATCCCGGCGCATTGTGCATTCTGGTCAATTGTGAGAATTAACGAATCGCCCGGATAGAGTGCTTTAAAGCCAATCGGCTTGAGGGACTGGTGATACAGACGGGCGAGTGCCGGATCGATGCGATGATGAGAAAAAATGCGGGCGAATGTTTCACCGGAACGAATCGTATGGTTAACGTACTTGAATTCCGGCGTCTGAGCTTCCTGGTTTGCCTGTTCAATAAAAGCAATGGAAGGCTTCTTGCGCACATCACCCGTTGCACTGCGGCATCCGCTCATCACGGCGGCAACAGCGCTTGCAAACAAAAAGCGGGCAACTGCGTACCGCAGTTGTCCGCACAATATTTTTTTTCGCATTTTGTTACCGTCAGCCAAACTCACGAAGAACATCCGTTGAAAGAAAAATCTCCTACCTGTTTAAGTTTACCAGTTTTGAAGGATTTTCGCCAGGTTGAAATTTCATTTCAACAGTATGCTCTTTGCCGGCCTTTACAAACTTCAAGGTATGAGTGCCGGAGAGGACTTTCAGTTTGGCGATATTCGTTTTGCCGATCAGCTTCCCGTCCATGTAGACATCTGCAACAGGCGGTATCGACGAAATAAATATTGTTGCCGGCTCGCCGGCGGAAGCGGTTGCTGTGGGCGCGGGCGTAGCCGCAGCCGGTTTGGCCGGTTCTGATTTCCCGGGTGGCGCAGAGGGCGGTGTACTCGGTTCGGGCTGTGACGCCGGTGTTGCTACCGGCTTGGGTTGTGCCGGTTTTTTTTCAAGCTTGAAGGAGTGTTGCTCGGATCCGCCCGAGAACTCGATATATTTGGTCAGGTCTTTGTAACCGGCCTTGCTTATGGTCACTTTCATGGTACCGTACACATCCGGCTTATTCCAGGTAAACGGGGTGGTACCGCGCTTTTTACCGTCTACGATAATCGTAGCGCCACCCGGCGCCGATTTAAATACCATTCGATTCGTTTTCGTGACCGATGTTCGGGCCGGCTTTGGAGGCGTTGGTGCAGGCTTCGGTTTGGGTTTGCTTACCCGCCGGGATGGTTTCGGAGTTGTCCTGCGCGGCCTCGGCCTGTCGGGCGGTGTGGATCTTCGGGGAGCAGCCGCCCGGGTAACGGCTTGCGGCGGCTCGGTGGATTCTTCCTCGACTTGCGCCTCGTCAACGGCTTCGGTCGTATCGGGCTTGGGAGCCGGTGGGGGCGGAGGCGGGGGGGTTTGCACGACTTCGGGAGTCTGCTGCTGTGTTAATTTCGGGAACAGGAAGAAGAATCCCGCGGCGCCAAGAGCCAGAATAACAACGACTGCGATAACAATAGGAACAATCGGCGAGCCCTTTTTCTCATCCTGCTTCTCCTCTTCTTCCCAGCGATCAAAACGTGTCGGGGGCTTTTGAGGCTCAAATTGCGGCCCTGCCGGCGGAGCGCCCATTCCCTGCGACTGCTGAGGAGCCAGCGTTTCCAGCTTGGCATCCGGAGGCGGTGGAGGCGGGGGCGGCGCCTGTTGCTGAAACTGACCGGTATCCTGCGGTGTTGGCGTAGCCGGGGGATATTCGCTTTCCCGGTTTTTAGGTGCGGACGGCGTTCCTAAATCAAAAGAAATTTCCTCTTCTGCCGGCGGTGGAGGTGGTGGTGGTGCAGCAGGCTGCTGTTGCTGCTGCTGTTGCTGTTGAACCGGTTCTTGCGGCGGCGGAGGAGGAGGTGGTGGTGGTGGTGGCGAAGCTTGAGTTTGCTGCTCGGCCGGAGCATCGGTATTCATGGCAGATGCAATTTCGGAGCGCAAATCGTCAAATTCGGATTCCGGCTTCTGCTCTTGCTGCTGAGCCGCCTGAGATGCTTCCTGGTACTGGCGCAATGCAGCCAGGCTGAAACTTGACGTCTGCATGATAATATCCTCCGAGCTACGGAGTAGTTCTGCTTCGGTAGGATATACCTTCAGGAAATTAAAAATACCGGCACTATCAAGCACACTGCGAACTTCGTCGGTTGGCGAAAGCAGTGTAATCCGTCCGCTGACATCCAGGATCTGTCGGTTAAGCGCGAAAAACATATTCATCGCATCGGAGTACAAAAACTCCAGGGCAGACAGGTCTATCGCAATATTACGATGGCCTTGGGCGATGTAGGTATTGACTTTCTCGCGCAACTGTCCGGAATCGAAAAGCTCGTCATCTTCAAGTACAGGTTTGATTACCTGAAAAAGCCCGGTAGTTCTGGTTTCGAAATGAATAATTTCCTCCTTTTCGAGGAGACCTGGTTGTTAGTGGCACCCGATATCATTAATACGCCAGGAGGGATTTGAACCCCCGACTTTCGGCTTCGGAGGCCGACGCTCTATCCAACTGAGCTACTGGCGCATTTTGTGCTAAAAATAAACGAATGCACACATGATATAGTAATAAAGATAATATTTGTCTTGTATGCACATACAATATATAAACGCGACATACGCGTTCTTTTTGAATCCATTCGTTCATTTGACACGTTTAAATGCAGAAAGTTCCGGCGTCATTGCTTCGTGTGAGTCTCCTCCTGCAATTTGTTCATTATTGCGTCGGTTGTTCGCAGAACCCGCAAGGCTTCGTTGCCGGTGGTTGCAAATATGCCGTCATTGTGTCCTAGTGCGTCGATGAATGACTTCTGTTCTGCTTCCAGGGCATCCTGTGCTTCAGGTTCATGGCTCTTGACGGCAATCGGAAAAGCCTCAGTCGATTCTCTGTTGAGAAAACAATGATCGATGCGCCGCGAATCAAGGTCGACCGAAAAGTAGTTATCCTTCTGGAAGATACGCACCTTTCGCATTTTCTTCAGCGATATGCGGCTTGCCGTGAGATTTGCCGCACAGCCGGAAGGAAATGGTATCCTGACATTTGCAATATCGATATCCGGTGAAACAACGGCAACGCCGGTTGCGGCAATGTTCGCGTGCACCGGTTCTTCATCGCACAGCCGCAGCAACAAATGCAGATCGTGCACCATGAGATCAAGTACAACCGACACATCGGTTCCGCGATGCGAGAAAGCAGACAGACGATGTATTTCCAGAAAACGCGGTTGGGGCTTCATTGCCAGTAGCTGACGAAATGCCGGATTGAACAGCTCCGAATGTCCCACATGCAATACGAGATTCTTTTCGGCGGCAAGCCTCACCAGCTCGCAGCCTTCTTCGTACGACGCAGCCAGCGGTTTTTCCATAAGCACATGCTTGGCCTGCTGCAGACAAATCCTGCCCACCCGCAGATGCTCACTGCAGGGAATCGCGACAATCACGGCTTCGCACCTGTCAAGCAACTCCTGCACCCCCAGCGCGGGAAGCTGCAATTGCAGGGAAACTTCTTGGGCGCGTCGGGCATTGCTGTCGTGAAATCCCACGCACTCAACGAAGCCATTTGCCAGGCATTTGCGCAGGTGAAAGCCTCCCAGCACTCCGGCGCCGATTACTCCAACAGCTACTTTTTTCATGCGCTTAGTCCCGTTGTTGAGGGGAAGTGACTAATTTCTGCGACAGTCTGGAATACCTATTGACTGCCTGGTTATTGAACACCGCCATAGACAGGGCCCGGGGTGAGCCGATAAAAACGCAGAACTCTCGTGCGCGCGTCAAAGCAGTGTAAATAAGATTACGCTGCAACATAATATAGTGCTGTGGCATTACCGGTATGACCACCGCCCGGAATTCGCAGCCCTGACTTTTATGTATACTGATGCAATAGGCATGCACGATGTCGTCCAGCTCCCTTGAGCCGTAGTGTACCACCTGGCCGGGAAATTCGATAGTGAGCATGGTGGAATCGATGATATCAACGACATAGCCGATGTCTCCGTTAAACACGCCCAGATCGTAGTTATTGCGAATCTGCATGACTTTATCACCGGTACGGTAGACCGTTTCGCCGCGTGCCAACTTGGCACCGTGCGGATTTAGCACCTCCCGCAGCACCTGATTTATCGAAATGGTCCCCAAAATGCCGCGATGCATCGGCGCAAGTACCTGAATGTCACTTATTGCATCAAATCCGTACCGTCCGGGCAGCCGGTTTTCGACCAGGTTGACAATCGTTTGCAGGCAACGCTGGGGATCTTGCTCGGTCATGAAAAAGCAGTTGTCATGCAGGTCGTTGCGGTATTGCGGCAGTTGACCCGAAATTATCTCGTGGGCCGAGGTAACGATCCGGCTCTGAGCAGCCTGCCGGAACACCGTCGTCAAATTGACATGGGGGAACACCCCGCTGCTGATAAGATCGGTCAACACATTGCCGGCGCCCACGGAAGGCAACTGATTGTTATCCCCGACCAGGATCAGTCGCGTGTCCCGTTTCAGTGCCAGCAGCAAGGAACGCATGAGAAACAGGTCAATCATTGACACTTCATCGATGATAACCGTATCTGCGTCAAGCGGATTCTTCTGATTGCGTTGAAATTCAAATCCGTTTCCACCGGGCTTGAATTCCAGGAGGCGATGAATGGTCTGCGCTTCGAGTCCGGAAAGCGTCCCCATGCGCTGCGCGGCACGGCCGGTAGGTGCGGCAAGTGTTACCGAAACGTTTTTCTCACGCAGATACGCAACGATCACTCTCAGGATCGTTGTTTTGCCGGTACCTGGTCCGCCGGTCAACAGGAAGGCGGCATTATGCAATGCTGCGGTGATTGCCTCTAATTGCCTGGGGTCGCCTTTCCAGCCATGGCGAATACTGTAAGCCGACAGCCATTTGGCAATATCATGCGTCAACGTTTCCCGGGACGCGGCGGCAACGGTTAACCGGTTTCTGATCTGCTCGGCAACGCTTGACTCTGCTATGTAGGCCGGCTTGCCGTATATGCAGCCGTTTTCGTCAACCAGATCGCCGGTTGCGACTACGTCGGCAAGCACCGCTTCAACCTGTGCATGACTGACTTCCAGCAGTTCAGCGGCAAGACGAATCAATTCTGCGGAAGGCAGATAGCAATGGCCCGCTCCCACCGCTTCCTGACACGTGAATACAAGACCGGCGCGAATGCGCTTGTACGAATCGTGCTGATAGTCAAGCTTTTGCGCAATAGCATCCGCCCTTTTAAAACCTACTCCCCGGATATCGTCTATAAGCGCATAAGGATTGGTCGAAATTACTTCTTGGGCACGGGCACCGTAGGCTTTGTGAATCTTGGCGGCCAGATTGACTGATACGCCGAACTCCTGCAGGAAAATCACCAAATACCGGACGGCACGCTGCTTTTGCCAAGCGTGGGTAATCCGCTCACTGATTTTTCTGCCGATTCCCGGTATTTGACACAGCTCTTCGGGATGCTCATCAAGCACCTCAAGCGTGCGCTCGCCAAAGTGATCGACAATTTTACGGGCACGGGAATCACCGATATTGTCAATCAACCCAGAACAGAGAAATTTGTGAATAGCTTTTCGTGTGGTGGGGCGAACGATGTCGAAGCTTTTGATATCAAATTGACGGCCGAATTTTGCATGCAGTATCCACTCGCCCTGCAAGCGCACCGATGTTCCGCCTTCTACCGTCGGCACGATACCCACACACGTGACATCCCCGTCCTGTCCTTCGGCGTCCACCCGCATAACGGTGAATCCGTTGTCCTCGTTACGGAAAGTAATATCAGAAACAATTCCCGTGAGTTCCTTCACACCCGGCCCCAAATAGAAAAAGAGCGGAAGGAATCCACTCTTTTTCCTGAATTCGATTTTGCGAGAAATGCGAGAAATAGGTATCGAGACACGTCTGATTTTTCAGCGCAAAGTTCCACTTTGCAGGGATGCACCATGCAGGCACGCTGAGACGTATTAGATTTTTCTCTTCTTGTGGCGGTTCAATCGGCGCTGTTTTTTGCGCTTGTGGCGATTGATTTTTGCTTTCCGCTTCTTTTTGACATTTGCCATGTATTCGTGATCCTTTCGGGCAGCATAAGCGTATTTTGAATCTTCTCGTGAACCGTGAACAAAGTGGGTCTTAAAATGACTTTTGACCGCATCATTTGTCAAATAATGGCCGGGTTCAAACACTCCGGCTTGCTGCATATGGGAGGCAGTGGTATAATTTACCAAGGAGCCATGCTATGCACTGTGATATCATCGTAACGGCAATTACCAATCCGCGTGCCAGGCAGGTCGTTGCCAGACACCTGGCCCAGAGCCCTGATATTTCCCTCGTTAAAGCCACTTCAATGCTCGAGACACTGCCGGTGACCTATCAGAAAAATGTCGATATACAGGAAGCTGAGCATGCCGTCATACAATTGCAGAAAATAGGCG
>WJLW01000126.1 GCA_014728295.1 Chitinivibrionales bacterium | reverse complement strand
CTACTGTAGACTCCCCGCTGCACGACAGTGACCTGATGAAGGGGAGTGATATAATATTGGGCAGGGGGGACCGTCTGCGCGAAAGTGAATTAATGCACGGCAGTGACTTATTTTCGAAAGCGACACTTGACCTAACCGACAAAAAGACGCACTATGACAAATCTCCTCGCCGCACGTTCGCAAATGGCTATTTCGCTGGGTTTTCATATCATTTTCGCCGCAATCGGTATGACCATGCCCTTTTTCATGTCGGTTGCGCACTGGAAATGGTTGCGAACCGGTGACGAAACATATCACGCCCTCACCAAAGCCTGGTCAAAAGGCGTTGCCATGCTTTTTGCAACCGGCGCCGTTTCCGGGACAGTACTGTCGTTTGAACTTGGCCTGCTCTGGCCCGGATTCATGGAAAAGTCCGGTGCAGTAATCGGAATGCCGTTTTCGTGGGAAGGCACCGCCTTTTTTGTCGAGGCCATCGCAATTGGCGTCTATCTTTACGGATGGAATCGCCTGCCGAAATGGACACACTGGGCCTGCGGACTGGTAGTAGGCATTGCGGGAGTTGTCTCCGGCATCTTCGTAACCTGCGCCAATGCCTGGATGAATGCTCCAACAGGCTTTGACTGGGTGAATGGCGAGGCAATCAATATCGATCCATTCAAAGCCATGTTCAACCCCGCCTGGCTGCAGATGGGATTGCATATGACTATTGCCGCCTTTCAGGCAACCGGATTCGGCGTTGCCGGCATTCATGCATTCCTTTACTTGCGCAACCGGCATATCGAATTGCACAAACGGGCAATGATCATTGCACTGGTTTTCGGCGCAGTTGCATCGCTGATCATGCCTTTTTCCGGTGACGTCAATGCCAAAAGCATCGCCAAACGTCAACCGGAAAAACTCGCAGCAATGGAAGCCCACTTTCATACCGGCGCTAAAGCGCCGATCTGGATTGGCGGCATCCCCAACGAAAAGAATCGCTCGGTGCGCTACGGAATCAAAATCCCCGGCATACTGAGTTTCCTCTCATTCGGCAACTTTGACGCAGTAGTTGCCGGACTCGAAGAATTCCCCGAAGACGAGTGGCCGCCGGTGGCCATAGTGCATAGTGCATTTCAAATTATGGTCGGTATCGGTTTCCTGCTGGCGGCCGTGTCACTTCTGTTTATCATCTTTCGCATTCGCAAAAAGCAGGAATATGCTCGCAACTGGTTCCTGTGGATCCTGACGGCATGCATTCCGCTCGGCTTCATTGCCATCGAGGCCGGGTGGGTAGTTACCGAAGTCGGCAGGCAGCCCTGGATTATCTACCGGATACTCAAAACCGCGGATACCGTGACGCCCATGCCGGGTGTGGTGGCGCCGATGGTGATGTTTTCCGGGGTGTATCTTTTGCTTGCCGTGGTAGTTACCTGGTTGATGGCGCGGCAGATTCGTAAATTACATGAGGATTTTGGAGCAAAAGGCGAGGTGATTGGTCCCGATACGCCGGAATAAACCGGGTGACACTGCAAGGCAGAAAGCACGGTATCAGCATGACGTCAAAGGTTCGCACGTGTCAAATGGAACCGAAACCTGAACGACGGAAAGGTCGTTGATGCTTTACATTACCGAATTCTTCCTGTTTGCCTCGCTGCTGCTTTACATCATGTTCGGCGGGGCGGATTTCGGAGCGGGGATTCTGGAGGCGTTTGCCGGCAGACAGCAGCGCAAGCGGTACCAGGAAATTGTCTCACAGGCACTAGCGCCCGTCTGGGAAGCGAATCATGTCTGGCTCATTGTCGCAATTGTCATCCTTTTCATGGGCTTTCCAAAAGCCTATGCGCAAATCTCAACGATTTTCCATGTCCCCTTAACCATTCTGCTGCTCGGTATAGTGCTGCGCGGCGCCTCATTTGCATTTCGCTATTACGATCCGTTCAAAGATAAAAGCCACGAACTTTACACTCACATCTTTACTCTTTCGAGCTTTGTCACGCCCATTCTGTTCGGCGTTACGTTTGGCGGCATTTACTCCCACCGGGCAATCCAGCCGGGCGGAAGTTACTATAGCGTGTATATACACCCCTGGCTTTCACCCTTTTCGATGGCGTTGGGGCTCTTTACCTGCGCTCTATTCGCTTACATCGCAGCAGTCTATCTGTTCGGTGAGACAGACGACAAACCGCAACGGCAGGACTTTTTTAAGCGTGCCCGAATCGCCATGATCGCTACCGTTATATCCGGGGGGTTTGTCTTTGCCGCCGCACACATGCAAGGAGTGCCGCTGATAAAACGCTATCTCACCAGCACCGTTTGCATCGTATCGGTGATTATCGCCACCGCCTCGCTGTTCGGAATCCATTTTACACTGCAGCGCGGGATGATCTGGCTGCCGCGCATCATTCTGGGCGCGCAAGTCGTATGCATTATTGCGGCATGGAGCGCTGCACATTATCCCAATCTGTTGACCTATGCAGACGGAAACCACCTGACCCTGCTCAATGCACACGCGCCGTTGGTGACGCTCTCGGCACTCAGTTGGGCACTCATGCTCGGAAGCTTAATCATCTTTCCGTCATTGATATTTCTGTATAATGTATTTAAAAGCCCTGCAACACCCGGGAGCCCAAACGCTGCTTCCACCGCTTCAACCTCGCAGAAGAATGGGGAATGCCCGTAAATTTGTGGTGCCGCCAATGCTCGAGGAGTCCTGCCGTCTCCGGCATAACATACCTGTGCTTGGAATCAGGCTCCATTCGCCATTTATCGATATGGCTATGCGGCGCAATTCCTGTCCGCCAGCCGGCAGACCGGGATTAATTATGACAATACGGTCATGATAGACCTCAAGGGCAACCTTGATACACGCTTCGCTGTAATGCATTGGACAATGGCATTTACCAGATCCTCACGCAACGCCGCTTCCTGATACTCATCAACGGTAATCCGCCGTAAAACGAAAACCCGCCCCGGATTGCTTTTGCACAAGAGCCTGCAAGCTCACTGCTGCGAGTATCACGACCGGAAAATAGCACTCCATCACATACCTGTCTTCAAGGTGGAATGGAAGAAAGAGAAAAATTCGATACTGCCAGATTCCAACAAGTAACAGAATTTCACGCCACCGCTCACGATAAAGACCAAAAGCAAACAGAGCTACCAGGGGAAATAGTATGCTGATAAGTATCTTGACCATTTTCTCTGCAAAAAACAATGGATAGGTAATTGCAAAATTTCTGAGTTTCACATCTGCTTCCTCAAACGAAATGCCGAATTTTTCGCTGAGAGGAAAAGGCGGCCGTGTGAAGAATGCCCGTACATACCGTTTTGTTACGGTGTTCAGATAAAAAAGGGGATCGGCTTTGATCACCCGAAGAGCATCGTCCCGTAACAGTCGCTGGCTTTGCGGCGTCCACATGGGTGCATCTTCGGGATATCCCAGTAGCAGTGCTCGTCGATAAGCCGCACGATCATTTGCTTCAAAGTGATACTTGTTCGAGTGTTTGCCCAGACCTATCCACAAGGTCATCCCGCTGATCCTTCCGCCAAAATCAAGGGAGCCGTACCGAAAGTAGAACTGACCGACAAACGGAAGCCAGAACAGTACCATGACCGGTGCAGCGGTAGCAACAAGGGCCATTGCTGTAGTACCGATACGTTTGTGGGGCTGCGTAAGTGCTATCCAGAGGGCGTATGCGCAGGGAAGAAGAATGAGGGTGGGTCTGAACCAGCAACTCAGCGCAATAGCAGCTCCACCCGAAAGCCACCATTTCAATTTTTTCTCTGACTTTACTCCGCGTATAAAAAAATACAATGAATAGATCGCTCCCCAGGCAGGAAAGTAATCGCGTATCGGCAAAATGGCAAAAAAGGCAAACGGTGGAAATACCGCGTATGCAATCGAGGCCGACAAAGCAACCGACAGGCCCCCGAAAAGCCAGAGGACAATTTGCAAAATAAGGACCGCTGCATATGAGTCGATGAGCGCCTGGAATATCTGAATGAAAAGATAGGATTTTATCGGAAAAACTTTCCACAAAAGCCCCAGCAATGCGGCGTATCCCCAGGTGTCTTCGATGTGCGGGTTTGAATTGAACTGCCGTGGAACTTGCACGCGTTGTTCGAGTTTATAGTAATCGATATTGCGCCGGGGTGAGCCATGGTAGGTGTGTTGTTCTGCAGCATGGATAAAGAGTTCATTGGTAACCAGCCGTCCATGATCGGCCAGATTTGCCGCCATGTTGTAGTGCGGAAACATCGTCCCGGATACATTCAGATAATAGGTGTCGCCAAAAGCTGCGATATACAGTACGCGCATGCAAAGCGCTAACGTAAATACTATGCTCTTTGGCTTTTTTTGTATCCACGAAATGATGGTTTGGGGGGTACTCACCATGGTAACAAAACTCTTGTGATAATATTTCCAGAGCTTGCAGAAGTATCGATTGCACGAAGAGCCCCCAGCTTTGCGCCGGGACACTGTGTATGTCTATTTCTTCAGTATATAATCAGGTGGGCCAAAAAACAATTGTCAGAAAAGATAGAATTAAGCGGCTCCATTGCCATCCCAGGCGGAGCCTGTCAATAGATTTGAGAAACTTTCTGGTTCTTGCTTAAACTAGATTCTGATGCCGTTTGCTCTTTGACATAGTGTTTTTCGGGCCATTGCTCCTCAATAGCGGATCGATCTTTGATGATCACTTCGCTCCTCAAGTTGTGCAATGTCAGCACTGAGCTTTCAACACGACCGGTTTGCCGCTGTTGAAGGTAGTTGCGGGACAGCCCTTTCCTTCGTAGTGGTAAATTCAATTGGACTGTTTCTTTAACTTTGTATTTATGAAATGAGATTTCGTTCCTCGTTTAACGTGCAACAATATTTCCTCATCAGTTTTTACTTGCGATAGCAATGCTTCTACACCTTGAAAGCTATAAATGTGAATTAGTCCTTTCCCCTGTAGTCCGATTTGTACTATTGCATCGTTTATTTCTATCCCGGATGTTGAGGTTTCACGATCTGGATCCTTGTCTATTACCAAAACACCTTTAATCCCTTTCGGAAAATTCAATTTCTGTATGTCAGAATCATTCAGGTCACGAACCTGTAATCCCATCGAAGGTACATTGAAAGAATGGCCGCGATTTTTATCGGCTTGTTCTGGTATGCTTCCCTCTGCACACAGTTGTTTTGCGATTTCAAACGTTGAGACTGACAATACCTCGTCAATGTCGCATTTACAGTCTGAATTGGTAGCCTGGATAATTCTGCCGTCTCTGACATCTATCATCTTTGCATTAATTGTGAATGTTTGGCCTAGCTTTCCAACGCTCCCAATTATCATGTGGGTAACGCCAAGCAATTGACCTACTTCAATATAGCATTGTTCTGTTACACAACCACTTTGCTGGAAGCCTTGCTCCTTCAATATTTCTTCCATCTGATTGCGTTCCAATACAGTGAATTGTCTTGTCTTGAATAATTCTATTCGCAACCTTTCTGAAATAATCGAAGCTGTGCCAATGTCTACGTTGTTGCCAATAAAATCAGATACTGCTATGTTCATTGTTTCTTTGCTATGCTGTGCAGATGTTTCGCCTTGAAATAAAAAAAAAGTTCCTAATAGTAAGGGCATATGTCTTTTTATCTTCCTCAAGAAATCCTCCTGGCTTGGAAACCGGTTATTTTCATTGTTCTTCTCTACCTTTAGGAAAGGACTGCCCTGCAATTTGCTACACCGGGTAAGAAGAAGGCTTTTCAGCCTCCCCCTCCCCTCAGAACTGTGCATGACAGTTTCCCATCACACAGCTCAAGCACCTGTAAAGCAGTTTCACAGCCATCCCATAGGATTACACTGAACTATTGACAAAAAGGGTTGGATCGATGGCAAGATTGAAATCGCCGAGTTCATTTCTAATAATTTTGAGTGGGCTGCATCGTCAATCTGTGACCTCTACAAAGCTCGATGGGGTATTGAAGTTTTCTTCAAGCAACTTAAACAAACCTTGCAATTAGCAGATTTTTTGGGAAACAGTGAAAATGCTGTTCGTTGGCAGATATGGACTGCGCTGCTGGCCTAT
>WJLW01000125.1 GCA_014728295.1 Chitinivibrionales bacterium | reverse complement strand
GCACTATCCTCTGCTGCTGCTGGGCAATGTTCTGGTCATCATATGTGCCGTATCGGATATGGCGATTATCCGGGCGGTCAAGCACCTAATTGACACATCAGACTGGCATGCGCAGCCGTTGTGGCTGCTGATTTTACCGGTCACCACCGCCTGTGTGGCAAACAGACTCAGCGGCTGGGGGCAATGGATTGCAACATTCTATGCCACCAACAAGGCCATTGAAAAACTGCGCGTTGTTTTTTTCAGCAGGCTCATGTCACTGTCAAAAGGCTTCTTCGACCAGCATAAAGCCGGCTGGCTGATAGCACGCAATACCGGTGACATTACCCATATCAGCCAGTTCATGACTTTTTCGCTGATGATGCTGCTCTATTTTGCCTCCGGCATTTCGTTTGCGATTATCGAGATGGTTAACGTATCACCCGTTTTGCTGCTGCCGACAGCACTTATCGTGCCGGCCGTGGCGATCTTTTCGATCTGGTACAAGCGCACGATGTCGATAGCCCAGCGCCGGGCGCGGGAGCAGAACAGCAAGCTGGTCGCCAACTTGTCCGAAAATGTCAAGGGCGTACGCGTCGTGCAGGCATTTTCCCGCCAGCAGCACAATATGGGCAAGTTTCGTGAACTGAACCAGCTTAACAAGTCCATGGAGATGCGGGTATCGCGTCTTAACGCCTTATTCCTTCCGTCAATTGATTTTCTGGGAATTATCAATACGGCCGTTGTCGTTGCATTCGCCGTGCTCGTCTCCAGAAATGCAGTGCCATTTCTGCCCCGCGTCACGATTACCACCGGTGAGCTGGTGGCCTATATCGCTTATATGAATTTCGTGGTCTGGCCGATCAGGATGCTGGTAGAGATGTACAGCATGGCGCTGGCGGCAATGGCGGCGGCCGAACGCGTATTCGAGATTATCGACCTCGAGCCGGATGTCAAAGATGCACCGGATGCGAAAACCTTCACAATTTCTGCAGGCAGGATTGAATTTGATGAGGTCAGGTTTCGCTATGCACCGGATGCTCCCTTTATTTTCGAAAATCTGAATTTCACTATGCCCGCCGGCGCAACTATCGCGCTGGTCGGCGAAACCGGCGCCGGCAAAACGACTCTTGCCAATCTGGTTTCTCGCTTTTACGATATTGCAAGCGGCAGCATCAAAATTGACGGGCAGGATATTCGCAGCGTTACGCAGGAGAGCTTGCACCAGTCAATGGCCATTGTCTTGCAGGAAGGCTATCTCTTTTCGGGCACGGTAATGGATAACCTGAAGTTCCGCAGCACACATGCAGGAGACGAGGAGATTATCGATCTTTCGCGGCGTCTGGGAACCTATCCGGCCCTTGCCGCCCTGGCAAGCGGTTTTGCAACCCGGGTCAAGGAAGGCGGCGCATCACTCTCCAAAGGACAACGGCAAATAGTCTCCCTTACCCGCGCGCTTGCGGCCGATCCGAAGATACTGATTCTGGACGAGCCGACGTCATCGCTGGACATCTACACCGAGCGCATCATTCAGCAGGCGCTGGGAGAATTGATTAAGGGACGGACCTCACTGATCATCGCGCACCGTTTGTCTACCATCCAGCATGCCGATCAGATTCTGGTAATCGGCGAGGGCGGCATCCTTGAGCGCGGCACGCATGCGGAACTGATCGAGCGCAACGGCCGTTATGCGGAGCTTGTCAGCAAGAACGATCAGGTCGGTCATGTCGGCGCCTGAGACATGTATTTTATGCGACTATGATATCACTCAATGCAATCGAGAAGCAGTTCGGCTCAAGGATTCTGTTCGATAACATAACCATCGCGCTGAATCCTTCTCATCGCACCGGCTTAATAGGCCCGAATGGTGCGGGCAAAAGCGTATTAATGCGCATTCTTGCCGGCAAAGAATCGGTGGATGCAGGTGAGGTAGCCATGCCCGATGCATTACGCGTCGCCTATCTCCCCCAGGAAATCGAAACAGAACCGGACGCCACTCCCCTGGAGAATGTTCTCAGGCCTTTTGCTCATGTTCTTGATTATGAACGGCAAATCGAATCACTGGAGCTTTCGCATCGGGCAAGCGCGCAGCAGGTGCGGGACGGCCTTGCAAAAATTGACAGGCTGCACACCGATCTCCAGCGGCATGACGCATTTACTTTAGAGCCGAAGGCAAAAGCGCTGCTGAGCGGCCTGGGCGTTCCCGCGTCGTCATGGGATGAGGATATCCGCAAGCTTTCCGGCGGTTTCCGGATGCGCGTCCATCTGGCCGGTCTGTTGTTGCAAGAGCCCGACTTTCTTATGCTCGACGAGCCCACCAATCACCTTGATATGGGTTCGCTCATCTGGCTCGAAAAATTTCTTGCGCGTTTCAAAGGCGGCATGCTGGTGATCAGCCACGACCGAGATTTCCTTAATCGCGTTACTGATCATACGGCCGAACTCAAACATGGCCGTATGCGCATGTGCAAAGGCAGTGTTGTAGATTTTTTTGCCTGGATTGAAGAGCATGATTCAACCGAAGCCCGCCGGGCCGCAAACCTGCAGGATAAGATCAACCAGGCTGAGCATTTTGTACGCCGCTTTAAATCGAAGAACACGAAAGCGGCTGCCGCCCGTTCAAAAATTAAACAGATCGAGCGCTTGAAAGAGCAATTGCCCGACCAGCGCGTTTCCCAACACGTAATTCACTTCGCGTTGCCGGCCGCGACGCGGTGCGGGGTCGTGCCTGTCAAATTCGAAAACGCTACTATCGGCTACAGCGAAACGCCGGTATTTTCGCACCTTGACCTCACGATCAACCGCCATGATAAAATTGCCGTAATCGGGCCAAACGGCGCGGGTAAATCCACGCTGCTCAAAGCAATTGCCGGCGAGCTTAGCGTTGCATCCGGCACGCTGCTGTATGGACACAAGACTGAAATCCGCTATTTTGCGCAACACAGACTGGAACAACTGCACCCCGATCAAACACTGTACGATACGATCAGCGGGATCATCGGCGTCAACGACCGGAATGCCGTCCTCTCGGTGCTGGGGGCGTTTCTCTTTACGGAAGAAGATTCCCGCAAAAAAGCGGGAGTCTTATCCGGCGGGGAGAAATCACGCTTGTCACTTGCAACAATACTCAGCAATCCGGGAAATGTGCTGCTGCTGGACGAACCAACCAATCACTTCGACATACAGTCGGTAGATCGGCTGGCCGAGGCACTCACCGACTACAACGGCACCGTGATAATCGTATCGCATGATGAATTTTTTATCTCGCGCATCGCCAATCGCATTATTGAGATACGTCCGGGAACGGTTCGTGACTTTCCGGGCGCCCTCACGCAATATCGTGGCTTTATCGAAGCCGGATTCCTGCCGGATTCAGGCGAAGCCGGTCATCCAGCGGAAGCATCAGCGCAGCCGCAACCGAAAAAAAAGTCGAAGCAGGAACGCATTCGTAAACGTGAAGCGCACAAACAGGTTGAACGAAGAATCGCTCAACTGGAACAAAAAATTCAGGAGACAGAGGCAACCATCGACGAATACAAAACGGTGTTGCATGATTCGGCCAATGCAACCAATGTTACGCTGTTGACCGAAATCTCGGCAAAGCTTGAAGAACAGGAGTCGGCCTATGAGCACTTGCTTGGGGCATGGGAAGCGGCATCCGGGCAGTTGGAAGAAGTACAATTGCCATGACAGCAAAGAGCGCGCCGGTGAATCAATCGGTGTGTGGCTGAGCAACGCCGTCGATGGGTCTTGCCGACTGAGAGGAAACTCCTTTTTGAGCCAGCAGGCGCTGGTGCACCCGACGGGCCTGCAGCACGAATGCTTCCAGATTGGCTTCGATCAATTGCGGAAACGGACTGCCGTCGGTTTCAATTGCCAGAAAAGGAAACGTTTCAACATCTTTGAATCTTTCCACTTTGTCGTTCCAGCCGGGCATACGCGCTTTTCCTGAGACGGTCATCTCTTTTTTTAAAATTGACTCGGCAACGCGCGAAGGCATGCAGCCGAAAGGACCGATCGATATTACGCCGCAGGAATCGTGCAGAATCTCGCGCAGGCTGAGTCCTACGGTTAGCACACACTCGCCGCGAAAGTTTTCATTGACAAGATGCTGAACGCCCTGGATTGTTTTGTCGACTTCAATCATTTCGAAACGATACAGCCCCGAACTTGCCAGTATAGTTTTGATGCGACGTTCCCACCAGTCCTGGATACGGGCGGTGAGATGCATCCTGACATGATCTTTCAGTGAGAACCGGCGCTCGCCCAGCCCTTTGCCCACAACATAATTGCTGTAGCAGATATACTCGGCCACCGGTGCGACGCGAACGACAAATCCGTGCTGCTGCAGATATTCGACGATATTTCTCCGCGAGAATTCCTCACGTCTGACAAAAATCTCGCCCACCAGCGAAACGACGGGCAGTGTTGCGGGATCCTTAGCCAATTCTATCTGCGAGAGGCGTTCGGCAACATTCGACAGGACAGTCGACAAACGCACCGACAGACTGCCCTCAAAAAAGCGCTCGACTTCGCGGGTACACGATTGCAGGATTGCCTCCGCACCGGCGGCGTCGCGTGCTGCAACCGAAATGAGACTGCGGATATCGCCTAAAACGTCTGAGATCAGAATACTTTGCCATGCCTTGATAATCGCTTTGGAACCGAGTCCGCCATAGCCGTTCTCATCAGTGACCGTGAAGACCGCCACATTGGGCAATTTAAGTTTGGCAATCTGCTGTTCGAGCGAGCGTCCATATTGGCCCAGGCGACACGGCCCGCCACCGGTCGGCAGAAAGCACAAAGTAACCCTGCGATGAGGTCGTTGCTGTTGCAGGTATTGAAGAAAAGACCCGGTAGTCAACAGATACGGCAGACATTCTTTACAGGTAGTATTCTTTCGTGCCAATTGCAGGGTCTGCTTTTCGGGAACCGGCAAAGCCCGTGCAGCAATGCCCATACTTCTGAATACGGCCGCAACCAGGCGCGCCCCGAGACTGCCCATCGACGGGATGACAACTTCGACATCGGGATGATTGAGCGGCAATGTTCTCCCGTCGGACGTGACGATGGCCGGCTTTTTCTCACCGGCAATCCGCGCCTGACGATACACGCCCTCGAAAAAGCGGGTTTCGCCCGTGCGCATGCGGCGATAGGCCTTGATTATGTCAAGTGCCGCTTCGATGCGGGTATCGATACCAGCGTCGGCGGTATGCTGATCCAGCTCCAGCGTCAACGACGGCTTCTGATCCATCAGATTTCGGAAATAGCCCAGCAGAAAGGAATCGGGACCACAGGAGAAATTAGATATGTAGAACCCGAATAGGTTTTTGCGCAACTTGACGTATTGGGCCGCTTTCATGATTTTCTGCCCCATGGCCCAGAACATTTTTTTGTCGACGTTATACCCGTCGGCCGGCAACATATCGTGAGGGATGACAGTATAGCCGCGGGAGGCGACTTTGTGGGGAATACCCATGTTGGCATCACGCGCAAAGGCATTGTAGGGACGTCCGAAAAGAACAATACCGAATGCGTCGGGGTCTGCCTCAAGCCGGCCAAGTGCATCTTTACCGATGCGTCGAATCTCCTTATC
Organism: Chitinivibrionales bacterium; assembly: GCA_014728295.1. Taxonomy (GTDB): domain Bacteria; phylum Fibrobacterota; class Chitinivibrionia; order Chitinivibrionales; family WJKA01; genus WJLW01. Next base: position 4,577 of record WJLW01000125.1, on the reverse strand, counting down.
GCATTCAATCTGCCGTGCACAGGCATAAGTAAAGGCTTCATTGGCGCGCCTTTCGGAAACGCCCAGATCCTGTGCCATCCTCACCAGCGGTTTGCGCCCCTCCTCGTAGCCCCTGTACATGTTGAGCACGGGCGAGAGGACGGTCGTCGTCGACGATTCGATCTCTTTGCGAAAAGTCGTTTTAAGATAGTAGGGCTCTCCCTGTACAAAAACGCAGCACTTGCTCCAGGTGGGAACATTGGGCACGGGCAGTTGCATCACCTGTGGCAGAAAGATATAGTCGAGATTTTTTTTCAATAAGTTGACAAAACTGCCGTGCGCCAGTTCGGCAGGCAGGCAAAATGCCGCCTCGATACGGTTAATGCCATCGGGGTCAATGGCGTCGCCAGCGATAACCGCCAATCCGATCTCCTTGAAAAAACCAGAATAAAGCGGAAACAATGAATTCGTCAGGAAAGAGCGTGAAATGCCGATCGTGCGCCGAACTAACCCATTCGCCTCGTTCGTGGGTGGATCGCAGTGACCAAACTGTTCGAAGAGTAGTTTCTGCCGCACTTCAACCAGATCATATGAGGCAACGTCAATGGTTTTATTCAAGCGCTGATTGTAATATTTGTCGCATATTCCGCCGAACGGATAGGTACTGTCGCTAACGCGAATGCGGGAGATTTCACATTTGCGGTCGCACTTTTCTCGGCCACCGGCACAAATGAATACCCCCTCCTTTTGCGCTTTTCGATTAGCCAATTCGTCAAGGTGGAATTCCCGGCGCTCGGACAATCCGAGCTCGATGCGCTTTTTCACCTCCAGCGCAACGCCAAAGGCTCCCATCAGTCCGGGATCAGGCGGCACCACGATCGGGGCGTTGAGCAGCGACGCCATGGCAACGGGCACGGCTTCGTTGTAGCACACGCCGCCCTGCATAAAAATCTTTGCACCGACCGGCCGGGCGCCTTTTACTCTGTTGACATAGTTGAGACAGATTGAATAGACCAGTCCGGCAAGAATATCGTTGCGGGCGATTCCTTCCTGTCCCGCGCGTTTGATATCGCTGGAGATAAACGCCGCGCACTGATCGGTAAAATTGGGCGGAGCATTACCCGCCAGGGCCAGCTCACCGATAGCTTCGGTAGCCACATTCAGTGATTCGCGTGCCGACTCTTCGAGAAAAGAGCCGGTTCCCGCAGAGCAGGCTTCGTTCATGGCATAATCGGAAGGAACACCGCCGGTCAGACAGGTGTATTTGGCGTCCTGGCCGCCGATCTCGAAAATCGTGTCGACTTCGGGATCGAAGAATGCAGCGGCCGTAGCATGGGCGATGATTTCATTGATGACATTGTCGGTGAGCGCATGTAAGGCTGCGATCTGGCGTCCCGAACCGGTTATACCCAGTCCTTCAATAACAATCGGCACAGCGCCCACCTGTTCGGCAATGCGACGGTAGCATTTGCGGGATGCAGCCACCGGGTTCCCGTTGGTGCGCAAGTAGACGGATGCAACTAAAACGCAGTCGTCCTGACGAAGCAAAATCGCTTTCGTAGTAGTGGAGCCGACGTCAAGGCCGATGATGCAACGGTCACCCGGCTTTGCTATGCCGTGTGCGGCGTCGGCAAAGGTTACCTTGTCACGTCCTCGCCCCAACGGCGGATGCACATCAAATGAGCTCCCACCCTTTTTGACCAGCAGTCTAAGATCGTCGGGCAAGGGCCGGCACGGGTTGGCGCAAGCCCACAAGGCCGCGCCGTAAGCTTCGAATGCAGCAGCCTGCCCGGGAACCTCCAGGCTTGCAAAACGCCGGGACAGTATATCAACCAGCGCGCTGTTGAGCGCCCCCCCGCCGATGAGTGCAACGCGTTCGCAATCCATATCCTTGATCAGCTCGGTGATTTTATCGGCCATCATCACGCACAGCCCGGCCGCGATATTTTCACGGGGCTCGCCTTTGTTAAGCGCATGCGTGCAATCGCTTTTGCAGAAAACGCTGCAGCGACCGGCAATTTTATGCGGCACACCCTTATGTGCAAGTGCGACGGCTTCTTCAATTCTCAGATCCATGCGCCCGATCTGCTGCATAAAGAACTCACCGGTACCGGAGGCGCACTTATTGCCTGAATGTACCGAAACGATACCTCCGTGGGTACCTATTCGATAGACAAGAGTCGTTTCTCCACCCAGGCTGATGACCAGCTCAGGAGCATTCCCGGCGCGGTATTCGTGTGCCAGCGCGGCTTCGACTGCTTCGGCTTCGGAAAGCGAGGTAAGCGTGATATTTGATCGGAAATGTCGCCCGGTGACCGCCATCCGGTCGATATCGAACAGGTCTATTTCCTGCATGAAGGACAGCAAGGTTTGCGCCGGATTGCCTTCATGCGGACGTCGCCATGTTTTGGCCGCCGCACGGATATCCGGATCCACATGAACCAGCACTGCCTGCATGGTCGTGGCCCCAAAGCAAATTCCCAGTGTCTTCATTCACCACTCGCCGGTAACATTATGATAGGAAATGCTTCCGCATACGACAGAACAGAAAAACGCACCAAAGTATATTAACAGGCATTACAACTCGAAAAGAACTAGCAAAATAAGCTATTGGCCGGTAAACTGCAACAGATCGAAACTTCGAATCGGGGGAACAATTTTACATGTATGATGAAAGCAACAAAGCCAGCGTAGAAAAGTACTCTTCGGCGGTAACACTCTCCGACATGGAAGTCTTTATCTTCCCGGATGTCATGTATTCACTGGTGCTGGCAAACATTATGTCACCCAAAATGTGGGAATGGAAAAAAGACCCCTGGTTTGAAAAAATGGCAAAACTGAACCCCTATCGCAAAGTTTTGCGCCTCAAGCAGTTTATCATGGATAAATTCGTCTTTAATCTTGATCTTGACACATGGGGACTTACGACCAAAGCAAAGGAGCTGGCACGCTTCTCTGATTTCATCGACGCCGAAACACTGTCACAATCAAATGCACTCTTCGGCTATGAAGGTGACAAATATTACTTTGATATCGATATCAGGCGCCACTTTGGACTTGACAAATACAATTCCGAAGTTATTCCCTACTGGAAAACGGAGACGCTGGAAGCCATGGATGCGTTTCGCCACAAGGAAGCCTATCCCACCGGCGCGGGTGAATGCGTCTCCCTGGCCGCTTTATATGCCGGTGCATTGTTTGTTTTGGGGGAAATCCCGCTCGAACAGATATATCTGATGGCAACACCACTGCACTCCCAGAATTTTGTGGATGTCAAGGATGGCATCATTACCAACAACCGGCGTGTCGTAACCCGCAACATGTGGTACAACGGGACCGAACTCACGGCAAAAGCCCGCCGCGCGCTGCAAAACGAGCGGGTTACGGTAGTCGCCCATACTACCGGATATGTACATACGCTGTATCCGCAGGCGACGATGTCACCGCACGCCTATCGCCACTTACAACATCGCCTTGGTCAGTATCTAAAAACCGACGTCAACTTCGGTATTATCGCCAACTTCCTGCGCGATCGCAGCGATTTGCAGAAGTGCTTTCAAATTGTGCATGACTGCTGTGGCAAACCGCGCTATATCGAGGCCGAAAAAGCATTTGCCTACGAACACGGCAGCTCTGCAAAAGTAGGTGACAATACACAAAGCAGCCTTTTGCACGAAATTGACGAAGACGAGTATTATACACAGCCCTTTCAGGATAGAATCCTGCTGAACGAAGTTGAATCCGCGCTCAAGGGGGTCAACTTTTCAATTGACAAACCGGACAATCTTAATCAGCTCAAGGAACAATTGCATCATACGTGCTACAATGTCGAACAGGTAATCGACGATTTACTTGCTTTTTGCAAAATTGCGCCGCGACTTCCGGGCCATGAAAAAGACTGGACCGAATCGAAACCGATATCTCTGGAAGGCGTGAACTCGCACGCAGACGTAATTGAGCGCCTCGAGTCGCAGCGCCGGCAGAACGAAACCGCAGACCTGGCCTTCATGGCATACCGGGACATGACAAAGTCACCCTGGAAGCCGTTTTTGAAAGCCGCACTTGAACGCAATCCGGTTTCCATTGCAGGCGCTGCCGGGCTGAGTATCGACCAGGCGGCCGACAAGCTCCGGCTAATGAACAACGAATCTATTTATGACGGTACGCGTATGGCCCAGCCGGACGAAGTCTGGAACTTCAACCGTGGCAGCGGACTCGAAAAGGCGCTTTGCCTGATGAATATCATGTGCGCGCGCAGGCCGGAGAATCCGGTCGAGCTCACGGGCGATGCGAAGAGGGTATGTGTCGGTATTCGGGGCGGCCGGGAATATCTGTTCGAGCTCACAAAAAAGGCGCCCCTGCCCGCGAAACATGATTTCGACGGTATCATCAACTCATGAGTGGCAAGCCGGACGGCTGTTGCTGCTGCAGGCCGGGCTATGATTATTCTGGTTTGAGTCCCGCAACTTGCCCTTGAGTCGTTCTACCGAACGTGGTGCCACCTTCAGACGAACTTTCTTCTCATTTGTCATCGAGTAGCCAAGAAATTTACGTTTCCATGGACGGTCTACTGCACTCTTGTTGGCGTTCACCTTCAG
>WJLW01000124.1 GCA_014728295.1 Chitinivibrionales bacterium | reverse complement strand
TGACATAGTCACCCTTGGCAAGCTGCGGATGCTCTTTTTCGGCAAGAGAAACATTGCGAGCAGATACATTGATACTCCCGCCGACCGGCATTGCCTGCTGAGCGTTAATTATAAGATTATCGATAACCTGGCCCACCTGGTTCCTGTCATAGTTACAGTTCCACATGTTCTGCTGGATATCAAAATCGCAGGAAACATTTGATCCGCTCAATGCAAATTGTGCCGTTTCCTTCACAAAAGGGAACAAGGGCGCAATTTTCTGGACCGGTGCCCCTCCTTTGGCAAAAGTAAGCAATTGTTGTGTCAGAGCCCGGGCTCGTTCAATGGTAGAGATTGTTTTGGAAAGATATTGTGACGTTGTCTCGTCTTTTGCAGATTCAATAGCCATATCAATAAAACCATAAATGCCGCCAAGTAGATTATTAAAATCGTGGGCAATGCCACCGGCAAGTACACCAAGAGATTCGAGTTTTGATGATACCTCGACAGCACTCTCCAGTTTCTTTTTTTCGGTCATGTCACGAAACACAAGGACAACGCCGATTGTTTCATCGTTCGCGTTCTTTATGGGGGCGGCACTGTCTGCTATAATTATCTCGCGATTGTCTCGTGTTACCAACGCCGTATGATTCGCCAGTTCCACGATTTCGCCGGTGGCAAGAACCTTTGCAACGGGATTTTCACATTTCTTTCGTGTGATTTCGTTAATAATATTGAAGACCTCTTCCAACGGCCTGCCCACAGCAGCGGTAGTGGGCCAGCCGGTCATTTCTTCCGCCGTCCTATTCAGCAGAGCGATGTTCCCGTTTGTATCGGTTGTTATGACACCGTCGCCGATACTACGAAGGGTTACTGCAAGGCGTTCTTTTTCGGCCTCAAGGGTTGCTTCGGCTAGTTTAGCCTCTGTAATATCCTGAAAATAGCCTTGCAATTTAATGACTTTGCCATTGCGCAAAATTGGGTTGCATTTTGTTCGAGCACAAAGATTTCTGCCTTTTGCGGTTATAAACCTTAATTCCAGATCGTAGGGAATCCCGTTGTCAAGGGCCTGTTGTATCGCCTTTTTCAAAATCGGCTGATCTTCAGGGTGCCAGAAGTTAATTGCATCCTCGATAGGTGGCTTGAAGTTTTTTGGCACCTCATGTATCCGGTATGTTTCATCCGTCCAAGTAACTTCCATTGTTTCAGGGTACAATTCCCAACCGCCAATTTTTGCCATTTGGCCTGCAATATTAAGCATGCTTTCATTTTCCCGTAACGCTTCTTGAGACAGTGTTTTCTCAACAATTGAACCAATAAGTCTTGCGGTCCCATGCAAGCGTTTTTTTGCCATTTCGATAACAAATGGCGGACGCGACTCGTACGCATGAGCTTGCTTGACAAGCTCATCGTAGTCCAGATGGTAGGATGTAGCAAGTTCTTGCAGTTTTGCTTTTTCTTTGGGAGGGTCACCGTAGCCGAAATTGATTGATCCCACAACCTTATTATCCGCAAAAATCGGCTCGCTGTACATTCGGATGGCTCCGCTGCACTCTATGTCCACGGCCTTGCCTTCTGCAATGGCAATACGGGAGCAGTCGGTCCAACAGGATTCATGGCACAGCCATTTGCCGGAACTTAAAGCCTCTGCATTATCCGATGTATTGCACAATTTACGCGAGGCACAGTCCATCATCCGGCACCAGCTTGAGGCGAAAATCCCCAAAGCATAGTCACCGTTTTTCTCATAGATTGCAGAACTCGTTCCGAGCAGCTCCATATAATCATTTGCAATATTTTTTAGATTGTCACATCCAACGGAATTTAGGATAATGCCGTTGGAATTCAGTTCGGTTAAATCCCCATAATGATCTTGATTGTCAGCCTGGCCGACAGGATCCACCAACTTCTTCGGCGAGAGCATCCATTCGATACTCTTCAAGCGTGTCTCGGCTTGATTACGCAACGTTTCCTTTTTTAATAATGCAATGTCCGTCTCTATTGTATCGCGGAGTTGAAGCAACAATTGTTTGTATGAAGACGAAAAGGCGTTTTCTCTATTGTCGAGTACACACAGCGTTCCAAAAGGAGTTCGGTCAGGAAAATTAATTGGATATCCCAGATATGCAATCATGCCCAGCTTTATATCAGGATTGTTTTTCCAATGGGAATCAGTTGTTGCATTAGGTACTAACAATTCTTTTTGCGTTTTGATAACCGTTTCACAGTACAATCCGTGCCATTTCTCTTTATCACCCGGATTGTATGGATTGTTATCGGTTTTACTGGAAACTAGAACTTCCATATGCTCATTTTCAGTTTTCATAATCAATGCAGCTGGGACGGAAATGATCTTTGCAAGCAGATCGGCTATTCCTTGCCACTTAGCAATTATATCGGAATCAATATTTTCAAAGCTAATTAGATGTTCTTCTGCCATTTTGCCTCCATAGTTTTTCTCTGCCCACGACGGGCAGATTTCTTGCACCGGCTCTTTGTATTATGCATTGCCGCGAGAATTTTGGCCAACGGGATGGCCAATTGTGATGTGCCCGAAGGGCATGTGCCGCAAGGCCGGAGCGAAGCGTAGCACAATTGGCCTGTTAGCGGCTGTAAATTTGAAGCAAGCCCATTCCAAGAAGCACAACTAATGTGCTCCTATACATCATTCGTACAAAGACGTGTATGAGGCTATTCCTGATGGCATGCGCCATGTTAATTGTTTTCATAGTACTGACTTTTCGGCGGCGGCTAAAATTATCTTTCAAATTTATTTACGCTAACTACGCCTAAGGCGTAAGTATATAGGACAACCCATTATAATATATATACTTACAAAAGAACCACTCAAAAAAGTACGTCTAACGGAAAAAAAGGTTCGTTTAACGCTCCCAAAATTACGTCTAACGTTCCAAATAGGGGGGGATGGCGTATGTTTTGTTTAGTCTTAAATGTCAATGTCGTCGGCCGGGCTGTTAATTTCTGATATGATTTTATTGCTTATTTTCGTGTAGCGTAACAAAATTCCTGATTGGCACTAAATGAAAAGCGGGATGGCTCAACGCGACTGGGCGCCGTTGTCAGCCGCCCGGGCGGCGCGTATTTGAGCACTATGGTTTTGCTCCCCTTGCTTCTGCAGCCCCAGGCTCGCTACTAACGCATCATCCGACTCGACGCGGTCACCGCTTGTTGTCAGGTAATCCCCTGAGATATATCCATTTGCTCCGGCGTAAAACATAAGTGGCTGCAGGCGACCGAGATTGATTTCGCGACCCCCGCACACCTTGATATTCTTATCCGGCAATGCGATCCTGAACAGGGCGACAATCTTCAAAAAATCCAGCGGCGTCTCGGCAGGTTTACCGATGCGGGTGCCTGGAATGGCGTTGAGAAAGTTGATTGGTATCGTGTCCACATCGAGGCGGGCCAGCTCGAGGGCCAGTTCCTTGCGGTCCTGCCACTGCTCGCCGAGACCGAAAATACCGCCGCTGCATACCGCCATGCCGGCTTTTTTGGCGCGCTTGACTGTTTCGACACGCTGCTCCCACGTGTGTGTGGTGACGATGCGGGGGAAAAAGCGTTTGCTGGTTTCGAGGTTGTGATTGTAGCAGACGACGCCGGCGTCTCTGAGGATGGCAAACTCTTCGTCGCCAAGCAGGCCGAGGGAAGCGTGCAGGTGATCGTTGCAGGATTTGAGTGCCTCGGCAATGGTGATGATTTGTTCCCGCGTCAGGCGCTTGCCGCTGGAGACAACGCCAAATTTCAGGCCATGTGCGTGGGCCTGGTGGTGGTGGGCAATGATTTCATCGGCGTCACTGAGCTTTTGTACGTTGACGGCTGCTGTATTATGGGCGGATTGGGTACAGAAGGCGCAATCTTCGCTGCAGCCCCCGGACTTGATATTCATGATGGCGCATGGGTCAACCATGTTGTGGTGAAAGTGACGCCGGATCTGGTCGGTTGCGGCAAAGAGGAGTGATAACTCCTTTTCGGGCCAGCTTATGACGGTATCCAGATCGCTATCGCATATTTGCTTTGCAATTGCTTTCTCATAGATGGTCTGCGATTCGGTGAAGAGGGGCATAGGCCGGATCCTTTAGTGAGGCAAACTAATAATGGCAACGATAAAAATAATTAAAAAAAGGAGCGAACGCAGAGGCGCATCTGTCAAGCACAAGACAGCTCTGTTAAACTCTGTGCCCTCTGTGCAAAAAAAAGCGCCTTACTACCGAGATCAGCGAGGAACACAGAGAAAATGCGCAGGCTTTTAAGAAAAAGGGAAATGCGGAGATGGTACAGCGACGCGATATGTGCTTGCATGCCACTATTGTGCCCAGTCAACGCCAAACCCCTTCGACCAGCCCAGCTCTCCGTGGTGCACGAATCCGGCATACGAGCTCAGTGACTTGACGTTTACCGCAAATCCGAAGCCGATGAGCAGCGGGTTGGTCGCAAACGCAAAGTGAATGCCGAGATTGGGCGTCAGCCAGAATTCTTCGCCCAGGAAGAAGCGGATACGCTCGGCCTCGACGTCGGTGTATTCCAGCACCATGCCCTGTGAGCCGAACGTGCCGTGTGTGGTGTGCAGGCCGAAGCTGAGTTGACGGGGGGGACGGTAGGTGTCATCTGTGAGAGAGAGATTGAGCAGCTTGCCGGCGCGTGCTGTGAACGACAGATATTTCAGGGGAACGCTCAAAGATGCCCCCGCAAAAAGCGAACGGTGCTTCGCTACATCACTATCGCGCAGACCGGTACGAAATCCTTCAAGTTCGATACTGATGTTGAGGTACTTAAGCACCTGTGAGCCGGCGGAGAATTGCCCGATATCCTCAAGGTAAATATCCAGAGCCGAGAATCGCGCGTAGGCGGCTTTTATGGTAAGATACTTCGCAATCTGCCACCATCCGCCGATGCTGATTTGGCGTATGGCGGTTTCCCTCAAATTGTCCATAGCATCGTAGAAGTAAACACCGTGCGCAGCGAAACCGAAGGTGAGTGAATCTTTGAGCAGGGATGCCGGCAGCCAGGGTTGACGTCCGCTGAAATCATCGTGGCGAATTATGCAGTTGAAAGTTGACATTCCGTAACCGGCGGGGAATGGATCGTTCGTGGATGCATGCAGGCATGCGCCCAGAGCAAGCATCACAGCGGCAGTCAGCGCCAAGGCGCGTTGAGGCGGCGGTATCCGGATTACCACCAGACGACTCCCTTTTTTCGAATCAACCACTCGCGTGAGCCCTGCTTGAACGTTGCGATAACGAAAATAGGGCCGGGGGCTGCTTTTACGTTTTTGGCGATGTAGCCGGTCCACCGAATGCTGCGGCGCGTAATGCGATCGAAACGGATAAGCTCTTTGCCGTTGAATCCTAAAATGCTCACTTCGACTTTGGCGTCCGAAGGGTAGGAGAGTGTTATCCTCAGCAAATCATCGCGACCGTCTCCGTCGGGCGTGAACGGTATCGGCCCGATCTCCAGCGTGGCGTCGTTGCGCCACGAAGCAAGTGCGTTATCCGTGCCGGGCGTGGCTGAGTCCGTTTGCGCCCAGGCTTTGCGATTAAATCCGCTCAAAGCAAAATCTATTCGCTCAAGACCGCCGTTGAGCCAGTCCTCGAACCAGTCGCTTTCATAACTCAAGCTGTCCTGAACGGCGCCGAATTTGTCGACCAGATACAGCGTATCGCCATAGTCATTCAGCGTGATCCAATCGTCGAGCTCGGTGGTGACGGCGGTGAGGTCGGGATAGGCAGACAGAAACAGGTGAGCATCTCTGGTAATAAGGTGATAAGCATTCGCCGGCACAATCAGTGAGGTGGACGCAATCGAGGCCGTGTCCCGGCGGTCGGCCAGTCGCCAGTCCTGCAGGTCGACATCGATGGAGCCGGTGTTGTATACTTCAATCCATTCCGGCGCCATTTCCGTTTTTGCAGGAAAAATTTCCGAAAATCTGATAATTCCTGCCGGAACCTGGAATACACTGGTATTGATGTCCCGGCAAAAGGATATCGCCGGCGTCTCTATACATATGCGATAATGTGTCGTATCAAACGGTACCCTGAAGGAAGTGCGTATCGGTGAAGCCTGCGGCTGCAATTGAACCGGACTCAGAAGAGTGTTTGCATTGACGGAATCGCCTGCGTAAATCGACGCAGCGCCTGCTGTCGACACGTGGGCGGCAAGCGCAACTACCGAGCAGACTGCTGCGGAGCGGTCCTGAGACTCGGTCAGGTCTGTTTCGAAGATCCAGCCGTCGTGAATGTGCTCGAAATGGCCCGCAGAGGTCTTGTGCTGCGTATGGTGGTAGTGCGGGGGGGCAAGCAACAGGCGAGCGGGAATGAGCGAATGGCCTTCATGGCTTTGTGAAGACGGTGACAAAGTAAATGCACCGGCGCTCAGTGACAGTTCCTGCCCAGCGTCAACCGCTGCCGCGATAATGGTATCGATGCGCGAGCCGGTTCCCCGGTAAAGCACTACCCCGCGTGAGTTTGTCAGGCCCGAGCCCAGCGTCGCGTTGGTGACGGTAAGCAAAATGGCGCCCGAATCGATCGGGTGATTGTGCGCGGGCGCAGTTGAGGAATAATCTCTATCGAGGATTAGTGCACATCTTCCGGGTGGCAGGGAAGTGGAATTATAAATGCATGTCTCATGCCCCGCAATGGGAGTTTGCCGGGCAACTACCGAATCGCTATCGCTTCCATCGGTCAGGTATAAACCGTCCAGCGCAAAGGAAAGGGCGCCGAAATTGCAGAATTCGATAAACTCATGGCTCGCACCGCCCGGTTTTTGCGTCTCGTTTCCGGTGGGATTGCGGAGAATTTCGGTGATCGCGATAAATGCTTGCGCCCTGATAAACAACAGGGCCGCTATACCGGCTGCGGCAACACGTCTGGTCATCTTTAACTCACAATACGCTCAGGTGCTCACTACTGCGCTTTAAATGGGAGCATAAAATAATACAATCCGAAAGCGAATATCGCCGCTATAACCGGCGTACAAAGCCAGGCAGTCACTATGCGCATGAGCATGCGCGTGTCGATAGATTTTATCCCCTTTACCAGCCCGATGCCCATGACGGCCCCGACGATTGCCTGTGAGGCCGATACCGGCACGCCGACCATGGCATACAGGTGCACCGTTGCAGCTTGCGCAACGATACCGACAAGCGCCGAAAAGGACTCGAGCGGAACCAGCCCCTTGCCTACGGTCATCATAACCCGTCGGCTGTAGGTAAACACGCCGATTCCCATGCCGACGCTGCCGATGAGGGCGGCAATAACAGGCGTAATCGTCACGCCGCTCAGTTCCAGGCCGACGAAGACACCGGTTGCATTCGCAACATTGTTGGCTCCCAGAGCATACGAGCCATAGCATCCGGCAAAGATAAGTCCGGCCTTGACAAGAGCGTTTATGCGCAGAATATTGGAGCCGAAGCGGTTGAAGATCGCGCCAAGCACAGTATAGGCAATCACCGCCAGCAGCAGTGCGCCGATGGGCGTTCCAATCCAGCACAAAACAACTTTGCCCAGACCCCGGAATGAAGGTGATCCTGCTGCAAATCCGCTTCCAAGTATGGCGCCGACAACCGCCTGGCTGGTGGAGACCGGCATGCGCACCACCGTCATGAGCGTGGTCGTGCACGCGGCAGCAAAGGTGATGATAAAAGCGCCGCGCAAGTTCTGCGTGGAGAGGTTGCGGATCGTCTCCAGCCCCGAGCTTCCTTCGATCAGCGCTCCGGCAATGAGAAAAATGCTCATCAGGCTTGCCGCGGTGATGAACTTGACCGCTCGCGTTGCGACGGCCGTTCCGAAGATATTCGATGCGTCATTTGCGCCGAGCGACCAGCCCAGAAAGGCACCGCTGGAGAGCCAGAGCAGTTGCATCAGGCTTTCCTTTTAATGGCAACGATGGAAATGCGGTCGGATACATTTTCCGCATTGTCAATAATTGATCCAAGGCCGTTGATAATCTCTTTGTAGAGGAGCTTGCGGGAGAGTTCTATCTCTTCAACAAAAATTGCCTTGATCAGATTCCGTTCTACATTGTCGGCGGCTGCTTCGTATTCCCGCACCGCTATCGCTGCATGCAGGGCCTGCTGCAAATCGCTGAAAAGCAGACTGACGGAATCGCAAATTTTCATGACGCCGGCGTATATCGCATCAGTCAACTTCTCCGTCGATTCGCGATACGTTTCGGGAAGGGGGATGTTCATTAAATAAATATTATTGACGACCAGTTCCATTTTGTTGGGTATTTTGTCCAGCTTTTCAAGCAGTCGCCAGTAGTCGCCGCGGGCATGGGGCAGCATGGCACCTTCGTATAATTGATGCTGGGTTTCCCGGCGCAACACATCCGCTTTGCTCTCCTTGACATTTACTTCGTTGACGCAGGTCTGGAAGTTCTCGTCAAAGCTATCTCCGAAACATCCGGCAATGGCCTTGCGAAACGATTCATTGCATTGACGAACCTGGTCAAGATAGCGCTCGACTGCTTCTGCGAATGTCTTTTCCTTTTTGAACAGAAAATCCATACTTGTATCCTTTGTAAATAATCTGCATGGTGCGCAACGGGGCAGGTCAATTCTCGCTTAAGCTGATTCTTTTTGCTCGGGGCGAACAATAAAAAAAGGGGGAGCATGTGCTCCCCGAAAACGTAACGCCACAACAACACATGTGTGTTATTATTATTCCTAGTATAAATTGTGTTCGCCCGATCATGCAAATATATTTACAATATTTTGTCGTAATTTAATTATTAAGCACCATATTTAGTTGCTGTACTTCCTTGTCATTTCCATCTTCTTCTGTGCAATCCCCGCATTGTGCCTTGTCATCCCCGTGGATACGGGATCCATCCATAAGCGTAGACTCCCGTCTGCACGGGAGTGACCTATCGTCGAATCCTGCTATCCACCGCAAAGGTATAGCATGAAGCCGCTGCGCGAAATTTTACCAAACAACATTTGTCGTGTTCACTTTCAATAGGCGGGACTGGATTAATTATTTTCTACTTCTGGCGAGAACATGCAAACACGGCAATGCTCCGGTAACCCAAAAGCGCCTCGGCCGCACAGAAACGTTACCTTTGCTACTCGGTACTCCCGACAAATTTACAGGGGCGGTATATGACGGATAACAAAGCACTGCGCGATGAGTCACGCTTCGGCCTGGTCAAGCACAATCGATGGACGGTGATTCGCATCAAGGAACACGTCCAGTCTGATTCCGACTTTAGCTGGCTGAAATACGAAGTAGCCGCCTTGTGCAAAAAGGGGGCAAGCGACATTGCAATTGCATTTGCAAAAAAATCGTATTTGTATTCAAAAGTTATCTCGGTTCTGGTCACCTGCTCCAGGACCGTCAATAAGCATCACGGGAACCTGGCGCTCGTTGAGCCGGAACAGCGAATTAAGAAGATGCTGAAGACAATGAAATTGAATAATGTTTTATTTTCCATATATGACGAAATAGGCGATCTTCCTGCATAGGCAATTGAAAAGATAACAAGAGGTGGAACTCTATGCCGCTTTCAGACGTAATAAAGTCAGCCCTGGATCAGATTTCGGTTATTGCCAAAACCGAGACGGTAATCGGTGAGCCGATCGTTACCGGCGAAGTGACGTTGATTCCGGTGTCAAAGGTTTCTATTGGTTTCGCCGCCGGCGGGGCCGGCAAAGAAGACAAGCTCGGCGCCGGATCGGGTACGGGGGGCGGGGTCAATGTGCTGCCCGTTGCCTTTATCGCAGTGACGGGAGAGAAAGTACAGGTATATCCGATCGCAAAGTCGGAACCCGATTTGGCCAAGCTGCTGGCGCTCGCACCGGATTTGATAAAAAAATTGTCGAAGTATGTGGGTAAAAAAAACGAATCTAAAGATAATAAAAAAGATAACGATTAGCGTATGAATAATAAAGCACCTTTTCATCCTTGTGTGTTCGATAAAGAAGACCCCGACCTTCTCTGGGTCGGCAACGACGGCAACAATGATGGTATCGGCACCAGCGATCAACCCTATCCAAGTCTCAAGCGTGCACTCGACAAGGTACGTCCCGGACAAACCATCGTGCTCAAAAGTGGCAACTACCGGGTGCAAGAAACGATAGACGCGTCCGGAACCGAAGAAAAGCCGGTAACGATTTGCGGTGAAAGTGACGAGGTGATAATCGAGGGGGTAAGCTGGCGTTTGTATGATGTAAGCGATTTCATCCTCTCCAACCTGACGTTTCGCAATGTGGCGCACAATGCCCTTTCCGTATTCGGACAGTGTGAGCGCAATAGATTTGAATACCTGCATTTTGTCAATTGCGGCGGAGTGAACACGGCATCGTGCGCAATGTACTTCGGAGGAGCACACAGCTATTGTAATATCATCGAATTCTGCCTGTTCGAAAGAGAGCGTGTCAATTCACAAAATAGCGTCGAGGCGGACAATGCCGGCGTCGGCCTGATGATCAGCGAGGGCAATTATCAGGAACAGGAACGCAATACGAACTACATCGTACGGAACAATAGGTTCAAAAATTACGATTATGGCATAATCGTCGGCACACACGACAGAAACACCGGTCAATACAGTCATCTCATCGAAAATAACACCGTCGAGTCATGTTCGCTTGATGGGATATCCGTCAAGTGCGGTGATACGGAATTGCAGGGCAACGTCATAACCGGATGTATGCGGCGTGGAATATCCCTCAGCGGCGGCAACGACAGCATCCTTGAAAATAATCGCATAGCGGAATGCTCAACCGGCGCATTGATTGCCGGCGAATATCAGACCGTGCGCAATAACTGCTTCGTCAGATGTCGGCAATTCGGTGTTTATAATGCCGGCAATTCAGAGATTACCAATGTGCCGGCTCGGGCAACCATGATCTATTCAAATACCAGTATAGATTGCGGAAGCTCGACAGATAGCGGTGCTGTCGGTTCGGCCCACCTGGGCGTTGACGCCGGAACGTCATGCATTGTTGCCGATAATTTATTTCACGGCAGGCAGGGCGCCGCGATTATCGGCAATCCGACAAAGGCTGCACCCGAGGAGTTTTTCGCAAAACATAACGCGCTCTCGGGTGGGTGCCGGGGGGCTCAGGGCTGTATCGACAGGTACATTGAATTTTCCGACTTCGATAAGGATAATTTCGAGAATAGCTCTCCCTTTGGCGCACATGGGTGGGTTGCCCATTCCCCAACGGCGGTGGCGGATCATGCCGAAATGGTGTACACCAGCCGCGATTATAAGGAGCATATGCCCGCCGCAAAGTCCCCGAAGCTTGCTGATAGTGTTATCGAGGATGTAAATAAAGAGACGCTCTACTCCCGCTCGATGCTGCCGCGTCGCAATTGCGATACCTGATATTGCACTAGGCATATATTTACGGTATACTAGTGTACTGTATCTCAAATCCGTGTTTGTTTGCATGGAGCTATTTTTTTTTCCCTGTTGAGGCGCGATGATGGCGAATACCGGGTGTATTCAACTGAAGGACAACGAAAACAGGGATAAAAAGAGCCTGTGGTAGTATGTTCGTATTTGAGATACAGTACACTGGAATTGCGTAATTGCTGATATTGACATGGAGTACCAGCGCACAAGGAGCAAGGGGCCTATGCCGTCAGATGCACAAAATGCCTTACTCGAGTTGGGTATCGAGCACTACAAAGTAGAGCTGCGGGAGCTGTCGGAATGCGATTTGTCCGGCGCCAAGCTCTCCGGACTCGATTTAAAAGGTTTTACTATCTCCCGTGCAAATCTTGAGAACGCCGAATTTGTAGGCAGCGATTTACGCGGGCTGGATTTCACCGCAGCCAATTGCGTCGGCGCCGCCTTCGTCGGCGCCGACCTGCGCGGTGCGAGGCTGTGCTTCGGGTATTTCCATGCGGCCAATTTCAGCGGCGCCGATCTGCGCGGCGCGAAATTGCAGGACGCTCTGTGTAATGACGCCGTTTTTGCCGGCGCCGATTTGCGCGGCGCCGAGATGGGATTTGGTCATTATGGATCGGATTTCAGAGGGGCCGACCTGCGCGGTGTTATCGCACCGGCAGAGAGCGATTTTGAAAAATTGAATTGCGATATTCAGGGCGCCAGTATCACGCCGTCCAGGGTCATTCCGGTGCGCAATAAGCGCAAGCATAAGCGTATTCCCGTCGTCAACAACCTGCCGGTCTTCGATCGCCGCACCCGGGAAGAATTCGGCAATCTGGTCGATATAACTCTGGAAGGTTTGAAAATTGCCTCCAGACATCCGACGCCGATCGGTGCAACGTGTTATTGCTGCATAAAACTGCCCGATAATCCAATTAGCAACCAGCTCTGCGTTGATTTAAAAAGCATGTGGTGCAAGCCCCACGACGCGTCCCGCAAATACTTCACTGGATTCAGGATTCAAAAGATCAGCGAAGACGGGCGTCGGCTCATAGCAAAAATCATAGATGATCAACTCACCAGGCGCAAAGAGGTTACCGACTGATCCCCCACCTGTCCTCCGAGCTTCATCCCACGCCTGTTCTGAGCTATTTTATCTGCATGCTACCTTGCGAATCAGAGTCTGTATGCCATGCCAAAAAAGCAAATCAGCATCCCGGTGCGCGCATTTGTCGAGATGACGCAACGTTCCGGCGATTTGCACGCCGGATTTATGCAGCGTATCAATCCGATTGAAGCGATTCGTGCTCATCAAATAATTCAAAAGTCACGTCCGCCAAGCTACCGGAGCGAGGTCGCGGTTGCTTATCGCTATGAAAGCGCCGATCACGTTCTGACGCTGCAGGGAAGAATAGACGGCTTACTGGAAAAAGGCGATAGCGTTGTAATAGAGGAGATAAAAACCACTACCCGCAACCTTGCCGAAATCGTGCAAACTGAAAATCAACTGCACTGGGGGCAGGCAAAGTGTTACGCCTTCATCTACGCTTCGGAAAAAGAGCTTGCATGTGTTACCGTTCGATTGACTTATTACCATATCGACACCAACCAGATACGGGAAGTCGAGAAGGTGTTTACGCTGGAAGAGCTTGCTGCTTTCTTTCAGCAGGCGGTTTCACTTTTCCTGACATGGAGCGCCGCCCGCAGTGCGTGGATCAATAAGCGAAACCACGCTATTGCATCCCTTTCGTTTCCATTCCCTTTTCGCAAGGGCCAGCGCGAAATGGCCGCGGCAATGTATGTGTCGATAAAACGAAAAGAAAAAATATTTATCGAGGCGCCAACCGGCATCGGCAAGTCGCTGGCCGCCGTATTTGCATCTGTCAAAGCGCTGGGCGAGGGTTTGGCGGACCGGATATTTTACCTGACGGCTCGATCGACCGGCAAGCAGGCGGCCGAAAATGCACTCGGCCTGCTGCGCCGGGCAGGCTTGGCTGTCCGGTCGGTGACGCTTACCGCAAAAGACAAGATTTGCTTTAGCTTCGATGCTGTGTGTACTCCGGAAGAATGTTCCTTTGCAAAAGGGCATTATGACCGCATTGGCGGAGCAATTCGGCAGGCGTTTGCCGATGAGGCATTGGACGCGGCAACCATTCGGCGCATCGCGCACCAACATCACGTATGCCCCTTCGAGCTTTCACTCGATGTAACGCTTTTTGCCGATGTTGTCATCGGAGATTATAACTATGCCTTCGATCCCCGCGTCTACCTGCGTCGGCATTTCGATGATTCCTTCGATTCGGCAGCATTCCTGGTTGACGAAGCGCACAATCTCGTCGACCGCTCACGCAGCATGTTTTCGGCCGGGATGGAAAAAGAGCCGTTGCTGGTTTTGCGACGCCTCATTGGTACGCACCGCAAAGAACTCTATCTTGCACTCGGGGCACTAAACCGGTGGTTCTTGAAAGTAAAGAAATCATCGCTTGCGCTTGGGCAGGACCGCTACGAAACCGATCCGCCGCATTCGCTGCGAAGGCCGG
The DNA here is from genome assembly GCA_014728295.1 of Chitinivibrionales bacterium. Lineage (GTDB taxonomy): Bacteria > Fibrobacterota > Chitinivibrionia > Chitinivibrionales > WJKA01 > WJLW01. Next base: position 57,089 of record WJLW01000124.1, on the reverse strand, counting down.
TGCGGCGTGCGATAGCCGCAATCGAACAGTGGCTGCAACTTGATGAAAAGACGGCATTCAGAGACACGCTGATTAAGCGGTACTTTGAATTAAACGCATTTTTGCGAGTACTTGAGCGCTATGATGAAACCTATGCAACCTGTTATACCTGCCGGGACGCAAATGTCATCGTGACGCTGATGTGCATCGATCCGGCTCCGCAGCTTAAAGAGGCGCTGCGCAGATGTGACAGCGCTGCATTTTTTTCGGCAACACTCAAACCTGCTTCGTATTTCAAGGATCTTTTCGGATGCGCACGCGAGTGCCGGGACTATTCTTTTGCCTCGCCGTTCAGCAGAAATTGCAGCCGGCATTTGATAGCAGGTTCGATTTCAACGCTGTATCATGATCGCCGTCGATCGGCCGGGGATATCGCTCGGCTGATTCACGCCGTCGCCGTCGCCCGCGATGGAAATTATCTTGCATTCTTTCCCTCTTACCACTATTTGCAGCTCGTGCATGAGCACTTTTGCCGTATGAATGGCGACGTGCGGGTGCTTGTTCAACGGGCCGGCTTTTCGGAGCAGGAGCGATCAGCGTTTCTGGATGAGTTTACCGATGCGTGTAACGGATCTCTGGTTGGTTTTTCGGTACTTGGGGGAGTGTTCGGTGAAGGTATCGATCTAGTCGGTGATCGCCTGAGCGGCGTCATTATCTCGGGAATTGGCCTGCCCGGTTTGGGAGCGCCGCGCGAGGCGATTCGCGCCTATTACCAGCGCAAAGAAGGCAGGGGATTCGAATTTGCCTATCTGCTGCCTGGCTGGCACAAGGTTGTCCAGGCCGCAGGAAGAGTTATTCGAACAGGGCGCGACAAAGGAATTGTCTTGCTGATTGACCAACGCTACCGTGAAGAGCGCTACCGCGCGCTCTTCCCTTCATTCTGGAATACCGATTATGTCTCGAATAGCAACCAACTTGGCGATCGTCTCAGCCTGTTCTGGCAGAGGCCCGGCGAAGCCGTGAGGACGACTGGTGAGTGAACGCCTGTCCGACTTGAATGTAGTGCTGTTTGACTGTCAGGCAACCGGGTCGAATCCGCAATGTGATATGCTGCTGGAAGTGGGCTGGGCCCGGTATGCCGCCACGCGCGATCCCTCACACGCCGCAATTTCTGCGCATTTAGTGCAGCCTGAAACCGATGCTGAATTGCCGCGCCGGATAAGCCGTATTACGGGTATTAGCCGGGAGCAGCTTGTCAGCGACGGAGTAGAGGTCAAAAGAGCGGCAAATAAAATGAAGACGCTCATGTCAAAAGTAGCATCAGTCAATAATGGCGAAATATGCCCGCTCGTAATCCACTATGCCCGTTTCGAATCCCGGTGGCTGCAAAGCATGTTTGCCGGCAGCCGCAGCGAACGGCCCTACAGCCTGCTCTGCACACATGAAATTGCCCGTCGGCTCTTCAGCGACCTGCCTCGGCGGGGATTGCGCGCAATTGCCGGCTTTCTTGGGTATACCACCGCGCAAATGCGGCGTTCAAAACATCATGTTGCCGCGACTGCCTTCATCTGGTCGAAAATCGTGCCAATCCTCGCAGACCAGGAGCGCGTCGTGACGCTCTCTGAATTGCGTGAATGGCTTGCCGGCCCCAAGATATCCGCCGGGGCGGGGCGTGCTTACCCAATGCAGGCGGCGGTTCGCAAGAATATTCCTGCTGCGCCGGGAATTTACAAAATGTTCCGCTCCAATGGCGACATTCTCTATGTGGGCAAGGCAACTTCGCTGAGAAGCAGGGTTAACAGCTATTTCACCAGGCGGGGCAGTCACGGCGAGCATATTCTCGAAATGCTGGCACAGGCTGCCGATATAAAGGTTGAGACGACTGCGACAATTCTGGAGGCCGCGCTGCGGGAGCATGACGAAATTAAAAGACTGGCCCCACCTTACAATAAGGCGCTCAGGACAAACGAGCGAGAAGTGTATTACTTTACAAATGCATTGACCGGATGTCGCACAACGTCCTCGTCGCAATTCTGTGTCGGTCCTCTTCCCTCACCTGAAGCATTACTGCCTTTTGAGGTTCTGACGCAAACTCTGGAGCATCCGCCCGGTAGTGCGTTGGTGCATGATCTGTTAGCATCTTATGGTCGTGCCGCACCGCAGAAGGGGGTCTGTGCTGCGGGAGTGCAACTGTTTCTGGATGAATGGCGAGATGTAATTGCACAGCATCAGGCGCTTGCCGCATTAAAGATAATCGGTACGCTCTCACACCAGCGCAAGCTGGAGGAAGCTGCCTTGGCTCAGGATTCGCAAGGGGAATCACCCGATGCCGAAGACTTGCGAAATGATGAAAAAAAACAGGAATTCGAATGGACACCCGAGCGGGTTGAAGGGGCGATAACGGGGCAGCTTCGCTGGGGCATGTATCTCATTCGCAGAAGCCGCTGGTATCTTATGCTCAGCAACGCTTCGGTTATGTGGGAGTCACCAAACTGTGCGGCCCTGCTGTGTCTTGATGTTCGCAAAGGTCAATATTATCCGATAGAGAGGTTCGAGTCATTGCCCGGCAGGCCTCGATCCGGCCTGAGGCGGGCGCACTCTTCCCGGCGCAGAGATTTCGATATTGCCTGCTACGATCGTATGCGTGTCCTGACGGCGGAGCTTCGCCGGATTGTTAAAAGCGGCAGGAAGGTGTACCTGCATGTTGGACCGCAATCGTGCCTGAGTGCCGAGTGTGTAGCTCAATTGCTCCAGTGGGTTTAGGCGACGGGTTCGATTTTAGCAGCCCGAAATCTGAACACTTTTCCTGATCGCATAAACGGCATGGTCTCCGGGGAGTTGTTTGATCAAGCATGTAATTGCATTCGGGTGCAAAAAAGTGAAAAGCAAAAGTGAATCCGGCTTTGGTGAAAGTGTTCTTGCCAACCGGATATTTACCGGAGTGCAAAGCTATAAGTGGCTGAATTGCCGTAAACAAGGTGGCATTCTCCGAGTTTGTACGCCTGGACTGCACAGACATGAGTACACTTCTGTGGTGGAGATTCCGACCGCAATCAGTCGAAAAAATGAAAAAATATTAGCCAAAACCGGATCAAATTCTTATAATTAGTAGTGTAGGAAGGAACAAGCCGGCGCACTCTTGCCAAGTGCCGGGCATTTCTATAAACCAAACATGATACGAACAGCTATTCTTTCCATTCTGGCGCTCTCACTGCTGCTCTTCGGGGATGCAATTCATCTGAAAAATGGCAGTAGCATCAATGGAGTAGTCAAAAAGGAAACAAACTCAGCCGTTGTCATCAATGTCGGCATTGGTACGATAAAAGTCGAAAAAAGCGAAATAGCCGAAATCGACTATGCCGGCGCACAGGGAAATGCAAATCTTCTCGAAAAATTTGAGTTACGCAGGCAGCAGGCAGAGGTACAATACGAAAAGCTCAAAAGCCGACCGGCGCCCCGTAGCGAATCCGATCGCGCAATCGGATCAGACCGCCAACAACACAATTCCCTACCGCAAAATCAAGATGTGGAAGAAGATGATTATCTGGTTTTAGACTATGACAATCTTGTCATTACCATCTACACAACCGACTGGTGTCCGCATTGTGAGCAACTGAGAAAATTCCTTGACAAGTATAAGCTTCCCTACGCAGAGTATGACGTTGAAAAGACGAAAAAAGGTCGCGACGATTATGCCGCGATGCAGGGGGATGACATTCCCGTCATTCTTGTCGATAGTGTCAAGCTGGAAGGATTCGACAAGGAGCACTTGCTGCAGGTACTTGCCGAGCAGGCCCGGCACTAGTGCCGGATTGCATAAATACCTGACGCTTCTCGACGGTCCACAATGTCCTGAGTTTCGCAGCTCGTCGGTTTCGTGCGCTGGTTTTGGCCCTAAAGATTTGCATGTGAATTTGTTGCGCACGTCTTCATGACGTTGCGAGTTGCCTGGTGCGCTAATAATTGGCCGAGAAAGAGGGTTCGTTGAGCAAATCGATAAGCGCGTGAATATTTGTCTCAATAAGCAGCATTGGATCGTAGGCAGGAGTTGGTTCGACATCATGAATGTGCCAGAAAACTACTTTGGGCTCCCAATGCGGAAATCTGCAACGAAAAATCGGCCGGTGCTCGTTGTCTTTGAGGGCGATGATCATATCGGTGGTTTCAAAATCTCTTTCCTCTACAAAAACCGGCTCTCGTGAACACTCCGGGCTGCTTATGCCACGCGCGCTGAACGCTTCGAGGGCATAGGAGGATATCGGACCCACATTATTCGGGCTCTTTTCGGTTGCCAGTCCTCTCGAAAATGCTTCCCACTGCAAACCGGTTTCCACCGAGTGGTAATTGAAGAGGATTTCCGCAAATCTGCTGCGGTAATAGTTTCCTGTGCAGACAAAGAGTACTTTCCTCGTATAATAGCTCATTGCGACTCCTTCGGGCACAAATGGTACATTAAGTATACGGATTTTTTTGTTAGAATTCTGTTACGCAAAGATGTTTTTTGTGTAAATATCGATTTTGGCTGAGTAAGGGAGACCTTATCGCAGTTTTTGCGTAGAATCTCGTACTACCAGTGTCCCGTCTATATCAATTATTCTGCTTTTTTGAAACCGGCAGATCGATTCCGGCTGGATGATATGTTGCAGCATTGCGTGCGACAGCCCGGGCAGGTTAAAGTTATATGAGGTTAACCGCAATTTAAGCGCCTCGAGCGAGTCATCAAAACCAATAAGTGAAATGTCTTCGGGTATCCGGACACCGTTGCGGCTCAAAAAGTCAAATGCAATTGCCGCTACGACGTCATTAGCGCCGATCCATGCCGTACTGGAGGTGTTGTGCAAAGCCCGGGTCATGATGGGAAGCAGCAATTCATAAATTCCCCCGCGTATTATGATGTCATAGGTAGTCCATCCCATTACCGGATCCAGTTGCGAACGGTATTCGTAAGGAATTTCCTTTTTCCATGCGTGATATGCGCCGGTTAATTCAGGGAGTTTGATGCGAGCTTTTATGGCCTGGAACAGCTCGTTGCGGCTGCCGTACTTCTCAAGCGCATGCAGATGAGCGCCTTTGCGCAATCCGGCTTTGCTGTAGGTGTCACATAGAGCCTGGAAACGCATCCGCGACCAGACGTAATGGTGAAAAGGAGAAATGTAGGCCACGTCTCGATGACCAAGCGAAAGCAAGTACCGTGCAACCTTCGCTCCTGCCTGTGAAGCAACCGACATCGTAAAGATACGAAGGAGCGGACGACCCTTTGAGATGCTCTTAAGCTGCAACTGTCCGGTAACATCAAGAATCGCTATCGGTTTTTTTGTGTGAGACAAACAGGCCAGTTGCTTTTCATGCGCATCTGCGAAGAGCCGCAACAGAAAAATGTAGCCGAGTACGTTGCCCTGTTCCTGCACATCATACGCCTGGTTGTTGCGCAGGTTGACGAATGAAACGGTGTGGTCCCGGTAGCGATCATAGATTACGTCAAGCGAAATGTTGACGCGTGCACATTCTTCTTCGAGTTTGCGCAGGATGGAATCGTAGAATATTTCAACGATGTTAAGATTTTCGGTAAGCTTCTCATACGGCCAGACCAGTACGATTTTTGCCGAAGAGGATGTTGTCCCCGGCAGAGCAACCCGGTAGCCGGCGCCGTGCGGCTCGACGGCGCCGTCACGGCAGAGGCTTACCAGTATTTTTTTCATCGTGCGGTAAGATGTTCCATAGGCATGCTGCAATTCCTTGATTGAGGGAAGTGCTTTTGCGGCCGGCCAGGAACCGCTCAAAATGTGTTTTTCGATTGCCGATTTGATTCGAATAGCCGAGGAAAGATGCGGTGGTTTTGCGGTAGCAGGGGTATACAGTTTCGCCGCAGAGTCGGCATGATGGGTACCCTGGATAAAGATCCCTGATCCCCGGTAGCATCTGACCGTACCTTCATTTTTCAGGATAGCAAGCGCTTTGCTGATAGATGCCTTTGAGGTCATAAATACGCGTGCCAGCTCACTTGTCGAAGGTAGACGCGCTCTATCATTTTCCCGGCAATGCCGGATCTGAGCGCGCAGCTTGTGCAGTGCTTTTTGAACTGCCGGTGTTTTTTCCGGATGTGCCATAGAACCAGACCTGCGCGCGGGTAGAGAGGATATACCAGGTTAAAATATCATTTTAGGCAGCAAATTGCCATTTCTCGTCGATATTGTCGATTGCCTGATCGATACTCGGAATGTACTTTTTAAATAAGGGATGCTTCTGCTCTCTTGCATATCCGCGTAGGCACAGGGAAAAAAGGTGTTGCCTTCATCACGGGAGGAATATGAAACGTCTATACTGTCTGATCCTGCTTGGTACAGCCCTCGCCCTGAAGCTATCCGCACAGCCCTGGCTTGTAGTGAGTAGTCCGCTGGATACCTGCTACCAGCCCCGCGATACCATCCGGATCCGCTGGGACGGGGGCAATCTCAACACGAATATGGTCAGGATGAATTATTCTCTCAACGCAGGAGCCGACTGGTTGATACTCAACGATGAAGGTGTGTCTGTATTTGATCCGAACTGGGGCGCCTTTCCCTGGATCGCGCCGGATTCTACAGTTGATTCGGCAATTATCGAAGTCAGGGAATATAATGGTCAGGTGATACGGTTTTCGGATTATTTCAAAATTGCCTCAGACTGTTCAAATTACCTACCCGGTCCGTGGATTTTGGTAACGGCGCCTTCACCCCGGGATACTGCCGTTGCCGGTGATACGGTGCGCGTCAAATGGAGCGCGGCCAATCTGGCAACCGACAGTGTCCGCATCGAGTATACTCTTGACGGAGGCGCCACCTGGACGGGTGACAGCCTCGATATCGTAGCGCGCAGTGACAGTCGTTGGGGCAATTACCCCTGGATAGTGCCGGCATTGATCAGCGATTCGGTGCGATTCCGGGTACAAGAGGCCGGTGGCGCCGAAGTGGGGATTTCCGAAATGTTCCGCATTAATGCGGTGCACGCTCGAAGGTATGAATTTGTCGTCCCAAACAGCTTTGTTGCAGCAGGATGGAACGGCGATTTTGTGAGATTTGCTCACAAATTGCAAGGCAGACTGCATCTCGAAATATTCGATACGAACGGTCGAATCCGGGAGGTGCATGATTTCAATACGGCGAAGGAAGCAGTTATACCGATGCATTCATACCATTGCGGTACATACCTGATCAGAATTACTACCGATCGTGAGCGCTTTGCACAGCAACTGATTTTTGCAAAATAATTGTCTCTGCAATTTATTTCCCACCAGGTTCATTCACGGCGAAAACCGGGGAACACCGGCCGACGTTTCAATCTGCGGAAAGCCTGCGCTGTATATAGTTGGTTAAAATCTATGTTCATTTTCACTGCCTCAAACAGGAAATGCTATGAATAGCGAATTTGATGTCATGGTTGCAGGACTGCTCTGCTTTGATGTTATCCCCAAATTTTACGATACCGGTGCGCAGACACTCTGCGAAATTATGCGTCCCGGCAAACTGGTCGAAATGAGCGAATGCGGCATGGGTACGGGCGGCCCGGTAGCCAATACCGGTATTGCCCTGCAGAAGCTGGGCAGTAGCGTCTGTTTCAACGCACGCGTCGGCGATGACGATTATGGCGAGCTGACCATGAAATACATGTCCCAAACCGGCAACGTCGACGGAATCCGTGTCGTACCTGGAGCCGTAAGCTCTTATACCGTTGCCATAGCACCGCCGCGCATCGATCGCATTTTTCTGCACAATCCCGCCAGCAACAACGATTACTGCTCATCCGATCTTACCTCCGAGCTTGTCGCAAAGTGCAAACATTTTCATCTCGGATATCCGCCCTTAATGCGATCACTCTACGAAAACAGCGGAACGGAGCTGGTCAGTATTTTCAAAATGGCAAAAAAGGCCGGAGCAATCACCTCGTGCGACATGTCGCTTCCCGATCCCGACTCAGCCTCGGGCGCCGCGCCATGGGGCGATATCCTCTGCGCGGTGCTGCCGTATGTTGACATTTTCCTGCCTTCGGTCGAGGAGATTCTGTATATGTTGGAGAAGGACACTTTTCTGCACATGAAAGAAGCTCATAACGATGCTGATCTGATCGATGTCTTGACGCCGGATGATTATTCCCGCCTCGGAGAGACACTGATTGGCATGGGCTGCAAAGTTGCCTCGCTCAAATCCGGACATCGCGGTTTTTATGTCATAACCGCGGGCGAGTCTGAACTGCAGACACTTTCGGCTAGCTGGGACGGGGATTGCACGAACTGGGCGGATCGTGAATTGTGGCAACCGGCGTGGAGCGTCGACAGCATCGCTTCTGCAACCGGTTCCGGCGATTGTGCCGTCGGTGGATTTCTAAGCGGATTCATGCGGGGGTTCGACATCGAAAAAACCCTGAAATGCGCCGTCTGTCTCGGATGGCAGAATGTACAGGAACTCGACGGCACCAGCGGCGTGCGCAGTTGGGAAGAGACCGTCAAGCTTGTTGAGCGGGATATGCCGCTGCTGGATGCAACGATTGATCACAACGACTGGAAATTCGTCGACCGAATCGGCATGTGGGCCAGGAAGGGCGATTTAGTGCATGCCTGAGCTGCAAACCATACCGGGGTTGCCGTCGGCACCAGGCGTGGTTGCCGGGCAAAGCGGTTCCTGGATGGAAAATCGTGTTTAGCTGCTTGTTTCTATTTCAACGGTAACAATTTTTTTCGCACCAAGCGTCAGGTTGAGCGTTTTTGCCGTATGCGATTTCAGTTCCTGTTCCCGGGTCTCATCCAATCTGACAAGCCAGGCCCGGCTAATCTCGACCGGCCACCTGAGTGTTCCGTTGATTTCGCTGTCTGTTGGATTATAGACGCGCAGGAGTGCCGATTTCCCGTTTTCCGCCCGCTTGAGTGCAGAGAGAATCAGCTTTGACGGCTCGAGGGCAAACAAGCTGGTTTCGGGCGGCACATTTCCTTTTGCGTGACCGCTGGTTTGACAGGCGACGGGTCTGACATTCAGGGCTTCGGCTTGCTCGAACACCGCACCCTCGTCCCAGGAGCCCGAATGCGGATACAGAGCATATTCGTAGCTGAGCTTGCCCGGACTCTGGCCGCCGTCCTGATCCTCGAATACACCGGCCGAACGAAACTCGCTGCAGATAATATTGCGAACGCATCTCACCAGCGTCAAGGCGATCGTCGTGCGCTCATCGTTGAGCAGTTCGTACTCGGTCAGGCAGTTGTTTACAACGGCGAATCCCGTCTTTGCGTCACTGACGTCAACAAAGTGTTGCATCGGTTTGGTCTGCATTTCGACAAAGTAGGGATTGTCGGCAGTGGTCGGCTGCGCTTTCTCCCGCTCATCAACCGTGAAATGCCCGGAAGCACAGGCCCTGTCGGTGGCAATGCCCGTTGGAAAACACAGCCTGAGACGGTGGTCCTGCGCCGTGTTGTCGATCTCGGTGCGCACGTCAAGTCTTTTGGCATTGCGGCGCAGGGTGAAGCGTGAGGTGGTCCTCAGAGTTGTCGTTTGCTTGCTGCGCGCACTTTTGCCCCGAATGCCTGCCTCGGGACGATGGCCCCGGGCCGGTACTTCCATCTTCAGCTCAACCGCCAGAGTCGCCGAAAGCGGGCCGTTTTCTTCGCGCCGGATTTGCGCCTGCGAGCAATGGCTGGTTACAATTTCATCGTGATACGGTGCATAGCGTATCCAGTAGTCGCCAACGTCACCGCCGTCTTCGAAATAGTGAAGTCCGGAGAACGCTTTCCCCGTCGCTTTTTCGAGCAGATCAAGTGTTCCGTTCGGGCGAATAGTTGCTCTGAGGTGTTCATTTTCGAGGCTGGTGGCCCCGGGCGAGAGGAAAACGCCGGTGCTGACGGGCGCTTCGGGCCAGAATAGCGCGGTACGTGAGAAGTGGTGGCGGGGGAGGAGTTTGAATGCCTTCCAGCCACAGGCAGGAATTTCGCCAGGATCGAAAATGACGGTGTGACGATCGAGATGAAACGGCCAGGGGCGGCAGTTGAGCTCGTGCACCGGTATAAGCTTTTCCTGCCGGGCGCAATGTTGCACCTCACGCTTGTTACCATGTGCATCAACCAGGTCAAAGTCCCAGATCGCCTTCTCCTGCGGGGTGTCGACGTCGATTTTAAGGACCTCACGGGTGGAGGAGGGGAGTGGGTTGAACACGAGTATGATAATATCATCCCGGGCAAATCCTGAAAGGTCAATTTTGGTGATGGCGTCGCTCATGGCTTTTTCATAGGTGACCTCGGCGATCTCCAGCGCCTGTTCCAGTTTGTAGACAGTGTCCCGCGCCGTTTTATCCTGGGTAACGCCATTAATTGAATCATGCGCGTGGGCGAGCAGGAGATGCTCCCAGGCGATTTCGAAAAAACGGCCGGGGTATTCACAACCCAGTAGAGACAGCAGCGTCGCCAGCGGCTCTGCTTTGCGGATAAGCGTGTTCTGTACCTTTTTGTTGAGCTGCTTGATACCGATTCGTGTTGCCAGAGCATTTGCCGAGCATGCATGCGGCGGTCCGTCGCGCAATTCGCCTTTCACGACCCGCAATCTGGAAACGTCCAATCGCTGCTGCAATATTTTCCGATACTCGTCAAAAGTGCCGTGCACCAATTCAACATCATCGAGCATACTGTTGGCGTCCTTGATAATGCGCGGCAGAATAGTCTGGGGGGTGGAAAAGTCGGAGCCATTGAGTATCAGGCGGTAGTCTTTGAGCAGCGTCTCCTCGTATGCCTGCCAGGCGCGTTCGACCCCGGCCTTGATCATCTCCTTGAAATAGTCCTCCTCATGGCCAATGCGGAAATAGTCTTTGTAGCTCGCCTCACTGTTTGCTTCGTGGTAGACGGGGAAATTTTTGCCCCAGGAAAAGCGGTACCGATCGGACATGTACGGAAAGCCGTAGGCGATCTCGATGTAGGCATTCATAAAAAAGTTAGCGCGTGCAAAGGCTCCCAGACGTGTTGCCAGCACTTGCGTGCCGTCCGGTGACTCCCACAGGAACTCGCACTCGGGGGCGCGCTCTTTGGAAACATTTTTACCGGCAACAACAAAATCGAGACCAAATCCTTTATAAATTTGCGGAAATTGCGCCGTCTGTCCCCAGCCAAATGAGGTATGGGCAACGTTGAGCCGCTTGCCGAATTGCTCGCAATACTGCTTGCCTTTGAGCAGATTACGCACCAGGCATTCACCGTCGACCGGATACAGGTCGGGAAGACTGAACCAGGGACCAATTGACAAACGCTCATCCTGCACATGTCCGGCAATAACTTCCCGCTTGTCAGGACGCACTTGCAGATAATCTGCTATCGGCACCGCCTGGCCGTCCAAGACGAAATTGCGGTATTCGGGGTTGGTTTCAAGCAGCTCCAGCAACACATCCATCATCTCGACCAGCAGCATGCGGTTTTTCCAGATGGGATAGCGCCATTCCCGGTCCCAGTGCGTATGGGTGACGATATGACCAATGTTTTTCTGCTTTGCCATGAGCACCTGTCTCCTGAGTATATCGTGGCAATCACTATTTTATAAGCCTTACAAAATACATAAGTGTTTATCCGCTTCAGAAAAACCGCTCATGGGAGTGCATAAGGTACACAACGCTGTTGCACCAATCCGTATCTGCGATATCGGCGGCTGGACCGACACCTGGTTTGCCGGATTCGGCAGCATTTTCAATATTGCCGTCTATCCGTATGTCGAAGTACAAATTCGCATAAGTGAGCCTACCGATGAGCATAAGCGCGTCACGCTGAATCTCGAAAACTTTGGCGATACCTACAAAGTCAACCCCGAGGATATCGATTATGACAAGCATCCGCTCATTGAGGCAGCGGTTGATGTGATGGAGATTCCCCGGGAGATGGCGTTTCATATCAATATCTATTCATCTGCCCCTCCCGGCGCGTCCGCCGGTACGTCTGCCGCTGTTTCGGTGGCATTGATCGGCGCGCTGGATTCTTTGACCGCAGGCAGGTTGACACCGCACGAGACGGCGATGCTGGCGCATTCGCTCGAGACCGAAAAGCTCGGTTTGCAATGCGGTATACAGGATCAGTTGTGCAGTGCGTATGGCGGGATTAATTTCATCGAAATGCATTCATTTCCGCGTGCGAGCGTGTCGAGCATACTGATTCCCAATGATATATGGTGGGAACTGGAACGGCGGCTGGCGGTGGTATACATCGGCGTACCGCATAGCTCGAGCGCGGTGCATCAAATGGTCATCGCCGACCTGGGGCAGGATGCTTGCAACGATGAACGTATGATTGCCATGCGCAAACTGGCCCATCAGGCAAAAGATGCCGTGTATGAAGGCAATTTTGTACAACTCGGTGCTGCAATGGATGCAAATTCACAGGTGCAGCGGGAGCTGCACAAAGAACTGGTATGCGCCGCGTTCGAGGAAATTATCGAGGTTGCCAAAGAGTTCGGTGCGCTGGGGTGCAAGGTCAACGGTGCAGGGGGCGATGGCGGCTCGTTGACGATCCTGACAAATGGAGACTCGGCTCAAAAAAGGGTGATGCTCAAGGAGTTGGGCAAATGCGGGTATCAATCGCTGGATATGTATTTGAGCCGGTATGGTATCAGGGTGTGGCAGGGAAGCGTGCTGTCGGCATAGTACACCGCAGGTTCCTGTTGCCTGATCGAGCCATTTTCATTCGACCTGATGCTATTTTTTATAGCATATTAATTGAATAAAACTACAGAAAGGCTCTGCAATGAGCACGTTGGCTTTTGTGCCGGGGATTGGTGCGGTTGAGGATGACGCCGGATTAGTCGGCTTGCGGGAATGTTCGGACGGACAGTTCAAAGTCGGCAAAGATGGCGTGCAGTCAATAATCGCGACCGGTGATCGCAAGGTCGAGTTTGTCGCCTTTGCCGACCATACAATTGCCTATGTACAATCTGCGCTGGGCTATCCTGCCTATTATCCCGTCCACGAGGTCGGCATCGAGCGGCCGATCAAGGCCGTGCTGATGGATCTGGATGGTACCAGCGTACACAGCGAAGAATTCTGGGTCTGGATAATCGAAAAAACAACGGCAAGCCTGCTGGACGATCCTTTATTCAAGCTCGACGACGCAGATATTCCTTTCGTGTCCGGGCATAGCGTCAGTGAGCACCTGAGCCACTGCATTACTAAATACTGCCCAACCAAGACAGTCGAAGAAGCGCGACATTTCTATTTCGAGCATACGCACCGGGAGATGGCCGAAATCATGGCCGGTCGCGGCAAGGAGAATGCATTTACGCCGGCGCCGGGAATCAAAGAATTCTTGCTGGCATTGAAAGAACGCACCATCAAGACAGGGTTGGTTACGTCCGGGCTGTATGAAAAGGCGTATCCTGAGATACTCTCAGCGTTTCGAACTCTTGACATGGGAGATCCGAAAGAGTTTTATGATGCAATCATTACGGCCGGATTTCCGTTGCGCAACGGTGAAACCGGCACGCTTGGCGAATTATCGCCCAAACCACATCCGTGGCTGTATGCCGAAGTCAGCCGGGTAGGCCTGGGTATTCCGTTCCAAGACCGGGCGCATGTCATTGGCATCGAAGACAGTGGCGCGGGCGTGGCTTCGATTCGATTGGCGGGATTTGCAACAATCGGGTATGGTAGCGGAAATATTATCGAAAGCGGCACTCGTGCTTTGTGTGAGCATTACTGTGAATCCTTCGGGCAGATACTGAAGATTATTGACGGAGAGTGATCCGGGCGGCATCGCAATCACTGGTCTGCCTTAAGCAGATTGTTTGCCTCCTGCAATAACGGCATCCGCAAACTTTTTCCCAAATGCTTCGGCCTGCTTGAGCTCGTCACCGGTCGCGCCGCCATTGATGAGCAAGGTATCCGCCAAACTCCACTTGTTGGCCTCGAAAATGGGACCAAGTTCTTTGGACGGGCCGTTGGTTTGCCAGCCATAGCTTCCGAAAATGCCGGCGATTTTGTTGCGCATGCTTTTAGATCCGGCCAGCCTGACAATATCGCCCAGTGGCGGAAAAATGCCCCCCTCATAGGTTGGTGCACCAATCAACACGCCTCTGTTCTTCCACAGCGAATTCAGCATGTAGCTGCCATGCTCGCGTGATACGTCATGTATTTCGAAAGGCACATTTTTGCTTGAAATGCCCATGCCGATCGCATTCATGATCGCTTCCGTATTTCCGTACAGCGTGCCGTAAATAATGGTGATTCCAAGCTCCCCGCCGGTCTTGCCGTATGCCGACCAGGTGCGATACAGCTCAAGTATGCGTTGTGGACGATCTCGCCAGATCAGCCCGTGTGACGGCGCAATGATGCCAATGTCTATTGCGCTGAGCTTGTCGATTGCTTTGGTGACCGATGCATGATATTTGGCAACAATATTGGAGAAGTAGCGCAACGATTCCTTTTCGTAAAAGTCAATGTCGGCATTCTGGTCGTCGAAGATATTGCCTCGCAGGGCCCCGTATCCGCCAAATGCATCGCAGGTGAACACTACCTTCGAAGATTCGTCATACGTTGCCATGGTTTCGGGCCAGTGTACAAAAGGGATGTGATGAAAGTGGAGTGTCGTGGTGCCCAGTGAAAGCGTCTCGCCATCGGCAACTACCTGAATGTTTTCGGTGATGTCGTAAAAAGCTTCGAGCAGCTTGACCGCACGCGGAGTGCAAACGATCGTAGTGTCCGGCGCCAGTTGCCTGAGCACGCGCACTACCCCCGTGTGATCGGGCTCAACGTGATTGATGACGACATACTTTATTTCGCTCAAACTGATTACCTCGGCGATCTGTGCAAAATAATCGTCCGATTTCATGGCCTTGGTCAAATCGATCAGTGCCGGTTTTTCATCTTTGATGAGATAGCTGTTGTAAGAAACACCTTCAGGGGTAATCGGCCAGAGTCCTTCGAATAAATCGGTCGTGCGATCGTTAACGCCAATCCAGTAGACGTTGGAAGTTACTTCGATTGCAGGCATTGGGGAATGTCCGTTCTTTTTTAAGCGTGAAAGAGTACTGTCGAAAAAGCTGTGTAAAGCTACCGAAAATAGTAAATTGGCCCTAACGGTGCGCCGCCCGCTGCAAATCGGCAATGAGATCGCCGGGATCTTCGAGACCAACCGATAATCGCAACAGTTTTTCGTGGATACCCAGCCGGTCACGTTCTGCTCTGGGAATAGACGCATGCGACATTCGGGCCGGATAGGAGAGGATAGATTCAACACCGCCCAGGCTTACTGCGGCCGACCAGATCTTGACATTGTCTATGATGCGGCGCGCTCGCTGGAGTGTGTCGGTAGCCATCGAGATGACACAGCCAAAACCGTCTGCCTGCCGGGCCAGAATGTCGTGACCGGGATGTTCGGCAAGGCCGGGAAAGTTGACAGAGGCTATCCAGCTCTGCTCCGTCAGCCAGCGGGCGATTGTGTGTGCGGACTGTTCCTGCTGCTTCATGCGCGCACCCAGCGTTTTGATGCCGCGCAGCATGAGCCAGCAATCCTGCGGATTGAGCATCGATCCGGCAAAAACCTGTACAAACCTGATGTTTCGGCCCAAATCTGCGCTTTTTGTCATGACCGCGCCTGCACTCAAGTCGCTGTGCCCGCCCAGAAATTTGGTCGCACTGTGAATGCTGAGATCGATCCCGAGATCGAGCGGTCGAAGCAAATAGGGGGACAGGAACGTGTTGTCGATCATCGTTACCAGCTCGCGCCGGGCAGCCAGCTCGGCGACTGCGGTCAGGTCGACAATTTTGAGAAGCGGATTTGACGGTGATTCGAGAAACAGCGCTTTCGTGTCCGGCGTGATTGCCTTGTCCAGTGCGTCAAGCGAAGTCGTATCTGCAAAAGTATGCGTGATGCCGAAGCGGGGAAGATAGTCGGTGAGTAGCTTGTAGGTACCGCCGTATATGTCCTGCGTCACCACCAGATGATCGCCCTGTTGGCAGGTGCCCATGATCGCTGCGGAAATTGCGGCCATCCCGGAGGTAAAGGCGTATGCTTCGGTTGCGTGCTCCAGAGCGGCAAGCGATTCTTCCAGGGCTTTGCGGGTCGGGTTCTGCGATCGTCCGTAGAGGAAGTCCTGCATTACGTCCACGTTGGATTGGTGGTAGGTGGACGCGTTATAAATCGGGATGCTGAGCGCGCCGGTAAACGGGTCGCGAGCTCCGCCGCCATGAAGGATATTGGTGTCTTTATTGATAGTGTCTCTGGTTTCGTGATCCATTACTTACCAAAAAATGCATGACGCCACGCACCTGTTGCTCTGCCTGATGCATGGCGTCATTTTATTTCTGAAACCGAATCAGGCCGGGCTTATCTGTGCGCTGCATTGAGCGCCTCATCCAGCGCAGCAACCAGATCATCCTTGTTTTCGATACCGATTGACAAACGGATAAGCTCCGGCGTCAGGCCGCCGGCAGCCTGCTGTTCTTCGCTGAGCTGGGAATGGGAGGTGGACGATGGATGCAAAATGAGGCTTTTCGCATCGCCGACATTAGCCAGGTGTGAGAACAGCTCAATGGAGTTTATTACCTTGACTGCCGCATCATACCCGCCTTTGACGCCGAATACAACCATCCCGCCAAAGCCTTTTTTGAGGTATGTGCGGGCTGTTGTATACGCCGGGTCTTCCTCAAGTCCGGGATAGCGTACCCAACTGACATGTCTATGACCCCTGAGAAATTCTGCAATCGCCAGCGCATTTTCGCAATGGCGTTGCATGCGTAAATGGAGTGTTTCGATGCCCTGCAAAAACATCCACGCGTTATCGGGTGAGATGCAGGCCCCCAGATTGCGCAGCGGTACCAGACGCATGCGCAGTATGAATGCAAGCGGATTGAGATCGCCCAGATCATGCGCGTAGCGAACTCCGTGGTAGGAATGGTCCGGCTCGTTGTACAAACTGAATTTCGAATCGGTCCAGTCAAACCTGCCCGAATCAACGACAACGCCACCGATCCCTGCGCCATGTCCGCCCAGCCATTTGGTCAGGCTGTGCACCACGATATCGGCGCCGTGTTCGATGGGGTTGAGCAGGTAGGGGGTCGTGAATGTCGAGTCGATGATCAACGGTAAATGGTGTTTGTTTGCAATTTCGGAAAGCGCTTCGATATCGGTAACCCCCAGCACCGGATTGCCGATGGTTTCCGCATAGATCGCACGCGTTTTGTCCGTGATAGCGGCCTCAAACGCCTCCGGCTTGTCGTGATCGACAAGCTTTACGTTGATGTTGAACTGAGGCAGGATGCTGTCAAACATGGTATATGATCCACCGTAAAGATTATTGGCGGAAACGATTTCCTCTCCTGCCCGGCAGAGGTTGATTATGGAATAGAATATTGCCGAGGTTCCCGAAGCAAGCGCAAGACCGGCAGCTCCGCCCTCCATCTCCGCAACACGCTTTTCGAGAATGTCCTGGGTTGGATTCATTATGCGCGTGTAAATATTGCCCAGCTCTTTGAGCGCAAACAGGTTGGCGGCATGCTCGGTATTGTCGAATACGTAGGAGCTCGTGCGATACACCGGTATGCCGCGCGCCCCGGTTGTTGGATCCGGGGATTGTCCTGCATGCAGAGCCTGTGTTTCAAGATGGTACTTTTTGTTGCTCATCGACTTCTCCTTCTCATTAAAATGCAGTAGAGATAGTTTGATTACCTGGCACAAACACCAAACCTTACTAACTTTACTGGTTTAGTAAACATTAAAATATATCGATGTTGTCGAGGAAACAAGACACGGTCACTAATCATTCTTTGTCGATAACACTGGGCCGGCGAATTTATCAATTGTTGCCGTCGTTTTTCGCCGGGCATACGGGTCGGCCGGCGGTTCATCGATATGAGCTGTGTTTGAAACAAAAAGATTGAACACGGAGGACTCAGAGAGCACAAAAGAGAAGACTACACCTGTTGCGTTTTTTGCGCACTCTCTGCGTCTGTGCGTGTCTGGAATTCAGCCAAATCATCGAAATTAAGCGTCGCAAAGTAGTCGTCCAGCGTTTCAGCGCGCCGGATCTGCTTGACTTCACCATCCGGACGCAGCAGCAGTTCCGCCGAGCGCAGTTTGCCATTGTAATTAAAACCCATAGCGTGCCCATGCGCACCGGTGTCGTGGATGACCAGCAGATCGCCCACTTCAATTCGAGGCAGCTTGCGATTAACGGCAAATTTATCATTATTCTCACAAAGGGAGCCGGTCACGTCGTAGGTTTCGGTGGACTCTTCATGCTGTTTATTGGCAACGGTGATGTGATGGTAGGCCTCATAGATTGCCGGACGCATCAGGTCGGCCATGCTGGAGTCGAGACCGACATATTTTTTATAGGTTTCTTTTTTATGTAAAACGCGGCTAACGAGGTAGCCGTATGGTCCGGTGATGACACGTCCGCATTCCATGCATATTTTCATCGGGTGCAAATGTGCCGGAACGATGAACTGATCGTACATCTCTTTGATGCGACGCCCCAGGTCGTGCAGGTCGACGGCCTTGTCTTCAGGTTGATAGGGAATACCAATACCCCCACCCAGATTAAGAAATTCGACCGAAATATCCAGTTCCTTTTTGACTTCAACGGCAAGCTCGAACATCATTTTTGCGGTTTCGAGAAAAAAATCTGCGTCGAGTTCATTGGAGGCTACCATGGTGTGCAGGCCAAAACGCTTGACTCCTCGGCGCATACAGATTTTAAGCGCATCGAATATTTGCGGGCGCGTAAATCCGTATTTAGCCTCTTTGGGCTCACCGATAATGATGTTGCCTTCGCGCAGGTTGCCGGGATTGTAGCGGAATGAAATCAGTTGAGGCAAGCCGCAGCATTCTTGCAGATAATCGATATGGGAGATGTCGTCGAGATTGATAATTGCCCCAAGCTCGCGTGCCTTTGCGAATTCCTCTGCCGGTGTATCATTGGATGAAAACATTAGTTCATCACCGGCAAGACCGCACTTTTCAGAAAGCGCCAACTCGGCCAGGGAGCTGCAGTCGGCGCCAAAGCCGATATCGGATAATAACTTGATAATAAAAGGGCTAGGTGTTGCTTTGACCGCAAAATATTGCTTGAATTCCTGGTTCCAGGAAAAGGCGTCAAGAAAAGAACGGGCATTCTCGCTCATTGCTGCTTCATCGTAGAGGTGAAACGGCGTCGGGAAGGTCTCTGTGATTTTTTCGAGGTCGCTGTACGGCAACGGCAATTTTTTTTCTGACATGTATGCTCCGTCTATTTCATGAAAATACAGTACTAAAATACATTTTTGATGGCATGTGCTACTTCAGGAAATCATAGCCGCTTAGCGCGATGCGCACAATGACAAATCGGATTAGGATAATCAATCCTTTGACAAGCAATCCAACGTGCATAGTGTAAAATTGACTTTTTCCACGCGTGACAAGGCTGCAAATTAAGGCTATAATGAAATATAGATTGAACATGCGGCGAGCATGAGCACACTCTTTTGCGTCTCTGCACGTAATGAGAATGTGAGTTGCGATGCTGTAAAACGATGATGAAGCAGGTATCAATGAAATAAAGCTGAACACTGTTTACTCGCTTAACTGTCGAAGGTAAAGATGCGCCCCTCTGCACAAACGGTCCTGATCTCCCTTCCCGCACTGATTGCCCTCTCCTTTTGCTCATCAGTCAATAAAGGCATGCAGCCACCCGCTGCGTTTTGTGAATGCCGGGGAATCCAGCAGCGGGAAATCTCCAAAGAAAATGCCGAAAGATTCGGTTTTTTCTCCTCGAAGCTGTATAAGAATTACCGGGAGAATCTGAAGAACGAAATAAACATATTTGGTGTTACACCGGCCTATGCGCTGTGGTACATCGACGTGGGCAGCAGTTTTCCGATGGACGTGTGCCGGGCCAATGACGGCTTTCACATGAAAACGGTGATAAATCATGACATCCGTTCACACCGGTTCACACTGAATCGCAACGAAAGGATGCTGGCCGACATAGCGCGGGGCGAATTTGACGGCTATTTTCGCACTTTTGCGCGCGAGGCTGCCAAATTTCGCCGGATCCTGTATTATCGTTTTGGATATGAAATGAATGGTGACTGGTTTGCCTGGGGGGAGCAACCGGAGAACTTTAAAAAAGCCTGGCGCCGGGTGCACCTTATTTTTCATCAGGAGGGGGCGCATAATGTCGAGTGGATTTTCAGTCCCGGCGTATTGTGGCAAAACCGCACTTTCAAAGATGATATACTGGTCTATTATCCCGGCGATGATGTAGTAGATATTGTGGGGCTTGACGGCTACAATTTCGGAGACCACCACAGTGAATATCATCGATGGGAGAGCTTTGAACAGGTGTTCGCAAAGTCGCTTGTCGGCATTGCGCGGTTCAACAAACCGATCTGGATTGCCGAAGTCGGCTGTGCTGCAGATGCCCGCCGCAGTGAATGGATGAAAAATTTCTTTCGCTTCATCGACCGCAATCCGTGTATTGAAGTGTTCATCTGGTTCAATGATAACAAGCAGCACGAACCAAATTTCAGGCTGGATGCCGATAGCGCAACCCTGGAGGCGTTTCGTCAATGGGTGAGCGAGGGCAGCCCCGGCAAAAAAGATGACAGGAAGCTGGTTATGCGATGATCAGGTCGCACCGTGCGCGATATGCAGTACACACACGGGGCTAATACCAGACATTACCGGCTCGAAATCTGCTGTGAACACTTGCCACCTGTTGTACAAGGGCCTGTATCCTCCATGCTCCTCTTTGATTACCGGAAATAGTCACAAGTATTTGATATTATAGGCGGTTGTGGAGAAACCTTGCAGGGTCTGCCATGCCGATGCCCGGCCGCTTATCCATCAGGGTGGCGTATTTATTGCTTTCCATGTAGAATACAGCGCGCGTCTTTTCTCGAGCGCAGACCGGATCTGGCAAAGTGAGTAGTATATGGCTGTTTACGTCAACGGCGAAGAAGTCGATCAAAACCTGGTTGCTGCCGAAGCAGAACGCCTGCGCACGATATATCATCCACACGATCGCCTGGCGCATGCCGCGCCCGATCCGTCCCGGTATCATCCCCGGCTCTGGCAGCAGGCGCTTTCCGATGTAATTGACCGCATGCTGTTGCATCAGGGGGCCCTCAGGCGGAATATGCACCCCTCCGAGAAGGCTGTGCTTGAAGCTGTCGGCGTTTCACAGGCCAGCTATGGCGGCGAGGAGCAATTTGGCAGATGTATGGATGCGATTCCCGGTCACTTCCTTGACTTCAAGGAGAATGTCGCCAGGGGCGTGCGGGTACAAATGCTTGTCGACAAACTGACGGCAAAGGTCTCAAAACCAAAGCAAAAAGAGGTGGCCGGATTTTATAAACACAACAAACAGCGCTTTTATCAATCGGAGATGGTGCATGTCAAGCACATTGTAAAAAATATTGATCTGCCCTCCCGGGAGCCCGGTGCGCTTAACGAAATCCGGCAGGCCGGCCGTGCGCTGAATACCGACGCGCCGTTCGAGCAGGTTGCCGAGACATATTCCGACTGCAAAGGCAATGGCGGTGATCTGGGCTATATCAAACGCGGCGTGATGGTGGCAGACTTTGATGAAGTGGTGTTTGCACTTGAGCCTGGTAAGCCATCCGGTGTGTTTCGCTCGAGCTTCGGCTATCATATCGCAAAAGTCTATGATCATCAGCCCGAGCGCTATTTGACCATTGACGAAGCGGTGGAACAGATCGAGGCGATACTCATTAATCAGAAGAAGCAACGCGTCATTGCCAATTATGTGCAGACGCAACGCGAAAATGCATGTATCGAAGAAAAATAGGTGATCCCCAAAGGGCAATATATGTCGACATCTCCACATTCACACCAAAGTCGCGATGGGCAAACTCCCCATCCCTGCTGTGTTCCGAGCAAGGCGCGTGAGCAGGTTATGCTTCAATCCAAAGCCGCCTCGGAACGGTTTCGGCGCATCAGCAGCGGGAGCACCGAGCGTATGATCAAACTTGACGGCGGCGCTTTTCTCATGGGTACCGATACGAAAGAGGGTTTCCCGGCCGATGGTGAGGGGCCTGTGCGGGAAGTGCATGTCGATCCGTTTTATGTCGACACCAGTCCCGTCACCAATGAGCAGTTCGCAGAGTTTGCCCGGGCAACCGGATATATATCCGAATCCGAGCGATTTGGCTGGTCGTACGTGTTCCACAATCAGCTTGCGCCCGAGCGCAAGAATGAATTGACAGACGCTACCATCGAGGGCCTGGACTGGTGGTGCAAAGTCAATCATGCCGACTGGAAGCATCCTTACGGTCCGGATTCGAGTATTTCCGGATTCGAGCAGTATCCGGTTACGCATATTGCGTGGCTCGATGCAGCCGAATATGCTCAATGGGCCGGAAAACGTCTGCCGACCGAAGCGGAATGGGAATACGCCAGTCGCGGCGGCCTGGAGCAGGCTTTGTTTCCGTGGGGAGACGAACTGGAACCGGACGGCAGGCACCTGTGCAACGTCTGGCAGGGAGAGTTTCCCAACCTTGATACTGCAGATGACGGCTATGCCGGTCTTTCGCCGGTTGATGCTTTCCCTGCGAATGGCTACGGGATTCTCAGCATCACCGGCAATGCCTGGGAGTGGTGCCGTGACTGGTGGAGTCCGTCATGGCACGTGCATGCAACCCGGCAGAATCCAATCGGGCCGCCCGGTGGTGAACGCAAAGTGGTGAAAGGCGGGTCGTTTCTGTGCCACCGGTCGTATTGCAACCGCTACAGAGTGGCGGCGCGTACGTCCAATACGCCGGACAGCGCAACGATTAATATGACCTTCCGATGTGTGCGGGATTGTTGAATTTTCGCTAAATAGACAGCAAGCCTTTTGTTGCGCATCAAATTTTACTAATTTATTCTGCGTAAGTGCAACCTTCTCGGCGCAGGATATCGTGACTAAATCTTACCTCGGCATACTCATAGGCGGCTTAATCCCCGCTATTCTTTTCGGCATCAGCGGCGTCTGTCAGAAAGCCGCCACGCGCGCCGGTATTTCGCTGCCCCCCTACATCCTGTTCATTAGTCTCGGCGTCATGACAGGAACCGCCTTTGCCTGGTTGCTGATCCCTGAAATCAAGGTCAATCTCAAATCCGGCGGATTTGCGGCGGTAATCGGGCTGCTGTGGGCAATAGGCATGACGCTGGTTGGCTTTGCGCTGATGCGATATAACGTACCGATCAGCAAACTGGCGCCCCTTTACAATATGAACACGCTTGTTGCGGTGGTGTTGAGCATGCTTATCTTCGCCGAATGGAAAGAAGTCAATCCATACACGCTGATTACCGGCGCCCTGCTGATAATCATCGGCGGAACGCTCGTCGCAAATTCCTGACCCATTTCCCGGCCGGGAATATATTCCCGATATTTTGTATCCTGCCTGTTTTCAAGTAGATAAGCATGGCAATCGCTGCTTGCATCCTGGTAGCGGAGAAGAATTTCCCCATACCGACAAGACCGATAAGCTACCTTGCAGTATTTATCTTGCTAAATAACAATACCTTGCGGGGTTGGCACCGATCTTGATCTTTCCGTTTCTCAAAAGAACACAACGCACTGAAACTCGGAGGATATCATGACTAAGCGCATCTTTACGGCATTGCTAGCCTCGATTGTAGTTACGGGATGCTATTACTACGAAGCACCGACAACGGTGGTGACCGTTACCAAAGAGTCGACCGTCGATACGTATGTCCGGGCCCCCTACGATGTTCTGGATCTTATCGAGCCCTACGTGCGTGGCTACTTTTCTCCGTCAATCAGTCGCTACAGCGAATATCTTTATCCATCTGCGACGCCGCATGATCCCTACGATTTGCCCTGCTACGTTAAAGCCGATTTCAACGGCGATTACATCAGCGATTACGCATTTCTGTTTACCAGCGAAACTCAATACTACTACGAATGGGAAATCAACACCAGGCTGATCGTAGTGCTGAGCTCTTCATTCGGAATGGAAATCGCCGCGGATATTGAACTGGGCACGGTAACGGCAAGCTACGATTTTCCCATAGAGGAATACTGGGCTATCGGCTATGTTCCCGCCGGGGTGCACGAAGTTGCCACCTATTATAACGGACTCGAAACCATAGAAACCACCATTCTCGAAAATGATGCCTTCTTTCTTGCCGAGCTGGAGGCTGTCGACCAGAGCCTCTTTTTTGCCGACGGTGGAGCTGTCTATGAAATGGAATGGGAAGACGGCGTCCTGGCAAAGAAAATGCTCGACACCGGCATAAGCGCCGGTACCACCAAGAAAATCCGGTTAACGAAAAGCGGCCTCGCCAAGACCAGCGGCAGAATACTTCAATGGCGAGACCCTTCTGCCCACGTAAACTAAATGCATCCTCAACAGTGCCTGTGCGTTCCTTTCACAGCGGGATCGATTCCATAAAAGCCCGATACTTAGTAGGGGGTCGATCTCGCTTTCTTTCTGAAGGCCAATGGCCGAATCCCCTGTCCGCTTTACTCTGCAAGTCCGGCTTATTTAATTTATAAGGGCGAAAATATTTCAAGAACAGCTCGGCGACATGCATGCGAATACCTTTGCCCAATGCTTTTACGACACATTCACTCTGGCTTATTTTTTCACTGATCGGCAAAACGTGGAACTATCGCTACAAGGGCATACAGGAGTACAATCCGCTTTTTACCGACGCGAAGGGATTGATCTATTGTTTCTGGCATTCCCGGATACTTGCTCTGGCCTATGGTTTTCGCAATTGCGGCATTACCACCGTGGTTTCATCCAGCAGAGACGGGGACCTCGCCGTTGACATCGTCAAAAAGTGGGGACAGGACACCATTCGGGGTTCCTCAAGTAGCGGCGGGGTGTCGGCTTTGCGCGCATGCAGGCGTGCTCTGGCAAAAGGCGCCCGGATTGCCATTGTACCCGACGGTCCGCGTGGGCCGAAAGAGATCGTAAAACCCGGTGTTGCGCAACTGGCGCATCTGACCGGAACCAGAGTCATTCCCGTTCGTGCTGTATGTAAAGATGCATGGATTCTCAACTCCTGGGACGCATTTGTCATTCCCAGGCCGTTCGCCAGAATCGAAATACATTTCATGGAAGCTGTGCGTCCTTGTAACGCATTACTCGGCAAGGACGAGCAGGTTGACAGAATCCAGCAACAGATTCAGAAAGCATTAGCGTCATGAACTCCGGCACGACAACCTGGCCATCGGGCGTATTCATTTTGATTCCCGCCTACCAATCGGCCAGAACGCTTAAAACATTCCTGCCGCGCCTTATGGAGGCTGTTCCTGCACGCTGCATATTTGCGGTGGATGACGGGTCACTCGACGGCACGTACAATGTGTGCACAGACCACGGTGTCGAAGCGTTTTCGCATCAGTCAAATCGGGGGAAAGGAGCGGCATTGGCAACGGGGTTTACTCATTTGATGCAAAAGGGCGCCCGGTGGATTATCACCATGGATGCAGACGGGCAGCACGCGATTGCCGATCTGTCAAAATTTCTGGAAGCCATCGAGGCAGTGCCCCGGGCGGGTATCATCATCGGTGCGCGCAAAATGAAACCCGGCAGCATGCCGATTACGCGCATCTTCTCCAACACCCTAACGTCCCGGCTTCTGTCGGTGGCAACCCAATCCCGCATCGACGACAGTCAGTGCGGATATCGGGCGTACTGTGCGGAGTTCCTCTCACAGATCGCCATCGAATGCAGGCGATTTGAGATGGAGACGGAAGTGATACTCAAAGCACGCCACCTGGGGTGGCCGGTACGTTTTGTCAAGATCCAAACCCTTTACTTCAAAGAGAAGAGTCACATCTCGCATGTCCTTGATACGCTGCGCTGGATAAAAGCGACAAGCGGCATCTGGTTCACTTTGCGGGTATGGCTTGATATGCGCAAGAGTAGAACATGAATTATGCTCGATTGAAACCGGAAATAGCCGTTGAACGGCTCATTAAAAACCTGCGAAGCAAAGGAATCAGCGACGAGCGCGTCCTCGATGCCTTTCGCAAAACGCCGCGTCATCTGTTTGTTGATGCAGCATTGCAAAGCCAGGCCTATGACGATAATGCGTTGCCGATCGGTTTCAGCGTCACGATATCGCAGCCGTATGTGGTCGCGCTGATGACGCAACTGCTCGAATTGCAGGGCGGGGAGAAAATCCTGGAAATCGGTACCGGTTCCGGTTTTCAGGCGGCGATACTGGCACAATTCACCCGTCGTGTTTATACAATCGAACGGCATCGGGAATTGGCCGAGGTGACGCGCAAAAAGCTGCGTGCATTGAACTATTACAATATCACGTTCAAAACGGGAGACGGTACCAAAGGCTGGCCGCAGCACGCACCCTTTGACCGGATAATCGTAACCGCAGGAGCCCCCACCGTTCCCCAAGCACTCTCACAACAACTGGCCGTTGATGGAAGAATGATCATACCCGCCGGCAGCCGGGCGAGCCAGACGCTTGACGTGTTTGATAAAACCGAACAGGGCATTTCGAAACGCAGCGTCGGGAATGTTGTTTTTGTACCGCTTATTGGTGAAAACGGATGGCAGGAAAACAGGTAAAGGAGCGCAGGTGATCGCACTGGTTAAAGACGTCGTTGTCGGATTTTTTATTGGTCTGGCCAATATCATACCCGGTGTTTCGGGGGGGACGTTTCTCCTGATTTTCGGGATTTATGAACGGGTAATCGCTGCTGTGAACAATTTCAAACCAGCGAAAATAAAAAGTGGACTCGGTCAGTTGCTGAAAGCAATGACGGCACATGAAAAGAAACCTCACTGGCATGCATTCGTTACATTTCTCAGCGATGTGGACGCGCTCTTTCTCGGGCGGCTTCTGGTGGGTGCGGCTATTGCGATTGTCGGGCTATCCAGCCTGATGAAGTGGCTGCTGCTCAATCAGTTTACCAATACCTACGCGCTTTTTTTCGGATTAATTCTCGTTTCAATCGTCATTCCCTTCAAAATGCTCACTGAGAAAAAAATGCGGGATTTCCTGTTCTTCTTGATTGGTGCGGCACTGACGGTTTATGTCACTGTCAGTGTTAACCCCTACGACAAAGCAAAGGCAAAATCGGATCATTATCAGGCCCGATACGAAGCGCAGCAAAATGAGGGCGCCGGCGATAGCGGCACGGCGCAAAAATTTTCATATATCGGCAAATACACCGGCAAAGAATTCATCTACGGCGGCGGGGCGGGAGCGCTTGCCGTGTCTGCCATGGTGCTGCCGGGTATCAGCGGTTCGCTGGTATTAATTCTGCTGGGGCAATATTTTGAGGTGATTTCCGCTATTTCCGGGATGAAGACGCTGTATCTGGATTACTTCTTGTTTCTGGGCATTTTCGGGGTGGGGATGGCTGCCGGTCTGGTGCTTTTTGCGAAACTGGTCAATTTCGTATTTAAGAAATTTTTCAATCAGACTATGGCCTTCTTGATCGGGCTGATGGCCGGTTCGCTGTATACGCTGTGGCCATTCAAGCAAAGCATCCTCATGAATCAGTATGCAAAGTCGCATGGAACAATTATCCTCAACAAAGGTGTCGGGGTTTACACCAATGTCAACCAGCTCCCCGAAAGCATGGGACAGTTTAGCACGGCGTTTATCTGCTTTGTGATTGGCGCCGGAATCATGGCTTTTTTCGCCCGTAAAGAAGCCCCGTCCGCAGCTTGAATCTGCTGTCATGGAACATGTATTTTTTACTTCCAAAAGCTTTAATTTTAAGGGAAGATAAGATATAATAATCTTTCTTGAAGTATGAGCTCCCGCATTCCATGCAAGTATGTGCGAGAGTCCCCCTTAACTCCGTGAATGTATGCGGAATACACGAAGTTTACCTTTGAAAATACCCGAATCATTCAGAAAAGAATCAGTACTCATCTTCACTACAGGAGAAAAGTATGTCACGTACAATGGTCCCGCATGACGGAAACAGCGCTACCGCGCATGTTGCACATGCGGTAAATGAAATTTGCGCAATTTACCCGATTACGCCTTCATCTCCAATGGGCGAGCTTGCCGATGAAAAGTCGGCACGTGGAGAAAAAAATATCTGGGGAACGGTTCCTGTTGTATCAGAGCTGCAGTCCGAAGCCGGTGCGGCGGGAGCCGTGCATGGTGCATTATGTACCGGTGCTCTGACCACGACGTTCACTGCTTCTCAAGGCCTGTTGCTGATGATTCCGAACATGTACAAAATCGCCGGCGAACTGACGCCCACGGTCTTCCACGTGAGTGCACGTTCCGTCGCCTGTCAGGCGCTTTCGATTTTTGGCGACCACAGTGACGTGATGGCAGTGCGCCAGACCGGGTTTGGCCTCTTGAGTTCCAATAGCGTTCAGGAGGCGATGGATATGGCCTTGATCGCCCAGGCCGCATCGCTGGAATCACGCGTTCCGTTCGTTCACTTCTTCGACGGATTTCGGGTATCGCATGAGATTCAAAAAATCGAAGAGATTCCCATGGATGAGCTGCGGCAAATGATTGATGATGATTTGGTGCGTGCCCATCGCAGCCGGGCCCTTTCGCCGGATCACCCCACGATAAAAGGTACGGCTCAGAATCCCGACGTTTTTTTTCAGGGACGTGAAACTGTTAACAGGTTTTATCAGGAATGCCCGCAGATTGTTCAAAAGGCAATGGACAAATTTGCCTCGATTGTCGGACGACAGTATCGCCTGTTCGATTATTTCGGCGCCGAAGATGCCGAGAAGGTCATTGTCCTCATGGGATCGGGCGCCGAGACGGTGCATGATACGGTTGAATACCTCAATGCTCAGGGTGAAAAGGTCGGCATGATCAAAGTTCGCCTCTATCGTCCGTTTAACGCAAAAGCCCTGGTTGAAGCTCTGCCGAAAACCGTTCAGAAAATTGGGGTACTCGATCGTACCAAAGAGCCCGGCTCACTTGGTGAACCGCTGTATGAAGATGTCCGCACGGCAATCGGCGAATGCATGGAAGACGGCCTTGCCCAGTTTGCCAAATATCCCAGAGTCGTTGGCGGCCGCTATGGACTCGGTTCGGCGGAATTTACGCCTGCGATGGTAAAAGGTGTATTTGACGAATTGTCAAATGAGAAGCCTAAAAATCACTTTGTGGTCGGCATCGATGATGATGTCACCGGTTCGTCCATTGTTTACGACCCGACCTTCAGCACCGAAGGCGATGAGACTTATCGCGCCATGTTCTATGGACTGGGATCGGACGGAACGGTTGGCGCAAATAAAAATTCCATTAAAATCATCGGATCAGAAACGGATAATTTCGCACAGGGCTACTTTGTATACGATTCCAAAAAGGCCGGTGCGATTACGGTATCACATCTGCGTTTCGGTCCGAAGCAGATTCGCAGCCCCTATCTAATTTCACGTGCCAATTTCCTGGCCTGTCACAATTTTTCATTCCTCGAAAAGTATGACATGCTGAAAAATCTCGTTGATGAAGGTATCTTTTTGTTGACATCACCCTATAACAAAGATGAAGTCTGGGAAAAGCTGCCCGGAAGAGTGCAAAAACAAATTGTCGACAAGAAAATAAAATTATACGTGATTGACGCTCTTTCAATCGCCGAAAGCCTTGGATTGGGCGCCCGGATCAATGTGGTCATGCAAACCGCGTTCTTTCGCATCTCCAGCATCATGGAAGAGATCAAAGCGATTGATGCCATCAAAACCGCCATCAAAAAGACCTATGGCAAAAAGGGTGAGGCAGTTGTCAATATGAACAATTCTGCGGTGGACAAGGCCCTGGAGCATATTGAAGAAGTACCTGTCCCCGCGCAACCAACCAATCCGATCGAAGCGATCAAACCGGTTCCGGATGACGCGCCTGAATTTGTCAGGGATGTTACCGCACAGCTCATGAAACAGGAAGGCGACCACGTCAAAGTATCCCAGATGCCGGCCGACGGCACCTGGCCGACCGCAACAACACAATACGAGAAACGTAACATAGCCGTGCACATCCCGGTCTGGAATTCCGATACCTGTATCCAGTGCGGCCAGTGCTCACTGGTATGCCCGCATGCGACGATCCGGCCCAAAGCTTATGAAGAGAAATATCTCGCCGGGGCGCCGGCTACCTTTAAATCTGCGGATGCAAAGGGTGGAAAGGATCTTAAAGGGTTGAAATATACCTTACAGGTAGCACCGGAGGATTGCACCGGGTGCGGCTGCTGCGTTGATAATTGCCCGGTCAAGGAGAAGGGGGCGATTGTCATGGAAGAACAGGCTCCGCTGCGCAGGCAGGAAGCCGAAAATTATACATTCTTCCTTGGCATACCCGATACCGATCCGGCCAAGTACAATCTCGCATCAGTCAAAGGAAGCCAGTTTGTCAAGCCGCTGTTCGAATACAACGGCGCCTGCGCAGGCTGCGGCGAGACAGCTTATGTCAAGTTGGTTAGCCAGCTCTTCGGTGACCGGGCGCTCATAGCCAATGCTACCGGATGCTCGTCGATTTACGGCGGAAATTTGCCGACGACCCCGTATGCCAGGCGCAATGACGGGCGTGGACCGACCTGGAACAATTCACTGTTTGAAGACTGCGCCGAACTCGCCTTCGGCATGCGGTTGACCGTTGACAAATTCTATGAGCGCGCACACGAGATTGCCGATAAGATGATTGCCAAAGACATGGTTGACGCTGATGCAAAGCAGAAGCTTGGTGACATTCTCAATGCCGACCAATCGTCACAGGCTCTCATTGAGGAGCAGCGCCTCAGGGTTGACGCCGTGAAGGCGGCGCTTGGTTCATCCGCCGATAACATGATCAAAGAATTTATTTCACTGGCGGATTATCTGGTCAAAAAATCGGTCTGGGCCTTTGGCGGTGACGGCTGGGCCTACGACATCGGGTATGGTGGCGTGGATCATGTTCTGGCATCTGGAAAAAACGTAAATGTGCTGGTGATGGATACCGAAGTCTATTCCAATACCGGCGGTCAATCGTCCAAAGCCACACCGATGGGAGCGGTTGCCAAATTCGCCGCTTCGGGTAAACCGGTCGGCAAAAAAGACATGGGCATGATTGCCATGAGCTACGGCTATATCTATGTCGCCAAGGTTGCTCTGGGGGCCAGTCCCAATCAGGTCGTCAAGGCATTTATGGAAGCGGAAGCATATGACGGTCCGTCGTTGATACTCTGTTATGCTCACTGCATTGCACACGGTATCAACATGACCAAAGGACTCGACAATCAGAAACGGGCGGTCGAGTCCGGTCACTGGCCATTGTATCGCTATAATCCGGCGCTTGCTGCAGAAGGCAAGAATCCGCTTAAGATCGAAAGCAAAGATCCCTCCATAGCATTGAATGATTATGCGCTTGCCGAAAACCGCTATCGAATTCTACAAAAGTCGAACCCCGAAGCTTCTCAGCGGTTGTTGGAAAAAGCGCAGAAAATGGCGGTGTCTCGCTACAGGTTGTTGAAGCAAATGGCGGAGATGGATATCTAACGAAAATATTCAACTAGCTTGTGTAAGCCCTGTAGATTTATCTGCAGGGCTTTTTTTATTTTGCTATAGCAAGCAGCCGTCTGATACTGCTGCAAGGACGCAATTACTGTATGGCAAGGAAGGCACAATGAAAATAGCATTGACAATTGCCGGCTCCGATTCTTGCGGCGGAGCGGGGATTCAAGCCGACCTCAAAACCTTCCAGGCGCATGGCGTGTTTGGCATGAGCGTAATCACTGCCCTCACCGCGCAAAATACGCAAAAGGTAGTTTCTGTTCATGAGGCGCCGGCTCAATTCGTTACCGAGCAGATCGAGTGTTTGCTTGAGGATGTTGCGATTGATGCAATTAAAATCGGTATGGTATCCAGCAGTGAATTGATTCATGCGATAGCCGGGACTCTTCGCAAGATCAAGAAGGTTCCAATCGTTGTTGATCCGGTAATGATTTCAAAGAGCGGCTATCCTCTCCTGCAGGCAGAGGCACGCGATGCGTTAAAAAACGAACTGATTCCGCTGGCCACCGTGGTCACCCCCAACATTTTCGAAGCCGAAGCACTGGCCTCAATGAGCATATCAACTCTCGACCAGATGCGGGAAGCTGCAATTGTGATTGCAGCACTGGGACCGCGAAACGTCGTTGTCAAAGGCGGGCATCTCGAAGCTCAGGCAACCGATGTACTCTATGATGGCACTGCATGCCGGCAATTCCCGGCAGTGCGCTTCGCAACGAGCAATACGCACGGAACCGGCTGCACATTCTCTTCCGCAATCGCCGCACAGATTGCTTCTGGTAAGCCGGTGCACGAAGCCGTACGCCTTGCCAAAGACTACATTCACGGTGCGATCGAGCATGCGCTTGCGATCGGCAAGGGGCATGGGCCAACCAACCATTTTTATGATTTGTATCGTCGTGCAGGCATAGCCTATTAGGTAATTGCGATTCTTATTTGTGTTCGAAGTGGTCCCAACCGGTGGCTTTAAGTTGCGTCACCGTTCCATCCGAATGCACCAGTTCCATCCCGCTGCCTTTATAAATTTCTCCGATTTGAAAGAGGGGAGAGCCAAACTCCTTGGCATAGGTGGATGCAATAGGCTCTGCTTTGGAGGGGTGTATGGTTACCAGAAGTAAATAATCTTCTCCGCCGGCCAAAACGTGCTTGAGGGGGTTGGTATCGGTTGCTTCGCAGAACTGTTGCAATTCGGGGGAGATGGGAAGTTTTTTTTCGAAAAGGCGGACGCCTACCTTGCTGCTTTTGGCAAGGTGTCGGCAATCCGAACTCAATCCGTCGCTTATATCAATTCCAGCATGAACGCCCTGGTATTGGGCCAGAAATTGGCCTTCATCGATAAACGGCCGGGGGAACAGGTGGCGATTGACCAACATCTTTTCGTGTTTGCGGTGGGGTTTGATGTTGTTGAGAATAAAGTGCAATCCCGCTTTGCTCTCGCCCGGATAGCCGGTAATGCAGATAATGTCGCCGGGTTGAGCCGATGAACGTAGAAGCAGTGCGTCCGGATCAACGCTACCGGTTAGGGCTATATTGATGACCAAATCGGCTGGGGAGGAGGTGGTGTCTCCGCCAAGAATGTTGACCTTATGCTCTGAGGCAAGGCTTTTCATCCCGCGGTAGAGATCGTCAAGAAATTCAATGTCACAGTCCTGCGGGATTGCAAGGCTGACAAATGCTTCACCTGGTATTCCACCCATTGCGGCAATGTCGCTCAGGTTAACCGTCAGTGCTTTGTGCCCCAGATTATAGCCGGAAGTGGATGCCCGCACAAAGTGCACCCGCTCGATGAGCAAATCGGTAGTGACCAATGTCAACATTTCGCTGTCGGTGCGATACGCGGCGCAATCGTCACCGATGGCCTTGATCACGGATTCCTTGCGATGCAAGCACCCGCGCTTAATGCGATCGATAAAGCCGAATTCACCGAGCGTCTGCAAATTCATACATACAACCCTGTTTAATACGAGAGAATAGTTCTCCTAAAAATCCATTCGTGCGGCAGGGAATGTCAACTGTTAAAGCGGGTTAGTTTATGTGCGGTTGTTGTCTTCTATCAAATTCTCCAACTCATCACCTCCGGAGAGTGACGAAACTGCACCTTCATCGATATGCAGGTCTTCGGCATTATCGATGTGATCAACTGCGCCGTCTTTTATCCAGAGGATTCTGTCGGAATTTTTGAGCATTTTATGATCGTGGGTGGCCGTGATGACCGTAACGCCCTGCTCGATCGAAAGTTTTTTGAGTATACCGATTATTTCCGCACCGGTATTAAAGTCGAGGTTTGCGGTGGGTTCATCTGCCAGCATGATTGTGGGATCGTTGACAAGTGAGCGGGCAATGGCAACACGCTGCTGCTGTCCGCCGGATAGCTCGTCGGGACGATGATCGAGACGATGACCAAGCCCAACCAGTTCCAAGCATTTTTTTGCCGCTGCATCGGCTTCCTCTTCTGTAGCGCCGGTAAAAACGTGAGCCAGCGCGACATTTTTAAGCGCGGTAAGGGAGGGAATCAAATTATACGCCTGGAATATATACCCGATGTAGTTGCAGCGTACATAGGCCAATTGGCTGCTGGACAGCTTTGTCAGATCAAGCGGGCCGATTTCAACATTCCCTTTTGAAGGACTGTCAAGCGCACCGATCATATTAAAGAGCGTACTTTTTCCTGAACCTGACGGCCCCATAATCGAAAGGTATTCGCCGGACTTTATTTCAACGCTGATATTTTTTAAAGCATGAACTTCATTTTTCTTCAACTTGAAAATTTTCGATACATTGTTGACGCTGACGATCGTATCACCACGCTTTACTATACCGGTATTATTCGCCAATGAAGTATCGCTCATCTTGATCCAATCTTAAAATGGTAACTTGAAAACGCTTTTAATCAAAAAGGTGAAACCGATAGTCATTGTTGTCAGCAACCCGGTTCCACAACTGAAGCCGGCTGCGACCACCGGGATATACTGCTTCCACCTCAAACCAAGTCTTTTCTGGAAGTAGTATCTGCCGATCAGGGCGCCGATGAACTGAGGGACAATAACGTGCGGTTGCGTCTGTCCGCCCAGCCCTCGGACCAAGCCGTACATGACAAATATCGGCCAGCCGAACGCGTGAGCCAGACCAAAGCCGATTGCAGCGAATACTCCGCCTGCTGCAATGTATATCGGTGTGAATGCTTTTTTGAAAAGCGAAAATCCTTCCATTGTTGCCGAAAACATGATACATTTCATCTCGGCTCTGAACTCCCATATTGTTTCGGCAAATGGATATTGCGGTCCGGGAATCGGGGCCAGTCCCCAGATGAAATTCGAGAAGAACAGGGTACTGATGAGAATAATTGGAGTGAGGATAATTATTGATTTCCACTTACTCCAGAATTTTGTTCCGGTCAGTTCGGCCTGGCGATATCGAACGGTCACCACGCCATAATTGGCGATAGGAATCGGCAGGAACCACACAGCTACGCCACGGTAACCAGAGAGGATGAATGCTGCCTCACGAATCAGAGGTATCGAAACAACATCACCGGTCATACCTTCCAATCTGGCGGTGACATAACTGATGAGCGGCGTATAAACAAAGCCGAAAAAGAGCATAACAATGAGAACGCCGATATTTTCCTGGTAATCGATCAAAAATCCCGAAACGACGATATACGCCATCACGCAGATGATATAGCTGGTGATTATATAGGGAAATTTGATATCACCCCGACCTTCAGGTATCGAAGCGTCAAAATTGAATCTTCTCTTCTGCCCCTGGTTTTTCGCACGTGCTTCTTTTGCCTGCTGGCGTACTTTGTTGACCGTCGTCCATAAGCCAATGAAGAAGATAACCAGCGTAATACCGACGGTAAAACTGAAATAAAAATCGATATTGTTTTTCATTCCGGTTATGATAGTATCATCGCCTACTTTCCAGGTGCGTAGTATGCCCTGGTGGTAGAGGATCGGATTGAGCACAAAAGTAATTATGAGACCGATAAAGCTGCCAACCATTGAGAAGAACGGAAGCGCCATACCCATGATCAGGTTAACGGCATCAAACGAGAGCCCCGTTGGCACGGCCGGCAGGAATGAGCCGGTCTCTTGCGTCCAGTCGATAAAGGGAATCGGAAAAATCTGAATAGCTCTGCCAAGCATTGCCCCGCTGATGGTAGGCAGACCCAGGTAGATTGCGCCGAATACCAGACCCAGGGCGCCGCCTATGGAAAAGACCCGCCACCTCCAGTTCTTTTCACGTTGTTGGGCATCGGTTGAATCATAAACATTGCGTGCTTCTTCATTCTGCTCTTCGCTCAAGGCCATAATTCCCTGTGCCTGAATGGTGGCTTTGGGAAAAGGGAGTTTTTCTATATCACTTGCCAGACGGAACAGTCCGTACCCCAGCACCGTATTGTTAAGGCGCGTCACAAACATAGAAAACATGATGAGCAGCAATGGAACTGTCCACTCGGCCTGGAAAAACGTGCGTTTGTCCAGTACTTCCTGATTCCTGGGCACAAACCAGCTCGGAATATGCTCGGCAATGCCCCAGGCCTGTGCTGCATTGGATTGGGCAAAGAACTGATTCCAGAGCAGCCCCTCAAAAGGCAGCAGTGTCGCCTGACCGGCAAGAAAATAGAGAATGTAAATTTCAGCATTTTTCAGTGTCTTGTTTGCTCGACGGGCCACTTCAATAAAAAGGATGAGGGTAACCCATTGGGCCGCGGGCCCGATAGCCACACCTGCCAGCAAATTCATGTAAATAGAGCCGGGAACCATCATGAGTGCTACAAACAGTGCACCAATGAGTGACGGCCAGGTAAAACCGTC
The DNA here is from genome assembly GCA_014728295.1 of Chitinivibrionales bacterium. Taxonomy (GTDB): domain Bacteria; phylum Fibrobacterota; class Chitinivibrionia; order Chitinivibrionales; family WJKA01; genus WJLW01. Next base: position 20,853 of record WJLW01000124.1, on the reverse strand, counting down.
CTCGAAGGTTGCCGGCACCTCCATTAGTTGGCGATATTCTTCTAGTTCCTTGTCGCCTCGTGAAATTTTCTTTTTTTCTTCGTTCATGTATACGCGTTTCTATTTATGTGTTCTTCTCGTGCTTGCTAACTTGCTGATGTACTCTGTTGTTCATCACTCACCGGCTGTAATTCGCCGAGCACCTCAAGGGTATTCATGCGATATGACTCAATGACATCGTTTGTCAAGGTGCGCCACAGCAGGAATTGTTTTCTTAATTCCCTGATAAACACCCGGTTGGAGCGCTGCCAGTCTGAATCGGCACCGCTGATATGTACAATTTTAATGGCCACCTCGTCAATGCCCGGTATTTCCGAAGGTGTTGCCTGGAGCTTGAAATCCTGGGAGATACCCAGATCAAAGGGGGCCAGCGACACGCTGGCCGAAAGCTGAATGTTCCCCGATTGCCCATCCCGCGAAATCTCGACGTCCTGGGCTGCAAAGCTGCCTAAACCTGCATCTTCGTGCTCTTTAAAATGCTCGGAGAGAAAGCTGACGACGCCGGTTATATCATAGGTTGAGACTGTAAAGGGGAATTTCATATCGAGAATGCCGCCCTCAGGCTTGGGCATTTTCCAGCTTCGTTGCACGCCGGGATTGGCGGAATTCGAAGCCCGGATGGCGGGGTAAATTGCAGAAATCAGTACTGTTGCCATTACGATAAGGATAGCAAAAATAGAATTGGATGAAGAAAAGTTAATTGACGGTTGTTGTATCCAACCGATATCGGCCATGAATGAGGCCGCCAGGGCAACAAACTGGGCGAGCAGTTGCCCTCCAACACCGCCGATAAAGGCATATACGGCCGCTTCGGCAAGAAAGAGAAAACCTACGTGGCCGGGGGACAGTCCCAGCGCGCTGAAGGTATAAATCTCTTTCTGGCGATCGGTAATGCTGCCCAGCAAAGTCCCAAAAATTATAAAACCTCCCAGCAGAATCGGGATCATTAGTGCAAAGGCGCCGCTGACCCCGGTCATCTTGGTGAAAATCATGCGCTCAACGCCTTCTTTGCCGCGTGTCCAGACCGGTATGGCGGTAAGCTCCGAGATGCGCTTGCCTTCCTCTTCGGTATCCATGCCTTCATCGGCATAGATAGTTACCGTGTGAAGCGTTCCGCCCATTTTCTGAACCAGCTCATCAGAAGCGACGGCAATCTGATTAGCGCTCAAGCGAACAAAGTCAAGCTGTACGGCATTCGATCCGCCCTCGGCATCCGTTTGAGCGGTATCGAACGTTTCGTCTTTGAAGTTGACCGGCAGGATCGAGCGTCCGTCAAGATGCTTGATTCGTTGCATATTTGCCGCGTCAAAAATACCGGCAAAAGTAACCGGATAGCCATTGAGCAGCAATGAGTCGCCGATCTTGACGCTTAGCTGCTCACGCATCAGAGCTGGGAGGTAGATGCCGTTATTCTCGAGCGCTGCGTATTTTTGTCCGGCCGAATCCCCCTGTAAGATCTCGCGCAATTGGTCCCATCGCTTTAATTCGGCGGCCGAGATACCCATAACGCCGTCCAGCAGTATGTTCCGGCTATTGTCAACGCGTGCCAGATCATACATGCGTTCGGCGTTTTGGTTTACTTCAACTTTCCACCACTGACCCGCAAGCAAGCCGCCTTCGCCCTCGCGCCCGCGCAATAATCGCATGACCGAATTTTCCAGTTTGCGATAGTCGAGGTTGCGGGTGAAAAAGGACGCGTTGATGTCACCGGATACCGGCCCTTCGTAAACAGAGCGAACGCCGACACTGCTGGTAAATGATGCAAAACACAGTATCGTGAAATTCAACATGATAACCGTAATGCAGGTTAGCAGCGTACGCGTTGGCCGCCGGCGCATGGTTGACATGCCCATGTTTATCGCCGCTATAAGCGTGCCGGAGGCGGATATGTCGCTGGAATGCAGGCTTTGCGCTTTACCCTGCAACGACATCAGTTCGGTTCTGAATTTGCGCATCATGATGAAGATAACCATCGTTGTCAGCAAAATTATCGCAAATGCCAGAAAAACGATAACCGGCGTTGAGGCAATTGAAAAGCCAGGATGCATGAAGTACATCAGCATAAAAGTTGCAAAAAAGAACACGGCAAAACCAAGCAACCGGGTGTAAACACTCGTCGCACATATCAATAAGCGCTCAACCGAAAATGCAAAAGGAATCGTCAGCAGCAACAAAAACACAATTGCAGTTATCAAATCGTTCATAATGTCTTTAACGGGATTGTATACAACCCGTGATACGGCAGCACTCTGCGCGTAGCGGGCCTGCTTTGCAGCCTGCATTTCGGTTTCTTCGGCTTTTTCAAGCGAACGCTTTGCGCGGCTGTGCAGAATCTCAAGATCCGCATCAATAACACCTTTGCTTCTCAGAATGCCCAGCCGGCTCTCATTCAAACGCCACAAGTCTTCGGCCGTCAGGCGATTTGAAGGTGTCGGGTAGACAAACTTTTTGATCGGATAACCCTTGCCGATCGGATCGTTTTTGCTTGCACCTAAAAAGACGATGCCTTTTTCCTGAAAGAGCTTAACCTGGTCGACGGAAAAGTGGCGATGTGTATAGAAAAACCCAAAGCCATGCTCGGAGGTCGCTTCGTACAGCACGCGGTCCTGCCGAAAATCTGCATTGGCCGATGCACGCAAAACATTGGTTTGCTTGGTATCGCCTTTCCCATAAGTCGGGAAGCAAAACAAATATCCTTTGGCTGGGAAGATATCGACACGCTTGATCGAATTGACGGTTTTGCGGTTAGGGACGGCGACTGCCTCTCCCTGCGAATTGAATAGAGTCGCAAACACCCAGAGCCGTTTGTCGTTTTGTATGTCGTACAGGTATTTATGTACACCGGTCAGTTGAATGTTGCCGTTGGCATTCACCGCTTCCATATACAATCTATTGAAAGCCGGTATTGATTGACCGTAGAAATGCTGCGTCCATTCTCCCAGCTTGGGCCATATGGCAACAACCGCACCGGTGGCGGGCCTGTCATTAGTCAAGCTGGCCGATACCATGTTGACAACTTTGAAACCTGATGAACGCCCCCCTGCAAAGCGGGGCATGCCGTCGCCGGGGTCAATCGAGCAATCGGCAATGACGCGCTGCAGTGAAATGTTCTTATCGTTGGCGATCATATACATGAAGCGATTGGCTTCAAGCGACCGGGATTTGATTTTGCGCCAGTTAAGAAGCGAGACGCGGTCGGCCGGGTGACCGTCATTGGCATAGCGCTCGTGGTGCGTCATAAGTGCAACGTTGTAAATTCCAAATACACCTGCCGGAGCATTACTGGCCGCATACATGGAAGGTATCAACTGAACAGTCTGCGTCGGGTCGTCCAGAGATGATTTCAGCAAAGTTGGAAATTCATTGTTGTTTTCTACCGCGTCCCGAATTGCTCGAAATACGCGCTGATAATTGCCCGGAATATCATAATTTGGCTTTTTCGAAGTCATTATGGGAGTCAGGCTGTTGTCGGAGGGTATCGGGCCCCAGCTGGGACCGCTGTCGCCGAAGTTGTATGAGGCGTGCAAAACAATCCAGGCATTCCCCAGCTTGTCCTGCAAGGCCAGCCCCTGCTCCATGATGCGCATGCTCATCTCCAGTTCGTCTATACGACTACGGAGATACTTGCGTACCATTCCGACCAGGCGATTGAGAATGTTGCCGTCAATGCCCTGTGCGGTACTATTTACGTAGAGAGCATCAAGTGCGTCGCTCCATTTGCTTTTTTCATTTTGCATGCTTTCAAGGCGTGCCTGTTGCTCGGTACTGAAATCTTTGCCTTCCTCTTTTAGTTCGATGCGCTCGAGTCGCAGGTGCATCAGAAATTGATTGAGTTCGGTCCACATGTATTCAGCGTTGACAAATAGCAAATTAGCCAGTTCGTCGCTGATTTTTTCCTGGGTGGTAAGTTTCTGGATGTCGGCGATATCGTTGAGGTGATTGCGGCGATAGATGAGCTCCTCGCGATACTCCTCCATTTTGCCCTGGGCAAATTTGCGGTCGCGGTTCATTGCTTCATAGACTGTGCGTGTGCCCTGATGCATATCTTTCTGATTATCCGCAAATATAAACAGCAGGTCGCGTCTGGGACGATTGCGTACGAAAAATTCAACAGCGCTCAGCACTCCGGCGCAATTAGCGGCGCCTCGGGCTCCCCGGGTAACGAAGGGCATATCGCCGTAGGTGTCATAGTTTGCCGAAATGACCACCATTTCATCCTGTTCCCGGTCCTGCACAAAGCCCGGTTCTGTGCCTTTCAGATACGCGACCAGCGAGCGGCCGACTTGTCGCGTCCATTCGATATGCGACACGATAGTTGCTTCGGGATAGTTTTTGCGTAAGTCAACCGAATCGGTTACGCGGTGTGGCGCGTACAGCCTGATGAGATTCAGCGGCATGCCGACTGTTTTGGGAAAATGCGGTGTGCTGAGTGTGTCGCCCAGAAAAAGGATGGCCTTTGCTCCCATTTTAAATATTTCGCGCCAGTCATTCTCGCAGTCATATTCCATGACGACAATGCTGTTTTCGAGCCCCTCTTTTCCGAGCTTGTCAAGCGAGCCGTCCCCGACATACTTCAGCGGAGCCGTAATCCCGTCAAGCGGGGTTGAGGGAGGTATGGTGATATTATTGCGTGCCGGTGTCAGGGCATACGTTTTGCCGTTGAGCCGCAATTCGCACTTTTTGACTTTTGCATACCAGACCGGTGTTTCTATCGTGCGTACATCATTGACGCCGATCTTGCGCAACCTGCTTTCCAAATACTGCGCGGCGGCATGTGCATGGTTCGACCCGCTGATGCGATGCGGAGTGGAAGTCAGATTGGCCAGATCACGGTAAAAAGGATCGGTTGAATCTGGTTTCGTTTGCACAACGGCAGTGCTGCCGGCGATTTCGTTCGTATCGTTTTGTGCGAAGGTTTGCGCAAAGATGATGAGTAGGATAATGAGCGGAAGCATGCTTTGGGTCATTGCGCACCTCCGATCTTTCCAACACGAATGTTTATGTTCTCGCGATTTTCGACTTTTTCAATGCGGCCGTCGCGTATCCACATCATGCGGTCGCAGACGTTCAGTAATCTAAGATCATGGGTTGCACAGATAACGGTCACATCCTTTTCATCATTAATTTTACGCATCACTTCAAGAATCTCGGCACCGGTATTCAGGTCAAGATTGCCGGTAGGCTCGTCTGCCAGCAGAACCTTGGGCTGATTACACAACGAACGGGCGATAGCGACGCGCTGCTGCTGACCACCCGACATTTCGATCGGGCGATGCGACCAGCGATCGGCGAGTCCGACCAGCTCAAGCAAGTCCATGCCACGCTTACGGGCTTGTTCAACCGGCACGCCGGCGAAATTCATGGGAACGGTGACATTTTCGAGAGCTGTCATGTACTTAATCAAATTAAACTGTTGAAAAATGTAGCCGATTTTATGGCAGCGCAGAAAGGCAAGTTCAACCGCATTAAGCTGAGCAATGTCAACTTCGTCAATAAGTACGCGTCCGGAAGAAGGTGCATCCAGTGCCCCAACCATATTAAAAAAGGTACTTTTTCCGGACCCGGAAGGACCCAGAATGGCGATAAACTCACCGCGGCATATTTGTGAATCTACCCCCCGCAGGGCATGAGTGGTTGCTTCACCGCTTCCGTAGCGTTTGCCCAGCCCAATAGTGCGGATAATGATGGGTTTGTCTTTTGCTGGTGCACTGACAGGTTGTGTTTCGGTTTGATTCATATAGTTACTCCACGCGCATAGCTTCCATTGGGGCGAGTCGAGAGGCTGACCATGCCGGCCAGGTTGCCGATATTGACGCGATGATTATGCCTGCGACAAATGAAATTAAGGTGATAACAGTCAAATCCACAAGTGCCATTGATTCGAAAAGCAGCGTACCGTATGACAGGGCCCCGCGCATTATAGCCAGTAGAAAGCCGAGAATTACACCGAACAGACTTCCGGCAATCCCTTGAAAGAGCGCTTCGAAAACATAAAGCAACATGACAAATCCGTCCATGGCGCCCAGGCACTTCATTGTGGCAATCTCTGCAAAACGGTCGGTTACCGACATGGTCATGGTGTTGGTGATGCCGACGATGCACACTAGGAAAGAAACGAGAATAAGCCAGAGTGTTGCTGCCGGCAGAGCAAATAGCCCGTCACGCGAAGAGATTTTCTCCGTTTTGACGGCATTCTGCAGCTTTGATGTTCTTTTATAGCGTTGGGCAAGGCTGAGCAATCGTCGCGGCCGCAAGTCATTTTTGGTGTTGGCGGATAGCTCCTGTTGCAGCCAGGCTGCTCTGCCGGCGCCGGAAAGCCAGCCCATGACTCTGGGAACGCTTACTTCAGATTGCTTGATGCCGAGCTTACGGGCCACGCGCGGTTTGGCATCTTTGTTATCCAGAGCCACTTTGAGCGATTTCATATCAAGGGCAACCTGAGCAAGCTCGCCGATGGTGGCAAACGACTCTTTGCTGATATGAAATCCGTTGGCGCGCATGGCCTCCAGAAATTCCGCGCTGCCCGAAGCAAACAGCTCGTACAGGCTCTGGTCGGGAAAGCGGGATTCAAGAGCTTCGATGCTCTTTCGCTGACCGTTCTGTATTCGCCGGGTAAGCGCAATATATCCGGGATAATCTTTTTTGATAAAGGCGGATACGTTGTCGATTCCACCGAGCGGAGGGGTGAGCTTGAGCTGCCCGATTAAGGCTGCAAACTTTTTCATGTTTTCTGCGTCATCAAGATGCGTAAATAGCATGCGGGGACGACGGTCACCCAGGAGTATTGCCTGCGAGGTCACGGCGATGCTCTCGAAATAGTTGACAAAGTCTGTAATCGTCTGTGTCGCATCTTTCATTTGCTTGATTTCGGATTGAGAAAGATTGCCCCAGATCTGGTACTCCTCAATTTTCTGTTGTTTGCTGTTAGCGAAATTCTCGATGATACTTATTTCAAGATCGGGCGAAGACAGGTGTGAAATCCAACTGCCGATAAGCCGGTTTTCCTGCAATTGCGACCAGGCATAATATTCGGTATCGTGCGCAACAATACCAAAAAAGAGAACATAAGATAAGAATGCCACGGCCAGCGATAGAATCGAAACGGTTATTGCCGAGCGCGTCAGGCGATAATACATTCCAGAAAGGCTGAGTTCAAAGCATCTTTTCGGTCCGAGTTTGACCTGATCCTTAACGGTAATAGGTTTCAATGGTTTTTCTCCTGAGATGTGGTGCCTATCATAACCAGTAATCCGCGCCGCGTCAGCAAGCGCAGATATTCCACAACGCACAGGCGTGCCTCATGAAAAGTGATAAGATGAAACCGGGCAAATCTTTCTATAATCGACTCCGTCGTTGTTATGCCGTCGCAGGCATTCCAGACCTTTTCCCCGGTTGTGTCAAGAGCAACAGCCCGGTATTTGCTGATCGGCATGAAAAATGAAAATGGAAATCCCGTGTACCACTTTTTTTTGAGCGGAACCTTGAGCAGTACCCCGTCATCGGAGTGCTCCTCAACGGCAAGGGCCTCGTTGTGTACGGGAATGGAATCCAGAATTTCACCGATTCCTATGGGCTGATCCGGATTTATCGCCGTTTCCATGAATGCTGGTTTCCTTAATCACAAAAAAGTTTAACTAATTGCGGATCCACCGGCTTTCTGCCGACAAATCGTGTTTCGATCGAATAGACAATTTCCTGCGCCTTGCAATACCACGAAAGAGCATGGCGCCGATATCGGTTACCGGCAAACCAGCGTATCGACAATCTTCTTTCGTTACCTCTGAATATGGCGGCCTCGTGATTATTTACGCTGCCGATCGAATAAGACCCCCGGTAATAGCTGGAACGGGAGCGAACATATTTTTCGAGATCACCGTCAAACCAGGCTTTTGCCATAGCATGTCTGCAGACCACAAGCTGATCTTTGTCCTGTTCAAAGGTAAAGGTGCACCGGGCCGGAATTATTTCCGTACTGGTCAGGCGCCATTGTGCCGGCACGGTAAAATGTGTTTCAAATGCCTGCCACGTCATGACACCGTTGCGGGAGCCGACGGTCTTGAATGACTTGAAAAACAGATCTGCCGTTTGCTGATTATAGCCGTCAGGCCAGACCAGAACCACATCAAGCCAGCGATTGTAGAGCTTGTCGAAGTAGGCGGCACGCGTGACCATTTTGGAGTCGACCGTGCGGTGATAGCCGTACCATTTAGCGACTCGAAACGCCTTGCTCAGCTCGCACTCCGGATATTGCTCCCGGTCTTTGCTGCGATAATCCTCGAATATCCGGGTGACATCCGGCTTTCCGGAACATGCTGTCCAGGTAAGTTGCATGCGCTGATTTCGTCTGTCAATGAACACCAGCCTACCGAGATCCTGTTTTGAGCCGTGCCTGACTATTTCCCACTCCAGCGGAGTGTGAAAATACAGACCCAGCCACTGAGTGGCCTTATATTCCATGCATCAACCCGGGAATATCGCTATCGTCTTGGGAATCTCATTGGTGACCAGGAAGTAAATGGCGCCGACAACGGCCCAGATTATCGTGGCGATAACTTCGCCTCCGATCACACCGACCATGAGCGGCTTTACTGCGCGGTAACCTTTGACACCGCCAAACCTGACTACGAATGCCTTGATCATCCAGCCGATTATAAATGACATGGCGAAAATACACCCGGGATAACTCCCCCAGACAAGAAAGGCCACCGGATGCAGCGGCCACCAGGAAAGACGCAAACGCAGGACGCTGCAGGCAATAACCAGAACAAATCCGATGAGCGCCCATCCCAGGAGACCGTAATCGGGGTCCATAAGGCTGAGGCGTCCCAGGCCGCTTACCTTCATTGATTCTGTCAACTCTCCGTAGGCGGAAAGCTCGGTTATATGACGGGCAAGCAACTTGAATGGAATCTTGGGAACACCATAGAGTGCCCACGGATCGCTGGAATCAAGACCATAGTTGTATTGAAAATAAAGGGTTGCTACCAGGGCGACGATAAATCCGCCAATCATGGTTATTCCGAGAACCACCGCTATCCGATTAGGCGGGTTTTTCTTTTTTTGCTCTGTTGAGAGAAACAGGGCATTTGCCAGAAACGGCATGATTGCTTCGCGGGGGTCAAGGACAAACAGGGCACAAACGATTGCCATGATGATGTAGGCAGTCGGCCCGATTGCCGGCATGCCGAATATTGCCACGATTACGCCAACGATTCCCCACCACGGTTGTATGAAAAAGGTCCCGGTTTCAACATTAATACGGGTAATAATAAAAAACGTCAGCAGGATCATCAACACCAGCAGTATGCTGAGCAACCAGTCCAGACCATTGTTGACAAGCACCATCACGGCGGCTGCCATGCATAAGACGAGGATACGTGCCGCCCATACTGCATTTGCAGGTGTCTCCTTATCGGGTTTGACAATTCCCGCTGCGCTGCCGATTACGTTGAGATAATATCTTCTGCCGATGAAAAACACGACTATCGCAACGCCGAAATAGCTGCCGAAGCGCAGCAAACCGGTGTTTGCCGGGTCCATGAGATCGTTTTTGACCAGAATGCCGTTTGAAGTGAGGATCGAAAACAATATCAGGAAGAGAAAACCGGAGATGCCGACGCTGAATGAAACTTCGGTACCCAGAAAAAAGGCAAACGCGATAACGGTCAGGTATAACCTGGGCTGAGAAAAAACCAGGGCGCCCCAGGCATATTTATTTGCCGTTGTAAACAGCTTTTCTCCCAGAGCTTCAAATGGCAGTTGCAGGGGTATTTTAATGAACAAGATATTCCATGCGTTCAGACCATTAATAGTATGTATCGTCAGTACCGCGATAAAGCCTATCCAGAAGAGCTGTGAACTCAAAACTTTCGGCAGTCCGCTTCCGGGCGAGGGGGCGGTAAACTCCTGGACGAATTTTGCAATTGGATAGGGCAGCAATTCGCGTTTCCATTGCGGCTGAACGACCAGAATGATGCACAACGACGCGATTGCAATCAGTAACGCCAGCGACCCCCAGAACTGAAGCGTCGGAATCCAGGTTTTCCAGGGAATCTGGGAGATTTTAAGATTTTCTTTACCTTCCCAGCCCTGAAGCATTATATCCACGGCAGGTGATTGCAGATCGCCGTTTGCCAGCACAATGCCTTCGCCGGGGGGCCGTGGCAGCAAGTACGGCTTTATGTCAAGCTCCAGCAACTGTCTGTTAATCCACTGTGCCGCATGATCGGTTGTATTCTCGTCCGCCAGCTTTGGCAGTTGCTTCTGTAATTTGTCGGGCAGTTCAATCCGGGAAAAATGCCCTTTGCGATAAAAATCGCGATCTTCAATAATCTGGTTGATTTCATTCAGCAACAGTGTTTTTTCGACCGGCTCTATAGATTCGGTGCTTGCCGCTTTTGTAATAATGGATTTGACATTATCCGGGATCATTCCCCACATGCGGCCGGCAACGGTTGGTGCGGATTGTTGCCTTTGTTCGTTGATGTGCTTTGCCAGACCGATCCAGTCATCAACGAATCCTTCGGCCAGCTTGGGCGACGCACCGGGCACATAAGACATGACATGGGTTGCTTTCCAGTTTGTCTGTTGTGTCGCCATTTTGGAAGAATTGGTTATCAGCGAAGCGAATGTTCTGAAAAAACTCGAACCCGGCCATCCGCAAACTACCAGTCCCAGGGCCATGATAACGCCGATCTCACCGGGGCGAAGCAGAGAATTGATTCGCAAAAGCTTTAGCAACGGATTGATGCCAAGTACCAGAAAAATCAGCGCGCCAAAAACGATCACCGGAAAATGATTGCCGATTAAATAGGTTCCGTGAAGTACGTGGTCGTTGAAGTAGGTGAAAGCTGAGATTCCGAAAGCAAGGAGTAGTCCGATAAATAGCGAACGTAGTGTCACGTTTTGGTTTCTGTCCTTTCTGACAATCGGGATGCGATCATAGCAGAATTTAAGCCGAAGTGAATTCGGAAGAGGCTTGTATTCCCCTGTGTGTGCAATTCGCACCTGAAAATTGTAAATCGCAACCTTAACACTAAGGATTTCAGGAGATTGTATCGCAATGAAACCTTTAAAAATTACATCGAGCAGCGAAATCAAGTCAAGCCGCAACCGGGCAGAGATGAATTTGCTACACCAATGTGACACTTACAGCCGCTATTTTGTGAATATTCTTGTATCCGATGACCATTATATTAAATTTACATATATATGCCAAGAGAGATTTTTTGCAGGAAGTGGTTATGAATCCGGAGCTGGAAGAGGTAAAAAAGGCGCTTAAGCAGCTTCAGTCTCGTCACAAACTTGTCGAGGAGCAACTTCGACAAAGCGAGCGGTTGTACAAAACGCTGGCAAACACCATTCCCGATATAATATATCTGATAGATGACGAGGGCTACTTTCTCTACCTTAATGATGCTGTCGAGGATCTGGGGTATAAAAAGGAAGAACTGCTGGGAAATCATTTCAGCACCATCATCTTTCCTTCCGATTACCGGGATGTCAGCCGCAGTGAGGTTCTGCCGAAGTATGCCGGCCAAACCACCGGTGATGAAAAAGCCCCCAAGCTTTTCGACGAGCGACGCTCGGGGGGCCGCCGAACCAGAGAGCTGGAAGTGCGGGTAATGCGTAATGTCACCCATTACACTTCGACCGACGAGTTGGTGGTCTACAGCCTCGTAAGCTCATCGGGCTATTATTCTTCGCAGGAAATGAAAGACGGTGCGGTATTCCTGGGGACCCTGGGCGTGATGCGCGACATTTCGCATCGCAAACAAACAGAAAACGCCCTGCGTGAAAGCGAAGAACGCTTCCGTGAAATGGCTGAGCTTTTGCCGACGATCATATGTGAAATCGACCTGCACGAACGATTCACCTATGTGAACAGGGCGGCATTTTCGGCACTTGAATATACGGACGATGATCTGGAAACAGGAATTTATCTCGAGGATATAATACATCCCAGATCACAGGACCGCGTACGGGAGCGTATCGAACAGATGACGGCTGATACGCGACTCGAGCCGGCCGAGGTGTATGTCATCAGCAAAAGGGGCGAAGAGCGGATTCTGCTGGTGAACTCCACGCCCATTCATCGAAAAAACAAAGTCGTCGGCATACGCACGAGCGCCGCTGATATCACCGACCGCAAAGTAATGGAAAAGGAGCTGCAAAAAACCGAAATTCTGGAATCCCTCGGTGTGCTGGCGGGGGGAATCGGCCACGACTTCAACAATATCCTGGCGGGCATCTACGGAAACGTGCAATTGGCCAAGAAGAAAATTAACAAGGGTGAAATCGTCGTCAGCTATCTTGATGGAATAGAAAAGGCCACCGAGCGCGCCGTTTCGCTGGCCAAGCAACTGCTGACCTTTTCCAAAGGCGGCGCTCCTATTCGCAAGCTTGCCTCGATAACCGAGTTGCTCAAAGAATCATCAGAATTTGCCCTGCGCGGCTCAAACGTAAATTGTACCTACGAGATAGAAGACGATCTGTGGCCCAGCAATGTTGACGAAGGACAAATCGCGCAGGTGATGAACAACCTGGTCCTCAACGCCAGCCATGCCATGCCGACCGGGGGCACCATTACCATCAGGGCGCAAAACCTCATGCTTACGCCCGAATCCGGGGTCCCGCTCAAGCAGGGCAGATATATCAAGGTCAGCGTCATCGACAACGGCATAGGCATCCCCGGTGATTATCTTTCAAAAATTTTCGATCCGTATTTCAGTACCAAGCAGAAGGGGAGCGGGCTGGGGCTGGCGGTGACCTACTCGGTCGTTTCGCGCCACGACGGCTATATCTCGGCGCACTCAAAAGTCGGCGAAGGCACGGTATTTTACTTTTATCTGCCGGCCTCGAAAGAAAAAGCCGAAGATTATCTTCAGGAAGCCCCCGCACCGATTGCCGGGGAAGGAAAGATCCTGCTCATGGATGATGATGACATTGTGCGTACCGTCGGCAGTGAAATTCTCAAGGACTTTGGCTATGAGGTTGTTACCACCCAACACGGCGCTGAAGCGATTGACGAATACAAGCAGGCTATGGCTGCCGGGGAGCCCTACGACGTTGTTATTCTCGATTTGACGATTCCCGGGGCTATCGGCGGCAAAGAAGCATGTACGAAACTGCGGGAAATCGATCCGGAAGTTTTGGCTGTTGTGTCAAGCGGCTATTCCGACGATCCGGTGATGAGCCATCCCGAACAGTTTGGCTTTAACGGGGTTGCAACCAAACCTTACCAGATAGATGATCTGGGTTTGCTGGTGCAGCGACTCATTGCTCGAAAGCGCTCCGGCTGATCTCGCAATCGGCAATTCATGCATACGATCGATTTTCGGCGAATCACTCCTCACCGTGTCAATTCCGTAATGTAAATCGGCAGCGAATTCGGTATTTTGAGCTTGCCGCCCTTAACGACCCCCCGCTTCAGTGGCCTCAGGTGCCAATCACGCATCGTATACTGCATGCCGCTCAGCGCCGGAGCTATGATTTCGCCTTTGACGCGTGCTGTGAGTACCGGTGTCGTGCCCTGATTTTTGACTGCTTTGGCATTGCCCATCCACTCTCTGACGTGCGACCACTCCGCTTCGCTGAAAACCGTGGGGTCGAATTCGAAGCCTTTGTTGAAACCGGTGCTGACCAGTGAGAGCACCGCCTTCTGCGTTTTGTCAAGTGACTTGCCGTCGGTCGAGGCAATGCAGAATTCGATATACTTTTCATCTTCGCCGACGGGATAGGCAATGCCTTGCGGATTATCAATTGAGACCTTGCGCAGGGTGACGCCGTTGGAGAAGGCGATGTTGTCGCCATAATTTGCCATGAATCCCGTGTACATGGCCACGCCTGGTGCGTCAAAAATAAGGTGTCCTTTCTGCCAGTCGTGGCTGATCTGCTCGTTGGGCTCAATCGGGCAGGGCTCATAGATGCCGCGAGAGCGGATGCGGTGTCCGGTTATTTCATCTTTCTCCCGTTTCGGATCGATCAGCAAGCGCATGCCGTAACGGTAGGTCGTCGGCAGAAACATGTCGCCAATGTCGCCGTAGGTATTCATGTTCCAGTTGTAAAAGCTCTGCCCGCCGAAAACAAAGGTTGTAGGATCGGGCGCCGGCTTGAGCAGGCCGTTTTTAAAAATCTCCGCCGCGGCCGCCATTGCCGAGGATTGCACCTCGTCATACTGAAAATGGTATCCCTGCGTATAATGCGTTGAGATATAATCCATCGGCTTGTCGTAAGGGTTTTTCTCATCGGCCGGAGGGGGAAAGCCCCAGTAGTGCCAGCAGATGATGTCCCAGTCCTGGGTTGCCGCCAGCTTGACAACCTCCATCGGGAATTCGGCGCGGTATTTTGCCGGCTGGATGATCTGAATCTCGTAGACGAAGTAGGGTTTCCCGGCCATGCGATTGTGCTCCAGCCAGGGTTTGTCCCAGCAGATTTTGGGGAGTTCTTCGACCTGCGAGTTCCATGGAAAACGCTTGTGGCGGGGATCGGTGTGAAACGTGCCGTTGATGTAGCTGTCGTGCGAGATGGCGTCACCGAACTGCAGCACATATTGCGTCTGCATGTCCCAGCCGACGCCGTTGTCCATGATGACCGCGCCCAGGTGCGTGGACTTGCCCAGCTTTTTGACGGCGCGATACTCGGCCATTTTATGGTCCAGCAGGATCTTGACCATGAACTCGATCACATCGCCGCCGCGCGTGCCGCAGAAGTCTTCGGGACCGTATTGCTGCTGCTCGCTGGTTGCATCCGTTTTGACGCCGAGGGTTGCCGCCTGATCGTCACGGAAGTCGCCGATGAGCGGAAGCATCATTATCGTCTGCTCTTCAAATGATTCCTGGTCGAGGATATTATTGTTCCAGGCCGTGGCAAGTGCGTCGGCTGTCTTGTATTTATCGTGCAGAAAAGCATTCCACTGCCGGTACAAATCGCGGCGAAACCAGGCCGGAATACGCATGAATTTGCCGCGCTTGTTGCGATGAAACCACCACTCTTCATTAGCAAGCTCCCACACGACAAAAACGGGGTCATCCGCATAGCGCAAGCCCGTGTATTGATTGACATGGTTGGCGATGGCGCTCATGCGTTTGATGCCCAGCGCATGTATACGGGTGTCCCATATGCGGGCGGGGTGGTTGCGGATATTCGTGTGCTTCATTTCTTTAACGGCTGCGACCCAGTCTCCGGCCGTTGCGGAGTCGTTGACAATGTCAACATCTTCAGGTGCGATCTTGCCGCAGTTGTTCAGCCCGGCATACCAGACCTTCATGTCTTCCTGCTTGAGCGCCCAGAGAAAATGATCTATCAGATCGCCGCGCGAGCCGTCACCCCTGGTGTAGGGTTCCGGTCGAGGCCAGTAGCGCACCATGTTGAAGCCGAGACCTTTGAGGCGCTTGACGCAGGCGATGTTGGCGGCATGCGTTTTCGCTGGAAACTTGCCGATGACACCCCAGTAGCGCACCCGCGTGTCCTTAAGATACAGGTGGCCGTCGCGTATCGCTACATAGGCATCGTCCGCCGGCAGCTTCTGCTTGCCCACATCTTGCGCCGAAATGACCATTGCACCGAGCACCAGTGCGATACAGAGTGATTTTGCTGTCCGGTAAACCATACATCCGTCTCCTTGATTGAAATTGTCTTTGTGGCTGTTTAGCCAGGTAACAAATGGCATCACCGCTATAAAAAAAACAATATCGCTTTGCAGAAAGCAAGCGTTGCGCGCGCAACTCACCGGTCGATTGTCGAGGCGATCATTCGGGCTTCTCTCCTTTGTTGCCGGCGGATGCATTTTTTGACAGAGTGTTTTCCGGCTAACTATCTTTGAGTGCAGCATTCATTACCCGCCACACGTCAAGGTGTTGCTTTCGTTGGCGGCTCAGTATTTCGGAGCACAGCAGCGATTATGATCTCTTTCGAAGACGCCCGTAAGATAGTCCTCTCTTCGGCGTATCTGACTGATGAAGAGGCGGTTCCCCTGCAACAGGCATTTCGCAGAATTCTGGCGCAGGATGTATATGCCGACCGCGACATTCCGCCGTTTAACAAATCCGCGATGGACGGCTATGCATGCAAATCGAGCGAACGCAACGAACGGCTCACCGTGATCGAAACCATCCCCGCCGGCGCCATGCCGCGCAGGTCGATTGGCTCCGGTGAGTGTGCAAAAGTCATGACCGGAGCGATGATTCCCGAGGGCGCCGATTGTGTCGTCATCGTCGAGAAGGCCAAACGGGAAGGCGACCGGGTCACCTTTTCCGATCCGGAAGTGCGTTCCAATATCTGCGTGCGGGGCGAAGACATCAAAAAAGACGCCCTCGTCCTCACTCCGGGAAGTTTTATCTCGGCGGCAAATGTGGCCGTGCTGGCGACGGTCGGATGCGATCCGGTAACGGTCCGCAAACAACCGGCTGTCGGCGTGCTGGCAACCGGCAGCGAGCTGGTCGAACCTTCTGCAAAACCCGATGGAGCGTCCATTCGTAACAGCAACAGTCACCAGCTTTGCGCGCAAATCGAGCTGTGTGGATGCCGGCCGGCATATTACGGTATTGCCGGGGATTCACCGCAGGAAATCGGCGCAAAGGTCGAGCAGGCGCTTGACGAATGTGACGTCCTGCTGGTGTCGGGCGGAGTGTCGGCCGGAGATTATGATTTTGTGCCGGGCGTGCTCAAACAGCATGGTGTTGATCTCATCTTTGACAAGGTTGCGATCAAACCCGGCAAGCCTACGGTGTTTGGCTCCTCGCAAGATAGCTTCTTCTTCGGCATGCCCGGTAATCCGGTGTCGACCTTTGTTATTTTCGAAGTGCTCGTCAAGCCGTTTTTGTTGAAATTGATGGGTTTTGAGTGGACACCCCAAATCGTGCACGGCACCCTGGCGCACGCCGTTCCCATCAAGAAGTCCGGCCGCCTGGTATTCCTGCCCGTCCAGTTGATGCGGGACGGAACGATCGAGCGCATTTCATATCACGGTTCCGCGCATATCAACGCCTATTCGTATGCCAATGCCCTGCTTGAAATCCACTCGAATGTATCCAGCTTACCGGCCGGCGCCCGGGTCAAAGTGCAGTTGATCTCCACCTGTTGAGCGTTGCGATGAAATTATCCCATGTCAAAGAATCCGGCGAAGTAACCATGGTTGACGTATCGCATAAGCAAATGCAACGGCGCAATGCTACGGCAACCGGGAGTATCCGCCTGCACCCCGACACGATCGCGCTGCTCAACAAGAAACTGCTCAAAAAGGGAGACGCCCTGACCTGCGCCCAACTGGCGGGTATCATCGGCGCCAAAAAAACGGCCGAACTCATACCGCTATGCCACTCTCTTGCGCTCGATAACGTATCGTTGAGCTTCGAGGTGGGGGATGCTGCCGTTACCATCACCGCCAATGCAGTCTGCACCGGTCGCACCGGCGTGGAGATGGAAGCTCTGACCGCAGTGTCGATAGCCGCCCTGACGCTCTACGACATGTGCAAAGCCGTGGACAAGCATATGGTCATTGGCGAGATTAAACTGGTCGAAAAGAAAAAGGACGTTGCAGCGTGATTACGTTTGAAATCGTATCGGTTAACATTTCCGCTGAGACGGGCGAGAAAAAATTTCCGGTTGATCGCATCATCCTGAAAGAGCGGTTCGGCATCGAAGGTGATGCTCATGCCGGTGACTGGCATCGCCAGGTTTCTTTGCTGGCGCAGGAGGATATCGACACCATGCAGGGCAGAGGCATGCAGCTTTCGCCGGGCGATTTTGCGGAAAACATCACCACGCTCGGCATTGCGCTGGCGGATTTGCCGATCGGCGCCCGGATTACCATCGATACGGTCGCGCTTGAAGTCACCCAGATCGGCAAGGAATGTCACCGGGGATGCGCCATACGCCAACAAGTCGGCGATTGTGTCATGCCCCGTCGCGGTATCTTTGCGCGCGTGCTCAAGGGAGGAACAATTACCCGTGAAAGTACTGGTTCTTACCATATCTGACCGGGCTGCGCGAGGCGTGTATGCCGATGAGTCCGGCCCCGAAATCCGTCGCATACTCCTCGAGGCATATCCCGATGCGCAGATTTGCAACTTCATAGTCCCGGATGAAGGCGTGGCGATTCGCGACGCATTTGCCAAGCACGCCGATTGCGATGCAATTCTGACGACGGGCGGCACCGGAATCGGACCCCGGGATATTACGCCTGACATTACCGCAGAGTACTGTAAGCGGTTGTTGCCGGGGATTGCAGAAATTTTGCGCAGTGAATCCTATACACAGACGCCGCAGGCTATGCTCTCGCGCGGCGTTGCCGGGGTGTGTGGGGCGACGATTATAATCAATTTTCCGGGATCGGTAAAGGCGGTGCGGTTGTGTACGCGACTGATTGTGCCGGTGCTGGCGCACGCCCCGGATATGCTGGCGGGCGAGGGGCACTGAGGTGCACGCGGGGCTGAGGGCCCGAGCGCGTATTCGGTAACCACCATGTGTGATCCCCCAATCGTGATATCGAATTCAATTATTCCTGCCTGTAATTATTCCGGATCGCGTTTATTGCCTCTCGCTCGTTGTGGTAAACCGGAATCAAATCGCGTATCTCCAGGGTTTCAAATACCTCGTTCACCGATTCATTGGCCCCGTACGCGATACAATTGGCCTGTCGTTGCCGCAGAAAATTGATTGCATTGAGATAATATGCCGTTCCAAAACTGTCGATCCGATCCAATCCACTGAGATCGAACACATAATCATTCACGCCGTTTTTGAATATGGACGTATTGAACTGCTCCAGATCCTGCGTTACCGTCATATTTCCCGACAAGTTTATCCGGCAAATACCCTCTTCCTCCTGCACGACGCTGATGAAACCTATATCTTCCTCGCTGTTGGATTTCTCCCAGATATCATCCTGCATTACTTCGAATTCGGTATCGGTGGTGTACATCGGGAATATTTTATCCAGATTGACTTCGATAAACATCTGCCTTATCCGGTCCTTGATATTCACCAGGCACAGGTACCCGTTGAGCGAGGCAACATGCTTGCGCAACCGGATCATCAAGCCGATACCGCTGCTGTACAGGATTGCCACTTGTTTCATATCAATGACGACCTTGGCATTTTGCTCGGTAACAGCTTCGTATACCTGCTTTTCGATGGAATCGGCGTTTTCCATCCCGACATCTTCGGGCAGTGTCAGCCAGAGATAGTCATGCCGGGTACCGGTGGTCACAAAACTGGGAGTCATTGCATCAACCTTCAGTCGAATGTGCACAAGATAACATCCCCTGCCCGGCATGTTGAACGCGGCTTGTTCGTAGGGAAATTCTGAGCCGTCGGCAACCTATCGACAATACGGCATTCTCTGCAGCCGGGTGGGCATCCTCTATTATACTATCGACTGGAAAATGGTGCAACCCTGTGGAGGTGAGATGTGCGCTCAGCGCCCGCCGTTGACGTGATTCTCGATTTTGCGTGCACAGGTTGCCGCTCCGTTCTCCGGGATGGGATTTCGAAAGGCGTTGGCCGGGATGCGCGCCAGAACTTCCTGCCAATCGAGTGAATAATACGCCTCGGTCGTCACTGCATACCCTTTGCCCCACTCCCGAACCGCGGCCGCCAGCACCGGATACTCGGCAAAATCGCTGCGGGGTGGATACATAAGCGGGATGTCGTTGACCATGCAGATCGCCACGGTGCCATAGCCGATTTTGCTGATGCACAGATCCGAGGAAGCTATCAAATCCGCATACCGGAAGCGATCTTTCTCCACGACGTAATAATTTTCCGGATTGCCCGGAAGCGGATACAGCCCGATAAAAAACCAGTCTTCAAACCGCTCGATCCGCTCCCAGGCCATCGAATCCATCCCGAAATTGCCGGTGTAAATCAGGGCCAGCTTGTGATCGTCATGCAGGCCGAAGGTGTGCAGGATGCGGGAACGTATGTTTTTGCCTTTGAACGCAACAACCGGAGCTTCGATGCGGCGGGTGAAATAGCCCATCTCCATTGCAGGTTTAAGCGCCAGAAGCAGATCCGTCCGACCATATTGCCTGCGTATCTCTTCGACATACGGTAGAAAAGCGGGGATTTGCCGCGCATACGGTTCGAAAATGTCCAGCCAGGTGAAATTAGTTACGCAGATCGAAGGTAGTGCGGCGTGATAGGCTACATCGAAGGCAAACGGCGTCGTATCCGCCACGATACCGTCGATGTGATGATCCCGGCACCAGGCAACCTCTGCGTGCAGTCGAGATCTGTTTGCCTCTGCGATGGCGCAATATCCGGTAACGGTGGCCGGTATATCCACGGTGAGCCCGTCGTTTTGCACGCAGCCGCAATCCAGCGTTGCCGGGGCAAAATCAAAAGGCCGGCTGATCTCTTCATCGAAGAATCGTTTGGGAAGTCCGGTGCGGATAGTCAGCTTTGTGCCCGGCGACAACTCGTTACAGATGGCGCAGGTTCTGATGCCGTGTCCGAATCCGTGGGGGGTGATGTAGTAGAGGAGGTGCATTTTCAGTCGGAAAGATTAGTTTCTGCAGCAATTCGACGATCTGTTGTGGATAATTGCTCCCCGCGTTGCTAATTTTCCCATTCCGGATGTTACCTCTTTACAATGGGCTCGAAATAAAATCATCACTAAAATAGTATGAAAATTCACCTTTCGTCCAAAAAAAAAGATGTAGCGGCAATCAGCTTGCTTAGGTTTGGAGCCTGGATTGCGGGAGTTTTTCTTTTCGCGGCTCTCATATTAAAGCTTCTTTCTTGGTGCTCTCTATCTCGATACGCATAAAACTCTGGTCATCGTACGGCCGGCCGAGTGCGCGCATCAGATTG
>WJLW01000123.1 GCA_014728295.1 Chitinivibrionales bacterium | reverse complement strand
GCTCTGATCAATCCCAGGTTGCCCTCATTGATCAAGTCCGAAAGCGCCACGCCCTGGTTCTGGTAATTGCGGGCTACCGAAACGACGAAACGCAGATTTGCTTTGACCAGCTTGTCAAGCGCGCGCTTATCACCTTTGCGAATGCGAACCGCCAGTTTGGCTTCTTCTTCAGCCTTGACCGGTTTGTACTTACTGATTTCTTTCAGATAAAGGGTAATTGCTTCTTCATCAGAAAGAAATTGCGTACGCTTCATGCGCGACTCCTCCGGGATTCGGTTTGGGACATATGAGTTAATTCAGACGTCAGCACAAATGCACGCAGGGCTCTGAGTCAACCATCCCGTGATTGTTGCCTTTTGGATAGAATTGGTAACCGGCTTGCAGGGCTTTTGTCTGTATTGACGCACGTTTGCGTTGTCTGGGCTTTGATCAAAGCCTGATGGGTGAATCGGTCAAAGGATCCGGCTCTTTTGCCCGAACGCCCAGTTGCAGAGGGTATTGAAGCAAAAAAACAGGAATTATTCTCTAAAATATAATTGATGCCCTTGTATTTCGTATACGATTTTTATAACCGTTTGGAGATATATTTGTTCGGCACTGCTTTGGATTCGAGCGGGCGTCACACCCACTCTTCCTTGAGTATGTCGCCCTCGAGTCCCACGACAATGCATTTGACGGGCACCTTTCGCTCCGCTTGTGACGCAGCCTGCTGAGTTAAATGCAACAGCCCACCGCAACAGGGTACCTGCATGATCATTACAGTCAACGTATTGATTGCGGCATCATCGATCAGTGCCTTGATTTTTTCAACGTATATTTCCTGGCCCACGTCGAGCTTGGGGCAGGCGATAGCAAGCGCTTTGCCTTTGAGGTGATCCTTGTGGAAATCTCCCAGCGCAAACGCGGTACAATCGGCTGCGATGAGTACGTCCTTACCGCTATACGCCGGTGAAGCGGGTGACATCAGGTGCATTTGTACCGGCCAGTGCGTGAGTTGGGACGGTCTTTTTCCCTCCAGAGCAGCAACAGCTTTGTCTTCGCGTTGAAAAGATTTCGCAGAGGCTCCGGGACAGCCGCCGTGATGGGAATGCATAGGTTCCTCCCTGGAAACGGGTACGTCGATATGGTTTTCATTGAGATAGGCCAGAGCCTGATCAAGAAATTCCTGTTGATTATGTTCTTTGAGATGGGCAAGATGCGCTTTGATCGTGTTTTCACCGGCCTGGACGATATTGGCCATGACCTTGCGCTCGTCATAGGGCTCGGCTTCCCGCTCTTCAATGGATATAGCGCCCTCGGGACAGTGCCCCAGGCACGCTCCCAGCCCGTCACACATCAGATCGCTGACCAACCGGGCCTTGCCGTCGATTATCTGAATAGCGCCTTCGGGACAATTCGGGATGCACAATTCACAGCCCGTGCACTTTTCTTCATCAATGGTGATGATGCTGCGTTTCATTTCGAGTTCCTTATCTTAGGGGAGAAAATGTTTGTACTTTAAATATGCATCAATCTGGTGAAGATTTCCTTGACCTGGATCAAGAGAGACCGTTTTTTATTGTATCTTTATCACTGTGAACATTATGAACATAAAAAAAGTTATTGATCACTCGCTGCTCTTTGGTGATTTGAGCCCGAAAAGCAAGGATATACTCGTCGACATGGCTGTACCGCGCACGGTGCGCAAGAACGAGTCGCTCTTTTGCGAAGGTGAGCAGGGCACTTCGATTTATTTAATGGCTTGCGGCGCGGTTCAGTTGTACAAATCTTCTGCAGAGGGCAAGGACATTGTTATCAAAATAGCGCGTATCGGTGAAATGTTTGCCGAGGTTATCCTTTTTGAGAAAAACACCTATCCGGTATCGGCTGTTGCAATTCAAAAAAGTACGGTATTTGCGTTGCATAAGGATGCATTTCACGAGCATCTGGCCAAGCCTGATTTCAGGAATGAGTTCATCACGATGCTCATGCAGAAGCAGCGCTATCTGGCCGAAAGAGTCAAATTTCTTACCATGCACGAGGTGGATGAGCGGTTTTTCATGTTTGTGAAAAGCCAGTATGGCGCGCGGGAAAACATCAGGCCGGGAATATCCAAAAAGGATATGGCGGCCGCCATCGGTGCAAGTCCGGAAAGCCTTTCCCGTCTGCTGCTGAGGCTTAGGGAGCGCGGTCAGGTGAAATGGGAGGGAGGAGAGATCAAGCTCAGGCGGGGCTTTTGGCAATCGTGGCATGAAAGTTGGCGGAGCCAACCAGGCGATGCTATTCAATAGGCCTTAATAGTGGAGGTTTTTTGGCCGGCGATCATAGAGCAATACTTACCACGGGACCTATTCCGCCAACGCTGGCGCGGCTTTCCGCACAGATGCTGATCGGCATTTTCGCCATGATGTCATTTAATTTGATTGACACCTATTTTGTCGGCAGGCTTGGGACGCCTGAGCTGGCGGCAATGACGCTCACCTTTCCGGTCGTTATTTTTGTCAGCAGTATAGCGCTGGGATTGGGGATAGGCGCTTCGGCGGTTATCAGCAAGGCAATTGGCGAGGGCGATGATGAGAAAGTCAAGCGCCTGACAACCGACAGTCTGTTTCTGTCGCTGGTGCTGGTACTGGCATTTGTGGTGGCGGGAATGTTCACCATCGAGCCACTGTTCGGGCTTATGCAGGCATCACCTGAGATTATTGCTCTTGTCAAGCAGTACCTGCTGATCTGGTATCCGGGCATGCTTTTTGTTGTTGTACCGATGGTTGGCAATAATGCCATCCGGGCAACCGGTGATACGCGCACACCCAGCATTATCATGATCGTTGCCGTATGTGTCAACGCAGCACTTGATCCGATCCTGATTTTCGGCTGGGGGCCTGTACCTGCACTCGAACTGCGGGGGGCGGCAATTGCAACGGTCATTGCCCGGGCGTCGACGTTGAGTGTTTCCCTATTCGTATTAAATGTCCGCAAAAAAATGTTGAGTTTTCGTTTGCCGGGAATGCATGAAATGCTGGAATCATGGAAGAGCATTTTGAGCATTGCCGTGCCTGCTGCGGGAGCCAATATTATTCTGCCGCTGTCCGCATTTATCATAACCGGCATGATAGCGCCCTACGGCGCGGAGGTTGTTGCCGGTTATGGTGTTGCGACACGAGTCGAGGGCTTTGCCATGACCGTAATAATGGCCCTGTTCGCCGTGCTTGGTCCGTTCATTGGCCAGAATATCGGTGCCGGTTTCAAACAGCGGGCCATAGATGCGCTTCGCCACAGCCGGCGATTCTCGATAGTATGGGGAGTAGTCATGCTTGGGGTGCTTGCGTTTGCCGGACGACCGATTGCCGCGATATTCGATGACAGCCCGCAGGCTGTTGCGACTGCATCGCTTTATCTGCTGCTGGCGCCGATCGGCTTTGCATCGCAGGGCATCATCAGGTTGTCGACCGCTGCATTAAATGTTCTCAACAGAGCGCGCGAATCGGCATTCATTACGGCATTTCAGGCCATACTCATCAACATTCCTCTGGCACTGGTACTCAAGCGCTTTTTCGGGCCGGCAGGAATCTTTGCAGCATATGCACTTTCATGCATAATAGCCGGTGGAGTTGCATGCCGGGCAACGAAGCGCGCGTTTGCAGCAGTCCCCGGATAACCACACAACCCCCGACCGGTTGGCCCCGGTTTGCCCGTTTTCATAACCTCGAGCGCGCCGGTGCGGTTGTAATTGTACTGGTGGAGAAAGGCAGACCGGCCGGCATGCGGGATTGCACCCCGGTGACTAGATCGTTGAGGTAAATGACAAAGATGTTGCGGGAATGGATGACATCTATCGTATTTTAACTGATTAGGCGCCCCAAATGGCCATTAAACTCAGCGTTATACACAGAAAAGAGCGCCTGGAGCTTTTTGCAATTCCTGTTGGGTCAACCGGGTGATCGTGTAAGCGCATGCGGGAGTGATTCGACGAACAAAATGCCGTCTCTATCAAGTGGAGGATATTCAATGCCAACATCGCATACGGCTATTGTAATTCTGGGAGCATCGGGGGATCTGGCCAGACGAAAGCTTATTCCCGCATTGTCACGGTTGTACGAACACAAGCAAATTGATGATTCCTGCATCATTGTCGGATCGGGACGAACGGTATTCAGCGATGAAGAGTTTCGCAACCGCTTCGAAGTGTCACGGGATTTTGCCGGACAGTTGCACTATCATCAGGGCATTACAGGATTAAAATCCTATATAAAGAGCAAAGGCATCTTTGATCAAGTGATTTTTTTCCTGGCGTTGCCGCCCAAAGTCTATGCCGCAACTGCGGGGCAGCTTTACGATGAGGGATTCGGGGAAGAAACACGGCTTATCATCGAAAAGCCCTTCGGCTATGATTACGATTCGGCGCGTGGTCTTAACAGGCATTTGCAAGAGTATTATAACGAGCGTCAGATTTACCGCATCGATCACTATCTCGCCAAAGAAGCTGTTCAGAACATTCTGGTGTTTCGCTTCGGCAACTCGATATTTTATCCGGTGTGGAACAGCAACTACATTGACTCAATCCAGATCAACGCGTACGAATCAATCGGCGTGGAGGATCGGGGAGCATATTTTGACGGTGCGGGGATTATCAGGGATATGGTCCAGAATCATCTCATGCAATTGATTTGCCTCTTGACAATGGAAGCCCCGGTCAGCCTGGATCCCGAAGAAATACGCGCGCAAAAAATTAATATCCTCAAAGCATTGCGGGTGACCGACTGCTGTCGCTTTCAGTATAACGGCTATCGCGACGAAGCCGGTGTGGCCCCCGATTCCAGTACCGAGACCTATGCGGAATTGAAGCTTTTTATTGATACGTATCGCTGGAATCGGATGCCGGTTTACCTTCGCACAGGTAAAGCGCTGCATCGCAAAGGAACCGAAATCGGCATGCGTTTTAAAAAGCCGCCCCGGCTGCTGTTCAATAAAAACGGGGACATAAATCCGAACGAAATTATATTCAAAATCCAGCCGTCTGCCGGAATAGTGGTGGAGATGGCGAGCAAAGTACCCGGCAGCGATGTGCAGATTATCGACACCAGCATGAAATTTTGCTATATCGATTCATTCAAGGATGAAATTCCCGAAGCCTATCAGAAGCTGCTGCTCGATGCGATTAAAGGAGACCGGACGCTGTTTGTCAGTGCGCTTGAAACAGAATTGTCGTGGAAAAAATTCGGGCCATTTCTTGATGCCGGAAATCTGAATCATCACGCCCGTGGTACCGCGCCTGAGCCATGCTTGTACAAAGAGTGGATCAATTTTGATAAGTACGACTCTTTGTGCCGGTAAAATGATGCAGTTATTTGCGGAATGTATCGATTTCGGCATAATTTTTATACACCCCTAATCGTATTTCAACTTGATTTGTCTATTTTTCTGGACACTATTGTATTTTAAGATTCAGATCATTTATTAAGAACTAAGAACAAAATATAGAAAGTAGATTAGAGCACTGGGAGCAATGCAAGAAAGCACGATCAGTTTTAAAGGAATCACCATATCATCGGGTAAAGTCGCGGCCAGGGTCTGCGTATATGCAGCACATATGCAGCAGAAGATTATCAAAGCAAATCTTGCCGGCGAGGGCGCCTGTCAGAGTGAGTGGGATCGGTTCGAAGGTGCGATGGCAACCTGCAGTTCCGAGCTTGACAAAATATCTTCCAATGTAGCGGCAAAATTAGGCGCCGCCGAAGCGGAGATTTTCACTGCCCAGAAGCACATTATGACGGATTCTCAGGTACTGGCCCAGTTGCGCAGGAAGGTTTTTGATGAGCGCAAAAATATCGAATGGGCAATTGATGAGGTTTACTCTGCGTATGAAAAGCAGTTTTCGCAATTTAACGACTCGTATCTGGCCGACCGGGCAAATGACATCGGCGAGATAAAGCGACGTTTGCTCGAGCGACTGTTGAACTCCCGTTCCGGGTTCCTGTGCCAGGGGCAGGACAAATGCACGGAAGGTGAAAGCAAGATCATCGTTGCCGAAGCATTGACAGCCGAGATGATGGTACGCATGAACCTCGAACATGTCAAGGGTATCGTCACGGAGCACGGCGGGATATCGTCGCATGCGGCAATCATTGCGCGCTCTGTCGGAATCCCCTGCATCAGCGGTGCGCACGGCATTCTCAATCATCTCAAATGCGGCGATACCATACTGGTTGACGGCGATAAGGGACGCATCATCCTACACCCCGCGCAGGAAGTTATCGAGCGTCTGATACCGGCGGCGGCAACGCAAGATGATGAAGTCTGTGTGATAGCCACCCCGCCCGGCAGCAAGCTGTATGCGAATGCCAGCCTGATCGAAGACGTGCGGCAGGCGTCATTCGTTCGTGCTGACGGCATCGGCTTGTTTAGAACCGAGATATTGTTTTTGCGTGCCGAACGTCTTCTGAGCATTGATGAGCAGTTTGGTTTTTATTCGAGAGTCATTGATATTATGGGCGACAAGCCCGTGACGTTTCGATTACTCGATGTCGGCGGAGACAAGGATTTGCCTTTTCTGCACATCGAAAAGGAATCAAACCCCTATCTTGGCTGGCGCGGCGCCCGGTTCCTTCTGGGCAATCCCGGAATTTTCAGCAGTCAGGTCAAGGCGCTGGTTCGCCTGAGTAAACGCACAAAGCTGCGCATCATGTTTCCAATGATTATCGACGAACAGCAACTGGTGCGAATGTGCAAAGGTGTCCGAGACATTATTGCCACCGAACAGGCCGACGCCGCCAACATCGAGTTGGGGTTGATGTTCGAAGTGCCCAGCGCATGCCTTGCCCCGCGCACACTTATGGAAAAAGTCGATTTTGCCAGTATCGGATCCAACGACCTGATTCAGTATCTGTTTGCAGTTGACCGCTCCAATGAACTGGTCAATTCGGAATACGATCCCGACCATCCATTACTGTGGAGTGTCTTGCAACAATTGAGCGACACCGCCCGTGAACTGAGTAAGTCCTTGTCGATTTGCGGCGAAATGGCCGGACGTGAAGGCATGCCCGGACGGTTGTTGAATATTGGTATTCGTGAATTGAGCGTGAGTCCGCGTCTGATTCCAAGGGTACGCAACGAAATGTCCGGTATATCGCAACCACGTAATCAGGAAAGCGTAGTCGCATGAGTAAAGGTACTGTACTGTTTCTTTGTATGCATAACAGCACGTTAAGCCAGATGGCGGAAGGATTTGCTCGCCGCTACGCTCCGCAAGGAGTTTCGTGCTTGAGCGCCGGCTTGCAGCCTCAGCCGGTGCGCCCGTTGACGTTTGAAATTATGGACGAAATGGAATGTCCGATAAGCGGTGCTGCGACCAAGTCAATTGCAGCCCTGGGCGAGCGCCGTTTCGATGTAGTGGTGACGCTTGGCGAAGATGCAAGGGAGCAGTGTCCTGTGCTTTCCGGCGCTCCTGCATTCGTCAACTGGCCGCTGGAGCTTCCCGAACTTATCGATTCGAACGGTAATGAAGCGGCGCGCATTCACGGATTCAGAAAGAGTGCTCAAAAAATACGGGAATCGGTTGCCAGCCTGTTCCGACATGGATTTCTTGCTGCGTTCGTCCAGCAGAAAGACAACGTTGAAAATATCCTCAACAGTTTGTCCGAAGGCATCATTGCGCATGATTTGAACCGGCGTATATTCTTTTTCAACAAAGGCGCCGAAAAACTGACCGGTCTGCCTGAGGCACAGGTGCTGGGCAAGGATTGTCATGAGTCATTTTTGCCCAAGCTGTGCGGCGAGGAATGCTCGTTTTGCGGACGCAAAGATTTTGACGGGCTTACTACTCAGCAATATACGACTGTCTATCACACGCCCGACGGAACGCGCAAGGAATTCGACGTAACGGTCATGCCGATGCAGGATGACCGTGGACAGCCTGTCGGGATTGTGGCGTCCTTGAGCGATCAGACCCAGGTCAAAACCCTCGAGCGTCAACTCGGCGAAACCAGGCAGTTTTACGGGCTCATAGGTCAGGATTATAAAATGCAACTGATTTATGATCTCATTCGCGACCTGAGCCAATGCGATTTCCCGGTGGTGATTACCGGCGAAAGTGGTACGGGCAAAGAGCTGGTGGCGCGTGCGGTGCACAATGAGAGCTCCCGCAAAGACAAGCTCTTTGTTCCTATCAATTGCGGTGCGTTACCGGAAGGAACTCTTGAAAGTGAGTTATTCGGGCATGTCAAGGGATCCTTTACCGGCGCGTTCCGCGACAAGAAAGGACGCTTTGAGCTGGCCGACGGCGGAACCATATTTCTTGACGAGGTGGCGGAGCTTTCACAGGCTATGCAGGTTAAGCTGCTGCGTGTGTTGCAGGAAGGAACATTTGAGCCGGTCGGCAGCGAAACGACACGCGAGGTTGAGGTACGGGTCATTAGCGCAACCAATCGAAATCTCAAAGAGCAGGTCAAAAAAGGCGCGTTTCGGGAGGACCTTTATTATCGTCTGGCCGTTGTGCCGATAGACATGCCCCCGCTACGTGAGCGTCGCAATGACATTCCGATTCTGACAGAGCATTTTCTGAAAACATTTGCCGCCAAGCTCAATGGAAAAGAGTTTGATCTCTCCGAGGAAGCGCTTTCGATGCTTATGTCTTATTCCTGGCCGGGCAATGTGCGTCAGCTTCAGAATGCCATACAATTCAGTCTCATCAAGTGCCGCGATACGAAGATATTGCCCGAGCATCTTCCGCCTGAAATGACCGGTGGAATGCTCTCTGCGATCATGCCGTCGCAGCCGCCATCCGAACCCGGTAAAGTAGGGCGCAAGAATAAATTAACAGTTGATACTGTCGAAATCGCGCTTAAAAAGTGCGCCGGCAACAAGGCCAAAGCTGCCCGTATGCTTGGTGTCGGCCGTGCCACCTTGTACAATATGCTTCGCAATCATCCGCACCTTACGTCGGTAGGCGAGGTTGAATAGCACAAAGCAACCCGGGCACGCGCGCAACCTTATTGAATTATTTTAACTCACGAACACAAAATGAACTCAGCTACAGGAGACATGTATGTGCCTGGCAGTACCCGCACGTGTCAAAAAAATCCTGCCTGATAAAATGGCAAAAGTTGATCTGGAAGGCGTGGAACAGGAAATTTCGGTTGAATTGCTGGAAGAGCTTAACGTAGGCGATTATGTTATTGTGCATGTCGGGTACGCTCTGGAAAAACTGGATCCTCACGAAGCTCAGGAGACACTCAAGCTATTTGACGACATGCGCGCATCACAGGAGCAGGATGCTTGAAATATGTAGATGAATACCGCACGGCAGAACGGGCACAGCGGCTTTCTTCACTTTTGCAATCAGCGATACAGTTCGGTCGTCACTATCGGTTTATGGAATTTTGCGGCGGTCATACGCATGCACTGTACCGGTATGGTTTGCATGATCTTTTGCCCAGCTCGATAGAAATGGTGCATGGTCCGGGCTGTCCCGTTTGCGTGTTGCCCGTATCCCGCATTGCGGGGGCGGTCGATTGCGCGCAGCGTGACGACGTGATATTATGCACCTATGGAGATTTGCTGCGGGTGCCCGGCAAAGACGGGGTCAGTCTTTTAAACGCCAGGGCGCATGGTGCGAATGTAAAGATGGTTTATTCGGTGCTCGATGCACTCAAATTAGCAAAAGAGCATTCCGACCGCACCATTGTTTTCTTTGCCGTCGGATTCGAAACGACGACCCCTCCAACTGCCTCGGCAATTTTGAAAGCGGAACGCGAAGGTGTGCACAACTTCCTTGTTTTCTGCAACCACGTCCTGACCCCACCGGCCGTCGGCCATATTCTCGAAGCGCCCGAAGTGCGATCTATTGGAACG
Source organism: Chitinivibrionales bacterium (assembly GCA_014728295.1). Taxonomy (GTDB): domain Bacteria; phylum Fibrobacterota; class Chitinivibrionia; order Chitinivibrionales; family WJKA01; genus WJLW01. The sequence goes on along the minus strand of WJLW01000123.1, from coordinate 86,241 downwards.
GTTGACATTGACGGCTTTATTGGCCCGGGGCATGTCTGTGTTGTCATTGGTTCGGGTCCGTTCGAATATTTTGCCGAAGAGTTTCGCAAACCGGTGGTAATTGCCGGTTTCGAACCGCTTGACGTTTTGAAGGCTATTCACATGCTGGTGCTGCAGGTAAACGAGCAGCGGGCCGAAGTCGAAAACGAATACACGCGCGGTGTCAGGCGCGACGGCAATGTCACGGCTCAGAAAATGGTTGCCGAGGTATTCGAACTTCGCCAATCGTTTGAATGGCGGGGCCTGGGATCGGTCCCCTACAGCGCATTGCGCCTAAAAGAACGTTACGCGCAATTTGACGCTGAAATTCGGCTCAATCTCAAAATCGAAAAGGTTCCCGAGCCCAAGGGGTGCTTGTGCGGGTCGGTATTGCGCGGTGCTCGTAAACCCCTCGACTGTGCGCTTTTTGGAACGGCCTGCACGCCCGACCATCCTGTTGGCTCCTGCATGGTCTCTTCCGAAGGCGCGTGTGCCGCATATTTCATGTATGGCAAGCACCGGGACTAATGGATACTATCGGATGAAAGTTCGCCAGTGAAAAGAACGTATACAACTCCCCTCGATATCGAAAATGGCTGCATCGAATTGACTCATGGCAGCGGCGGCCTGGCAATGGCGCAGCTCATCGACGAAATGTTTGTGGCCGCATTTGACAATGACCTGCTCAGGCAGGGCAATGACAGCGCCTGTTTTGAGGTGCCTACCGGCTACAAAATCGTCACCAGTGTTGATGCTCATGTCGTGTCTCCGCTCTTTTTTCCGGGCGGGGACATTGGGTCGCTCTCCGTGCATGGCACAATCAATGATGTGGCGACATCCGGGGCACAGCCCTTGTATCTGACCGCCGGATTTATTCTGGAAGAGGGATTGCCACTCAAAGCTTTGCATCGTGTGGCAACATCGATGGGACTTGCCGCGCGCAATGCCGGGGTGCCGATCATTTCTGGCGATACCAAAGTCGTGGAAAAGGGAAAGGGCGACGGCATCTTTATCGCGACAACGGGAATCGGCATTGCGCCGCGCCAGATGGATATCAGCGGTTCGCGTGCCCGGCCCGGAGATGCCGTTCTTATCAACGGAACCCTGGGGGATCACGGTGTCACGATAATGTCTTTGCGCAACGATCTGCATTTTCAAACTACCCTGCGCTCCGATTCGGCATCTTTACATACGCTTGTCGCCGGCATTATCGATGTAACCAGTGATGTGCATGTGCTGCGGGATCCCACGCGCGGCGGCATTGCTTCCACACTCAACGAAATTGCAGAGCAGTCGCAGGTGGGGATCAAATTGCAGGAAACGGCAATTCCGCTGAACCCTCAGGTCAAGGGCGCCTGCGAGCTGCTTGGTCTCGATCCGCTCTATGTTGCCAATGAAGGCAAAATGCTCGTTATTGTTCCCAACGATTCGGCGGAACGCGTGCTGCAGGCGATGTTGAATCATCCACTCGGCCGGCAGTCGGCACTGATCGGCGAAGTTGTTGATGACGATCGGTGCATGGTCACTATGCAAACTGCACTAGGCGGAGAACGCATCGTTCAACGTATTGCTGGCGAGCAACTGCCGCGCATCTGCTGATGCATCAGGCAATCGGTAATGTCTGCTGCAGGCTTGGCAGGTTACCGGCCAAAATGGTACATCTGCGCTACTATGAGAATATTGCTTCTGACTCACAGCTTCAACAGCCTGACCCAGCGCTTCTTTATTGAACTGCGTCGTCTTGATCATGAGGTATCGGTTGAATTCGATATCAATGAATCGGTATTGCGTGAGTCAGTTGCCCTGTACAAACCCGATCTGATCATCGCACCCTTCCTCAAGCGCGCTATTCCCGAGTCTGTCTGGAAAAAGGTACGCTGCATCATCATCCATCCCGGACCCAGAGGCGATCGCGGCCCGTCATCGCTGGACTGGGCAATTATGGAGCACGCTCCAACATGGGGAGTGACCGCTCTGGAAGCTGCAGCAGAATTAGATACAGGGCCAATCTACGCATCATACGAATTTCAAATGCGCCAAGCGTCAAAGTCAAGCCTGTATCGCAATGAAGTTACCGAAGCGGCCGTGAAATGCCTGCATACGCTGTTGCGCCATCTTGCTGATCCGTCATTCACTCCGGGTAAGCTTGACTACAGCAACAGGGAAATTATCGGCACAGCACGCCCCTTTTTGCCCCAGCGAGCGCGTCACATCAACTGGCAGACAGATACCGTTGCAACAGTGCTTGCCAAGATTAATTCCGCCGACGGATCGCCCGGCGCCCCCTGCAGCATTGCCGGCCGCCATGCATATGTTTATGACGCCTGCAGGGAGACGCATTTGACAGGAACGGCAGGGGACGTCATCGGCAAGCGAAGCGGCGCAGTGTGTATTGGATGCACAAACGGCGCGGTCTGGATCACCCACGCACGCCTGCACAATGCTGATAATCGGGGTATCAAATTGCCGGCCGAGCATGTCCTGATCGATTGTCCGGAGACTGTGTCGGAGCTGCCGGTTTCGTTGTGGCAAGAAGCGGGTACTTTTCAGGAAATTTACTATGAAGAGCACGATCGGATTGGTTTTGTGCATTTTCCATTTTATAATGGCGCGATGTCAACTGACCAGTGTCAACGTCTCTGCAGGGCACTTGCGTTTGCCCGGTCCCGCCCGGTTACCATAATTGCACTCATGGGCGGTCGCGACTTCTGGTCAAACGGCATTAACCTCAATACTATCGAGGCCGCCGAACGACCGGCAGATGAGTCCATGCGCAATATTGTTGCAATGGATGACTTCGTTGAGAATGTAATCATTTCAACTAATCACCTTACAGTTGCCGTGATGCAGGGCAATGCCGGTGCTGGCGGCGTCTTTATGGCGCTGGCGGCCGACTATATTGTCGCGCGCCGGGGTATCGTTCTTAATCCACACTACAAAAACATGGGTAATCTTTACGGATCAGAATTCTGGACATACCTTCTTTCGAAACGGGCGGGACGCGATGTGCAAAAGGAAATCATGCAGCATCGTCTGCCGATCGGGCCGGAAACTATGCAGGCATATGGACTCATTGATGATGTCGTCGATTGTCCACCAGGTGAATTTACGGGACTGGTCAGGCGGCAACTGCTCAAAATGCTGCCCGATGCCGCAACGCTTATTGCCGCAAAGAAGCGGGAACGCAACCGCGACGAGGCGATGAAGCCGCTGTCAGCCTATCGGACGGAGGAACTTGGCAAAATGGAGCGAAATTTCTATGGATTCGATCCCAGCTATCACGTCGCACGTTACAATTTCGTATACAAAATTCCCCTCTCACGCACCCCGCTGCATCTTGCGCTACATCGGAAAAAAAATTGAACACTGCTGTATTATCTGCATTCACTCATTTTGGTGAAAGCAACAATCCAGCTTCCTGGCAGCCATAGCCTCATCAAGCCGACTGACCGGTGTTGTTACCGGCGCCCGATGCAGCGATTCCGGATTGGTCTCACTGATTTTGGCGATTTCCTTCATCACTTCAATAAACCTGTCCAGCGTTTCTTTGCTTTCGGTTTCGGTCGGCTCGATCATCATCGCCTCCTTGACGATGAGCGGGAAATAGACGGTAGGCGGATGAATGCCTTTGTCAATCAATGCCTTGGCAATATCCAGTGCGTGCACTCCGTTTTCGTTTTGAATTGACGCCGAAAGAACGCATTCGTGTTTGCATATCTTGTCACAGGCTATATCGTAATATTCGCGCAATGATTCTTTGATATAGTTTGCGTTCAAAACAGCATTTTCGCTGATATCAATCAATCCCTCTCTGCCATGACGCAGTATGTAAGCATAGGCGCGCAGGCAAACACCGAAATTACCGTAAAATGGGGCAATGTAGCCGATTGACTTGGGATAATTATAATCGAGAAAGTAGGTACCGTCGGACCGTTTGACAACACGTGAAATCGGGAGATAGTCGATGAGTCGCTGTTTTACCCCAACCGGCCCGGCGCCGGGTCCGCCACCTCCGTGAGGTGTGGCGAAGGTCTTGTGAAGATTGACATGAACAACATCGAAATCGGCATCGCCCGGGCGAAATTTGCCCATGATGGCATTGAGGTTGGCCCCGTCATAGTACAGCAGGGCGTCGTGCTGATGCGCCAGGTCGGCAATTTGCTTGATTTGCGTATTGAAGATTCCCAGCGTATTGGGATTGGTCATCATGATCGCGGCGGTTTTATCGTTGATAGCTTGTTGCAATGCGGCGAAATTCAGCATGCCGGTCTCGCGATCGGTAGGAATGGCGCGCACCGAATAGCCGGCAATAGCCGCACTAGACGGATTTGTGCCGTGTGCTTCGTCGGGGATAAGCACCTCGGCCTTGTCGTTGCCTTTATCGCGGTGGTAGGCGGCTATCAGCATCATGCCGGTCAGCTCTCCATGCGCACCTGCCAGGGGTTGGAGGGTGAAAGCATCCATACCGCAGATCTCGCCGAGCTGTTGCTCCAATTCGTACAGCACGGCCAGCGCTCCCTGTGTCAACATCCCGCCGCGACGCAATTGCGGGAGCAGCGGATGTAAATCTGAAAAGCCTTCATGCGCAGCGACTTTTTCGGCGAATTTGGGGTTGTATTTCATCGTACACGAACCGAGCGGGTAGAAATTCGTGTCGACGCCGTAATTTTTGCGTGACAGCTCGGTAAAATGACGGACTACATCGAGTTCGGATAACTCGCAAAGGTCTAATTCAATCCGGCGTGCAAGGTCCGGAGAAAGTGCTTCGTCAACAGGAACATCCTTTCGAGGCGGGAGTACTCCCCGTCGACCCGCAACTGATTTTTCGAATATTATTGCCATAGCGCCTCCTCCAATGCTTCCGCCAGTTGGCCGATTTCAGCTTTGGTACGCTTTTCGGTAACCGCAATGAGCAGGTAGTTTTCCATGCCCGGGTAGTAGCCGCCCAGTGGAAAGCCTGCTGCAAATCCCTTCTCGATCATGCGACCGGCCAGCTCACCGGCATCCATCGGGAGACGCACGGTAAATTCGTTGAAGGTCGGCGAAGACTCCATTACATCAACCGACTCGATGGCTTTGATGCGTTGTTTGGCGTATTGCGCCTTGTTGAGGCAAAGCAGTGCAAGATCCCGCATGCCGTGAGTACCCATAAGTGACATAAAGGTCAATGCCCTCAGCGTGCAGAGCGCTTGATTGGTACAGATGTTTGAAGTAGCTTTCTCGCGCCGAATGTGCTGTTCTCTGGCCTGCAAGGTTAGCACAAATCCGGGTCGACCCCGGGCATCAACGGTCCGACCGGCAATACGTCCGGGCATTTTGCGAACCAGTTTGCGCGCTGCTGCAATAAATCCGAGATACGGACCGCCAAACGACAGCGGTATTCCCAGCGATTGTCCTTCCCCGGTGGCAATGTCAACGCCCATCTCTCCCGGCGTTTTCAGCACGGCCATGGCGATGGGGTAGACAGATTGAATAACCAGAGCGCCCGTGTCGTGACACATGCCGACAATATCGGAATGATCTTCGATGACACCGAAGAAGTTAGGATTCTGAACAATCAGTGCGGCGGTTTTGTCGTCTATCTGCTCTTTGATGTGATCCCGGTCGCTCTGACCGTGTGTTACCGCTACTTCAATGAAATCAATATTCAAATTGGCCGTATATGAATAGAGCATTTTGCGATAGATCGGATTGACACCGCCGTCAATGACCACCTTGTTGCGCCCGGTCGAGCGGATTGCCATTTGACAAGCCTCGTAGAGTGCTGTGCCTCCGTCATACAAGGAAGCGTTGGAAACTTCCATACCGGTCAGCCTGCTGATTGCAGTCTGCCATTCATAAATCGCCTGCAAGGTCCCCTGCGACAATTCGGGCTGGTAGGGAGTGTATGCGGTGTAAAATTCACTGCGGGAAGCAATCGCTTCCACTGCCGCCGGTATGAAATGATCGTAAAATCCCCCGCCTACAAAATTTGTCAAATGCGAGTAATTCTGCTCGGCAAGCTTTGAGAGAATAGAACGAACTTCCTGTTCGGAACGCGGCCTGGAAAGGTTGAATGTTGCTGGACGCAGTTGCCCGGGAATATCACTGAAGAGCCGATCAATTGAATCCTCCCCGCACACTGCAAGCATTTCCTGCTGCTGCTGAGGCGTATTTGCTATATAACTCATTCTTCACTTTCCAGTAATTTTCGATAAGATGCTGCGTCGAGCAGCGAACTGGCGTCGTCGATGGTGATATTTTTGAGTTTGACAATCCAGCCGTTTTCGTAGGGGCTTTTGTTAATTGCTTCGGGTTCGGCGTCCAGTGAATTGTTGACTTCTGCTACTGTGCCGCCAAGCGGTGCATACAAATCACTGGCTGCTTTGACAGACTCGATAACGCCGAATTCTTTGCCAACTTCGAGTGTTTGGCCGACTTCGGGAAGTTCTACAAAGGTAATGTCGCCCAAAGCCTCCTGTGCATGATCGGAAATACCGATAACGGCTTGCGTACCCTCGACGTTGACCCACTCGTGAGTTCTGGCGTACTTCAGATTTTCGGGAATGTTCATAAATGCTCCTTTTCGGGGTAAAGGTGATCGCTCATGCACTTCGCAGATTTTGCATACACTGTTAAACGCGAATCATCATTTTCATAAAAATCGCGCCAGCGCTTTCCTGGCCGTTGTTTGCTTTACGAAGGGCAATGCTGTTATCGTGCCGGTCAGGCGGCTTTTGCCAAGCGCGACACTCATGCCCCGGCGATGCGCGTCTTTGGATACGTAGCCAAGCGCCAGAGCTTTGCGCAGCGTGGGGCTGTAGCTTCCGCTGGTCACGATGCCGATTTCTTCGCCGCCGGCAGTGCAGATTACATCATCCGAGCGGGTCGCCCTGCGACCGTGCAACTCAATTGCCGTAAACACATTTTCCTGTGCCTTGTCATTGAGAATGTGCCGTGAACCAACAAACGACTTGTTATTCGAAAGCAACGGCGTCCCGCCCGCATAATCGGCGGCATTGCGCTTATCGGAAAGCTCGTGGCCATAAAGCGGGTAGCCCATCTCCAGCCTGAGGGTATCACGGCAGCCCAGTCCGGCGGGGGTGATACCTTTTTCGAGGCATTCATCCCACAAGCCGAGCGCTGTTTGCGTATCGCAATACACTTCCACACCGATCTCACCGGTATATCCAGTGCGGGAGACTAACACCTCTTTGCCGTTTCTGCTGCAGGTGCGCAACCGGTAGTATTTCAATCCTTCGAGGGAAGTATCGATCATGCTTTGAAACAGCCCGGGTGCTTGCGGCCCTTGAATATCAAGCTTTGCAGTTTGCTCCCCGATATTTTCGATGCTGGACTGCGTTGACAGGTGCGATTGTATCCACTCGAAGTCGGTCTCCTGCGTTCCGGCATTGACTACAATGAAAAAACGGTTATCGGCCATCCGGTACATAATCAAATCATCGATCACACCACCGGATTCATTGCACATCAGGTAATAGCGGCACGAACCGACAGCCTGAGTCGCAACATCCCGAGTAACCAGCTTATCAAGATCAGCGACGACAGCGCTACCCCGTGCGTCAAATTCTCCCATGTGGCATGTGTCGAATATTGTAGCTGCGCTGCGGGTTGCTTCGTGTTCGCTAATGATACCCGATGAATATTGAATAGGCATGTCGTAGCCGCCAAACGGCGCTATTTTTGCCGCCAAATCAATATGTTTCCGGTAGAGGGGAGTTTGCTTCATGGGCTGGGTTCGAAGATTAGCAATGTTGGATAGAAACGATTTTGAAAAATAATTCAGGCATGGTGGAACGCAAACGAAGGTATTTCACATTCTGAAAAAGGCTTGCCTGATTAAAAAAAAGAAACCCGGTGCGGAACCGGGTTTCTGCGCTACATTTCTAAACGAATGGCTCAGGATTCTTTGGGTTTCGGTGCTTTCAGCGCGAGACTGATGGCTCCGGCGATCAGACAGGAAATCCCGGCAATGATGAAGGGTGTTTTCCAGGCATTGACATCACCGCCCTTGGCCGAGTCTTTGAAAAAGCCTGCAACCTGCGGCCCGGCAATTCCGGCAAAGCCGTATGCAAGAAAAACCCAGCCATAATTTTTACCGACATTCTTGTTGCCGAAGAAGTCGGCTGTTGCAACTGGGAACAAAGCAAAATTACCGCCAAAATTGAAGCCGATGATACATGCTCCAATTATCAATCCAATTGACGATGTTCCCATCTTGAAAAAGAGCAGCATGATAATTCCCTGAAAGACACACATCGCCAGCAGGGAAAGCTTGCGCCCGATTTTATCCGAAACGGTACCCCAGACGATTCTGCCCAAACCATTCAGAATGGCATACCATGCCATTGCCGTTCCGGCAATGGCACCGGCTGCAGTGGCATCAGCGGCAGCGCCGCTTGACTGCAGTGCATCGATGCCGAAGAGGCGAATGCAATAAATCACCATCAATCCGGCAAGGGCAGAGCCGATGAACATGAAAAGCAGCATGAAGTATTGTGGCGTTTTGAGCATCTCTGCTTCGGTAAGATTTACCGAGCCGGTTGCTGTTTGTGACCCTGTCGGCTGCGGAGGCTCCCATCCTTGCGGCTTATAGCCATCGGGCGGGTTAACCATGACGAGGCTTCCCAGCAAAACCAGAACGGCGAATATGATACCATAAATAATGAATACGCTCTGTACTCCGGGCAGGCCGAAGAGCCGTGTTGTATTGAGCAGGCCGCCGAACCAGCTACCGGCAAGTTTGACCCAGATGGTGGCGCCGAAACCAAAACCGGCTACGGCCAGTCCCGATACCATCCCTTTTTTATCGGGGAACCATTTGACGCCAACGGCTATCGGAACGACATAGCCCAGGCCGATGCCCGCACCGCCGATAATGCCGATACACAGGAGTTGCGCGGCAAAGGAGCTGCCCAGAAAACCGCCCAATATGTACCCCAGGCCCAGCACCAGGCCGCCGGCTATTGCCAGATTGCGCGGGCCAAGTTTGCCCTGAATTCTCCCGGCGATGACCATGACAACCGCAAATGTAGCCAGTCCGGCAGAAAACACCCAGGCCGTCTGAGACGCACTGAATCCATATTGGCCCCCGTCGGCTACCGGTATCGTCAGTTTTTTGGTGAATACACTCCAGGCATATATCGCACCCAGACTGAGCTGGATCAATATCGCGCCAATCACTACCAGCCATCTATTCATGACCTTTTCATTTGCCATACCAAATCCTTCTGAGAACGTTCTGATGAGGTGAAAAAAAAGAAAGCCGGATATCAATAATGCGGTATCCGGCTTGTAAATTGACTAACGAAATTAAGCGTTGCGACCGGCAATAAGCTTTTCGACAACGCTCGGATCGGCGAGCGTCGTAATGTCGCCCAGATTGTCGGTCTGGTTCTCAGCGATTTTTCTGAGAATACGACGCATGATTTTCCCGGAACGAGTTTTGGGAAGTGAAGGCGCAAATTGAATTGCTTCCGGAGCGGCGATCGGGCCGATTTCCTTGCGGACATGCATGATCAGCTCTTTCTTCAATTCATCTGAATCTTCAATTCCTTCATTCAGGGTGACGTAGGCGTAAAGCCCCTGCCCCTTGACTTCGTGCGGGATCGGGGTAACGGCCGCTTCGGCGACTTTATCGTGGCTGACAAGTGCGCTTTCAACCTCGGCGGTACCGATACGGTGTCCGGATACGTTGACAACATCATCAATGCGACCCATCAGCCAGTAGTCTCCATCATCATCAACGCGGCAACCGTCACCGGCAAAATAGAGATCTTCGTACATCGTGAAGTAGGTGTCGACGAAGCGATCGTGATCGCCCCACATAGTACGCATCATGCCCGGCCAGGGTTTGGCGATGCAGAGCTTGCCGCCTTCGTTCTTATCGCATTCGGAACGATCGTCGCGCAGTACAAGCGGCTTGACACCAAAGAACGGACGCGAAGCGGAACCCGGCTTGAGGGTCATGGCGCCCGGCAGAGGGGTAATCATAAAGCCACCGGTTTCGGTCTGCCACCAGGTGTCGACAATGGGGCATGTGCTGTGACCGACTTTTTCGTAGTACCACATCCATGCTTCGGGATTGATCGGTTCGCCGACGCTGCCGAGGATGCGTAAGGTGTCGAGTTTGTATTTGGCGACATATTCTTCACCCAGACGCATGAGGGCGCGGATTGCAGTCGGGGCGGTATAGAAATTGGTTACGCCGAATTTATCGCAGATGTGCCAGAAGCGGCCGGCATCCGGATAGGTCGGGACACCTTCGAACATAATGGACGTCGAGCCGTTTGCCAAAGGTCCGTAAACGATATAGCTGTGACCGGTTACCCAGCCGATATCCGCCGTGCACCAGTACACATCATCGTCATGAATATTGAAAACATATTTGTGCGTTAGTGAAGTGTGCAGCAGGTAGCCGCCGGTGGTGTGAACAACACCTTTGGGCTTGCCGGTTGAGCCGGACGTATAGAGGATGAAGAGCTTGTCTTCGGCATTCATCTTTTCGGCTTCGCACTCCTCGTTTGCCTTTGCTGTCTCTTCGTGATACCAGACGTCGCGGCCGTCCTTCATGGTGCATTCTTCGTCGGTGACCTTGACAACAACAACCGATTCAATAGTCGGACATGATTCGAGGGCTTTGTCCGAAATATCTTTCAGTTTGATTGATTTGCCTGCGCGCCGAGACACATTGCAGGTGATCAGCATCTTGCAGTCGGAATCATTCACGCGCCCGGAGATTGCATCCGAGCTGAATCCGCCGAAAATGATCGAATGGATCGCGCCGATGCGGGTGCAGGCCAGCATGACAATTGCCAGTTCGGGGACCATGCCCATGTAAATGGCGACACGATCACCCTTCTTGATTCCTTTTGCCTTGAGCACATTGGCGAACTTGCATACTTCTTTGTGAAGCTCTTCGTAGGTGTATTTTTTGACGTCATCCTCAGCGTCGCCCTGCCAGATGATAGCCGTCTTTTTGGCGATCGGAGTATCGAGGTGACGGTCGAGGCAGTTGTAGGAAACGTTGATCTCGCCGTCTTCGAACCAGGTGTGCTCGATCTTGCGGGCCTTGGTGTCCCAGGTGTATTCCAGGCTTTTGGCTGGTTCTTTGAACCAAGTGAGGGTTTTGGCCTGTTCGAGCCAGAAAGCATCCGGATCTTCAATGGATTGCTTCCACATTTCCTCATACTGTTCCATGTTCTTTACATATGCATTTTCCTGAATGGATGCCGGCGGCGGGAAGGTCCTTTTTTCGTTCATGAAGGAAGTCATGCCGCCTTTGGATTGTTGATCGGCCATATTCAGATGCTCCTTTCTGAGGATTAAGTTTGTAATTTCAGATTACATACAAGATTGAAATTTTCGCGTGAAGAAAATAAATAATTACCGGAATCGTTGTCATCTAATCAATAATGAGCATGTTCGATCAAGAACGTGCAGGAATGGTCATGAGAATGCAAGCACAAGATATAGTGTATTCAGGATGAAATTATACCCAATACCGGATAAATATGGTGTTTTGACGCGGCGCGTTTGCGGTGAATGGGGGACTTTGGCAAATCGACCGGGATCGACAGTACGAAATCTGTGGTGCGAAATGGGGGGGCACAATGCTTCAGGCATTTTTGAAATCAGCCAACGTTTGCTGGTACGCTTCGGGAATGCCGATATCGAACCTTCTTCCTTTGACGACATATCCGTAGAATCCCCGCTCCTGGCGCAGTCGATCAAGGCAAGATGTGAGTTGAAATTCACCTTTTTCACGGATATTCTGACTGATGTGCTCATCCAGAATCTCGAATAGTTCCGGCTGCAGCACATATTGGCCGAAAACCGTGAAGAATTGATCCTCCGGCATACCCTCAACATGCAGTTTCTCGCGGGCATACGCCAGATCCGGCTTTTCGGCAAATTCCGTCAACTGTAACAATGATTTGGGTTCCTGCCAGGCGCCGGTCGCACAGCCGAAGTGATGAATGATCTCTCCCGGCGTTATTTTCAGGCCGACAACACTGGTCTCGACTCGGTCGTATGCGTCAAGCATTTGGCGGGTGCAGGAGGTTGTAGTGTCCGAAGCGTAAAGATGATCGCCCAGCAACAGCAGAAACGGTTCGTCACCGACCCAGTCCTTTGCGCAATAGACGGCGTGACCGAATCCTTCCTGCGTCTCCTGCTGGACAAAGCTGATTCTGTTGCCCAACTCCTGGATATATTCACTCATGCGCTGATATTCTTTTGACAATTTGTTAAAATTTTCGATCATCGGTGGAATGCAGAAGAAATCCTCAAAGAGATTGCGCTCGCCTTTTTGCACGATGATGCAAATTTCTTCAATTCCGGCATCAACCGCTTCTTCGACGATTGCCATGATTGCCGGTTTGGCTCTGCCGTTTTTGTCAATGATCGGAAAGAGCTCCTTTTTCATTGCCTTTGATGCGGGGAAGAGACGGGTGCCGAAACCGGCCGCGGGTATAACTGCTTTCCGCACCCGTCGTGCCGATTGGATTACCAGCTTCAAACATTGCATTTTCAGGTCCTTCTCCAGGATACTGATAACCTGGTGCTGCGCCGCTTCGTCCCTGACAATAAACTGCGCCGTCCCGTCACCCTGCGAGCCAACCCCTTTGCCGCCGAGGATATAGGGCTGAATTGGTTCGTATTCAAGCACTTTGTGCAATACCGGTGAGCTCAATTGAGACGGACACGCGGGAGTACAGGCCTTGTCAAACTCCTGTTGCGCCTGCCGCATGATGGCACCGATACGAACAGCATCACCATTTTCGATTGCTTCCAGTGCATCGCGGGTGATGTCGGCATTGATTCTGCCGAGATAGTGCTGTACTGCTTTTGATACGTCGTCCTCAGCAAAAGGAAATGCGTGATTGAGGCGATTGAGTATCTCTTTCGTATCTTTGCCTGCGCACAAGTCAACAATGACAAAGTACAGATCGCTGCCGATTGAAATCTCTTTTACGTCAATCCTGTCGCCGTCGAAGCTCATCATGATCGGTCGGGAGCCGTAGGCGCACCCCTGATCCATGCGACCACAGCGTGAAGGAGTGGTGATTTCACCCAGATAGGCAAATTCCATTTCTCCGCGGATGGTCATTTTCAAGTCATAAATGCGATTGAATGCCCGCGCGACCATCACCGTCACCGCGGCACTGGATGAAAGTCCTTTTTTAACCGGCAGGTCGGTAAGATAGTTGTCGATTTCCAGTCCCCGCACCCTGTAATGCGTCAGTACCTGATAGGCAACACCGGCAGCATAGCTGAAAAAGCCCTCCTTCTGGGCCTCTTCAAGGAGTCGATCGCGATTCATGGGGATTTCAAACGGCCCTTTTTTAGTTCCGTCTTCGAGCGTGGCCTTGAAGATCAGTTTGGATGGATGCGGCTTGACTTCCGCATAAAGTCCCTGATTGGTGCCGGTTATAATGGTAGAGCCTTTTTCGAGCGCACCGTTTATTCTGCGATAGCCACCGGCCCAGTCACTGTGCTCGCCGAAAATACAGATTCTGCCGGGTACAAAAATTTTCATGCATGATTCTCCGGATGCGTAGGGGTGGTAGGAGTTTTATTTTAAGATGTATAAAATATATTGGATGGATGGAAGAATGGATTGTCCCGCTCAACAGGACCATTCTGTATTCCCCGGGCCCCTGCTCATGATTATCATCAAGGACATCCAACTCAGCAACATTTTCCCGTGCCCGTATATCGACGGGCGAACGGCACGCTTCGCCTATTTCCATGCATTCGAGCTCGATGAGCGTGATCTGGAACAGTTTCTGGCAAAGGGCTGGCGCAAGTTCGGAGCGTATTTTTTCAGGCCGATGTGCCTGCAATGTCGCTCCTGTTCCCCGATCCGGGTGAAGGTGCAGGATTTCCGGTTGCGCAAAAGTCAACGCAAAATTATCAGGCGCAATGCGCTGACCTCCGTCGAATTCAAACCGCTGAGTTATTCGGATGAGATATTTGATATCTATGTCGACCACTCGATACGGCGCTTCAATAATCACGATACCGATAAGGACGATTTTCAAAACAGTTTCTTTTTTGCCTCATGCCCGTCATTGCAGTCAGAATACTATTACAACGGAAAGCTGGCAGCGGCAGGCTTCCTGGATTGTTCGTCGCATGGGTTAAGCAGTGTCTATTTTGTTTTCCACAACGACTACAAAAAACTCGGCCTGGGAGTATTCAGCATGTGCAAAGAGATCGAGTATGCCCGCAAACTGGGATTGGAGCACTATTATCTGGGCTATTACATCAGGGAAAATGCCAGCATGGCATACAAAAACCGGTTCTGCCCGCATCAGCATCTCGACTGGTCCACCATGCAATGGGCAGATTGCCGGACGTGCTGAGCATTCTGTGAAAAGCTGCGGTTTATGTATTTTATCTCCCTTTCGACGCTAACCCGTGTAGAGGAATGCTTGATGGTTGACATTGTCGTGTATATTGTTTCCGGGGGGATTCTGGGATTTCTCATTGGCCTGACCGGTGTCGGCGGTGGCGTACTTGCTGTGCCGGTGCTTATTCTTATTATCAAGCTGAAACCCATCGAAGCTGTCGGCACCGCCGGACTCTATGCCGTATTGACCAAAATATACGCCGGTTTTAAGCATTACCGCCAGGGTACCATCAATTTCAAGGCAAGCCTTCATTTTCTCATTAATTCCCTGCCGGGCGTCATTATCGCATCGCTGCTGGTTAAGTGGAGCAAGTCAATTCTGCTTCCCGCAGGTGTGGCCAGGCTGCAGGATGCCATCAGCTACACGATTATTGTCTCGATACTGTTTGCGCTCTTTACGGTATTGATCGACTATTCCAAACTCAAGATCTCTTTTTTCGAAACAACCGCCGGCAGAATAGTGCAAATAGCATTTGTCTTTTTAATCGGGGCAATTATGGGAATGACCTCAATAGGCGGAGGTATTCTGATTATTCCGTCGCTGTTGTTCTTTTATAAAGAAAAAGACATGTATGTCGGTTCATCAATTTTCATTGCACTAATATCGATGACGGTAATGTCCGGCATCTACGCATTTATCGGTCAAAGCGACGGCGGTCATTCCGGCGACGTCAATTTCAAAGTCGCCCTCTTAATGGCAGCAGGCGCGCTGGGGGGCACGCATTTTGGTGTAACGCTCTCAAAAAAGATAGGCGGCCGCAAATTGCAATTTGTAGTGTTTGGCGTAATTATTCTGGCGGTAATTATGATGATTCTTGACCGAACTATGCATTGAAGCCCTGGCCTGTAGCGTGTAGATTAAAATGTCAAAACAAAGAATCCCTCTGCCGAAGAAATCCGAACAGGTGCACGATGATAAATCAACTTATCATCGCAAAGGCAAATATGCCACCCCCGAAGAAGAAGCGCTTGCCGAACCTACGAATAACCGGGCCAGTCAGAAACAGGACGACAGCGACGAAACCGGATGATTGCACTTTGCCGCTGATTGGCGGGTGATCTGCCCGTCCCTCCCAATCCGGTACCGTACCGCCGATAATCTGCCATTCTCAAACATTTCCCCATCTACTGACAGGTGGAATCCTGAATCGGAAGATTTCCTGAGATTTACGGCATTTCCCCCGCTCTGCAGCGCAAAGCTGCCGCCCTCATTGTGCACGACGCAGCGTTGCTGCCTGCCGGCCACGAGCGTATCTCCCACAAAAACTCGCTCCACACCGCACCCGGCTTCCGCCCCGATTTGACGGAGATTGTGCAGTACTTTCCAGTCAACCGCATTGTACAGGTAGATAGTGCGCGGCCGATACTGCGCCAGCAGCCTGTCGGCATGCTGTATCAGCCGCGGGTTGGCGCCGTCAAGCAACACCGCATCAAGTTCCTTAGAGAAAGATGTTCGCATCCAGGGCGCTATACTGTTTCGAAGGGAGGATGCGCCGGCAGACTCGTCAAGTGTTCCCACCAGCCAGCGTTTGCCCTTGCGCCAGGTGATTGCCGCAAGTGCCCGGTGACGCGTACTGAAAGCAATTATCTCAGTTCTGCTCAGCATCCGCCGCAAAATCAGCGAACCGGGCAACAGTATCATTATGCCGAGCAGGCATAGCAGTGCAACCCGGAGGACTCGCTTGCGATGTGCCGATCCGATGAGCAAGGCGCTTGCGACAAAGGCGACAATCAGTTCCGCACCGGGCTTGACCACTTCAACATGAGCGAAGGGAACAAACGTGCTCAGGCGTGCCAGCCCGTCGATGCCGCTCAGCAGCAGTGACGAAAAGGCGGTGGTAATCTCCGCAAGCGGCGCGATGCCGCCCGCGATCATCGCGGCAAACAGTGACCACATGGCGCCCGTCATCAATACGACCGCCAGTAGATTGGCCAGCAGCCCGAACGGTGTCAATGCTCCGAAGTGCCAGGCCAGAACCGGCGCCGTCGCAATGAATCCGGCCATACTCACCGCAAAAGATGCCGTGCCTTTGTCAAGCACGGCCTGTACATCGGCCGAGGGCATCCCTGCTTCGATGCCTTTCTTGATCCTCGGTGTGAGCAAGAGAATGCCGAACGTGGCCGCAAAAGACAATTGAAATCCCGGAGCAAACAGGCTTTGCGGTGAGAAGAGCAGCCATACGATCCCGGCGATCCCCAGAGAATTTATGGCATTGCTCGATCTGCCGATCAGCAATGATGAAAGCAACAGCGTGGCCATGATCGACGCCCGCACAATTGACGGCATCAACCCGACAAAGAGTGTGTATGCCCAGATAAGACCAATGGCTATCAACACTCTGACGGATTTATGAACCGGCAGTTTTCCCAGGATGACCAGGACGAACGCGATCAGCATGCCAATATGTAGTCCCGAAATCGAGAGCAGATGATAAATTCCCGCCTCACGGTATCTGGTTTTCAATTCGGATGACAGTGACTGGCGCTCGCCCAGCAGTGATGCCTGCAGAATTGCGCGATTATCCTGGTTGTCCACCTTCTCCAGTATCCGCAGCATATACGTGCGAACTGCCCCGGCGGCCCGGTGCGGCGGGAAGTCCGTCGGCGACTGCTGCGCGATCTCACGAACGTAAAGCCGGCCCCGGATGCCTCTGCCGAGCATGTACGTATATTGATCGAATCCACCGAAGGAGACGGGCGGTTTCGGCGGGCGGTAGACGCCGCTGACCGACATTATGCCATACGCATACGGCTTTACCGGGCAGATGCATTCAACTACGGCGTTAATGTGTATCGTATCCCCCGGTTGCGGTACGATTGCGTCCAGCCTGAACAAAAACCGGTACTTGCCGTAATAGTCAACCACCGGCGAAATAATGCGACCGTTGCATACAACCGGCTCCTCCCGGCTGCAAAGCGGCGTCAAGTGTGCAAAGAATGCCTGCTGCCGCGAGAGGTGGCAGGTGAGCACGCAAAATCCGGCCGCCCCGAAGGCAAGAAAGCGGGCGAACGGATGCCCGCACAATATACCGGCGGCAAGGGCAACCAGCGTTGACACCAGCACGGCATTGATGTACAATTCAGTGTGTAATCCGGAGGTGATGATATGTGAAAGTGCAATTCCGCACCCCAGTCCGGCCAACCCAATAACGGCCGGCATCATTATCCGGGATTTTATATGAGGAAATACAGCCGATACGATTGCGTTCGTCTTTTGCAGCATTGAATTTCACCGGGAATATCACGTTTCTCTGCAGAGCAGTTGACCACTAAAAAATAGTGACCGTACACACCTAAAACAACCTGTTGCCGGGGCTGAATCATGGAGTATTCCGATGTTGACAGAAAAGACATACGCCTGCTCGTTGTGGATGATGAGCCGGAGATGCTCAGTTTTATTGCCGATTTTCTTGCTGATATGCAGGGCTATACGGTTCATGTGGCAGAGAGCGGCCCCGATGCTCTGGAGAACATCCTGCCGTATCATCCGATTGATATGATCATTTCGGATATCAACATGCCCGAAATGAAAGGTTTCGAGCTGCTCAAAATTGTCAAGCACCGCTATCCGGCTGTCAAACGCCTGCTCATTACCGCCTACAATATCGAAGATTATCTGGAGCTGGCGCTCAAGCAGGATGTCGGCAATATTTTCGTTAAAACGGTTCCATTTAATTTCGATGAGCTTTCCGTCGTCATTCAAAACCTGCTCAACAATGATGTCTTTGGAATTGAGAAGCACTTCAAGTCTTGCGCGCAGAGTCGCCGTTTCCGGATTACAAGCGGCAAGCAACTGCAGGCCGATGCGCATCGGGCAGTCGAGTTTTTGCCGCATACGCATCAGGCCCAGAAGCTCGAGCTGGTTATTTTTGAAATTCTGACCAATGCTGTGTTTTATGGAATTCGCAAGGAGAAACCCGATTGCAAGGAGGAATGGAATTACCGTTTTGAGCTGAAGGATGAAGAAGCCATTGACCTTAACGTATTTTTTGATCCGGAGAAAGTTGCCGTATCGATCATTGATAATGGCGGACGACTGAAAAAATCTGATGTGTTATACTGGCTGTCCCGTCAGTTGACTCTTGATGATGATAATGTACCGATAGGCCTGTTTGATACGCACGGCCGCGGTTTTTTTATTGCACGGCGATATATCGACCGGGTGATTATTAATATCGAGAGAGATAAAAGAACCGAAATCATTCTGATACATTATATTTCGCAAGAGTATAAGGGATTCAAGCCTTTATATATTAACGAAATATGATTATATCTTCAAAAGTACCCCGAAATTACGCAAATCTTCCCCTTCTGAAGTATCTGAGCAAGCGCTTCACCTACAACGATGAAGAACGCTGGAAGGAGCATATCGAACAGCAGCGTATTTTGCACAACAATCTGCCCAGCATTGCTTACAACAAGGTGAAGACCGACGACATTGTCTCCTTTTACATCGATGACGTCAGCGAACCGGATGCGGATCTCAACTACCGGATCTTTTATGAAGACGATTACATCCTGGGAATTGACAAACCCGGCAATTTGCTGGTGCATCGCAACGGACGCTCGTTTCGCAATAATCTGATTTTTCAATTGCGCTTCATGCATCAGCCCAACATCTATCGCGATGCCACCGTCGTTCATCGGCTCGACCGGGAGACATCGGGTGTGCTCATCATTGCCAAGAGTGAAAAAGTTAAGTATGCCATGCAACATGCCTGGAAGTCGGGCAAGATGTACAAGCAGTATATCTGCATCGCCTACAATACGCCGCAAAATCAATGTTTCATGGTTAAGGCCCCCATCGGCAGGTCGCCGACTTCACTTATCAGCTACAAGCAGGCAATACGCGGTTTGTCATGCAAGGAAGCTTCCACAAAATTTACTGTGCTCAGCAAAAGCGCCAACAAAAATTTCAGCCTGATCAAAGCCGAACCCACCACCGGACGCACCCATCAGCTTCGGGTGCATCTCGCCTCAATCGGATGCCCGATCGCTGGAGATAAGCTGTATAGCTTGCCTGAGGAGGATTATATCGAATGGCGGGAGCATCCCAAAGAGTATAAGCTGCCGCTGATCAACCGCCAGGCATTGCACTGCCGCGTCATGAGCTTCCCGCACCCGTATACGGGAGAAACGGTCAGTCTTCAGGCGCCGGTGCATAGTGATATTATGGAGTTGATTAAAGAGCTTGGACTATACCGGGACAATCTGCCCGAACTCAGCCGGGACCCCAATCCCATTCTGAGCGCGGCCGCCGAATAGCCGCTACGCTACTTTTTTATGGTCATGGCGCGGGATTTTTAGTATATTTTCTTTGCAGTTCAGCAAATATCCTCAGTCACGGCAAAACAAATCAGCATATTCAGGGGCGGATCGAAGTTTGCGGCGCGGAAGCGGGCCTGCTCGCATCGCGGAGGCGATTCGCCATAATTAAGCGGTTAACGTTCGGGAGGTCACGCATGTCGATCAGGTTCAAAACATTCGTCATGAGCGGATTATTTTGCGCATCCTTAACATTCGGGGCGGACTGGAATGGTTCGGGCAGAGGCGGCGCTGTTGCGGCGGGGAAAGATTATCGGGCGGTTCAGGCCGGATTGGACATGCTCAAAGCGGGCGGCAACGCGGCGGATGCATCGGTCGCAACGCTGCTTGCACTGTCGGTCACCGATTATGGTTCATTCTGCATCGGCGCCGAAATTCCCTATATTATATACGACGCCAAGAAGCAGGAAGTCAAAGTATTGTGCGGTCTGGGCGTCGCTCCTCTGGATTCGACCGCCTATAAGTACTTCATGCAGAACGGAATTCCCAAAAACAGCCCCAATAAAAAAGTGTCCCCGGTTCCCGGACCGATCAGCCTCTTTTTCAAGGTATTGGAAGAGTATGGAACGAAGTCGTTCGATGATGTCGCACAACCGGTGCTGGCAATTTTGGATGCCGGCGGCAGAAGCTGGTACAACGAGCTGGCCGCGACATTGCGCAAATTGATCCAGACCGAATCGACTACATCGGGAACGCGCATCGAGAAGCTGCGCGCGGCGCGTGAGCGCTTTTACAAAGGCGATATCGCCGAGACCATTGCCGACTGGTTTGCTCAGGGTGGCTCCGATGCAGGCTTTATTACCAGAGAAGACCTGGCGGCCTACCAGACGCGCATCGAGGATCCGGTGACGTACGATTATAACGGATATGTTGTTAACAAATGCGATACCTGGACGCAAGGGCCGGTACTGCTGCAGATGCTGGCGATTTTGAAGCGTTTCGATCTTAAAAGCATGGGGCATCTTTCCGCAGAGTATTTACATACCGTGGTTGAAGCTGAGAAGCTGGCCTTTGCCGATCGCGACAAGTACTACGGCGATCCGCTCTTTGTGGATGTGCCTATGAATGCCCTGCTTTCCGATGAGTACAACGATCTGCGCGCCGACTTGATTACCGATCAGGCGTCGACCGAGGTGCGTCCCGGCAATCCCTTCACCATGCAGGCGCTTTCCGATCCCGATTCGATGTGGTACTGGCCGGGCGGAACCACCACTTGTGCGGTGACCGACCAGTACGGCAATATGGTCGTGGCCACCCCGAGCGGCAATGGCAACTACACGCTGTGCTCAGAACTGGGCGTCCACTTTGCCCGGCGGCTGCGCTGCCTGAATACGATGCCGGGACATCCCAATCAGTACGAACCCGGCAAACGGCCGCGTATTACGCTCACGCCCACACTCGTTTTGAAGGACGGCAAGCCGGTCTATGCCATTTCCGTTGCCGGCGGAGACAAACAGGACCAAACCGCGCTTAACATTTTGCTCAACCTGATAGAATTCGGCATGGAGCCAACCGACGCCGTAACCGCCCCGCGCTTCGAAACAAAGCATCAGGAGAACACCTTCAATCCGGATGAAACCCGCACCGTGCGCTTCAACAGTGTCAACACGCTGCGCGTCAACACGCAAATCGGCTCGAATGTGCGCAGTCAACTCAGTAACAAAGGCCATGACGTTGCCACAACCAACTACGCTGTAGCCAATCCGGTCATGATCGAAGTCGATCCGACAACCGGCGTCATGACCGCGGCAGGGGACTGGCATGCGAGTAGAAAGGCGGGTGCACTTACCGATCCGGTACAGGTACACAAACTCAATTTTGAGACAAGATTCCGCCGAATCTGCACGCAGCAACGCCTGCACGCATTCGAGATTACGGTTGCGATGTCGCAGCCGGGCGAGGTGCAGATCGAAATCTACGATCCGACCGGCCGGCGCATTCATCGCCGCAACCTGACACTCAAAGCCGGCAACAATGCGATTCGCTGGACAGGGGCAACTGCTTATCGCATCCCTGCGTCCGGCGGATTGTACGTCGCTGCAATCAGCACCGGGGATGAAACGATTACCCGCAATTTTGTCTGGACCGAGTAGAGAGGGAGCTCATAGGGTGCCCGGGGGGCTACGAAAAGGCCGTTGGGTATGTAAAGTACGACGTCCAGCGCTCGCCTGGTGAGCACCCAACGGCAGCTCGGCACGCAGCTTCTCATCATCGGCTTGAGCGCGCCGATGCTCAGGAGTTCTGCGAGAAAATCTCGCCGACTTTATTCCAGTTGACGACGTTCCACCATGCCTCGATGTATTCCGGGCGACGGTTTTGGTATTTAAGATAGTAGGCGTGCTCCCAGACGTCAAGACCGAGTATCGGTGTTTTGCCGTCGCTGAGTGGTGAATCCTGGTTTGGTGTGCTGGTTACTTCCAAGCCCGAGCCAGGATTGATCACCAGCCATGCCCAGCCGCTGCCGAACCGGGTGAGTGCCGCATTGGTAAACTTTTCCTTGAACGAATCAAAACTGCCGAACGCGCTGCTGATTGCGCTTGACAGATCCCCTTGTGGTTGTCCGCCTGCGTTGGGCGCCAGTATCCGCCAGAAGAGCGTGTGGTTAGAATGGCCGCCGCCGTTGTTGCGAATTGCGCCCTGGATATTTTCGGGAACCGACGAGAGGTCTTTGAGCACTTCGTCAATCGGTTTGGCTGCCAGATCGGCAAAATCTGACAGCGCCGCATTGGTCTTGTTGACGTAGCCGCCATGGTGCTTGCCATGATGAATCTTCATCGTCTCCTGATCGATGTAGGGTTCGAGAGCATCTGGGGCATACGGGAGGGGGGGAAGTTTATAGGCCATAAGTTCCTCCTTGGCATGTGGGTGAATGAAAAGAAAATTTCTATTGCATAGTAACAGTATAGAGTCAGGACACATCTGTCTATTTGTGCACTTAATCTGTGATGATTATATTTCAAGCAAGGCTCATTGCAGGATCGTTAGGGCATCTGCCGCCGATCCACTGATTAGAGTAGCAAATAGCGTGCACGAATTTTCCCACCGGGGCAATAATGGCGCTTCAGTTTTCACACTCATGCCGGCGGGGCAGGATTGCGGGGTGGCGTGGTGAAAGATGATCTATTTTGGTACTTTACATTCAATTTTAAAAAGGGTACAATCTGACATTAGTTAAAGGGGTACTTTTCGAGCGCTGAATGGATGAATGTAACACCCCAGCGAGGAGCGCTCAATGCCGTGCACCGGCACGATTATAACTTCCCGACTGCGCATTACGCCTGTTGACAATAAAGACATCATCGAATTGCACCGACTCTGGACGGGGCAGCACATTCGCCGGTTTTTGTTTGACAACCGGAAGGTTTCACGCTCGCGAACGCGGGAGCTCATAGCCGTCAACCTTGAATTGTTCAGAGAAAACGGCTACGGCATCTGGGGATTTCGCCGATTGCGCGCGCGCGATCTGGTGGGCATTGTCGGCTACTGGCACTTCCGGATACCACCCAAACTGGAATTGCTGTACGCCGTTGACGAGCACTACCGGGGCAAGGGTTTTGCCACAGAAGCCGCCGCGGCTATTCGTGACTATTCGTTTGCAGAGCTGGCCTTCAAGGAGCTGAATGCAAGCGTGGACTCATTAAATACGTCATCCGTCAATGTATTGCATAAGCTTGGCATGCGCGTCCGGAATAGGTCGCGTTGTAAGGGCCGCACGGTGTGCTCCTACCGGTTGGGCAAACGCTCCTGGTCGCACTATCACCTGAACACTTAGCTGCTGCAGCATGTTTGCAATTGTTAAAGTCAACTCACGCGCCGAGATTGCCGATATGCGCAGGATTTATGCGCGTACGCTGGCGGGGGGGCAGGAAGGCTATCTGGAAGAGCTCATTGATGATGCTGGACCGTTTCATATTCTTTGCGAAGGCGCGTTGTGCGGATACTGCTGTATCGGGCCCGACAAACGGATGTGCGCGCTGTATGTGAGGCAGCTTTTCATAGCCCGGGCCGACGAGCTGCTCAGGTATCTGGTAACGCAAGGATATGTAACCGGCGCAATGGTATCCACCAGAGACCGCCTGGCAATGAGTTTGTGTCTGGATATGCAAGGCCGGCGCTGGTGTCAGGGCTACCTGTTCGAGGACGGCGCCGCTTCCCGCAATCCGCCGGTTCCCTTGCCCGACGCGATTGTTCGTCCGGCTGTTGCTGCCGATTTAGCTGCGATAGAGTCGCTGTGCAGGCATTTCTTGCCGGAATACCGAAGCTGGATTGACCAAGGCTGCATGCACGTCATGATGCGCAATAACGAGCTGCTTGGCATCGGACTGCTGCAGATAATTGATACGCATCCACCGTACGCTGATGTCGGCATGTTTGTCGCGCCGGCACTGCGGCGTAACGGCATCGGGACGTATCTTGTCGAGATGGAAAAAGAGCAGTGCCGGCGCCGCGGGCTGATTCCGATTGCCGGCTGTGACTACGAAAACATTGCTTCGCGCAGAGCGCTGGAAAAGGCGGGCATGGTTGCCCGGGATCGGATGGTCGGGTTTGAATTCAAGCAGGCGGGTAGCTGAGAGGTCTGTCGCCGGTGCGGAAACGAGGCCGATTAGCGCAGCCGCAGGCGTGCATCACGCGCAACGGTTTTGAGATGCTTTCCGTTGACTCTAACGACATAGAGTGCGCGCGGCAGCCGCAGTTTTTTAAGTGAAATTGTGCGGTCTGCGGTCGTAAAGGAAGTCACTTTTTTACCGGCAATGGTTACTATATCGACGTTAAGCTTCGCGCGGTCGGCAGCAACCGGCTTTGTGCGCAAAATCGTTGAGGGGAGGGTTATTGGATCGACTGCTGCTTCTTCCTGAATAATGATTGCATCGATCTCTTTCAATTTGGCCAGCATCCGGTCGTGGATGGCTTGATTCCCGCCTTTCACATCGCTGGTTTCGTTCGGATCGGTTGCAAGATTGAAGAGTTTTGTGTGACCATAGGCTTTGTTCGAACATAGTTTCCAGTCACCGTCGCGCATGACGATGTGCGGTTTGTTGCTGTCATGGTCGGCCGGTTTTTGTGCATCACACGTTTCGGCGTAGTGATATTTCCAGATCAGGGGCCGGGTGCGGGTTACGGGATTGCCCTTGAAGGCTTCTACAACGCCGGTGCCGTCCAGGTAGCGGTCGGTCGGCACGCTCGCACCGCTCATTTCGCAGAATGTCGGCAGAAAATCTACGCCGCTGATCGCAACGCTGGAGACCGATCCCGGGGTAATTACTCCCGGCCAGCGCGCAATGCCCGGCTCTTTAATGCCGCCTTCGTATAGCGTCAGCTTGGCGCAGGAGAGCCCGCCCGTGCTGCCGTACGGATGGTGCGCCCACCAGTGGGTAGGTGGTTCGGGGCCGTTGTCACTGGTAAAGAAGATGAACGTATTGTCTTTGAGCGAATGCGTGTCGATGTATTCGATCAGGCGATGCACCGTATCGTCGATATGGGTGATGTTGCCGTAGTATTTGTTTTTATTGTTGTCGCCGGTATCGTACATGGCGGTGTATTCGGGAGGATTGTCAATCGGCTCATGCGGTGAGTGTAAAGCGACAAACTGGAAAAAGGGTTTGTTCTTATCACGGGTGTTTTCGAGCCAGTCAATGCATTCGTCAACTATGGCGTCATTGGAGCAATTTGACGTTTGCGGCACTGCCTGCCCGTTGCGAACAAAGTTGCGTGGATTGCAGTGGTCGGGATCGGCATTGTTCTCGGTAGCCATGTAGTGATCGAAACCGTGGTCGTCGGGCATGGGGAGATCGGTTGGCATCTTGGTGTTGTGAATGCCGTTGTGAAATCCCTGGGTGAGATGCCATTTGCCAACCAGGCAGGTTGTATACCCGACGCTTTTGAGCAATTTGGGGATTGTCTGTTCGGTTACGGCCAGGTAACGATCATCCTGATGTTGCCAGCGATTGCTGCCGAGATGATCGAATATCCTGCACCGGTTCGGGGTTCTGCCGGTTAAAAATCCGGCGCGTGCCGGGGAGCAGACCGGAGCGGCGCTGTAGCAGTCGGTGAATTTCATGCCCTCTGTCGCCAGTTGGTCCAGGTGTGGCGTTTTAATCTCGGGATGACCGTAGCAGGCCAGGTCGCCATAGCCCATGTCGTCGGCCATAATGAAGATAATGTTTGGCTGCGATGCAGAGCTTTTTGCCAAACTGGTTTTGGGAAGGGAAGCGAGAGCGGCGACTCCTGCGCCACAACTGGATAAAAACGAGCGACGAGAAAGTGCGGACATAAATCCCCCTGATATCTTCAATAAGTATACCGGAAAATGAGAAAATGGGCCAGTGTTTATAATATAGAGCAATATTAGAAAGCAATCAAAAAAAACAATTGACTTAAATTGCATTTGTTTGAACAGATTTCGTGCGCCGTGCGATCCTGATTGCCAAAATCAGGCAAGCTTTTACCTTATCGGGAGATTCTTAACCCCAGCATTACCGCTAGATGGATATTTGAGCTATTTTATTGCTCTTCTTCCTCACTGAATGGTACTTAAATTGCGTTACCATCTATTATTGAATTCAGATATCAACCAATTTCAATACTCGCGGTAAACATGGCTTCCAAAAGTGACAAAGAGCTTGCCGGAATGAAACAGTTGATACTGCAGGGCCAACCTGTTAATCAACGCAAATATTGCTACCTCATGCTCGAAAAGGTGTCGCGAACTTTTGCTTTGACAATCAAGGCGCTGGGCTCGCCGTTCAAAGATCCGGTAATGCTCGGCTATCTCTTCTGCAGAATTGCCGATACGTTCGAAGACAGCGCCAAGCTTTCGGATGAACGCAAGATCGCTCTGTTGCAGGATTACTACCGGCTGTTTCAAAGCGAAGGCAAAGACGTCGGATTGATGTGGCGGCTCAAATCAGCCTGTGCAGTGCTGGACATGAATGACGACGAGGAGTTTCTTGTCGGGCATCTCGATATTGTCTTTTGCGAGCTTCACAGTTGCAATGCGCGTACCCGAAAAATTATCAGGGATACCGTCACCGAAATGGTGGCCGGCATGCAGGCGACGGTGCAAAGATCGCTCGAACAGAAAGTGTTGCGCCTGCGCAGTGAAAATGAGCTGGACCGGTATTGCTATTACGTTGCCGGTACGGTGGGCCACATGCTGACGCGCCTGTTCGCCGAATTTTCGCCGTGGATATCCAAGCGTTTGAAAAACAGGCTGGCGGTCGATCAGGAAGCCTTCGGCGCGGGGCTTCAGTTGACTAATATTATCAAGGATGCCGTCGTGGACCTGCAGAGGAATACGGCGTACATTCCAACCGATCTGGCCGATAAATATAACGTACCGCTCGATCGCATTCATGAAATCGGCTATCGCAGCCAGGCCCGTTCGATGATGCGTGAACTTATTGTCAAGGCTGTGACCAATCTCAATTACGCCCTACGCTATTGTCTGCTGATTCCCAAAACCGAGCCGCGCATCCGCCTGTTTTGCCTCTGGCCGCTTTTCATGGCAATCCGCACCTTACGCAAGGCCGTGCTATCCGACGAACTGTTCAACCCCGGCAATCCCGTAAAAATATCGCGCCGAGAAGTCAGAAGCACGATTCGTTTCACTATGCTGGCCTGCTTCTGGGATTATCTGATTGTGCGCGAGTTTCGTAGGCTGGTCGGTGTGATTGAGAGCAAACTTGAAGTGGAGATTCCACTACCGCTGAAAAATCTGAAGTATCTTCCCGTAACGCTTACGTAGTCTGATCTTCACAAAAATAACGCACCCGCACTTTCTTGAACTCCCTGAGCGTGGGAAGCGTCAGGTACGATACCGCGCCGGGCGCGCTTTCCATCCGTCGTATAAGCGCAGTACATTGCTCTTCGCTCTGTCCGTGCAGCATGGTATACAGCGAATAGGGCCATTGTGGATATGACGGACGTTCGTAGCAGTGGCTGACCTGCCTGATTTGTGCGGCGGCATGGCCAAACGCTTCCGTATGCTGCCGGTCAATGTTCCAGGCGACCATTATATTGTGCGGGTATCCGGCATGAACGGGCGTGAGAACGGATGCGATTCTTCTGATGTAGCCTTGCTGCAGGTACGTGCGCAGTTGTTCAGCGATAGCGTTCTGTGTGCACTTTAATTGCCCGGCGATGTCGGCAAACGGATGCGTTACCAGTGGCATATCCCTCTGGACCAGCCTTATGAAGTGCGGATCGATGCGCAAAGCCGGTTCGTTATCACAGTGATACGTCACCTGCGGATCGTCAATGCTGTTGGGGTTGTCCAGGTCTGCGTTCTGCATGTCAAGGCGAAAGCTGATTTTGAAATTCCTGATTGACGGAAGGTAAAGCGAATGCTGTACGCCCGCCTTTGCCGCCAGGTGATTGATTGATCGCTTGATATCAACATCCTTGCGTACCGTCAAAGTAAACCACAGGTTGTATGCATGTTTGCGCTGATAGTTGTGGCTGACGCCGGGATGTTGATTGACGAAGTCGGCAACGTCGTCAATGTGGTTCGGGTCGACCATGAAGGCGGCAAGGGTGCTGGCGTAACCGATTTTACGTGAATCGAATATCGGACTGATTCGGCGTATGATATTCTCCGCTTTAAGTCGAGCTATTCTGTCCAAAACGTCGCGTTCGTTGACACCGATTCTCCCGGCAATTTCTGCAAATGGAGTGATTGACAGGGGAAAATCGTACTGCAGAATATTGAGCAGCGTGCGGTCGACCGAATCCATATCACCTCGCGTTCCGCATCGATTCAGGCCGGTAGAGGCAGAACGGCTCTTCGGCGAGATAGTCGCCGGTCATGGCAAAGGCCCGTGCCCGGCATCCGCCGCAGACGCTTTGGTATTCGCATACGCCGCATCGTCCGTGATAGCCGTCGAGCGCGCGGATCCGGTTGAAGAACGCAGAATCGAACCAGATCGTTTTGAAGTCGTAGTGGCACTCGCGAACATTTCCGGCCGTCTCTTGCAGAAAACCGCACATTTGTACGTTGCCGACATGTGAGATAAAGGCAAATCCCTGTGCGCCCAGGCAGCCTTTGGTCATTGCGTCGAGACCGTGCGTTTGCCGCGTGACCCGGCGACCTCTTTGCTGCTCCTGCTGCCGCAAGATGCGATAGTAGTGCGGGGCGCAGGTCGGCTTCAATCCAATCGGTGCCGTGCCGCGTTGATCGTATACCCATTTCAATACCCGTTCGTATTCGACCGGTGAAAGCTCGTAATCCGCTAATTCTTTGCCGCGACCGGTGGGTACCAGCAGAAACGGGTGGAATGATACCGCGCCCAGCTCGATTGCCAGGTTGAAGATCTCCGGCAATTCATCCTTATTCAATTGTGATACGGTGGTATTGATTTGAAATTCAAGCCCGGCCCGGCGCGCATGGGCAGCAGCGGTCATCGCATCTGCAAATGCACCGTCTACCCGGCGAAAGGCGTCGTGGCTGCGAGCCGTGGCCCCGTCGATGCTCAGGCTGATGCGTTGTATGCCCGCATCGATCAGACGGCGGCATACCGCTTCGCTAAGCAGCGCACCGCAGGTTGCCAGTACCATGCGTAGACCGAGATCGGAGCCATGGCGGGCAAGGTGAAAAATGTCATCGCGCATGAGCGGCTCGCCACCGGTCAGGATGATAATGGGTTTGGCAAACGCGGCGACATTATCCAGCACCTTTTCGCATTCGGCGGTCGAAAATTCCGCAGTGGACCGCGATGTATCGGCCGAAGCCCGGCAGTGTCTGCACTTGAGGGTGCACGCACGGGTTAACTCCCATGCAATGAGGCGGGGAACAGGATGCGGTGTGCTTGAAGGGTGAACTGGTGTCATGGTTGCTTATCGCTACGATACATTGCGCCTCGATTGCCGCTATTCAATGCGGGTAGTGATTTCCTCTTCGGTCAGATAGCATGCGGGATCTTCTGCCCATATATCATCGTACACCGCCTCGGCCCGTACCCGGAAATTGCCGTTGCAGATATCCTGCCAGACGCAGCGACCGCACCGTCCTTTGAGCAGGTGTTTACGATTCTTGAGTCCCGCCATTACCGGATCGGAGGTGTCCTGCCATATCTCAGGGAACGGACGGTTTTTTACATTGCCGAATGCATGGTGACGCCAGAATTGATCGGCATAGACCGACCCGTCCCAGCTCACGCAGGCTATACCGACGCCGGTGCTGTTGCCGCCGTTCATTTTGAGCAGCTTCAGCACGTCCGCTGCGCGCGGTGAATTCTCGCGCAACAGACGCAGGTAGAGATGGACGCCGTCGGCATGATTATCAACCGTCAAGACTTCTTTGTGCATGCCGCGCGTATACAGATCTGCCGTGCGATCAATAAGATAATCAACCAGCTTGCGCGACTCGGAGTGAGAAAGGTCCTCGTCTTTAAGCTTCGATCCCCTTCCGGCATAGACGAGGTGATAGAAACAGACACGCGGAATGTCCATCTCTTCCAGCAGGTCGAAAATGCCGCCCACATCATGCGCGTTGAGTTTGTTGATTGTAAACCGCACGCCGACCTTGATGCCGGCCTTTTGGCAGTTGCGAATACCTGCCATTGCCTTGTCAAAACAGCCCCTCACGCCCCGGAATGTGTCATGCGTCTGCCGCAAGCCGTCAAGACTTACACCAACGTAGGAGAGCCCGACCTCTTTGAGTCTGGCCGCCGTTGATTCGTCGATGAGCGTGCCGTTGGTCGAAATGACGGCGCGCATGCCGCCGGCTCCGGCGCGCGTAACCAGGTGCAGCAGGTCGGGGCGCATGAGCGGTTCGCCGCCGGAAAAAAGCATGACGGGGCATTGGTATTGTGCCGCCGAATCGATGAAGGCCTCGGCTTCCTGTGTCGTTAACTCGCCTTTGTAGGCGATGTCGCGCGAGTGTGAGTAGCAGTGTACGCACCGCAAATTGCATCGCCGGCCGACATTCCACACAACGACCGGGCGCTTGTCTTTTGAGAATTGGAGCAGGTGCGAAGGCAGTTGTGCGGAGTCACGCTGATAGCGAAGTGCATCGGAGGATTCCACCGAACCACAGTAGAGTTTCGAAATGCCGATCATGCGAAATGCTCCCGTATCGCGTCAACCAGTCCCGGTATCGAATGTTCGCGTGCTTCCACGATGGGGGTGATGCCGTGCTCACGCAAGGTTGCGCTGGTTATCGGGCCGATACTTGCGGCTTTTATTGTTCGAATAGCACTATCCTTTCCTCTGGATTTGAGCAGATTGATGGTATTGATTACGGTTGACGAGCTGGTAAATGTCATTGCGTCATATGCATGTGCTGTCAGCTTCTCGAAGACTTCCGCCGGTATGTTATGCGGAGTGACTGTTGTGTATGCGGGAATTACCGTGACGTCGGCTCCCCACGTGCGCAATGTGTCCGGCAGAATTGTTCTTGCCTTTGCTGCGCGTGGCAACAGTATCTTCTGCATCGACCACGATGCAGCATTGCGTAAGGAGTCGAGCAATCCCTCTGCTGTTGCGACTGATCCAACAACGCCGGCATGCAGATGCATCCTCCTCACCGCATCGGCCGTACCTTGGCCAATGCAGGCAATCCGGGCAGTTCCAAGCGCGCGGATATCCCGCTTCTGTTTAATCAGCTCATCGAAAAATATTTCAACGGCGTTCGGGCTGGTGAATATTATCCAATCGAACGTGTCGAGCATGTTGAATTGCTCCGCAAAAATCCCGGGAGCCGAGCGTTCGATGGCGATTGCCGGGAGCTCCATAACATGAGCACCGGAATCCTGCAGGGCCAGGGTCAATTTTGAACTCTGATGGACGGCTCGCGTGTTGATAATTCTCTTGCCGCAAAGCGGTTTGGTGTCGAACCAGCGATAGTGCTTGCGCAGGCGGACCACTTCGCCGATGACGATTATGGCAGGCGGTTTCAGATGCGCGGCTTCAGTTTTTGCCGCAATCTCATTGAGTGCTCCCGTAACGGTCTGTTGTTCGGGGGTTGTTCCCCAGCGAATTACAGCAGCAGGTGTCTTCGCATCGCGCCCATGTTCTATAAGTTGTTGTGCGATGAATGGCAGGTTCGTCACGCCCATATAAAACACGAGCGTATCCACGCCGGTTGCCAGACGGCGCCAGTTGATGCTGCTTTTATGCTTGTCGACACGTTCATGACCGGTGACATAGGCGACTGAGGATGCATAGCGTCGATCGGTAACCGGAATCCCGGCATAAGCACATACGGCAATACCCGCAGTGATTCCGGGTACAATTTCAAATGGTATATCTGCCTCAAGTAGTGCTTCAATCTCTTCTGATCCGCGACCAAATACAAATGGGTCACCGCCTTTCAAGCGAATGACGACGTTTCCGTTGCGAGCCTTTTGTACCAGGATTTGATTAATTATTTGCTGTTGCGTACTGTGGTTGCCGCATTTTTTACCGACATAAATCTTTTCGGCAGACTCTGGTGCATGCCGCAGGAGCAGGGGAGAAGCAAGGAAGTCGTATACGACAACTTCCGCTAGATTCAGGCAGGATACTGCCTTGCGGGTAATCAGCTCCGGATCACCGGGGCCTGCGCCAACCAGATATACTTTTGCCTGTGTCATGTCGTGAGTGCTATTCCTTGTTTTGCACACTTCGCAGCGAGATGTTGGGCGCATGCGCGCCCGAGCTGCTCTGCAGTATCTACCGGGGACGAGGCTTCGAGTGAACACGTGCGGCCAGACTCCAGGTCACCCAGCAGCGCTTTCATGTGCAGGCGTTTGTCATGAACGCGTGCCAATGCCGCAGCGGGGACCGAACAGCCGGCACCCAGCTCTCGCAAAAAGCTGCGTTCCGCCGCTGCACACGTGCCCGATGCAAAGCAATGTATCGACTGAACCAGCGCGTTGATTTCAGCATCATCCCGGCGGCATTCTAACGCAAGCATGCCCTGGCCGGCAGCAGGCAGGCAAATAGCTTCCGGCAGTCGAAGGTGGCCGGAGACCGCATGTCCCAGGCGAATAAGCCCGGCGGCGGCCAGGACGATGGCGTCATACTGCCCCTCATCCAGCTTGCGCAGGCGGGTATCAAGATTGCCTCTGATGTTCCGAAACTGCAGATCGCTGCGGTACCTGCCCAACTGAAGCATACGTCGCGGGCTGCCGGTACCGACTACGGCCTGCCGGGCCAGCGTATCAATAGATTCGGCGGTTGCGGTCAGAAGCACATCCGCCGGATCGGCTCGCTCGGGAAAAGAGGCAAGTGTCAATCCATCCTCCTGCTCTATCGGAACGTCCTTCAGGCTGTGCACGGCTATGTCGGCTTCATTGTCGAGCAGGGCGCGCTGCAGCTCTTTGACAAAAACGCCGGTTCCTCTGAAATCGGTGAGTGGACGATCATGGCGTTGATCACCGGTAGTCGTAAACTGTATAACTTCGAAAGCGCACTCTGGATGGGTTGCGGCAAGCAGGTCAATCGCATGCCGGGTCTGGGTCCGGGCCAGACGGCTGCCGCGGGTTGCAACGCGTATGCTTCGTTTCATGCTGCAGGCTCCCGACGCGCGCGCTCGAGATGATCTGCGATGATCATCTGCGCAGTCGCGGCCGTGTCGAGTGTGTCAATTTCGATTTTGCGAACCTGCTCCCAGAATGCGTGTTTTGCGCCGGGAGGCAATTGTTTTATTTCATGGCGATACCGCTTTAACATGTCGAGCAGGTAGAGATGTCCGTCACTCAGCACCCGATCGAATTCATCTCTGATACGGGCACTTGCAACCGGCGCTGCGCCGTCCCCGGCAACGGCGAACGAAATGTCACCCTTGCAGCCCGATGCCGGCACAATGAACGTGCACTCATCCCTGTTGTCGACGACATTTACCAATTTGCCGGATGCCCGGGCATCCTGTGCAATGCGCGCATTGACCCCGCTGTCATTTGTCGCTGCAATGACAATCTGAAAGCCGTGCAGTAATTCGGGGGCATAGCCGTGCTGCGTCCAGGATATGCTTCCCTTGTCACGTAATTGAGCTAATTCGTCATGTAATTGAGGGCTGATTATGGTTGGCTGGGCTCCCTTTTCGACCAAACATGCGGCTTTGCGGGCAGCAACTTTGCCGCCGCCAACAATGACGCAGGATATCCTGGTTGCCTCGAGGAATATCGGATAGAGCATAAGCATTATACCTTTGTTAATGAAAAAAGCTGCTGCACTACGCGAACAAATTCTGCGGCATCCGCATCTGCGGACTTTGCTTTAAGCACTTTCGTAGGCGTTCGCAGAAACGATTTCGTCAGTGAAGAAGCAAATTGCCTGATGGTCTGCCGAGCATCTTCGGGAAGCTGCTCAATTGACGATGCATAGCGTGCTAACTCCACTTCACACAGATGTTCGAATTCCGAGCGCAGGTCGACCATGGCCGGCACGACCCTCTGAGCGCGATACCATTCAAAATATTTTTGCTTTTCCTCTTGCAGCAGGGCGCGTGCTTTTGCTATCTCGGAAGAACGCCGGTTTACCGTTTTGTTTACGATTGCAGAGAGGTCATCAATGGAATAGAGAAATGCATTATAGACATTGGCGACTTCAGGATCGATATCACGCGGAGCGGCAATGTCAATGAAAAATGTCGGATCGTTTTTGCGCCGGTTCATAGCCTTGCGTACGCTGTCTTTTTTAAGTACGTATCCGGATGCGCCGGTCGCAGTGACAACGATATCGGCCCGGTGGAGATGATCGTCCAGCTCATCCAGACCTATCGGCATGCCGCAGAATTGCCGCGCCGTCTGCTCAGCTTTGTGACGCGTGCGATTGGCGCAAATCAGGTGACCGATATTGTTGCAGACAAGGTGTTGGGCCGTAATTTCGCTCATTTTGCCGGCGCCGATGATGAGCGCTGTCCGGTGGTCCAACGTGCCGACAACTTTGCGGGCAAGATCAACCGCGACCGAGGCGACGGAAAGCAAGCCCGCGCCGATATCGCTTTCGTTTCGCACGCGCTTAGCGGCTTCGACGGCGAACTGAAAAAGCTTATTGAGCATCGCCGATGTTGAGCCCGAAGCGCATGCCCGCTGATGAGCACCTTTAACCTGACCCAGAATCTGATACTCGCCGATTACCAGTGAATCAAGACCGGCGGCCACGTTGAAGAGATGATCCACTGCTTCTTCGCACCGGTAAAAATACAGGCGATTGCCGAATTCGGCCGAAGAAACCGAATGGAACCCGGCTAGAAAATCAGAAATAAGTTGCACGGCGTTGTCTGGATTTTGCAGTACGATATACACTTCAACACGATTGCAGGTAGAAAGGATCAGACACTCATCGAGCTGCGGAGTGGTTTGCATTCGCTGCAATGCCGCTTCGATGCTGCCGTCGGCAAACAGTAGCCTGTCGCGCAAGCGCGCGTCGCTGGTCGTGTGATTGATGCCGACCACGGCAACGTGCCTGATTGATGTTTGTAACTCAGTAGCCATGCCTGCCGATAATCAGGGTTAAAATGATGAGAACAAATCCTGCAATCGAAAACAAGCTGGTACGCGCGCCTTGCCAGCCTTTCCAGGATCGCAGCGTTAAGGCAGTAAGGTACACCCAGGCCGTGACAATGGCAGAAACGATTTTCAGGTGCATATCGACAGCCGTTCCCTGCAGATCAAAAACCCAGAGCATGCCGACTATGATTCCGGCAATGAGTAAAACCAGTCCGAGACTGTCGGTTTTTTTTATGGCTTGATCCATTATGTCAAGTGATGGAAGGCGATAGAGCAGTGAATCGAATTTGCGTTTGCGCAATATTCCATGCTGCAGCAGATACATCACCGATATGACAAAAGAGAAAAAGAAGCACGCGTATGCGGCAGTAAGCATCGTGACATGAAGGACGAAATGAGGTTTCACAAGCCGGGGGGGAAGCGGCTCGCCGTGCCCCAGAAGTGTAAAAGCAGGCAGGGCCACCAGACAGTTAAACGGCCACAAAAAAGCGCCAAAACTAATTTCGCCTGCTTTGACTTCCATAAAAAAATATAGAATCGCCAGCACAAAACAGCAAAAGTAAAGCGCTTCAAAAACCGTTCTGAATGGAAAATGCCCCGTTACGGAATAGAAAACTGCAAAATGCAGTGCATGAACTGTAATAGCTGCACTTTGTGTCGGTCGCATCCAGGCAAAAAGGTGGCTGCGGTTCTGCGCAAACTGAACCAGATAGCCGCAGGCTATGATCAGATAAAGCGAGGGTATGACAAATCGGAGCGCAATTTCAATCGATGAAAGGTGCATTTTTTCTTGCTATTCAAATACCGGATGTGATCACAGAGCGCCGAAATACCACTACGCAGCCATTACTTATGACAATTTCGGTCAACCTACTCAATAAAATATATCATCTCGATTCTGTTCTAAACTGCTGCTTTGTGTCGTTGATGATTCGCTAACCGGCGTGGTCGGCTTCAACGGCCGCAATGAGCTGGTCGTATATTCCGGGAAGTGCGTACTTAATGCGATTCCAGGAAGGTATCAGCTTTGCCTCGTGCGGCCCTTTGCTCTGTTCCCAGGCGGTCCAGAGGAATGATCTGAAATGGCGTGCCGTTGCTTCTTCCTGATAGAGGTCAAAATGAAGGGAATTGGCTTCTGCATCATAGCTGTAGAGGCGGATATATTTGAGGGCATTTTGATAGTAGGTATGAATCAGCATGTCGACAAACGCGTCATCGAGGGGGATGCCGTGGGAGCGCATGTAAGTCAGGTAAAATTTTGCAATGTCAACTACCATTTTGTGCAACCCGGCATTTTCATTTGAGCAGGATAGCTCTTGATGCTTGTGTTCGTAATATTTTGCCAGATCGATCTGGGCTATTTTGCGCGGAATCAACTGGTCGAATACCTGTGACAACGTGGCGACTTCCAGGCTCCAGTCCCAGGCAACGTTGATTCCCCTGGCTAGCTCGGTTGTGAGACAAAACTCTCCCGCCAGCGGATACTTGAATGCTTTGTGATAGGCAAAAAATTTATGCAGTTCTATGAATCCTCGATTGCGCATGATCTCTGCACAGCAATCAACGAACGGGGTGACGAACAATCGTGTGACGCGGCCTTTCATTGCCTTGTCTGTTGGTGAGATGCGTGCATAAAATCCTTTACAAAATTCAATGTCGTTATCGGGATTGGCGGTGGGTTCAACCAGTCGGGCAAGAAATGTTCTGTCATAGGTAACGATATCACAATCATGCAAAGCAACGACACTGGATTCATCCTTTGCAAAAATGTATCCCAGGGCCAGCCAGACCGACTGCCCCTTGCCCTGCGTGCCCACCGAGATCTCACGTTCGGAAATCACCTGCATAATTTCCTGCATGCGCGGCCCGTCAACCCAGACGACCCGTATTTTGCAAACGCCGCGGATGAGCAGTTGGAAATGCTCCCGGATTTTGCGGAATTCGCCCTGTTCACTCACGCCGCCCAGCGCTACAATCACCTCATGCAGATACGTTACCTGCGAGAGCTTATCGAATATGGTGTTCATTACTTTGCTGTTGCGTACGTCGCTTATGTGAGCCGGCAGGAGCACGCTGATTTTATTGTGCGCGCTGTAGCCGTTGAGCTTACTTTCCATTGCGGCAAGGTACTCACTGGGATCCAGTACATCATACAGCGAATGAATCGAGGTAATGATTTTATCTTGATGAAATTCCGCCATGTGAATGTATCTCCCGGGCTGTTGTTACCACTGCATAGTTTTCCGGCACGATTGCGGGGGGAAGAAAAAATACACTTGACAGGCGATCCGGGCAAAGAAAAAATGCATGCCGTGAAATTATCCGGTTGCCGCTTCCCTGCTCTCTTCGTCTATTCTCACGAATCCCTCCATGAGCAAATTCATGAATTCACCTATTTTGCCATTTTGTGCTGCGTCATCTGGATAATCCGGCGAGAAACTGAAGGCGCCGCTCTGCTCTTTGAGTACGGCGTAAAAAGCTTCTTGTCCGTCAAGTTGGCCGTAGTTTACCAGGTTAATCTCGCCCTTATTGAAGAGCACGCGTGCGGAGCCGCACCGCAACTTTAGCGTCAACTGGCCGGTCTTCTGTGACATATTCAGCGCCTGCAACAACTCGGGCAACTGAAAATCGACCAGGTTTCCGCTCAAGCCCTTCGAAATCAGGGTTTCTTTGAATTGATTGGTCTTGTGCATTCGATTGGTGAGCAAGCGGTAAAAATAGCGCTGAACTTTGGGGTGGCGATCAACCTGTCTGCGAAAAGCTTCTCCCGCCAAAGCAAGCAAACGCCCGTCCTGCTCGGCCCGGATTGTTGCATTACACGGACCGCCGCTGAGCAGACTCATCTCGCCGAATACTTCGCCTTTGCCCAGATTGGCCAGCAGCACCTGCTCTTTTCCGGTAAGGACTTCGAACGATCCCTGCAGAACCATAAAGAGATGCCTGCCGGACTCACCTTTGCGGATAACAGTTTCATTTTCCTTGACGTCACATACTTTCAAATGTGGCAGCAGACGGCGGATTTCAGTTTGGTCCAGGTGCCTGAAAAAAGAGAACTTGCTGATCGATTCAACTACTTTCTCAAGATTTGCACGCTTTTTTTCATCCAGAATGGAACTTGATCGATCCTGACGGATACGCTCCAGCTCAAGGGCGCCGGTACATCCGCTGCAGGTAAGTGACGTATGCGATTGCCTTGCCGCCTCACTGGAACCCAGTCCCGACTGAAGGGCGACCATGCGTATGAAATCATTGGCAAGTATCAGGCATGTCGGTCGCGTATTTTCTACAAACAGGCGATGCCCGTTAAGCTCAAATTCATCGCCAGTCTCGTAAAAAGGACAGTTACGCGATTGTGAAACGGCAAAAATCTGCGTTGCCTCATCTGCGAAACTGGGCAGCTTGTGAAAGTTGAACTGGTCAGGCATTGGCGCTCCTGCAACGAGGTGAAACAGCCTTCCTTGAAAAGTAATTTGTGGCTGCGGTCATGGCAATTCAGTGCTGCTGATTCATGCGCCATTTGCGGGGTGAAGCGCCCATGAACTCTTTGAATTTTCGCTGGAAACACGAAACCGTTGCAAAGCCGTTGCTGTAGCCGATTTGCTCGGCGGTATGTGCGGTGGTCAACAATTCCACCGCCGCCATGGCAATTCGCACCTGCATGATATAGTTCAGCGGCCGCTTGCCCAGCGCCGATTCAAAAGTGCGCCTGAAATGGGTGACGCTCATGTAACACTGTTGGGCGAGCGTTTCAATGCGAATCTTTCGCTGAAAATGAGTGCAGATATAATCCAGGGCTGCCGATATTCGCTGAATTTGTGATGTGGCGCCGGCAGCCTGAGGGGTGGGTATGTTGAGAGAAGCTTTTGCCTCCCGGTGAAGCAAGCTCATAAGATAGAGTGTCTGAGCCCGTACGATTGAGGGGTAACCCTCGCGTTCCCTGCGCATTTCGTCGATTAAATCCATCAACGTTGAGCACACCGGTCTGCTTTGGGCCGGCCTCACAATATTACAAAATGCATCGCTATTGAAAATTGAATCGTCGGCCAGAGCCGGATCGTGGCCCAACGGCATCATCACGCCTGCCGGATACAGTGCCGCGAGGCTCCAGCGAGTGGTTGCCGACTGCCGGCTCAGCAGGCAATGATGCTCTTTGCCGGCAATTACGCACACGTCACCGGCTTGATAAGGAATGATTTTTCTTCCGGCAAATAGCAGGCCGCATCCTTCATGGCAATATCCCAGCTCAAGATGGTTGTGCGCGTGCAGTGAAGAATCGGGGCCCGAATTATCGATGACCTGCTTGTACAACAGGGCTAGGGGAAACTCTTTTCTGTTTTTCAACTGCAAGCCGGTAGTTGCGGTCTGAAATACTGATTGTGGTTGAATTTGCATAATATCTGACTAAAACAGCTCTGTTATTATCTTAATATACTGCAGTTTTTCCAATTTGCACGGTCTTTTCGTTAGTTGCAGACCCAAATCATGAGCTACTTTGTATTGATTCGGCTGCAAAATTGGCCCGATTTTACTGCTAACCGAGGTTAATGTGCTATTTTATACTGTTTGCTCACGAAATGTACGGGAGTATTTGCTCATGTCCAAACCGATGAACTTTATTTTTTTCAATCCCGACGAATTGCGCGCCGAAAGCATAGGGTGCTATGGGCACCAGTTGGTCCGGACACCGAACATTGACCAACTTGCCGGGGAAGGAACACGGTTTCACAACTGCTTTTGTCAAGCTCCGCTCTGCGGTCCCTCACGCTGCAGCCTGGCCACCGGCTGGTATCCTCATGTCAGGGGGCACCGCACCAATACGTATCTGGTTCGGCCGGGTGAGCCTAATATGTTTCGGTACCTCAAAAAAGCCGGATACCATGTGTATTGGGACGGGGGGCACAACGATCTTCTGGCTGAGGAAAGCTTTGCAGACAGCGTCAGCGAATTAAAAAATTCCGGTGCATTTCACTGGAATTTCAATCACTACGAAAATGACGATCCCCGCAAATTCAGTTTTCTCTACGAGCCCTACGATATGCCTCTGGCGCAGCATGGCGATTATGCCAAAGTACAGGCGGCAATTGACTTTCTCAAAAGGGATCATGATAAACCATTTGCCGTCTGGCTGCCTCTGCTTTACCCCCATGCCCCCTATTCGGCTCCCCAGCCCTGGCATGATATGTATAATCCGGATGAGATCCCTGCTCTGCGTGATATAAACTCATGCGAGAATAAACCGGAGTATTACACACGTATTCGGGAATCCCGGCGCCTGGGGCAGCTTGATGAAGCGTTTTTTCGCAAAATCAATGCCGTATATCTGGGCATGACTTCGTTTATCGATAAGATTCTCGGTGATTTGCTGCAGGCGCTGAACGAAACCGGCCTGGCAGAAAATACTGCGATTGTCTTTTTCTCCGATCACGGAGACTGGGCCGGTGATTACGGGCTGGTCGAGAAGTGGTCGAATGCAATGGATGATATTCTGTTGCGTGTTCCGCTTATCATCAAGGCGCCCGGATGCAAACAGGGACATGTTGTCAATGAGCAAACCGAAGTGCTTGATATTTTGGCAACGGTTTTGGATCTGGCTGGAATCGAATCCGGGCATGACCACTTTTCACAGAGCCTGGTTCCGCAGCTCAAAGGCGCCGCCGGCGATCCGGACCGTCCGGTGTATGCCGAAGGCGGGTATGATGCGCATGAAATCCGGGAAAAGTCCAAGGAGGAGCTCAACGGAGCGCGTGGTCCGTGGCAACACTATTATCCCAAGGCGCTGGTAGAGTTCGAACATCCGAGTACCATTGCGCGAACATCAATGATCCGTACTCCCCGGTACAAGTATGTCCGCCGCACTTCCGGTGAGCACGAATTGTATGATGTCCAGGCCGATCCGCTGGAATACAAAAATCTTGCCGGGAACGCTGAGTATGCAGCAGTCGGGAATGAGATGGCCGGGCGCTTGCTGGATTGGTTTGTGCGCACTTCTGATGTGATTGATTCTGCGGTGGATGAGCGGGGGATTCCGCAGGAGTGAGTTATTCAAACGGATTGTTTGCTTCAGACTTTCAAAGGAAAGCGTGCATAACAGGACATGGCAAAATCCAAAGCGCACTGCACGTTTCTTGCTGAGCATACATTCACCCGAAGTTTGATTCAAGAGCCTTAACTATTTCACCTGCGGCAGTGCGACCGGAACGGATGCAATCGGGTATGCCCGGCCCGGCATATGCTGCGCCCGCAAAGTATAAGCCGGGAATTGTTGCGCAGAGGGTTTTTATTTCGCCAAGTTTCTGCAGATAGCCGGGCGTAAATTGGGGAATTCCGGCCGGCCATCTAAATGCAAAACGGCAATCAGGCTTGGATGTTATGCCGACTGTTGCGGCTAATTCTTTATGTGCACGTTCGTAGAGGAGATCGT
This sequence comes from Chitinivibrionales bacterium, assembly GCA_014728295.1. Classification (GTDB taxonomy): domain Bacteria; phylum Fibrobacterota; class Chitinivibrionia; order Chitinivibrionales; family WJKA01; genus WJLW01. Next base: position 44,630 of record WJLW01000123.1, on the reverse strand, counting down.
CAGCCGCATTGCGCACATCTGTGTTGCCGTCTCCCCGAATAAACACGCGCAGCAATGTCGCCCCGTTCTTTGCTCTCCCCGGCCATTTCTGCGACGCCCAACTGCATGCCAGAATGTCGGATTGCTCAATACGCGGTATGACGTAGCCATATCCATTGAATGAAGGTAGTGTGGATGCATCGGAGTAGCCCAAGACCACGACTGCGGATAAAGAATACGTTATGTTGCGATGCATACGGGCGAGTTGCGGTGAAAGTTGTGATGTCAGCTTCGCGACATTCGGGGCCGGAATCGCAAGAAGCACTGTTCGCGTATCGAATCGTTTGCCGCTTTGGGCCAGTATTGTGAAATGATCATCTGTCCTGATTAAGTCGGCAATCGCGTTTCGGGTGTAAAAATGCTCACTTCCAATTTCCTGTACCAAAGCATCAACCAAAACGTGCAGTCCGGTATCAAAGGAGACGAAAGGAGGTGGCGTGGAAGTGGTCGCTGTTGACTTTTGCTTCAGCCCGGCAATGACGCTGCCGTATCTGTGCTCCAGATCGATAAGATTTGGCAGGATTGCTTGCATGCTGAGGCGGCTGCCGTCGCCTGCATAAATTCCGCCCAGTAACGGTTCGAAGAGTTTTGCCCAGGCTTGCGCGCCGAATCGACGGGTGCAAAAGTCTGCGATGCTTTCGTCACCCGCACTTTCTCTGACAGGTAGGCTGATTTCCTGTGCCAATCTGTTTTTGCCTGCTTCCGATAATAGGTCGCTTTTTTCAAGCGCCTGGAAATCAGTCGGAACCAGTCCACTCAGGCCTTCGGGCAGCTCATGCAGCGTGCCGTCGAGTTTAATGCTGGTACGCTTGTATTCCGGCCGTCGTGCAATAAGCTTGCCGGCAATTCCCAATTCCGCGCAGAGCTCAACTCCGGCGGATTTGCGCGTCAGGAAAGAGTCCGGGCCGGCTTCTATCAGAAAACCCCGGTGCCGGAAAGAATGTATTTTGCCGCCCGGTCGCGGGGAACGTTCAAATACCGCCAGCTTCGCATGCGGCATTGACGATTTGATTTTCCATGCAGCCGTTAATCCTGCAATCCCTGCGCCGATAATGGCAACATCAAGCATGCGTCAAGACTCCAGGTGCGCAACAGCCTCATGAATTGTGTCGACCAGTGCCTGCAGAAAAAGCGGGTGGTCGTTTAGGGCCGCAACGCGTTCGATGCGTATGCCAAGCCGGCCGGCCTGTTGTTTTGCTTCGATATCGAGGTCGTACAATATCTCCACGTGATCGGCGACAAATCCAACGGGACATACCAGCACGTTATCGATGCCCCTGCCCGGGAGCTCCTGCAGCGTTTCCAGCAGCGTCGGTCCAAGCCACGGCTCATTGCTGCGACCTGCGGATTGATACGACCAGCTCCACTGCGATGCGCTCAGAGCGCAATCTTGCGCTACACAGCGAGCGGTCTCCTTTACCGATGCGTCGTATGAATCGCCGTTGTCGAGTATCCGCTGCGGCAGGCTGTGTGCGGAGAAAATGACGTGCACATCGTCACGTTCCCGGGCTTCCCATTTGAGCAGGCCCTCTTGAACTCGTAGGGCCAGACCGGCTATCAGCGATGTATTGGTATGATAGGCGTTGACATGCCTGAATGCGATTGTGCCGTGATGCAGGTGCTGCGCGTTATCGATTTGGGCCTGATACTTTGCCACGCTCATGCTGCTGTAGTGCGGTGCAAGTACTATGCTGATTGCACGTGTGATTCCGTCATCTATCATCCTGGCGACTGCGTCTGCGATCCACGGACGCCAGTGCCGCATGCCGAGATAGCAAGTGAAACAGGTCGAATCAAGTCTGTGCTTTACCGCGGCGACCTGCTTGCTGCTGATATCTCGAAGTGGTGATTTGCCACCGATGAGACGGTAGTGGTCGGCAATCTCATCAAGAATGCGTTTGGGTGTGGGACGAGTGTTGCGGATATCAGCCAAATAGCCGGGAATATCTTCGAGCGAATCCGGGCCGCCGTACGCCATGAACAGGACACCCGTTGTGTCATTCATTTTCCTGCCCCGGTTCGTTCATGCACATAATCAACCGCCCTGCGCACATGGTCAACCGGTGTATTCGGCAAAATACCGTGCCCCAGGTTGAATATATGGCCAGTGCGTCCCCTGACGGAATCGAGTACCCGGTCGATATGGAACTGCAGTTCCCGCCACGGCGCCATAAGTGCGATTGGGTCGAGATTTCCCTGAATTGCTTTGCCGTTGCCGATCTGCCGCCATGCCTTACTCAGCGACACGCGCCAGTCAACCGAAATGACATCGCCGCCTGTTTGTGCAACGACGTCCAGGTATCCCGATGTGCCGGTGCTGAAATGAATCGACGGAATGGAGTTTTTTTGTAGCAGATCGAACAGAGCTTTGTTGTGCGGCTGAATGAAGCGGAGGTAGTCTTCTTCTCCTGTTGCCAGACCTACCCAAGAATCGAAAATTTGCACTATTGCCGCACCGGCCTGTGTCTGTTTGACGGCAAAATCGGCCAGTACCGTGACAAGCTTGTTCATCAAACGTTGCCAGGCTGCCGGTTGGGAATACATGAATGACTTGACGCGTTCGTAATTTCGCGAGCCGCCGCCTTCAAGAGCATAGCTCGCCAATGTAAATGGAGCGCCGCAAAAGCCGATGACGGGAATGCCGCGACCTGCAAGCTCCGCAGAGGCTATTTCGACGGCGCGCAGTGTTGACGGCATAGACTCCTCTGCTGGAGGCGCGGCAAGTCGATCAACATCAGCGGGGCATGTAATAGGATTGTCGATATAGGGTCCTGAACCAACCGTGAACTGTAAATCGAGACCCATACTTATCAGGGGAGGCAGGATATCGGCAAAAATTACAGCGCCGTCAAAGTCGGTCTGCTTAAACGGCAGAAGCGTCAATTCGGCCGCGAGCTCCGCATTGTTGAAAATGTCCAGCAGCTTGTATTTCGCACGATATTCACGATATTCGCGTTGATAGCGTCCGATCTGGCGCATGAACCAGACCGGAGTCCGATCGACCGGTTCGAGAAATGCCGCTTTGAGCAAACGTGTGTTGCGGCTCTTCATGACATCAAGCCTTTGCGGTAATTCCAGATTGCCCGGCCAACGAAAAAAGGCCCCATGCGGTCTATATACAACGAAGTTTGTCGAGTAGCGCGCATGTGTTGCACAACCGATGAGAGCGGGTGCAGTTCATCACCCAGCAGGCCGATCACAAAATCGTTGTCGCTCTTGTCAAGTCCGTAGCTGGCCAGCCGGATGTCTTTTGCGTATCCCGCGCTGCCAAAGGCATGGCCTATTTTGCCGTGCTCGCCCAGAATGGTGCGTTGCTCCGAAGAAGAAAGCTGCGCAAAACTTCCTGTGCGGCGCAGAGGGTACCATAGCGCCCAGGCATGCTCGCAAGCTAGTTGACGGGGGCGATTTATCAGGTAATCTTCGACGTCCGGCTCGTAGCCGAGAGCATAGGTTTTTCCCAGCAGAGTCATTTCGGATTTCAAATGCAGCGTGTTGAACTGCGAGTTGAGGAGAAAAGCGCGACATTCGCCGGCCAGTTTTTCCGGTTCTTCGGCAAAAAACAAGATGCCGATGCCGGATGGATCGTGTAAGTCGTTGTAGAGGACCCCGGGAAGAAAGCTTTTTTCGAGGTCATTTATCAGATGTGTTGCATGTGACACGCCGGAGTATACGAAAAGCTGCATGTACAGGCGTTTGTCGATAAACACCTCTTCTCCCCGCGAAGTGCGTCCTTTCTCGCGCAGATCGATTTTTTTGTCGCTATTTTTTTCCATGTGCAAATCCCGGCTTGACTCAGTCCAATACAGTTTATGACACCACGCTTTCAGTGCGCCCTGCGATTTTTCCAACTATTTCATCCAGCGAGGCGGGACTATCCACCCACGAAAAGCTATTTTTAAATGAATCAGATTCAGCATTACCAAAAATAGCATCAGACGATGCAGATTATTGATTTTTTTTTCTGCAAATCTTCTCGTCATTCGTACCTTGTAGCTGATTAATGCACTCATCCCAGCAAAACCCATACCTTGAAGAAGGCGATCTGGCCGGACGGTATCGCATACTGCGTTTGCTGGGAGCCGGTGCGATGGGCAGGGTTTTTTTGGCCGAGGACCCGATATTGGATCGAAAAATCGCACTCAAGCAGATCGCCGTTGACACAGGCGCTCATCCGAAAGCCAATGCGGAGTACCTGCAGCGCTTTACGCTGGAGGCGCGTGCATCCGCCAGATTGCATCATCAATCAATTGTGCAGGTGTTTGACGCGGGTGAACACAATGGTCTGCCCTGGATTGCATTTCAATACATAGCGGGTGAAAGCCTGGAGGATCTACTCAACAGAGAGACACGGCTTCTGCTTGAGCGTGCCTTGCGTATCGGGTTGGATATTGCATCTGCGTTGGAGCACGCCCATGGGATTGGAATTGTTCACCGGGATGTCAAGCCGGCCAACATTCTGTTGCAGAAGGATTCGGAAATCGCAATGCTGTCGGATTTCGGAATTGCAAAAGCCCCCTGGGCGACCTTAACACAGGAGGGATCTGCCTTGGGATCGCCCGGATACATGTCGCCCGAGCAGATTGACGGCGCAAAGCTGGATGCCCGCTCGGATCTTTTTTCACTGGGTATCGTGCTGTAACAGATGCTCACCGGGACACATCCATTTTTGCGGGACACTGTTGGCGCAACCGTTTACGCTACGATGAACGGCGCGTATAAATCGATTGACGAATATGATTTCAATTTGCCGGGAGAGCTGGTGGCCGTCATCGCGCTGTGCATGCAGGTCGATCTCAATAAGCGTTTGGATTCTGCCGGAAAGGCAGCCGCAATTCTGCGCAAATTGCAATCCGGTGGTGATGCGGTTGGAAAACCTGAATTATCGGACGCAAACCGGAAAAGCGAAACTAATCCAACGCTTTATTGGGGCCGGCTATCGAATGCTTTGCAAAGCGGCGTCATTAATGCATTTGCCTATGCCAAGACCAGAGATTGGCAACGTATCGGCATATTTGCACGGAAAACCGTACGCACGGCTCTGCCGGTTGCCCAGAAAATTGCTCGGCGTGAAATTCGAGCCGCCACCAGATTAGCGACGATAACCCGTCGAATAGTCGCCTCCATCAGAGAGTCTGAATCAAGGCGAAAGATTGCCACCTGGACCGGTTTATCCGGCATCGGAATTGCCGGATGCGCACTCCTGATTGCCTTTTTGACAAATAAGAAAGCTCCCCATCCGGCGGTAACCGGAAAGCTCGTGGAAATTGAAAGAAATATCCGCAAGGAGCGCGAGTCGTTTTCTCGGCACGTGCAATCGCAACTTGATCAAATTGGTACCTTACTCGAGGAAAATGAAATTGACAGGGCTTTGGAGTCGGCGCAAGAGGTGATACAAACGAGTGGGGAAGAAGCTCTGGGATACTTATTGAAGGGGCGCATTCTGCTTGAGGAGGGAGAATACCAAAATGCCCGTAATGCATTGCTTGATGCGCGCGGCAAAAGGGGATGGCACGCGGCTATTCGTATGGAGAAAAATCGACTGCTCCCGGCTATAAAGCAGGAATTGAGCGAAGGCAAAGCTTCGGTGCAATTGCAGCACCTGGTTGTGCATTTTGTAGTTAATCAGAATATCGCCGACATCCGTCCCTGGCTCGGGGCCAAGCAGTACTGGGTGCGCTGGAATACCGTATATATTCTGCAACAGGCCGGCAAAAAAATCGACATGGTACCAATCCATATCCTCGATCTCAAGTACGCCGGAAGCGCCCGCACCCGCCGCCGCGCTGCAGAGGAGCTTGGTGATTCAAGTGACAAGCGGGCTGTCCCCGCCCTGAAAGAAGCCGCCAATCGCGGCCTGTCCGATCCGTTCGTCTCATTCACTGCCGCGACAATCCTGGAAGAAAAATTCCCGAACGAGTGATGCGCCTTTTTCCATTTCCGTCAGAAGCATCTCCTATTTCAATCCGCGCAAAACGCTACATGATGTCGGCGCCAATGCATTTACCCTGGAGATGACGGAAATAGTATTTTGTATCCGCTCAAATAATAGTGTTAACGACATACGGATATGCTCATGACGCCGTTTACTAGATTGTTTGTTGTGCTGGGTGGTCTCAATGCGGCACTTTCTGTTGTACTCGGGGCGTTTGGCGCACACGCCTTGAAAACGAAGTTGACCGGTGAGCTTATGTCAACCTACCAGACCGGAGTTCAGTATCACTTCTTCCATTCGATCGGTTTACTGGTAATGGCTTTTGCAGCTTCGCATCTTGATGATTTCACGCTGGTGAGAATCGCCGGCTGGACCATGTTGACCGGTATCGCACTTTTTTCCGGGAGCTTGTATATACTCAGTCTTACCGGCATCAAATGGCTTGGCGCGATTACTCCGTTTGGCGGAATGGCGTTCATTTTTGCCTGGCTCATGCTTGCGGGAACGGTTATAAGAAAATAATCGCTTTTGCGCATTGAGCCGGTTCTTTGCCGAAGCGGTTTCCGTGTAACATTTTACTCTTATCCTTTAGCTCTGAAAATGTGCCGTATCCAACTCAAAGCTACTTTTTGCTCGCTCACTTACACAGGAGGAATACATGGCTCGTCAACGATTGTACATTGTCCACGGCATGGGTAATGATGCCGTCGGCCTTGTCTGTGCCGTAACCAAACCGGTAGCCGATATTGGTGGAAATATCGTTGATTTGCGGCAGGATGTACTGCACGGGCTGTTTACGGTTTTTATGGTTGTCGATCTTTCGCCCACCGATGTGCGTATTGAGGAATTTTCAAAAACCATCGATCGTATCGGGGAAGATACCGGCTTGACGCTGTCGGTCGACAAGTACCTGCCTGTGCCGCGCGAGGCAGACAAGCACAACATTTTATTAATTCTTGTTGGTAAAGATAAGCCGGGCATTATCTCCTCAATTTCAGAAACGCTTGGAAAGTACAAAATGAATATCGAATTTGCACAGACGATTGGAAGAGCCGATGTATTCGTCATGGAATTGCTGACCGACGTGCGTCACGCGACAATTCCACTCGAAAACGTCAAATCAACCGTGCAAAAGGCTATGGGCGCCAAAGGAATCCAGACGATCCTGCAGACCGAAAATGTATTCAACAAACGTAAGCGACTCATCGTATTCAGCATTGCCGGCAGTTTTATGAAGCCTTCGCTGGTACATGGGATTCTTGAGCAAACGGGTATTTCTGCCCGGGAAGTAGCTGCAGCTTACCCATCTGCAGATGCCACAGAAGTGCTACGGGTGTCGGCCGGCCTGTTGGATGGATTTCCGCTGGAAGTGCTTCAATCCATAATCGCATCCATCACGGTTAATTCCCAAACCGAAGAGCTGATTCAAACCTTGAAAACGATGGGATATAAAGTAGCCGTCCTCACCAATGCTCTAAGCCAATTTAGCGATGCGCTCAAAAGCAAATTGGGGATCGATTATGTGTATGGCGTTGCCTTTGGAGTAGATGATGACGCCCAGTCGCTTTGCGCAACAAGCTTGCGGAGCCTGCCGGTGAGTGATGAGACTCAGGTGCAGCAAATTAGAGCGCGTGAGGAGATTGATCCCGAGGACGTTTCGGTACTCGGCGACGAAAACAATGAACTTATTCCGGGAATACGCGTTGAATTTGATCTTGAGAGATTGCTGGGATATTACAACAATCATGTAATCAGCAAAGAAGCGATGATCGGGCTCATGGGAGCTTTCGGCATCGTTGCAAGAATGTCCGAATAGCGACAAGCGTACGCACAACAAGGAACGCATAGTGAAGTCCGACATCGAAATTGCACAGGCTGCGGAGAAGTCGCCGATTCGGGATATTGCTGCTCGCATCGGTCTCGACGAAGCAGATATTATCCCGTACGGCGCCTACATTGCCAAGACGCCATTTGATCGCGTTGTTTCCAAACCTGCGCAACTAAAGCGAAAACTGATATTGACAACAGCGATGACCCCAACGCCGATGGGTGAGGGCAAAACAACTAATACTATTGGCCTGGGGCAGGCGATGGACAAAATCGGCAAGAAAACAATGATTGCCATTCGAGAACCGTCTCTGGGGCCGTGCATGGGAGTCAAAGGCGGTGCTGCTGGAGGCGGCTATTCCCAGGTGCTGCCGATGGAAGATATCAATCTGCACTTTACCGGAGATTTGCATGCGGTGACGATGGCGCACAATCTGCTTGCAGCAGTAATCGATAATCATCTTCACCAGAAAAACGAACCTGATCTGCACTCGCGCCGGATCGTATGGAAACGGGTGCTTGACATGAACGACCGATCGTTGCGCAACACCATTGTCGGGTGTCAACGTGATGGATCCAATGGCGTTATGCGGGAGGATGGATTTGAAATTACTGCAGCCTCTGAAGTCATGGCGATATTGTGTCTGGCAAATGATTTAATGGATCTCAAAGCACGGCTTGGGCGCATAGTGGTTGGGTACGATTCATTGCGCAAGCCGGTAACTGCCGCTGATTTAGGTGTGAATGGTGCGATGGCGGCGCTGTTAAAAAATGCGATTCACCCCAACCTCGTGCAGACCATCGAAGGTGTCCCCGTTTTTGTACATGGCGGACCGTTCGCCAACATCGCACACGGGTGCAACACCGTTATTGCTACAAAACTTGCCATGCATCTTGCTGACTATACAATTACCGAGGCCGGTTTTGGAGCTGATCTCGGCGCCGAAAAATTTTTCAACATTAAATGTCGCAGTGCCGGCCTCAGGCCGGACGCGGTGATGCTGGTTGTCACGCATCGTGCATATACCATGCATGGCATAGATAATATTGTCAAACATGTTGAAAACGTGCGACAATTCAATGTTCCGGTCATCGTTTCAATCAATCGGTTCCTCAATGACGATCCCGCCGATTTGAAAATGCTGCAGCAACGCTGCGCCGATGCCGGAATACCTGCCGCGATAACAGATTTTCGTGAAGGTGGCGGGGAAGGTGGATTAGAAATAGCTGAAAAGATATGCGAATTGTGTGAACAGAGAAATACATTCGATCACCTTTATCCCCTGGACATGCCGCTTGTGGACAAAATCAACACAATCTCCACGCGGATTTACGGTGCGCGGGGGGTTGAATTTACCGCGACGGCAAAGCGATCACTCAAGCGAATAGCCAATCTCGGATTTGCGCATCTGCCGGTATGCATAGCCAAAACACCGGCGTCGTTATCCGACAATCCGAAATTTCCGGGCCGGCCCAAAAACTTTTCGATTACCGTCACCGATGCGCGGGTATCGGCAGGAGCAGGCTATGTCGTGGTTTATTCCGGCGATATCATGACCATGCCGGGTTTGCCGAAAACACCGGCGGCCATGAACATCGATATTGACAGGGACGGAACTATCTCCGGGCTTTTCTAAACAAGCTGGCGATTTAGCGACACAGGCTCTGCTTCAGCATTGGGTATACCCCCTCAGCTATGCGTATGAAGCCCAGATCATTGGGGTGAGTCGCATCGACCGTGCAGGCATCTCTGTCCTTTGTACCGAACAGCGTTTCGCCGTCGATGAAATAAACGTTTTCATCTCCGGATGCCCGGGCATTGTTAAAGGCCGTGCGAATTATATCTCTGCGTTTGATATTCCATTCGGGACAATCATCGAAATCGGGACGTGAGATCATGATAACGGGAATTGCGGGATGCTTGTCTCGAATTGTCCGGTAAAATGGTTCGTAGGTTGATTCCAATTCTTCCAGAGACCGCGCGTTGTGATCGTAATCGTAAACAAAGGCGCTCATAGCGCACTCGGCAATTCGTTGCGCAACCTCGATTTCACCCCGTGCATGCCCGCTGAATCCGAAGTTAATCTGCTCTGCGTTGAGCCACCGGCTGAGATGTGCCGTATAGGCATTTCCCGGGCGGGATGCACATGCTCCCTGAGTAATTGAGGAACCGTAAAAAACCACTGGATTCTGTAATGCGAATGGTGCAGGCGGCTCTACGTGCGCATCTGCGTCGAGACCAATTTCAAGCATAGTGACACCGTTGCGCAAAGGAAGGTTGATCAGGCACTCCTGTGTCTCCCCACTGAGATAATTGATGATGATAGTATCAATCTCAAGCTCTTTTTCGGCGGCGGCGGTCATTTTTTTGAATACCATGCGCCTGCCGTCGCCAACGTAAAGGTCGAATCCGGAGGTTGCCGATCTCGGCATATTGGTGTTGTCCACCGTGTAAACCAACTTCGCACGCAGGGCAACAGTTTTTGAATTTGTCCTGAATCGTATTGCTCCACCGGAGGTGCATTTGGCGAGTGTTTGCAGGTTGTCAGCCAATTGCGGCATCAACTCACGCGGGAGGCGCCAGAGAACCTTATCGCGCTCATACCAGGCAAAACCGCACAGCCGAAACGGTGTTTCGAGTGCATTGTAATAATTCAGCGCGGCTTTTGGATCGGCGGTCTTTCTGAAATTTTTATCTAATTGACCTGATGCAATGTGCATACTTTTCCTTTAGCGTGGAGCGGGGTGTCATGATCGAAATAGTTCGAGTTTGAAACGCTTATGCATGTTGACATTGAAGCTGAGTTACGGAAGATGTCGAACCGATGTGCTGGTTAAGAAAAATACATTGCGATTGACAAAACTTTGCGTCATCAAATCTGATTAATACATTTTTACGATATGGAGCAGCTTGAAATGCGAATTGCGATTCATGACAACACGCTCGCCGAAAATTTGCTTGCAAAAGCATTGAAGCTTTCGGGCTATTTGGGTACGCCATTATTTGCCATACATCACAAATAAGGTGCTGCACGCGCTAAGCAGAAAGAGGAACCCGAATTATGAAAGAGACGGTCCTGCCAAACGATCTTTTCATATCTCCGCAAGGTGATGACACATTAAGCGGAACCAGTCCGGAAATTTCCGGGAATGATGGTCCGGTGAGGACTCTGGAGCGCGCAAGGTCTATCCTGCGCATGCGCAAATACCGGGGCGAAATGCTGGGGCCGACCACTGTCTGGCTGCGTGGCGGAAGATATCAGCTCGACAGGCCGTTCGTCTTGACACACAAGGACTCGGGGCCGGTTACCTTTGCTGCCTATCGAGATGAACAGCCGGTTTTGAGCGGCGGCATAAATGTTGGAAACTGGGAAGAAACCAGGGTTGAGGGCAAGTCAATGTGGACGGCTGATGTATCGGGTATTCTGAAAAAGTTTGGCCCCTTTCGTCAATTATTCGTCAATGGTCGCCGCTGCGAACGTCCCCGGCTACCCAAACAGGGATATTATAAAATCAAGGAAATCCCCATATCACCTGTGGAGACAAATCCTCACAAAGTCAAGGATCGTTTCGTTTGTGAGCAAGGGCATATTCAAAACTGGAGGAACCTGCAGGATGTTGAAATTGTCGTTCTGCACTACTGGGTTGATGATCGGATGCCGGTTGAACGGTTTGATGAAAGCACGAATCTGGTCACCTGTTCCAAACCGAGCCGCATGTCGTTTGTTGATGGCGCAGGGGCGGGAAACAGCCGGTACTATGTTGAAAATGTATTCGAAGCGCTCAGCGAACCGGGTGAATGGTATCTGGACAAGCAGGAATGTCGATTGTACTATCTGCCCCGCACGGGTGAAGTGCGCAATTCCTGTGAATGTATTATCACCGTGATACCACAACTGGTGCTTCTCAAGGGAGATGCTGCACAGCATAAGCGTGTTGAGTTTCTAACCTTCCGTGGTGTGCATTTCGAGCACACTGACTGGGTGCAGCCATTTACCACGCGTCAAGCAGCTCCGGTTGTTCCCGGAGTTTATTCGATGCAGAGCGCACATAATTGCACAGTCGAGAAGTGCACCTTTCAGCGCATTGGCTGGTATGCAATTGACATGCTTGAGGGCTGCCACGGCAACCGGATTATCGGTAATACGCTCAGAGATATGGGGGGCGGTGGCATCAAAATTAACGGCGCGGATGCGTGGCAGCCGGTGGAGAAGCAAACCGGCGGCAACGTGATCACCGACAATCACATTTACGACGGTGGAAAGGTGTATTATACTTCTGCGGGAATTGCGGTAATGCATTCGCACAGTAACACCATTGCACATAATCATATCCACGATCTTTTCTATACCGGTATATCGCTGGGCTGGGTCTGGGGGTACTGGCCGTCAGTCACACGTGACAACATCGTTGAAAAGAATCATATCCATGACCTTGGTAAAGGTGTTATCAATGATATGGGCGGCATTTATACGCTCGGCATACAACCAGGAACGGTTGTGCGCAATAATCTCATCCACGATATTGAAAAACACAGCTACGGCGGGTGGGCTGTTTATCTGGATGAGGGGAGTTCGTATATCGTCGTAGAGAATAATATATGCTACAATTGCAGTAGCCAACCATTCCACCTTCATTTCGGCAGGGAAAATATTCTGCGCAATAACATCTGGGCATTCGGCAGGGAGGGGACGATTGCCATCAGCAGGGGAGTGCGGTGCAGATGGGAAGAGAAAGGTGCGTTCGATGACGGTCGCGGCGGCAAATCATTAACTTTCGAACGCAATATCGTCATTACCGATGGACAGCCGGCATTTGTCGGCGCGATGGATGATCCTACAGGAGGCCTGGAAACGAAGAGCATTTTCAGCGATCTCAATCTCTTCTGGGACGTCAACGGGCAGTCGATCTTTCATGTCAATGCGGGCCATGGAGCGGTCGGAAGGGAAGGTGCACAAAAGGTTTTCGAGTGGGATGCCTGGGTTGCGGCAGGAAATGACCGGCATTCACATATTGGCGATCCCGGGTGCCGTGATATTGCCGGGCGGAAGTTTGAGCTTGCGAGCAATTCCCCGGCATGTGAAATTGGTTTCGAGCGATTTGACATGTCGGATGTGGGGGTGAGGGAGGAGAATCTGCTTTAATTGCTGACGACGTATACCAATGGCGGCAGTAGATGTTGGGTAATTCGGTTTGAACTGGATATGGCCCGTGACTGATACCCTTTATTGCGCATCTTTAATTAGGTAACTCAGCCTTCACGATATATCGCCCATCAAGGCAGACCGCACCGGGTGCACTGCGCGCTGATTATATCGTCAATACTGGCGAAACTGCCAAAAGCAACGGCCCTGTTTTCTCTTTAGCATATTCGGTGCTGTACTGTCCTTTCGATCCGCTGGGTAGTGGCTTTGCCGTCGGCCAGCGGGGTAACATGTGTAAATCATTTCGGGCTATTTAATCAGAATCGCAGCCGTTACCGGTGATGAAGGTAATCCTGAAAGCTCAAGGAAGTAAAGACCATTGCCCAGATTGCCTGTCGGGATCACCGGATTTTGCTCTGACAGGCTCGCGGTGAGTATCGTCTGTCCCAATGCATTCCTGAGCGTGCAGCGAATTGTTGGTAATTGGGATGCGCCGGTAATAATGCCCCCATGGTAAATGGAATAAGAAATTCCCTTAAATTGGCCGGCAGAGCGATCAGCCGTTTGCCATTCCTCTCGGGCCGTCGTTTGACGCGGAAAAATAACCGGCCCTTCACCATTATCCCAATTGTGACCGGGAATCCAGTACTCGCCACCCAGCTCATAGGCTCCAATATCGGGCCGGTTGCCGGTGTATGCGTGCTCGAAACCGTCAATATACTTGCCACTGTCAATTACGATTGTTCCCGCTTTGGGGCGGAAATCAAATCCGGCGGCGTTGACCAGAAATGTATCGATTTCGGGGGAGCGAATGAAGTATTTGAATGGAATATTGGTATAGCCCGTACCTTCGGCCCTGTATTGTGTCAGGTTGTTGTATGAGTGAATTTCCGCATTTGGCGCTCCGCCATATACCCGAAAGCCTCTGCCGTTGTCCCAGGCGGTGTTGTGGTACATGTTGACAAAACCGTTGTAGCTTCCGCAGTTAAGATGGACCGGCCTGCCGCATTGCCAGAAAACATTATGGTGGATTTCGGCATTGAGAGAACTATTGTCAAAGTAAATTCCGTACCCTTTGCTTGAGTGAATCCAGTTGCAGGCAATGATTGTGCTGTCCAGTCGGGTGCAGCAGGTGTACATTGCACCCATGTCGCTGGTGAGGTAGCCGGAAGAGTGCATATGGTTGGAATCAATTATCGATTTGTAAGTTTTGCGAAAAAGCACGTTTGCCCTGCCCGAGTAAAACAGTGTATTGCGCCGAACCGTTTGGCGTCGTCCGCTGAGGGCCACCGGCGCGCAGTCGATGCCCAGCCAGTCAACGTCGTGAATGACGCAATTGTAAACGGTGTTGCCGCTCCCGTACACCGTAACGCCGTCGCCCCAACTGTGAGCCACATAGCTGTTGCGGATGATATTGTCGGATCCGCCGATCAGAATCCCGCCTCCGCATACTGTTGCCGAATTTCCCCGGTCACGGCAGAAACCGTCAGTGACATGAAAAAATGATTTGACATAAGTGATATGACACTTGTCAATCAGACAGGATGATGCACCGTCGAGCGTCAGGCTGGCGGCTTTTATGGTGATGCCGTGCACGATGATATGTGAACGATCCCGCAGATCAAATGCAAATCTCCTGCGTTTTGCCTCGACAAGCGCGTTGTTGGGATCGACGCCGGGAGGCGGTTGCAGGTAAAGCGTGTCGTTTTGGCGGCACCACTCTCGAGCCGTGTCAAGCAGCCCCCGGATGCCGTAGAAGGCACCGTCAAAATAATCCCAGCTATTGGCATGTACCGATTTGCGCACCCACTTGTCGGCGCGGCGCCATTCCCAGCGGGTGACACCGTTCCAGTTAATGCTGTCGGGCTGATTATCGGTACCAACCGGTTGATCCATGAAATTGAATCCGCTGTCGGCGCTCCACGGCATATTCGGATGACGGGCCCAGAGCATGTAGTCGCCGCTGACAAATACATCCTTGACCGCCCAGTCAACCGGCGCTTTGTAGATTGCGCCATCATGTGGTGTCCATTGGTCAACGGTGTCACACCCCGTGACAACGGCCGTCTCGAAAGGAAATGAGCTAAACACTATCGGTGCGGATGCTGTGCCGGAGTTTGCCGGACGAATGGTTTCACGGAACGTGCCTGCCCGGATTATGCAGCTATCACCCGCTTGTAGGCGGGAAGCGGCGTGTTGGATCGTACGAAATGGTTGCTTCATCGTTCCAATCGAGGAATCTAAGCCGGTTGGGCTGACAAAGTAGGTTGCTGCCTTCAGGCACACGGGGAGAATCAGAAATAGTGCCCGGCGCTTTGCTGTCATAATGCTTCCGTAGTGAAAATGTTCAAGGCAGCTTTTTGGTCAACATGCTGCCTGCTCAATACCGGATTGTCAAAGCGTAAACGGCGCTTCATCGCTCACCGAGGCAATAAGCGCACCGGCTACCTGTAACTGCTCATCACTGCCGGTTACGGCAAGCCATACGGCACCTTCGGCTCCTGCTATGCCGCCGGCTGCAACGAGTTCGGTTTGCGCGCCGGTCTGTGACTCGAGGGCATACAGCTCGGTGATAATCTCACCGTTGACTGGTAAAAGGCGGGGGCCCTGTGTACCGGGAGTGTTAAGAAGATTAGACAGATAATCGATGTCTTCCGTTACCCGTTTTTCCAATCCGACCGGAATGATCAACCGCACGCGCCTGCCGACAACCGCCTGCAACGCTGCTCCAATGGTGCCGGCTTTAGGGTGCCCGATGTATATACCCGCCTTTTGCTGACCGATATTGACGGCATTTGCACCCTTTACAATGACATCGCCCTCGTTGAGGTCGTCAACAACGTCAAAAATCGTCTTGCCGCACTGCCATTGGCCTTTCCGTATGATGACATCGCCGGGAAAACTGCTTTCGTCGGGGAGCCTGCCGGTTGCGGAAAGCCGGTGTGACGGGGGAAGAGTAACGCCCCGAAAAAAGCAGTTGCGTGTAAATCCGTCTGCCTGATTTATGCTTGATAGCACTTCTTCGGCAACGTATCCATTGGTGGTGCCGGCGATTATGGCTATCGTACCGGATGTGAGCGCATTCTTAAGGGCGGGATGAGTTCGCAGCGATCGAGCAATCAAACGCTTGCCGGCGGCGGGGGTGAGTAGATATTGTCTGGTGAGTGCATTCATTGGCCTTTCTTCTCCCTTTGAAATGTCAGTACGAGCTTTTCCTGCTTAATATAAAGCGTATCAAGCCGGCTGTGGGCGCGACTTTCTCTCAAGCTGGAAGTCCGGCACTTTTGCACGGTAGTTACAGGGCTATCCGTAAATATACTATTAGCTGGTAAACCTGCAAACGAATAATGAATTTACATTAACGATACCAGGTTTCCTGACGAAAATGAATTATAAAGCAAATCCTTTCTGTCTGAGCGCGGCAAGTCATCCGGTTGGATTACAAACAATTTTGAACGCTTCGAGCCGAGACGTATCACAAGCAATCTCCTTTAATGAAAGCGTAGTCCAGAAGATACTACAAGCAGAAACTTTGTGGCCTCTTACAAACCTCGCACACATAAAACTTAAGCAATGCGAGTGAAGTAGATGACCTCCAGTTTGAACTAACTGGTCACCCGCCAAAAGTGTCTTGACATCCCCTATAAAACTTTATATTTTTTGTGCGGAAAAACAGCGTTGAAGATTGATTAAGAGGGTGGTTTCATAAATGAAATGGGCTTTTGGGCTTTTTCATGATTGAAACTGTCAAATGCGGATCCTGCATATGCCACAGCTCTGCCACATCCGGTGAATGAGCTGGTGCGCTATGTCAGAGCTTTTATTGTGTTATATGGTGGCAAGGACAAAAATACATTGTGAGGCTTGAATGAATCGGGGAATACGGTATATGACTGGTGCGGTGATCATGTGCGCACTGCAAATTTTTGCTGCAGATTTTAATTTTTTGTTGAAGCTCGGATCATCATGTTCTTGGATTACGGGCAAGGATGAAAACAGCATCTATTATTCGTCTTTTGACGAAAAAGCGCAATTAAATCCCGAATTTGGCGTTGCTTTCAATGCGCGCTATTTCGATTATCTTTCGTTTCAGATCGAATGCGGATACGAACGTCTTGGGGAGCAATATCTCTTAAGGGGTGAGAAGCGATCGGTGCTTGCTGCTTCCGACCAATCTAAAATCAGTTTTTCATTTCATTATCTGGAGGTTCCGGTGATTTTGAAAGCGCATCTTCGCTCACCGGATTATACGCTGCAACCCAATGTATATGCCGGTGCTGCAACGGGTTTTTTGCTGAAATCAGATTTTTCGATAAATCCATATGCAACATCCCGGCTATCTCAGTCGGAAGATCCCGATCATACCGCTGCGATTACCGAAGGATCTCCCCGGCGGGTTGACCTGGCATTTCTTGCCGGCGCCGGACTGGATTATCCAGGTGATTACCTGACAATTGGATTAGATTTAAGATATGGCGCAAGCCTGTTGCCATTCTATAAGAGCCACGTGAATGCCCACAATCAGTCATTGGCTGCACCCGACGTACGCCATATGTATGTTTCACTCTCGATGTCGCTCGTGCTGTGGAGTAACTGGTTTTACTGAAATTGTCCCCTTTTTTTGCACAGATCGTAGTAAGTGGATGCATACCCTCTCTGCTTCTTTTGTGCCAATGCTTTTCTGATTGGTTTTGCTCAAATTATGTTCAAATGGGACGACGCTTATGTATTACCTGCCGGGTATGGGCATCTTTTTCCCGGCGCATACCTCAAAAAAAATACCGCAACGAGCGAAAGTTTCGGCGCAAGCCCAGAATGGGTGTTTGCGCAGGTTGTGTGGTCTCTTTAGCAATTACCCGTCTTATGATTGTTGCCGTTGAATCGCTCATTCCCGGCGCCGCGCTTACTGCGCCAGTACATGTTGCAGCGACGGGGCCAGCTTATCGTATGCGAAGTGATAGCCCTGCCGTTTCAGCTTGTTGGGCAGCACGTTGGCGCCTGCCAGCAGCAATTCTTCACCTAATTCGCCAAATATAAGCCTGACAATAAAGGCCGGCAGAGGAATTACCGCCGGCCGGTGCACTGCCTTGCCGAGCGTTTTGACAAAATCAGTGTTCGTTACCGGATGAGGAGCTGTAGCATTGACTGCTCCCTCCAGGCTACTGTGCGTAAGGGCAAAATCGTATATCTTCACAATATCTTCTATGTCAATCCAACTCATATACTGCTTGCCGTCGCCGATCGGGCCGCCTGCACCTGCTCGAAAGGGAAGCAGCATTTTCTGCAGCGCACCGCCTTTTTTTGTCAGAATCACTCCCTGGCGCAAATTGACAACCCGAATACCGGCTTTACGGGCCGATTCACAGGATTCCTCCCAGTGGGTGCAGACCCTGGATAAAAACGAATTTCCCACTGCACTTGCTTCTGTCAAGGTCTCATCTCCCCGGTCTCCATAATAGCCGATGCCCGATGCGCTCACGAGCACGTCCGGCTTCGAGCGAAGCGAGGCAAGTGTTTCGCACAGCAAGCGGGTACCGGCATGCCTGCTTGACACTATGCGTTTTTTCTTTGCCGGTGTCCACCGGCCGCCGGCAATACTTTCGCCTGCCAGATGGATTACTGCGTCGAAACCTTCCAACTGTGACGGATCGATTGCTCCAGTTGCAGGATTCCATTTTATGTGCGGCAATTCTGCTTTGCTACGTGTCAGTGCGGTTAATGCATGTTCGCATTTCTGCAAATGTGGAACAAGGTAACCGCCGATAAGACCGGTGGCGCCGCTGATGAGAATTTTCATGTACTGCCTCCTGTTTTCAGCAGTTGAAATTTCAATGCCGTTTTTGCAGTTTGGATCAGGTGGCGCAGACGATCCCGTCCGGTATCTTTTTGCAAATTGAAAAACAATGATTCATTTCGATAATAAAAGCTGCATATTGCACCAGTTGCTTGAGTTCGGAAACTATTTTTCCAACTGGTTTTCGTTGCCTGTTCACCAATTGAATCGAGGGGTGCATGGATATCGCTTCGTATGCTTCACTGACCAGAGAACAAATTGACATTCTGGAAAATAATCGCTGCACATGCGACGATTGGAGCCTGGTGAAAGTGGCGGAAGGATTTGTTGCCGAATACGTTGACCTGGTAACGTTCAGCGGTACGATTTTCATCGGCAATCTCGACAGCAAAATTTCTTTTGCCGACGGCGTCAAAGATCATCCGCATTTGCATAATGCACATGTGCACAATGTCGAGATCGGTGATTTCTGCGTTATCTCGAATGTCAGCGGTCATCTTTCTAATCTCAAAATCGGCAATAATGTCCGCATCGAAAATGTCGGGTATATTGCCTGCACCGGGAAGAGCAGCTTTGGCAACGGGCAGGAAGTTGCTGTGCTGAATGAAGGAGGCGGACGCACTCTGCGCATTACCGCCGAGACCGGCGCTCAAGCAGCTTATCTGTCGGTCATGTATCGCCATAACGACGAACTGATCGACGCGCTCGATTCGATCGCCAGAAGATATGCAGATGCCGTCTCAAATAACGTGGCGCGAATCGGCGATCATGTTGCAATCCTTAACGTCAAGGAATTGATCAACACGGACATTGGCCCGCATGCCGTCATTCGGGGCGTCTCGCTGCTCAACAATGTTACGGTCGTATCAAAGGAAGATGCGCCAACGCTGGTTACCCACGGCGTAATTGCCGAACATTCGATTATCCAAAAGGGTGCACATGTCAAGGACGGCTCCCTAGTGACCAGGTGCCTGATTGGAGAAGGTGCTCGCATCGGGAAACAATTTTCGGCTGAAAATTCGTTGCTATTTGCGAATGCGGAAGGATATCATTCAGAGGTGGCGTCGCTGTTTGCCGGTCCCTATTCGGTGACACATCATCGCTCGACATTGCTGATTGCCGCCTGCATTTCCTTTTATAATGCAGGCAGCGGTACGAATCAATCCAATCATATGTACAAACTGGGGCCGCTGCATCAGGGAGTATTGGAGCGTGGCTGCAAGACCGGTTCATTCTCATATCTGCTCTGGCCTGCAGCGGTGGGGGCGTATACGGCTATAATCGGTAAGCATTACGCCAACTTTGATACACGTGAATTTCCTTTTTCTTACATAAGTGAAGAACAGGGCAAGTCGGTTATCGTGCCGGGAATGAACCTTTTTACTGTGGGAACCTTACGCGATGCTGCAAAATGGCCACGGCGTGATCGAAGGAATACCGACGCAAACCGTGACCTGATTCATTTCAATCTGTTTTCCCCATTCATAGGGCAGAAGCTGCTGCGGGGCAGGGATAAGCTTATGGAGCTGTATCGCTCTGCAGATCGGGAGCAGGAGTACATCGTGCACAACGGGATTTACTTCAAAAGGATTCTGCTTAAAAACTGCAGCCGCTACTACACGTTGGCGATAGAGAAATATTTTGGCAATGTGCTTGCCGAGAAATGTGAAGCAGTAGAGACATTTGCTGCTGCCAAGGTCATGCAGCCCGCATCCAGCGGTTTGACCGATCAGGGTGAATGGATTGATATGTGCGGTATGTTTTGTGCAAAGGAGCGCGTTGCGGGGCTTATACACACTATCACCACCGGAAAAATCACTGATTATAGCAGTCTGCACCGGAAATTGATGAAAATTTACAACTGCTATCACGATGATGAGTGGAACTGGGTGCTGCAGCATTGTGAGGCTGCTCTCGGATTTTCGCCGGAAAAGCTTTCAGGTGATGTGCTCAAATCAGTGCTGGATCGGTGGAAGGAAGCATCGGTGAAGCTGTTGCATATGGCCCGCGGCGATGCAGCAAAGGAGTTTGGCCCGGCATCACGGATTGGCTATGGCATCGACGGAGAATCCGAAGGTGATTTCGTCAATGTACGCGGCACGGTGGAAGCCAATGATTTTCTGCACAATCTGCAAAATGAGCAGGCGGAGATTGAGCGCAGACATGCCGCCATCGTCGCAAAGCTTAGGTAAACGGGCAAAGCTGGCGGTGAATGCTAAAATGGTTGCCTGTTTCCGTCTGCGGTAAACAAATAAATGCCGCTTTGCAGCAGGAAGCAGCAGCCTTTCAATTCAATTGCACTACCAAAACTGCAGCGAGCGGTATTGCGATCGAGTTTTGCAGAGATTACAATGAGAGACGTGATAGCAATAAACGAAATGCCGTCTTGCAAAGGAAGAAAAAATTCATAGCCTTCAGGGAACCCCCTGCCTACTTATGTGTACTTTTAAAGCGGACTGAAATTCGGACTTTTTACTCTTTGTTTTTATCAAAACCTCATTTATTTTACATGATTAGTTGTGTATTTTTTTGGAGGACGATGAAAAAGAACATACCATCTTTATTTGCACATCTTATTTCATGGGCAATTCCCCCGGCTGAATGGAGAATGCCGGTGCTGATCGTGCTGGGTATATTCACCGGCCTGTCTGCGTTTGTGGTCTATATTTCCAAGGCGCCCTCCTATCTTTCCGACAATCCTCGAACGTGCGTAAACTGCCACATTATGGCGCCGCACTATGCCACCTGGTATCACAGTTCACATCGCGAAGTAGCTCATTGCAACGATTGTCACGTTCCGCATGATAACGTCTTCAATAAATACGCATTCAAAGCCAAAGACGGCCTGCGGCATGCAACGATCTTCACCTTACGCGCAGAGCCGCAGGTCATCTTCATAAAAGAAGACGGCAAAGAAGTTGTGCAGGACAACTGCATCCGATGTCATATAAATGTGCTGAAAGATCACAAAGTACTTACTCGAAGCGATGAATTTCATGATTTCAGACTGGAGCGAAAGTGCTGGGACTGTCACCGTGCCACTCCGCATGGACGGGTTAACAGCCTGTCCAGCGTTCCCTGGGCGAGGGTGCCGTTACCGGAAAGCCCCGTTCCCGAATGGTTGCAACAAGTTATGGATAAGGAGTAATTATTATGGCAATTAGTGATTATGTCAAGAAGCATCCTGCAATGGGATGGGTGATTTTTCTGACAACCGTGCTTGTCGTATTTCTGTTGGGGCTTCTGGCCTCATCAATTGTCGAGCGCAGAGCTGAGGCCGTATTTGCCTACACACCTCAAGTCGAGTATTCGCAATTCGAGCCCCGCAACGAAATCTGGGGAAAGAATTTTCCCATGCAGTACCAGAGTCACCTGCAAACTCAGGATACATCCTTCCGAAGCAAGTATAATGGCAGCGCAACTATTGATATGCTGGAAGAAAATCCTCGCATGGTAGTCTTGTGGGCCGGTTACGGTTTTGCCAAAGATTATGTCCAGGCGCGTGGCCATTATTACGCAGTAAAGGATTTGCGCCACACCCTCCGCACCGGTGCTCCGATTGGCGACAAGACAAGTCCGATGCCGGCAACCTGCTGGACATGCAAAAGCCCCGACGTGCCCCGGCTGATGGAAGAGCTTGGCGTTGCAGAATTTTATCGCGGCCCCTGGGAACGTCATGGTGAAGAAATTGTCAATCCAATCGGCTGTGGCGACTGCCATGACGCCGAATCCATGAACTTGCGCATCTCACGTCCGGCCCTGCTCGAGGCCTTTGAACGCACCGGACGTGATATCAACAAAGCATCGCATCAGGAAATGCGTTCGCTGGTGTGTGCGCAGTGTCATGTCGAATATTATTTCAACAAAGATAAAGTCGAGGGGGTGCCCTATCTGACATTACCGTGGGACAATGGTTTGACCGCCGAGGATATGGAAGCCTACTATGATAATATGGAGTTTGTCGACTGGAGGCATAAGCTAAGCAAAGCTCCGATGCTGAAAGCGCAGCATCCCGGCTATGAAATCTATCTCACCGGAACCCATGCCAGCAGGGGGATATCCTGCGCGGATTGTCATATGCCATTTATGAGTGAAGGCGGACAGAAATTTACCGACCATCACATCCAGAGTCCGCTGAACAATGTTGCAAATTCCTGCCAGGTCTGCCATCGCGAAGAGACTGAACGCCTCATCAAGGATGTGCATGCGCGCCAGGATAAAATTATTCAGAGCAGAAACAAACTCGAAGAGCTGCTGGTCAGTGCACACGTTGAAGCAAAAAAGTGCTGGGAGCTTGGTGCGACTGAAAAGCAGATGAAGGATATTCTCCAAAATATTCGCCATGCACAATGGCGCTGGGATTATGCAGCCGCCGGACACGGTTCATCATTTCACTCACCGGTCGAAACCGGCCGTACGATTGCAAGTGGCTTGTCGATTGTTGCCGAAGCGCGACTCAAACTGGCGCGATTGCTTGCACAACTCGGCCACAACAAAGTGGTGCCGTATCCGGATATCGCTACCAAAGCAAAAGCGCAGGAATTTATCGGCCTTGATATGGATAAGCTGAGAACGGAAAAAGAGCTATTTCTCGAACAAGTTGTTCCCCGATGGCTGGAGAAAGCGGCGGAGCGGGAGACGGCGTATAAAGTCAGTGCAAATTTGAACCAGTGAAGTTTCTGCCTGAGCATTTCAGGTTCCATCGTATCGATTTTTCATTTTCCCTTGACCGTGCCGGATGAAATAAGTAGTTTCTTTATGATTTAAATAATTGAGAGTGGAAGTATCCGTATTTTTGCAAGTCTGAGAGTACCTGAGGGAAAAGGGCTCAGATAGTTCAAGTTTTTGAAAATTTTGTTGATGGGTGCTCGCGAGCATCTCGCGGGTAAATCCGGAATGCGTATTTTCTTTATTATTTTCAACCATTTCATAGAAGGAGTTTCATATGAAACGCTCTTTTTCTTTTCTCGCAGTAGTTTTATTTTCGGCAAGCTTGTTCACAGCTCATGGAGCTGCGGATAAGGGGATTATTGGCGTTAGTGTTGAATCAAACCTAATGGCAATGATGTCTACCTTTTCCTTCGGCTCTGCAGATTACGTCTCAACGGCTCCATTTGCAGGCATTGGTTTGAGAGTTGCACCCAGTGAAATGCTGGGTTTCGATGCATCCCTGGGTTTGTTAATTGTTAGTGGCGTTGAGGAAGACAGTGCTTCATTTACCGATGAAGAACCAAGTGAGTTTGCATTGGTTTTCAGTGTAGGTGCAACGATAATCCCTATTGAAGGCGATGACGCCGATATGGGTATCTATGCTAAGTTTAACGGGGTCGTGCAAAAAATTGCTTTTGATCCAAACTTTGATGAGGACATCGTAACAGATTCACGTTTTACCCCAACCATATCCCTGGGTGTCGAACCGGCTTATTATTTCACCGAAAGCTTTTCTATATTCTTCAGAACCGGTCTTGCAATGAGCTTTATTCCCAAAACAAAGTATCTGGGCTCTAATAGCAGCGGAACGAAGGATGAGGTGAAAGAGATGGAAGACAACAAAATATCCTTTGGGACCGATGGTTTGTCTATTGGCTTGCGATATTACATTGGCGGATAATACCCACCGTACCAAAATAGAAAATGCCGGGTGGTTGAGTAATTTAACACCCGGCATTTTAATTTCTGCCGGCAAAATTTTATCTGAGAGATTGTCTGTTTTCTTCCGCTGAACGGGGGGCCTGTGATACCAGCGGGAAACCTATCTTCTACGAATTCCTCCTCTTTCTCAGCCAACCGGCCAGAAAAAGAAGCCCGATTCCCATCAGAGAAAGTGAACCCGGTTCCGCAACCGCATGGGCCTTGAGGCTGACATTGTCCACGAATCCGCCCAGCGTATTATCTTCACCGGTGGCTGCAAATGCAAGGTCGTAGGATCCGGGGCCAAACAGACCAAGATCGACCGCAACTTCTTCCCATGCCGAAGGTGCTTTCTTGTTGGGATGTGCTATTTCAACCCCGTCAAACGTCACTTTGATGCCATTGTCATTTGCAAGCGCTGTGCGGGGTTTGTACCAGAAAGAAAGCTGCAGGCTCGCTTCTTCGGTGAGGCTAACCGACTGAAACATCGTGCTGTTGCTGATGCCGTTGCTACCCGGATGCGAGTCCAGCTCAACGTAGATGTTGCCGTTCTGCGCATCTACGATGGTATTTTTCTGCAGTTCGATA
Organism: Chitinivibrionales bacterium; assembly: GCA_014728295.1. Classification (GTDB taxonomy): domain Bacteria; phylum Fibrobacterota; class Chitinivibrionia; order Chitinivibrionales; family WJKA01; genus WJLW01. The sequence continues at coordinate 19,675 of WJLW01000123.1, read as the reverse complement.
CCTTCACCGGCTGATGTTGTCCAAGCCGGAATCACGTCATAAACATCCCAGGACTGGTTTCCTCCGCCGTTTACCAGGTCGCTTATCTTCAGGCCATGAATCTCACCGACACTGGCGCTTGATGCGTCTTCAAAACTGCCGTTGTCGATCAATTCGATAAAATCTGCTTTGGCGACGAAGATGCTGATAAGGACTGCGATAATTGCTTTTCTCATGTGGTGTTGCTCCTTATTTAAGGTTAATCACTCTATATCTCCAGCAATCGCTGTGCCTGCCCGGGCAGGGGGGGGCGCCGCCTTTGCTGAGTAACTCCATGATTATGTTACGATTAGTTTGCCCGGTACACCGGCCTGCCGGCAGGTTATTGCGTGGTTAGGCCTTACCACCTTGTGTAAAGAGGAGTGTTGCAGTGTCGGAATAATTTACAGTTTGGGGGTGTACACCTCCAATTCAGCAGTGCGATGCGTTAAGAAGGCCAATCGAAGCACTCGAAAAGCTCCGTTGCCGGGCGAGAACAGGTGCTGCGAATATGATCGTTTCAGCTTCGGTGGGCGCGTCTGATTTTCCGTTCTTCGGTCCAACTGTACAATACCGGCGCGAGAAATATCGTCAGCAGCTCGATGATCATGCCCCCGAATGAGGGAATTGCCATGGGGATCATGACATCCGCACCGCGGCCGGTTGCTGTGAGTATGGGCAGGAGTGCCAGTATGGTTGTTGCGGAGGTCATCAAAGCGGGGCGAACTCTGCGTGAGGCTGCGGCTATAACCGATGCGCGAACTTCACGAATCGATCCGTGATTGCGTTTGTCAAATTGCTGCTGCAGATAGGTGCACATGACCACCCCGTCATCTGTGGCAATGCCAAAGAGCGCCAGAAAGCCCACCCATATCGCAACGCTCAAATTTATGGTATGAATCTGGAACACCGTGCGTAAGTCAACGCCCAACAGCGATACGTTGAAAAACCATTCCTGCCCGTACAGCCACAGCAGAAAAAAGCCGCCCGACCAGGCAACGATGATCCCGCTGAACACCAGTAAGGTTGTCGGTACTTTTTTAAATTGGAAATAGAGGATTAGAAATATCAACAGCAACGCTACCGGCAGAACCACCATCAGCCGCTTTTCCGAACGGATCTGGTTCTTATAGCTGCCGGCAAATTCGTAGGTTACCTGCGGGGGAATGGTCAGTTCGTTGCGTTCGATCTTGCTGTCGAGATACCGGCGGGCATCCTGCACCACGTCAACTTCGGCAGAGCCGTCGCGTTTGTCGAATAAGACATAGCCGGTGAGAAACGTGTCTTCACTTTTTATCACCTGCGGGCCGCGGCGATACACGACTTGCACAACGAGACCGAGCGGGATCTGTGCACCGCCGGGAGTTGCAACGAGAATGCTTTTGATGTCATCGACTCCGCGTCCCATACCGCGGCGCTCCCGGGGATAGCGTATGCGTACGGTGTATCGCTCGCGCCCCTCAACGGTGCTGGTTACCGATTTGCCGCCCACGGCAATTTCGATGACATTTTGCACCTTGTCGATCGATAGGCCGTAGCGTGCAATGGCCTCCCGGTTTATTTCGATTTCCAGGTAGGGTTTTCCGACGATGCGGTCGGCAAATACGGCGGAGGCCTTTACGGAGGGGACTTTTTTGAGATGCTTTTCGAGCTGCATGCCGAAACGCTCGATTGTCTCCAAATCCGGACCCTGTACTTTGACGCCCATCGGTGCACGCATGCCGCTCTGGAGCATGACAATACGTGCCGCAATCGGCTGCAGTCTGGGGGCCGCGGTGACCCCGGGAATCTGCGCCCGCCTGACAATTTCATCCCAGATCTGATCGGGGTGGGTTAGGTGATCGCGCCATTGCCGAAAGGTTTTGCCACGCGGGTCGGGGATGAGATTGCCCCGGCCGTCACGCACGAATTCTTGATTGCGTCTATCGTATTTGTAGCGAATTCTGCGGCCATTCTCATCGACCATGTATTCGGGTACGATGTTGATTATGGTCTCGATCATAGATATGGGCGCGGGATCGAGCGGACTTTCGACGCGTCCCAGTTTGCCGACCGCGCTTGCAACTTCGGGTATTGCGCTGATTGCCATATCCTGCTTGCGGATGATGTCCCGCACCTCGCCAATTGACGCATGCGTCATGGTCGTCGGCATGTAGAGGTAGGAGCCTTCGTCGAGTGGTGGCATAAACTCTTTACCCAGGCCGGGAAAGGCATGCGCAACTGCCGTAAAGGGCGCAAGCCGGCGTATGCCGTCGGGAAGAAAAAAGAAGACGCGTGAAAACCCCAGCCAGATCACCAGCCCCAGCACAACCAGCAAACCTACCGGTGCAAGAAAGACCGCTTTTCTGTCCAGAAACCAGGCGAGCATTGACGGATAGTAATAAATGAACAGCTTGAACACCATCAGCAATCCGCCTACCGCCACGACAACAAACAGCAAATTCATCACCAGCGCTCGCGATGCACCCAGCGGCAGCCAGTCGGCGGACAGCAGCAGCCCCACGATCGCAATGATGCACCCATTGACAATATGCGGAAGGCGGTTGCGCCACCGCTCGATCAGCAGGCGCTGCATGAGAGCGCGTGCACCGAAGAGCATGACGATTAAGCCGATCCACCAGCGCGTGGTGAATACGAGCAGCAGCCCGGCGACGACGCTTGCCGCCGCTGTTGTCCATTGCAGAACCATACCGCTGTGTTTCCTGGTTCTGCCCAAAACGATATGCAGCACCGACGGCAACACCGTCAGCGCAAGAATGATTGACGCCAGCAGGGCGAATGTTTTGGTATAGGCCAGCGGCTTGAAGAGCTTGCCCTCGGCCGCCTCCATGGTGAAGACGGGCAGAAAGCTGATGACGGTGGTGAGCACGGCGGTAAGCATGGCGCCGCCTACCTCGTTTGACGCTCTGAAAACGAGCTCCTTTATATCGTCCTCCGGTCGCGCCGACTGCACATGCTTGAGCACGTTTTCGCTGAGGACAATACCCATGTCAACTACCGTACCGATTGCTATGGCAATGCCTGATAGCGAAACGATATTTGCATCGACGCCAAAAAGTTTCATCCCGATAAAGCTCATCAGTACCGCGACGGGCAATATGCCGGAAATAATCAGCGAGCTGCCGACATTGTTGAGCATGATCAGGATGACCAGCACCGTAATCAATATCTCGAGATAGATGGCATTGTTCAGCGTACCCAGCGTCTCATCGATCAGACCGGAGCGATCATAAAACGGAACGATCGACACTTTCGATTGCGTGCCGTCGGGGAGTTCTTTTGCGGGCAGCCCGGGAGAGATTTCGCGGATTTGCGCTTTAATGCTGTCGATCACGGCCATGGGATTTTCACCGTAGCGCGCAACCACGACGCCGCCAACGACCTCTGCGCCCTCTTTGTCAAGTATCCCCCTGCGCAGTGCGGGGCCAAGGGAGACATGGGCAACCTTGTCCAGTGTAATCGGTACGTTGTCCCGTACGCGGACAACGGCGTTTTCCAGGTCGGCAACGGTTTTCAGAAAGCCGACGCCGCGGATGACATATTCGACATTATTGATTTCGATTGTACGTGCGCCGACGTCAAGATTCGACTGCTTTACCGCTGCGAACACCTGCTCGAGTGTAACGTTATGGGCCCGCATGGCGTCCGGATCGACGTCCACCTGGTACTCCTTGACATGTCCGCCCACCGAGGCGACTTCGGCAACGCCTGCAGCCTGCATCAGGCCATAGCGAACATACCAGTCCTGAATGCTGCGCAGCTCCTGCAGGTCCCAACCCCCGGCCGGATTGCCCCGGTCGTCACGCCCTTCGAGCGTGTACCAGAACACCTGCCCCAGCGCAGTTGCATCCGGGCCCAGTGTCGGGTTGACACCGGTCGGCAAGGTATTGGCGGGGAGTGACGCCAGTTTTTCCAGGATCCTGCTGCGTGACCAGTAAAATTCGACATCTTCGTTGAATATGACATAGATACTGGAGAAGCCGAACATCGAAAAGCTGCGAACGGTCTTGACGCCCGGGATTCCCAGCAGGGATACGGTCAGCGGATAGGTAATCTGATCCTCGATATCCTGCGGGCTGCGTCCCATCCAGCGCGTAAAGACGATTTGCTGATTCTCGCCAATGTCGGGAATTGCGTCTACGGGCACCGGATTACGCGTCAACCAGGGCAGCTCCCAGTTAAACGGTGCGACAACGATTCCCCAGAAAATAACGCCCGCAAGCGCCAGTCCGGTAACCAGCTTGTTATCGAGGCAAAATCGTATCAGGCGGCCGACTGGTGAGGAGACTGTGGTCGTGCTCATGTTGGCATTTCCTCACTTGCTTGCAGAATACGTTTCCTTGATTGCTCCGCATTTGAGCATTTTTGCGCCAAAGTACGGATTCAAAATGCCTTCCTGCTTCTGAAGCCAGTAGGCGCCTTTGTCATTGAACGCCATCGGGCAGAATGCCAGAAAGTGATCTGAATCCGATCTGTGACCGAAGTGCTTTTCGGCCTTGATGATTTGCTTCGAGATATCTGCGAAAAGCTGTCGCGCCTCCGGCATACCGTGCAGGTGGCTGACGTGCTCGAGTTTTTGGCGCATCGTTTTTACCGCCGTACGCCAGGCCACATATCGTTGCGTTTCCGGCGCATTGACTTTGGAGAGAAGCGGGCCGAATGCCTTGAGCTTTTTGACGGCGAGATCCTGCTCGTCTTTGACGAGTGCTTCGGCAAGCGAAAAATAGTGCTCGTATACCACGCCAAGCTGGTTCAGAAAGGACGATTCAACCGGCTCATCCGAAGTGCGGGGTACCTTGATGTTCTCGAACCGTTCCAGCGTATCCGTCGGCGGTGCAATGGCAGCCGGATTCATCATGCTCGGTTTGGCACGAATCTGCAATTCGCCGTCTATTTTGAACGCACCGTTGACAACCACCATTTCGCCTTCTGTTAGTCCGGATTTGACGATGTAGTGGCTGCCGACGCGGGGGCCCAGCACGATAGTGCGGCCTTCAAAAGTCGGTTTGTCGGTTTCGGGGACGGCAACATAGACGACGGCCCGTTCACCGGTATGCAGGGGCGCCGTTGCCGGTATCAGCAGGGGATCGAGGTTTTCAAAACCCGAGGTAACGTAACCCAGCTCTTCGGCCGGAACCAGCGGCATGCCGCAGATGTCACACGTCCCCGGCTTGTCTTTGACGATCTGCGGATGCATGGGACTGATCCATTTGCCTCTGAGCGACGTGGTTTTGACCCCGCCGCTTGCAGCCACGTGCGCGTTGATATTTGCCGTGACGAACATGTCCGGTTTCAGCCTGCCGTCCATATTGTCGACGATTACGCGTATGTCAACGGTACGCGTTGCGGGATCGACAAGCGGGTCGATGAATGAGATTGCGCCAGAAAAGGTGTCGCCGGGCCAGGCCTCGACGGTAAAGGAGACGGTTTGGCCCAGTCGCAGCCAGACCAGATCTGTTTCGTATGCGTCAAGCTTAACCCAGAGCGTGCGCAGATCGGCAATGTGGAAGAGGGGCGCGCCTTTCCGGACATAACTGCCTTCTTCGACCAGCTTTTTGACGACCACGCCCTGTTGGCTGCTGCGTATGGTCATGTGATCCGTCGTGCTGTTGCGCTTGAGCAAAGAAGACAATTGCCGCTTAGAAAATCCGAGTAGACGCAGCTTTTCCCGGGCAGCACCGAAGGTGCTTTTGATGCTCTGGTAAACCAGTTGGCTGCTGTCGGTGTTTGCCGGCGCCCGGGAAGCTACCAGCAATTCCTTCTGCAACGAGACGAGTTCCGGACTGTAAATTTGTGCAAGATGATCGCCGCGCGTCACGGGTATGCCGGTATAATCCACAAACAGCCGGTCGATGCGTCCGTCAATGCGGGCGGTAATCATTTCAACCCTGGTTTCGTCAAAGGCGATTTTGCCGGTCATGCGAACTTCGGCGATTGCCGCGCGACGGACGGTCGGCGCCGTGACGATATTCGCCAGGGCTTTGGCGCGTTCGGTCATGGTCAGGCGGGGGGCGCCGGCCGCTTCCTCATCATCTTCACTTTCCGAAAGCGCAATCAGGTCCATGAAACAGATCGGGCACTGTCCCGGCTCGGGAAGCTGAATCTGCGGGTGCATCGAACAGGTCCACGTGATTGCAGCGTGTTCGGTCTGCTGCGCTTGCTCATGCCCCGCGTGTGCTTCGGCCAAACCGGACGCATTGCGCATGCTCCCCAGCTTGAAGCTGACCAGGAGCAGAACGAGAACGATAACGCTATTGATAAGCTTGGTACGGTTCCACTGCGTCAAGAATTTCATAAATCGGTTTCCCGGCTGACTGGTGTGGAATAATCGGCTTTGGACAGCAGCTTTGCGCCGCCCGTCAGCATATCCAGCCGCCCCGTTGTTTGCAGCAATTGTGCCTGCAGTCGGGCATATTCAATTTCGAGGTCGAGCAAACGCCGCTGAGCATCCAGAAAGTCAAGCAGGGTGGCCTGTGAGTTGGCATAAGCTTCCTGGAGAAGGGAGAGGGTTTGCCGGGCTTTGGGCACCAGCACCGATTCGTAAAGTGCGATTTTGCGCTGCGTGTCGTGATAGTGCCGGTAAAACTCGACAGCGCGTGCCGAAAGGGTGTTACGCAGGTCTTTTTCTCCGGCCGCAGCCTGTGCGCGCAGGGCGCGGGCCTGCGAAATTTCGGAGGCGTTGGTTGTGATCCGGAGCGGCAGGGTGAAGGACAGGCCGATAATCCAGGGATCTTTGCCGTTTTCGCCGGGAGTTACCATGGATGATGAGGTTTCTTCCGTGATAATGTAGTCTGTCATGAGCATGAAATCCGGTGCGAGAGCGGCTTTGGCCAGCGTGACGTTGCGCTCTGCATGCAGTGTCAGAAACGCTGCGCGCTGCAGTGCCGGATTGAGCAATTTCAGCGAATCAATCAGTGCATCCTGCGCCGGGTCGGGTGCGAGATCGGGCAGCTCGTGCGGAAAGTCTATTGGTCGTGTGAATTCGCCACCCAGTAGAGCTTTCAGGCGCTCGCGCTGCGTTGCAGCCCGCGAGCCCAGGCTGGAGATGTTGTCGTCCAATACTGCGGCTTCCACCTGCACTTTGAGCACAGACGTTTGCGCAACGCTTGCTGCGGCATACCTGGTCCTCAACACTCGTTCCATATACCGCAGCAGTTTTAGATTATCATGGCTTATCGAAATGGCACGACCGGTTGCGTAGAGTGCGGCATAGACATCTGCGATTGCGGCAGCCAGCTCGGTGCGGGCAGTTTCGAGTTCCTGGTGGGTTGCCGCCGCGTTTGCCTCGGCAACGCCTCTTTGCGCCTGCAACTTGCCGGGCCAGGGGATGTTCTGGGAGGCGCCCAGCTTTGCCCGTTGGGGACCGACACGCGTTTCAACCTCGGAGATGAAGTAGCCGGCCGACAATGACGGCTCGGGCAGCGCGGTCGATAGCTTGACGGCATACCCGGCAGATGCGACCTTGCTGCGCAGTGCGGCGATAGCGGGGTTGGCGCGCATCGCATGGGCGACATAATCATGCAGGGTCGTCGCTGATGATTCTGCAGTGTCTTGCGCAACTATCGCAAGTGTCAAAGCCAGGCAATACCCTGCGATACGATTCAGGACCGATTGCCGGCAGGTGTTCGATATCGGTTCGATACGCATCGATTGCATTCCTTATATATCTTTCGGAGTCTGACCCATCTCTTCGAGTTTTTTGAGAAATTTTGCCGGATCCTTCTCAAGTGCCGCGCGGCATCCTTCGCAGCACAAATAAATGCGCTTGCCGTTATGGTCGACGTAAAGCTCTTTATTGATTTCGCCGCCCATGACCGGACAGGTTGTTTGCGGCCCGGCTGAAGCGCCGACCGTTTCGAGGACAACACCGGCTTTTTCCAGTTTGGCCAGGTATTTTGCCGGATTCCTTGTAAACTTTGCCTTGCACGGTTCGCAGCACAAGAAAACGCGCTTGCCCTCATGATCGACATACACATCTTTGTCGATAGCGCCGCCCATGACCGGACAGCTTTTTTGCACCGGTAAGTCGGCGTCCTTCATGGCATGCTTGTCTGAATGGTGCTTGTGTGCATCGTGGTTGTGATCTGCTTTTTCGGCGTTGGCTGCGAGTATGCCGGCGCAGAGCAGAGTTGCTGTGATAAGTGAAAACCTTGACATGGAGTGACTCCTTGGATTTGAGGTGATAGAGAAGTTATGAGAAGCGTTCGTCATTTTTATATTGTTGAGCGATGTTCATGTTTTCGCCGGCCATTCCCGTGGAGAGAGGAATCCGCGTCGCCACGGAAGTGGCATTCTGTGAAGGTACTCCAGCGCAACCGCAGTGCCAATGCATTATTCAGCGCAGAGGGCAGTTTTCGGTCTGCGAGTGTGGCAAATTCAACAGTTTTGCGGGGTGCCTGTTGAAAATCCAGCAAAATGCTTGCCTGGTCGCAATCAGCGATGTGGATTTTTTGCGCGATCGGAATTTCTGCAATAGGACATGCAGAGAGCCCTGATCAGCACTGCTGCGAGGATGACACAGGCAAGTGTGAGAATCATCATAGTGCATTGTCCTTTGTGTGTGTTATCCTGCAATTTTGCAAAGAACAGGCCAACGGTGAGAGACCGGGCCTACCCTCTGACGGTCCAGTGACGGCAGCCGGTTTCGCCGTCGCCTTTTCGACAGCGGGGGATGTATACTTTGTTCATGTAAAAAACGGCAGACCCGGCTTCGCTACCATATTCAAGCGTTAACATCATCTCGCTGTTGTGCTGCATTGCCGTTGTGCTCGCATCGCTCTCCGCCAACAAACTCGTGATTTGCTCACTGAACAATTCAGGCTCCGTAGAATACCTTCACACGCCGCACTGTGATATGGAATTCGATCAAGACCACGAGGATCATCACGATCATGCTGCACAACAGAGCGTTTTGCCGGTGTTGTTGCTATTGTTATCATGCAATTTATGTGTTGATGAGCCCTTGGGATTTGACACGGAGAAACCCGCTGATCGTATCAGTATCTCTTTGGAAACTCGCCGGACAAATCTTTTTTGCAGTCGATTCTTTGCACAGATACTTGCTAAAACGATCGCGTGCAGAATGTCTGTCGATCCATCGTTGTATCATGCGCAGCATCCCCCCGAAAAAATTGTCCTGACTACCTGATTTTCTCTTCTCCTCAGCAGCTTTAGCCGTTCAGTACGATGCAGCATAAACACATGCTGCAAACTGTATCCGTTATGTCCTGTAACCTGATTTGAAAGGGTGCATTCGTGGCCAACAAACCAGTATATGCCCTGCTGATATTGAGCATTTTGACGTGTGTATTTCAGGCAGGGAGTGAAATCATTACATTGCAAAAAGTTCTTGACAATGTTCAGGAGCACAATCTTGAGTTGCACATGCTTGCCGGAGAAATAAAGGCATCAGGTGAGCTGACCCGCCAGGCGCATGCGCTGCCTAATCCCGAGCTGGAAGGGGAGGTGGAAGGCGTGACCGCTGAAGAAATCGCCGTCTTTGTCAAGCAGACATTTGAACTGGGCGGAAAACGGAAAAATCGAATTCGGCTTGCCGGTCATGCAGAAAAAAAGGCCCAGTTCAGCCATGAAGAACGAGTGCTTGCGCTGAAAGCAGAAGCTATCCGGCGGTATTTACCGCTACCGGCGCTTAAAGCAAAGTTGCTCATGCTGGACTCATTGCTTGCAAATGCACAAGCTATTGCTGATGCAATCAAAAGACGGGTTGAGGCCGGCGCGTCCCGCAGGATCGACCTGGTACGCGCACGCATGACCGTCAAGGAGTTAGTTCTCGATAAAAAACAGATCAAACATCAGTTCAGGCAGAAGATCGCGCACTTGTACGCACTGTGGTCGGCAAATCCGCCGGAGAACGCAGGGGTATCGGAAATGCTGAATACGTCGCTGCAATTGCCGGAAAGGGAACTGTACCGGGCTTCGGTGCAAAGCCTTCCAGCAATGCGGATGCTGCGACTTGCTCAAACCCTTAAACAAACGGAACTGCAACAAGCCCGATCGGAAATTCGGCCCGACCTGGTGCTTTCAGCCGGATACAAGCGAAATAATGCAGCAGGCGAGCATGCACCGGTAATTGGCGTAGGCATGGATGTCCCGCTCTTTAATCAAAACAAGGGTACCCAAGCCGCGCTGCGACATGAGCAGGCGTTGCTGGACTTGCAACTTAAGCAGTCGTTGTCCGGGATTCACGCACATCTGGAGCAAGTTCGGTTGCGCATCGAGTAGCTCGATGCGCAGCGCAATGCGCTGCAAAACGAGCTTGTGCCTGCAACGTTCGAGGTGTATGCCGAATTGTCGGTCTTTTATCAAAAGGGAAGCGTCAGTTTCATCGAGGTAAGTGAGGCGCAAGCCGAATTGTTGGAGGTACAAACCGAGTTGATTGATGTTCAGCTCGAAAGATTACTGCTATTTGCCGATCTCTATGAACTGTGCGGCACAGAATTCACCTTTGTAATTAACTGACAGGAGTTGGCTATGAACACTATCTACTTAGCGCGCAGCACGATATTGACTATGGGGTGCATCCTGCTGATCGGATGTCAAAGTTCCCCCGATAAAAAAACTGCAGACAAGGATCGCGGCGACAGCCTGCAGATTGACCAGACCGGAGTGCAGGTCGATAAGCACCAGAATAACGAACACGACCATTCCGAACACGATCATTCCGAACACGATCATTCCGAACACGATCATTCCGAACACGATCATTCCGAAACTGAGCATGCTGATCACGAACATGAGGGGCATGAGGCCGACGTTCACGAAAATCGCCTTGCCCGTGCTCACCAAGGGCATTCGGACGAACTGGTTGTCGAGATATCCTCGCAGAGTGCCGGTATGATCGGTTTGACAACCGGCAAAGCTTCAACCAGCCGCATCACCAGGGAGATTGAGCTTCCCGGAGAGATTGGTTTCAACGAAGATCGGCTTGCGCATATCACTCCTCGCTTTGGTGGCGTCGTCAAGCGTGTCAACAAGCGTCTTGGCGCCTATGTCAAACCCGGCGATGTGCTCGCCGTAGTTGAAAGTAACGAAAGTCTGAGCAAATACAACATCACGGAACCCATAGCAGGGCATATCATAAGTAAACACGCGACGCCCGGTGAGTTACAAATTACTTTGAAACCGGAAAACGAGAGGTCTTCCTCGCTATCGAAAGCCGGGCTCATCGCCGCGTTGAACGATGAACTCTCAGCCTACCCCGGCGTCCAGCTCAGCTTTACGCAGCCGATTCAAAATCTGTTCGACGAGTTGCTGTCGGGGGTACGAACCCAGCTTGCCGTCAAGATTTACGGAGAAGACCTTGAGCTGTTGCGGCGAAAGTCCGGGGAAATCAGAAATGCAATTGCCGACGTGCACGGGCTGGTGGATCTGGCAAGCGAACAAAGCTACGGCCAGCCTCAGGTGCAGGTTGTAGCCGACCGGAAGGCCTGCGCACGCTATGGAGTGAATGTCAAAGCCATCCTTGAGCTTGTCGAACTTGCGGTCGGCGGAGAGGTCATCGATCAGGTATTTCTCAACACGCGGCGTTTCGGCATTCATGTGCGCTATACCGAGCAGCATCGAGATAATCCGCAGGCGCTGGAAAACCTGCTTGTCGAATCATCGCAGGGATTTCATGTTCCGCTTTCGCAACTGGCAACGATTAAAAAGGTCTTCGGCCCGATACAAATTAATCGCGAGCACAATCAGCGCCGCTGGACGGTGTCGGCAAACGTGCGTGGGCGCGATCTCGGCAGCGTGGTATCCGATGTACAAAGGCGCATCCACAACACCGTTTCGTTACCGCCGGGGTGCACTTTTACGCGTGCGACCGGTGCTGATGACTGCACTTACCACCATTCTGGGACTTGTGCCACTGCTCGCATCACGCGGCATGGGATCCGCAGTGCAACGCCCGCTGGCAATAGTCGTCGTGTGCGGATTGCTGTCCTCAACATTTCTGACCCTGTTTCTGATTCCGGCTCTCTATGGCTGGTTTGCAAAGAGGGAGATACAGCCGTCCCGGTCAAATCTGCGAAGCACGTTTGACACGAAGAATGGTAACAAACGATATTAATAACAGTAACGATTATTAATTATACGCATTGCCAACAATCCCGATTCTTTCAGGAGGAAGCTTATGAGTCAGAAGAGCAAGTGCCCGGTAACCGGAGCCACGAGCGCACAGCCCGCGGGCCGTGGTACATCCAATCGTGACTGGTGGCCGAACCAGTTGAACCTGAGTGTTCTTCATCAGCATGTACCTGCATCCAACCCGATGGATCCCGGCTTCAACTATGCGGAGGAATTCAAGAAACTGGATTTCACCGCGCTGAAAAAAGACCTTTATGCGCTGATGACCGATTCGCAGGACTGGTGGCCTGCCGACTGGGGGCACTATGGCGGTCTGATGATCCGCATGGCATGGCACAGCGCCGGCACCTACCGTACTTCGGACGGTCGCGGCGGCGGCAATACCGGTAACCAGCGCTTTGCACCAATCAACAGTTGGCCCGACAACGGCAATCTGGACAAGGCGCGCCGCCTGCTCTGGCCGATCAAACAGAAATATGGAAACAAAATATCCTGGGCCGACCTCATGATCTTGGCAGGTAACTGTGCGCTGGAGTCGATGGGATTCAAGACCTTCGGTTTTGGCGGTGGCCGTGAAGATATCTATGCACCGGAAGAAGACATTTACTGGGGCAAGGAAGAAACCTGGCTTGGTGACAAACGCTACAGCGGCGACCGCGAGCTGGAAAATCCGCTGGCCGCCGTGCAGATGGGGCTGATATATGTAAATCCCGAAGGGCCCAACGGCAATCCCGATCCGGTCGCATCGGGCAAAGATGTGCGCGAAACATTTGCCCGTATGGGTATGAACGATGAAGAAACCGTCGCGCTCGTCGCCGGCGGGCACACCTTCGGAAAAGCGCATGGCGCAGGAGATCCGGCTCTGGTGGGACCGGAACCGGAAGCGGCCCCGATTGAGGAACTTGGATTTGGCTGGATAAATTCTTTTGGAACCGGCAAGGGGGAGCATACCACAACCAGCGGCATCGAAGGTGCCTGGAAGCCCGAACCGACAAAATGGAACCACGCCTATTTCGATATGCTTTTCGGTTACGAGTGGGAACTGGTGAAAAGCCCCGCCGGGGCCAATCAATGGCTGGCTAAAGATGTTAAACAGGAGGATATGATTGCGGATGCACACAACCCGGACAAGAAAAACCGTCCGATGATGACGACGGCCGATCTGTCATTGCGGTTCGATCCGATATACGAGCCGATCGCGCGGCATTTTCATAAAAATTCCGCCGAATTCGCCGATGCGTTTGCGCGGGCATGGTTCAAATTGACCCATCGCGATATGGGACCTAAATCACGCTACCTGGGAACCGAGGTACCCGATGAAGATTTGATCTGGCAGGACCCTGTACCCGCGGTGGATCACCCGCTAATTGACGAAAGCGATATTTCCGCGCTTAAGCGTCAACTTGTCGATTCTGGATTGTCAATCGCCGAACTCGTTGCCACTGCCTGGACATCCGCCTCGACTTTTCGCGGATCGGATATGCGCGGTGGAGCCAACGGTGCGCGCATCCGCCTTGAGCCCCAGAAAAACTGGCAGGCTAACGAGCCTGAGCAACTGTCGCGGGTCCTGCAATCTCTCGAAAAAATCCAGAGCGAATTCACCGCTGCTCAATCTGATGGAAAGAAGGTGTCCCTGGCCGATCTTGTCGTGCTAGGCGGATGTGCGGCAATTGAAAAGGCGGCTGCCGATGCCGGCCATGCTGTCACGGTTCCGTTCACTCCGGGGCGAACGGATGCCGCGCAGGAGCAAACGGATGTGGATTCGTTTGCGCTGCTGGAGCCCGAGGCCGACGGATTTCGCAACTATCTCAAAACAAGGTTTACGGTGCCGCCTGAAGAATTGCTGATTGACCGGGCGCAACTGCTGACGCTGACCGCACCCGAAATGACGGCGCTTATTGGCGGACTGCGCGTGCTGAATGTCAATTATCAGCAGTCGCCGCATGGTGTTTTCACCAAACGGCCCGGGAAACTCACTAATGACTTTTTCGTAAATCTGCTTGACATGGGCACCAAATGGAAACCCACGTCGGAAGAACGGGATGAGTTCGAAGGCTACGATAGAACAACCGGCGAACTCAAATGGAGCGCAACTCGCGTCGATCTTATTTTTGGATCCAATTCTCAGCTCCGTGCGCTTTCGGAAGTTTATGCACAGGCTGATTCGCAGAAAAAGTTCGTGAACGATTTTGTTGCGGCCTGGAATAAAGTGATGAACGCAGATCGTTTTGATCTTGGTAACGCGTAGCATACGTGGTTTAAAAGGGGAGAGTCTGGATCGAGGCGGCGTGCCGGAGCTTCAGAACCTCCCACGCGTCAGCAAATTGCGCCGGATTTTGCACTATTCGGCGCTCTGCTGCATGCTTAGCGGTTACGCCGCACAATTCCTACGAACCCCGTCCACAGCTTGGGCGCCCAGGGGGCTGCCGCTCCCCTGGGCGGTCATGTGTACCGGTTACACCGGCGCGCATTATTTGATACCAATGGCAATGGATTCTTTACCCGAGCGGTGCTCGGCATCCCAAATCAGCGTTGCCCGGTAAACGCCGGGTTGCACGGGGCGCCCCTGCATCGAATAGCCATCCCAGTACACGGCGTATTTCTTTACATTATATACTGATGAACCGGTTTCGTTGACAAGATTGCGGCGAGCGGTTCGGGTTACCATAATTCCATTCATATCCTGAATGATAATTTGTACATTCAGTGCTTTGCAGTTCCCGCCCGTTTCAATATCGAATGCAAGGAGCATTCCTGCATCGTTAGATTTTATTTCAGATGTCAGATGCGAGGCATTGTGCAGGTCTATGTGCTCGTGGCTGCCGGCAGGAGTGGCAGGATTGGGTGCCGAAACGAAATTGTAGCAAGCCGGTGCGCGGGGTTTTGATATATGCGGCGTATTGTTCCGGCGATACAGTTCGTAGTAGCCGGCTTCAATCACGACATGCTGTTCATCGATCAATTCATAATCGACTCGAATGGGGCTTCGTTCGTGACTTTTGGGCGTAACCCGGATAGCAGCAATGGTTCCTGATCCGGAGGCCGAGAGGCTGGTGGCTGAGAGGCGCGTCATATTTAACTCGAGACTTCGAGCCGTCCGGTCGCTAAACGAAAGTACGTTACCTTTGTTTTGCCGGAGAAATGCGCAATTATCCTGGTTGCTAATTGTATAGTGATCGGGATTAAAAGTGAGTCTGTAGCGACAAGCGACAAGCCCCCTCACGTTCCTGGCATCGAGGCTGAGCAGCAGATTATTGTTCCAGTAATCGGACGCCTCTTCGATTGTTATTGCCTGATACTGCGGTACAGCAAATGTCAATTCTGTCGTCCAGTCGTTTGTCCGTTTGGCCAGACCCGGTAGCGGCGTGATTGCTGGTGATGAAGCTGTCGTGAGATCAAGGGCCTGGATTCTGGAGGCCAACGGTCCGCGTGCAAGCATTTTTGCCGTTGGTGAGGCAGCGCTGTAATGCCACATGCCGAGAAAGACGCTCAAATCTTCGAAATCGAAAAGTGAATCTCCGGTTACCTGCAGATGCGGTCGCGTTCCGGAGGCCGGTGCCAGTTCCAATATGCTGTCGGGGGAAGTAACACCGCCGGCGCTCTGATACCATAAGCTGGAAACATAGCTGAGGTCGCCAAAGTCAACCATCCCATCCAGGTTATAATCGCCCGGCCAGGCCACAGGAAACGACCAGACGTAATCGTCAATGGTTGTTTCTCCCGGAATGCCGTTACCGTTTCCGTCGTATCCTTTGCCATAGTTGTCCTGTATTGACGAATGCAAACGAACGGTCAGCGTATCGCCGGCGACGGGCAGAGCCGACAGATGCGCTACTACAGCATCACCGGCAACCTCAATTGACGAAGCGTTCAGTTTTCCGCTTTTTGGCCCGCTGACGGTAATCTTGTCGGTGGTCAGGGCGGCACTGTTGATAAATGCGCCGGAATACTCGATTGAAATCGTCTTTGCCGAATGAATGCCGGTCAACGATGCGGGAGAATGATTTGCAAATGTCAAAGCCGGCGTATTGTCCAGCCAGAATTCGTCTGATTCACCGGCAACGCCTGCTGCAGTATCATAGGGAAGGATGCGTACCTTGACCGACCGTTGCGTATTGGGCAAATCGGCTGCAGAGTGCCATGTCAGCGCCGAAACGTATTTGCTCGAATCGATGGTTGCCGTGTCTCCTGTCAGGGACGTCGTTTTGATCCAGCCGCCGTTTGTCCAGTAGAAAACTTCGATGCGCAGAAGATCACCATCCGCATCCGACAGTGTATAGGGAACCGTAATATCATTGCGGGTATCGGAAATCGATCCGATAGTGCTCCGCGGAACGCCGTCAACATTGACCGTCACGGTAAATTGCTGTTTCACGGCGGCGCCTTGCTCGTCACTGGCCTGCACGATTACGGTGTGCACACCTTTTTGGGCATTTGTCGGATTCCAACTGATACGTCCATCGGTGCTGTCGATAGTCATACCGGCGGGGGACTGATCGAGGTGAAAAGTAATCGTATGATTCTCTTCATCAGACGCGCGGACTTTATAGCTGTAACTGGTTCCGGCCCAGGCAATGGTGTCGGGTCGAGAGACGATGTGCGGAGTATCGTTTACCAGTGAGATCGCAACTACGACCTGCTGAGAGGCACTGTCGCGTCCGTCAAATACTTTTACCGTGAAGCTGTCTATGGTATGTGTTCCCGGTGCAACGCCGGCGATCGACGCCTGTTGTGCACTCAGCCAGGCGGGCGCATTACTGAAAGTGAACTGCAGACTGTCGTTATCGAGATCGGTCGCGGTTGCCGTATAGGTAAAGGAAGCATCTTCGGTGGTGGCAGCGGTTGATGCTGAAGTGATCGTCGGCGCTCTGTTTTGCAGGGCAACCTGGATCACAACTTCAATGGAGTCCGCGAGCGCTGCATCGGCGGCGAATACGGTGAAGGTATCGGTCGTGGGGTCTGGCGGTGCGGTTAGCGTCAATGTGTCGCCTGATTTCACGGCCCAGGCAGGCAATCCGGTAAAGCTGATTATTAACGGGTCGTCGTCGGCGTCGATTGCCGTTGCGGTATACGTTGCCGTTTCGTTAATCAATACCTTGATCAGGCGCGATGAAGTGATTGCCGGTTTGTCGTTAACAGGGATGATGGTCACTGAAACGGCAAGCGTATCAAAAAATTCTCCATCAGTTGCAATCACCCTGAAGCCGGTTGGTGTTTGTGCTGTATCGGGCGCCCGCCCAAGCAGCGAGTCCCCAGATGTGCTCAACCAGCCCGGATAGTTTTCGAACCACACATCCGGCGCATTGTCGGGATCGATGACCAGAGCCTGATACACAAATAATGAATCTTCAATGGCGGTTGCCGTGTCGGAGGAGGTTATTTCGGGTGGATTGTTGACGGGGACAACGTTGATGGAAACATTGGCGGATACATCCAGCGAACCGTCGCTTGCCGTAATCACAAACGAGGCGCTGCGCGTTCCTTCGGGCGGTACGCCGCTGACGACCGTGTCATTGGTAACAGTCATCCATGTCGGCGCGCTGGATATGGTTATCGTCGGTCTGGCGCCGTTCGGATCGTATCCCGTTGCCGTATATGTAAAGAGAATTCCTTCTGTGGCAGTATCAACAAGTGCTGAAGTGATTAGCGGCTCAACATTCGTCGATATTACTTTTATGGTGACGGTTATCGTGTCCTGCAGGGAGCCGTCACTTGCGATTACCTGAAACGAGGCAGGCTGTACATTGAGTGGAACGGTACCGGTCAAAGTATCGCTGCTTCCCTGTTGCGCTATCCACGCAGGTAGGTCAGCAAATGAGATGGACGGCGTGTTGTCGGGATCAAACGCCGATGCAACGTAGCGAAATGCCTGTTGTTCGATTGCCACTGCCGAATCTGCAGACGTCACGACCGGCTTGTCATTGACGGCGAGAACTTTAATTGCAACCGTCCGGCTGTTTGGTAACTTGCCGTCACTTGCTGAAACGGTAAATGTGGTGTCCCCGTTACCTTCCTGCGGCGTGCCAAAGAGCGAATCGTTGCTTGTCGAAGCCCAGGACGGAATGTCAGCAAAAGTAAAGCTGACAACATCCCCGTCGGGATCGATTGCTTTGGCAACATATATGAATGCCAGGTCTTCAGTGGCTGTATCCAATGTCGCTGAAGTAAATTCCGGCGCGGCGTTAGTCAGGCTGGCGTAGAACCAGGGCAGCGCCAGCATACCGGATGAGACAGAGGTCGTGCCGTTGGATGCTGTTCCGATTATAGCTTCACCGATTGAACTGCTCAACCGCGTCGTGCTCGATGCCGATGTGCCATAAGCGCTGCTAAAAGAGGAAACCGGGATCGTATCCGCCTGAATCCTGCAGAACGCCGCCAGCATCAGCATGGCTGCAATATACCTCTCGATGAGGTGCCTTGATTTCATATACTTTTCCTATGTTTTAATGACTATTACTTTCGACTGTCTGTTGAAGGTGACTGACTTGCTTTTTGAGCGTTTCTATTTGAGATTGCTGCTCTTTAATTGCCTCGATGAGTACTGCTGCGAGCTTGTCGTATTCAAGTGATTTGTAGCCTTTACTGTCGGTGTGTACAATCTCGGGGATGACCTCCTCCACCTCCTGAGCAATAAGGCCGATTTTATTGCCCTCAGGCATGTTGCGCTCGGGATACGATTCCCGATCCCATTGGTAACTCACTCCCTGGAGGTTGGTTACTTTGTCAATGGCCGAGTCAATCGGGTAAACCGATTTTTTGAGGCGACGGTCGGATGGGGAGCATATGCCGGATTCTGTTGTTATCGTCCCCGAAGCCTTGATATTGCCGCATACAACGAGCTTTTCGGTAGGATTTGTTGTTCCGATTCCAACATAACCAACTGGACTAACTACCATCGAAGGAGAATTAGCGCCACTTCCTGTCCATATTTCTAACGTTTCATCATGTCCGTATCCCGACGCAGTTAAGTAGGTGGAGAATCCACCATCAAGATATAAATTGCCGATTGTACTATCGTGTCCGGCTATTATCGTTTTTGCTTCTAACAGCTCAGAGATTCTAGATGAGCCATTTACATGAAGTTGCCTGGTCGGTGAATTCGTGCCAATTCCCACATTACCTGACGCATCTATAGTGAAAACATCTTTAACTTCGGTTTGATCTCGAATAACAAATTTTTTGTTTTCGGTTTTAATATGAAAATTTTTATCTTGGGCATCTAAATCAATCGCTGCAATTCCACTGCTGTTTGTGTTAGCCAATTTTATGCTAGTTGAATTATCACTTGACTGAATTGATAAGTGATGGGCCGGATTTGAAATCCCAATACCAATAGCGCCATTTATTTTGAGCGTATCTATATCGACAATGCTTTGCTGCTGCGACGCTTTGGCATACTCAGCCGTATCGGCACGCATACTATACGCGGTGGAAGATAGTTTCATCCTCGGTGCCAACTCATTTTCACTACCCACCTTGATACCCAGCCAGTACTGCTTGTCAAACGGCAGTGACAACGGCGTCGTGCTTCCCAGAGTCGTTGTTATAATGCCGTTTGCAGATG
>WJLW01000017.1 GCA_014728295.1 Chitinivibrionales bacterium | reverse complement strand
CGCGGTAGAATTCTTTGCTGCGGGCGATAAAGATTGTCAAGATTCGTTTGAGCATGTCGGTTCCTGCCTGATGGTTTTGTCGGTTTACCGGTTCTTGGGACGTTATACTGAATTGTCATACCGAGCAGAGCTGAAGCATGATTGCAGAGCAACTTAAGCGTCCTCATGCATTCGACTCCGCTCGGCATGGCCATCATTTTACAACCATTCTTTCCCCTTTCGCCCCAGCCCCCGTCACATGCAAGAACAAATCCTCCAGCGTCGGTTTATGAATCTCGAGCCGCTGCAAATCAACCTCGGCCTGAATCAACTGCGCCAGAGTTTCATTGATATTGGTGATATGCAGTTCAATGGTGTCTCCATGTCGGTGCGGCTTGAGAGATCCGGGGATCTTATCGAAATTGGCGTTGCCGCCGGGCAGGCGCAGGGCGGTTTCTTTGAAGTATTTGTCAAGAAGCTCATGCGGATTTCCCTGCGAAATTATTTTGCCGTGATCCATGATGATAAGCTCGTCGCAGAGTGCGTAGGCTTCTTCCATGTAGTGGGTGGAGAGGATGATTGTTTTGCGTTGATCCTTGATTAGGCGCACGACTTTCCAGAAATTCTGGCGGGCCTGCGGATCGAGGCCGGTGGTTGGTTCGTCGAGAAAGATGAGTTCGGGATCATTGACTAACGCAACAGCAAGCAGCAGCCGCTGACGTTGTCCGCCTGAGATTTTATGCGAATCCCGGTCGATGAATTCGTCAAGACCGCACAGTTCCGACAGGTATGCCACAGAGAGCGATTTTGTATACATGCGTGCAAACATTTCGATAACTTCGCGGCAGGTAAGCTTCTCCTGGAGTGCGGTGGTTTGGAACTGGATCCCGACTTCCTCTTTGAAGCGGCGGTCGCGGGGTTTGTTTTTGTAAAGTATGGTTCCGCCGGTTGGCGCGCAGATGCCCTCCATGATTTCCATGGTCGTGGTTTTTCCGGCTCCGTTTGGCCCCAGCATCCCGAAGCAGATCTCGGTCCTGATGGAAAACGAAATAGTGTCAACCGCTTTTACTTTCGGGAATGTCTTGACCAGGTTCTCTACTTCGACAATTTTCTGCATGCAGGTTCCTTGGTATTTTGCACGTTTTCTATGAACTCACAAAATACTTCCAAAATCCTTCCCGCGATCTCTCTATGCGGCAGCAAAAACGATAAAATTTCCTGGATGCACCTTTTTTTTGCAAAGTCCGGTGAGAATTTGTATATTGCAAACACGGTTTAGCAAAAAATCAATATGGAGTACTCAGGAGGAATCTGCATGCAATGGCGCCGGCTGGGAAAGTGCCGATCGGGTGTGAACGCTTGCACGATCGGTGATGTCGATTAAGACACAGATCGGTTTGGCCTTGCCTTTTTGGCAGATAACTGAAAATCTCACTCTTGTTTATTTGTAAGCAATCGGGGTAGTTTTATAATTCGCACCGGCGACCTTGGTCTTTTGGGAGCGAGGTCGGCAACGAAGGGATGCTTCTATGTACAGGCTCGCAATTGTAGTATTCGCATTTCTTTTGGTGATCCAGACGCAGGCAAAGTATGAGGACCAGTACGGTACCGATTTCGGCAATCGCATCAAGCGCGTGACCCGGGGGCAGGATTTCAAAGTTATCTGGGGCCGCAACGGTTCGTCGGCATACGTATTCAGGGGTATCATGGTTTATGATTCGAAGCAGGGGGATCTGGTCGAGGTGATAGAGGATGTCCGGCAGTGGCGCGAGAATCAGGCATTGATGCAGAAGTTTCCCGACATCAGACCTGGCCCCAATCGTGCGGACGGCAGGTATGTGTACGTTGCGCCGCTGGGCAACAAGATCATTTTTAACATAACCGGCTTTCCGGATCCCTACGGAGCAAGTCACGGCGGCGGCATGGAAGCATGGGTAGCAGATTTTGGTGATATTGGCCTGACAACAGCCCGTCCCGTCCCGGCCGAAGCCACCGGTATGAACTGCTATGTGCTGTGCATAGGTCTTGATGTCAATACCGGCAAGCAGTGGGCGTATTACACTGATACGTATGATACCGGCAATATGATACGGCGTTTTAACATCGATAATTTGTCCGAAGACGAATTGGTCGTCGAACGGCAAAAAGGGCGCTACGGTTTTAGAAACTTCGCCGGTATCAGCGCGGATCTCAACGAACTGGTCGCTTCACATGGTGATGGCGCACTCTACTACGATCTGGCTTCCGGAAACGATGCCATAAATCTGAAAAGTCAACCCGATGGCGAACCGGTTGGTACCTGTAATATCACCATTTCTCCCGATGACGAAAAGAATGCCTTCTGGATCGGCAAATATGGCTATAACACCGGTGGAACGGAAGGTGGCCCACACAGTGCCATCGCCACAAATACCGATCTACTGAATGTCAATACGCGCGTTGACCATCTCATACCCAACGATCCGGTATTTCTGGAAAAGATGATCGCTAATCCGTCTGCATCAACGAATACGGCAATCTGTACGCAGTGGGCCTTTGACCGGAAAAAGTGCCGGGTTGGAACATATGTGGCCTGGTATAAGTGTGCCGGACGCAAAAATAATCCCTGCAGCGGCAAAGATCCCCGTGCAACCGTGGTTCGTTTCAATGATGACCTGACGGAGATCGAGGATTTTGAACAGTTTATTCCCGCCAGTATGGATAACAAGACAATCACGCACGGCCGTCCACATATGTGGATCTACCCTGATGTAGTGAACGTTGGTCGAGAACTGGTTGGACGGGCGCGAATTGGCTTTGAGATCGCGGTATCCAAGGGAACAATTGCATTTACCGCAGGGGCACCGGGTTTGGTCGAGATTGATCTTGTTGCTGCGAACGGTGCGCTGGCTGCAAGCCGCAGGTCGGCCAACAGCGACCGAATAGTGATCAATCGCAGCCGTCTGCGCGCGGGGATGTACTTCATGTCAATTAAGATTAATGGCGTACAGGTCGGACGCAAGCTTATCATGTTATGACGTCGGCCTCATTACCAATCACCGGCCCGAAATGGTAAATACAAAAAATTCGCTGCATTTACGGCCGATTTTTATTATATTGCTTAGGTAGTTTAGCAACTGCTTTGGGAATGAGTGTTAAATTGTTGGAAATGCGCAACTGTGCAGGGTTACAGCTATCGGCGTGTTTCCTGTGCATAATTGCAAATAATTCCGCATAATTGTAACCAAGGGGTCTCACGTGTATCAAATCCACAGAGTCGCAGTTTTGGCAGTTGTCATCACCTTTTTTGCATCAGGTTCAGCATTTTCAGCCGACAAGTATATCCGAATCACAAAACCGCAAGGTGGTGAAACGTTTTATCCAGGGGACACAATCTGGATCGAATGGTCCGACAGCGGACTTGCTCAGGATGCAATTGCCATCCAATACAGCCTGGATGGAGGCACCAACTATGCCCCGCTCAATACCGACGGCGTTGACCGCGGTCACGAGTTCTACGGCAATTATCCATTTGTACCCGATTACAAATGCTCCTCCGATTCGGTATTCATCGTTGTAAGCGAATACGAAAGTCCCAATAATTATTATGAAGTCACCGATTTGTTCTCACTCAAATTCAAGGAGCCGAATCTCTTTCTTCAAAGCCCGACAATGTGGTTGGAGAAAGTCAACGTCTGCGGTAACGGCAGCGAGGGGCTGGAAATCAACTGGTGCGCCGACAACTTGACAAACGGCACGGTCAATCTCTATATCAGCCTCGATAATAAATCTACCTGGACAAAAATAAACAGTCAACCGATTCCTTCCGGGCCGCAGGATGCAAAGACATATACCTACCGGCCCACGATTGATGACACCGGCAAATCCGCCCATCTGAAAATAGAAGATGCCGGCAATCCGAGCGGCTACGAAGTCGCGGCGTTCAACAAATTTAAAATTGTTTATGACGGTGTTTGTTCGGTTAATACTCGCCGCATGATGAGCATAGCGCGACAAAGCGGGATTGACATGAGCATTACCGGCAAAAAGGTTGAGATAGCACATCAGCCCTCAATCCTTGTTTCACTTTACACCATAAACGGTTCACTCGTGAATCGGCAGAAAACCGGCGACTCGGGGCGGTTTGTGCATACCGTACAATCCAACGGCAACTACCTTGCCGTACTCGGATCCGGTGCGCAGAATCGACGAGTGGCAGTATTTGCGGTCAGCCAATAAGCAAACGATCAGCATCATCCATGCACCCGGCGCTCATTCACTGCGCGCCAGGGGATATCTTTAGCGAAGAAGGGATTATCTATGTAACAGCTCTGCACACTTGCGCTTGCCGTGCTCCTGAGCGGTCAGGCGTCGGCCAAGTACGAAACTCAGTATGGCAACGACTTTGGCGACCGGATACTGCGGGTCACCCAAGGTGAAGATTTCAAAGTTGTCTGGGGACGCGAGGGCCAAACCGCCTACTGGTTCAAAGGTCTCATGATGTATGACTCGAAAGAAGGCAAGCTGATGGAGGCTATTGAAAATATCAGACAATGGCGACAAGATCCGCAACGCATGCAGGATCATCCCGATATTCGTCCTGCTCCAAACGGCTTGCAAGGCCGATACAACTATGTTTCGCCTATGGGCAACAAGATTGTATTCAATATCAAAGGATTTCCCGATCCCAAT
>WJLW01000122.1 GCA_014728295.1 Chitinivibrionales bacterium | reverse complement strand
GCATGCATCAAAGGGCTCACGGTTTATATTCAACCTGACGGGTGCGAAAACCGACGAGGGCAAGCGATGGTTTGAATCGATGCGCGGGTTGTCGGAAAGAATCACACCCTTTAGCATGATGTCATGATATTTATTAATCGAGCGGGCGCAACCAATATGCGGAAAAACAGCGCCAGCCCCGCACGTAATGGGATCTCATTTGCCCAGACTGACGGAAAGCTGACGATTGATTTCTCCGGCATTGCAGCATATTCTTTTTCGGTGAGTACTATTGACGGCAAAACACTGCTTCAGCAACGCATTATGCACAAATCGGCAACAGTTCAGCTTCATGCGCTGCGTTCAGGAACCTATATATTCCATGCAACGAACGGCGGCTCATCAATTGCAAAGAGCCTGATTGTGCCCTGATTGAAAAGCTTGTAGGGTGCAGGGTGCCGGTTAGGCTGATGAGATGTTGGCCTGCCTGGTGTAAGGATACGGCCTGGAAGTCCGACCGGTTGGTATGCCGCCGCACATCTCGCCGGATAGACCGATAATCGCTTCGATGCATGTCCAGTGCGGTGCAGGCGTACTTGACCATTGCGTCAAGCAACATCAAAAGCCTTCGAGATTGTGGGGGCAGCCCATTCAGCGATTGGCCGAATGCTTCGTGCGCCGGTCCATTAGCGACCGTGATATTAAGGGAAACTGCTGTATAAGAATATTGAGGCATTCCTTCCGGTATATGGGAATCTTGATACCCTGCCAAGTATTTTCAATATTCAATCTAAATCACCGATTGGAGTAATCCATGCCACATCATTCCCAAAATGAGTCCAGGCTCTTTCCCGTTCTGCCTGCCGTAGTTTTACTCATGGTAATATATGCCGTAGCGCAATCATCAATGATGGAAACTATCCCTGCTTCCTACGACAAAGCCCTTCGCAATCCCTTAAAGGGATTTACTACGCGCGGTATTTATAACCATGGGTGGGCGACTCTGGCACATACTTATATAAAGTGGAACGAAATCGAGAATGATGAATCCGATGGGATCAACAAAATTCGTCAAGTAGTCGACGCTAAATGGAAGGATGTGGAAAAGCGAAACGTTAAAGTCATTCCGCGAGTTTATTTGCATTGGTCTGGTGATAAAACCTACTGGCCGGCAGACATGACGTCTCTTGACTATACAAGTGAGCAGTTTAAGCAACGTGCATTACGGTTAATAGAAAGGCTGGGAACTGTTTGGAACACAGATCCCAGAGTTGCTTTTGTAGAACTTGGGATTTTCGGCAAATGGGGTGAGCATCATTCCCCAGACCCCTCCGAAGAAATGCAATTATTGATTGGCAATGCATTTGCATCTGCATTCCCGGGTAAATTGATTTCGGTTCGTCAAATGTGGCAGCAATTCCAGGCACAACCTTTTGGTGAGTACTGGGACTCATGGGCCCATTTTGATCAAATGTGGAATGATGGAAACAATATTGCGCTCCTCAACAAATCTGATTCCCGCTATGTTACCAACTATATTGGCGGTGAAGCTGCATATAACTGGGGAAGCTCAAACATTCAACCCGGGGCAAATCCTACAGAGAGTGTGGCCGACTCGACGCACCGGGACTTCATAATCAATACGATTCGCTGGTTGCACTGTACACAGTTGAGATGGATTGACGATTATGACACATCAAATCTGGAAGCGCAAGCCGGAGCCAACCTCATTCAACAAGCGTTCGGCTACCGATATATTCTGGAGAAAGTCGCCTTTTCACCAACAGTTTCCAACGATACGCTTCAGGTTGCCTTTAACGTAAAAAATCTGGGTTCCGCACCATTTTATTATGATTGGCCGGTTGAGGTTTCGCTGCTGGATTCAAGCACTCGAGCAGTCGTATGGAAGGGGACTTTCAGTGGAGTCGATATCGGTGATTGGCTGCCGGGAGACAATTGGACAGCGCCGGAATGGACAGCGACTTCAAACTGGCGCAACTTTATTCCCAAGGTAAACTGGATGAATGGAACACCGGGATGGGCCAGTCCACCGCAATCATACCGGGAATCAGGTACGTTCAAGGTAACTGCCCCAACAGGTCGCTACATTCTGGCTCTTGCAGTTCTTGACCCGGCCGGCATGTTGCCGAGTCTTCGATTCGCAACCGGCAATTACTTTCATGGAGGTCGACATCCCATCGGCATCGTAGCGATTAACAATGGACAAGGAGGATTGCTGTCCAGCAACATCGTGTTCGACGACCCGGCTACCGACACAAGTTTGCACTATGTATTGGATGAATCAACAAACGTTAAGAGACTTTGGTTTGGCCCTGCAAATCACAATGCGGCGAATGTATTGCATTTTTCAGTCCATAACAAACGCTTGACTTTGCGCAACAGTGTAAACATGCAGGTAGTTCAGATAGTTGACCCGCTTGGAAGAGTTGTTTTTGCAGCAAGGCTGAAAAATTCACCTAAGGAAATTAAACTGGATTTAAGCACTGTTCCCGATGGGATGTACTTTTTGCGATATGGAAAAACCGCTGTGAAGCTACTGCTTCCCTGATGTAGCATGTGCAATCGCAATAACATCATTCTCGCAATGAACAGTGCGATGCACGGAAACGATATTAAAGTCCATGGCTCATTTGTCGACGGGATGACAAAATGGCGGTTTGCTGTATGGAGTACAACCTGTGCGGCACTTGAAACCGGTACGGTTTGCGCAAGTGTAACAATAGCGACTTGCCACGCACTGTGGAAACCATTTGATTGTCCTCGTCAAAAAACGCCAAAAAGCACGGCACGTTGTCGAATTTCATTGAGGTGACAACGGGGAAATAATGTGAAGTACTTGCAGTACTCAATTAGGGCAAAACTCACATCGGCACTATTCGCTGACCCTGCATTTCTGCGGCCCGGAGAGATGTCCGTTGATGACAACATAACAGCAATAGTCATTGGGCGCAAAGGGGGCCTCGCTAACAATCGGCAGGATCTCAGACATGGAAAATTTGAATATCCCTTCTGCAATAGTTGCAGTATTGAGTTTCTCCGGCATATCGGCTGTGATATACCACTTCGCTAAGGTTGCCGAGCCTTGATCGATATTTTTTCCCACTACCATCAGCCAGGCGGGAATCAAAATTGACTTCGCATTGTTTATTTCGACGATATTGCCGGATGTTACAGGAATTGAAAATTTGCCCTGCACAGTGAATTTCTTAGGATTTGTGTCGAGCTTTTCGGGAACCGAAAAAGTGATCTCTCCTCTTTCTGCGCCCTGTGACGGCGAGAGAATGGCATCGATTGTCATATCGGTTTCTCCGGGTAAAATAAGATTAGTTTCAGGCTGCGCGCTGCCGTCATGAAGAGTGACATCGGCAGTGTTTGATACCCAGTCAAAACAGATAAGAGTGATCCTGTAGCGTGATGGCTGCCAGGGGATATCAAGAGAATTTTTAATATTAATGATTTCGCATCCTGTACCATAGCTTGTTGTGCTTATATCATCCGGAGGTGGACCGCTTCTTTCATCCTTTGGAGGATAGATTGTTTGCTTTTCATCTTTTCGGGCAGTCCTTGCGATAAGCTTTCCGGTAGAAGTATTATATGCTGAAACAAGAAGGTTCCGGTATTCCTGCACGTGCCATTCTCGATAATCATCACTTTGTGATATGTACAAAATCGGAAATGATGATTTCTGTGCGATATCGACCCTGGCGGGAGCTTTAATCAATATTGTGTCAAAGCGTTCCAGATCGAAAAGAGCATCTTCATATTTTTCCAGTTGTTCTTCCGATACAGTAAAAAATTTCTCGTCGGTAATACTTACTGCTTGTAACACCTTGGTTGTATTTGCCATTGAATTTCCTCCTGAAATGAATGCTAAACAGAGTGCGGAAATACCATAAACGCTTTTTCCAAACACGTACAAAGATTTCGGTTTCGACAATAATCTCATATTTTACACCTTGTCGAAACTGCTGAAATCGTTTGCTTTAACAAATGGCTTACATACTGAGCAGAAAGTGTTTATACAGCTCGAATCTCCGGCATGAAACATGACACATACCCCGGTGCTGTATTCACCATCTTTATTGAGGTTTCCTGCTTTTTCTTTTCCGTTTTTATCATAGACCGTATTGCAATGAGATCCGCGACCGCCACAACCGGTATATTGATTTGCGTGGTTTGCCAATCCTGACGGTACGCTCCCGGGTTTTGGAACCTGATTGAAAGAATGCCCAACTTCATGCGTTAAGGTATTATTGAAATCGTTCGGGTCCTTTGGATTATACACGGCCAGAATCTGATGCTCGTTACTCTCTCCAAGATACGGTCCGGCGACCGTTTTTAATCTGTAGGTAATTTGTATTGGCGCTTTTTTATCTGGTGTAAGTCCTGCTGAATCCGGGACATTAAATTTAATGTGTTGGCGGGACTTGCGATTCTTTTCAAGAAGAATCCAGTCATCAGTCAGAGAGCCGCTTTTTCCGTGGTCTGTGTGACCTTGCGGCGCCAGGGCTTTCCATGTGCCATCTGCAATTATTTCCCCTTTTAAATAAGGGAAGAATACGTTCTTTTTCAAATCAACTTCCGCAGATACCTTTTTGTCACAGGTTACCGTCATTTTTTTTGTTTTTTTAGAGGATTCATCCCACTGATGCTGACAAATGATAAAATGAGCTTTCGGTGATTTGGCGTCATCTTTTGTATACAGTTTGTAGAAGTAGTCTCTGTTGTGACTGCCGATAACCGCAACTTCGTTGTCGGATTTCCCCGGATTTATTACATATTCTTTATAGAGCGTCCGAATGTTTTTTGTTTTAAGTGTTTCCAGGTCGTCCTTTTCAAATTCTTTTGTGTTTCCTTTGATTATTTCGGCGTATACCTCGTTCCATGCATTCTCTGTCAAAGAGAACGAGGGGAGTTTCATGCCCTTTTGATGAGTCAACTGATACCAGAACCGGCGCCAGTTTGCTGCTTTGCATTGAACACTACTCGTCCCACAGGTAATATCTACCGTAAACGTGTCGCCTCCGGCAACGCCACAGTCAAGAATAATTGAGGCCTTGCCGCCTGATATACTGCTTTGTATTTCGGCCGTGTTGTTTTTGAGTTCGCTTTTTTTATTGGCTGCCGGGTCTTTCAGGCAGGGCAGCGGCTTGTTGCGTTTGGAATTGGCTGCATCGGCGGAAACTTTCCAGATAACAATATCTCCATCGGATGCACCTTCTGCTCTTACGGTAATTGTCAGTTCCTGCCCCAGTTCTTTTCCGTTTGAGGCAAGGTTGACATATTGCTTATGGAGTGATGCAGACGGATATTCAAGTGCCAATTTGATGTCATTTTGTTTTTGGGGCGGAATAATTTTCGGTTCAATAGGTGCTTTTGTTCGATTTTTCCCCGATACCGGATCGACATTTTCGGCGCAGGGCCCTCCCGTCTCTGGATTGACCACCGGTTTCCATTCACCTTTTTTATAAAAGCAGATCTCTACCCGCCGGTCTTTTTCGGACTGCTCCTGTGATATAACCGGAGAACGCTCCCCGCAGGGATACACACCCCTGCCATCAGGATACCCTAAGGTAATCTTGGAGGTGGTTTCAATTTCTTCCGATTCAAGCCGCTTGTCGAGTAAATCGCGGAGCACAAAAAGCAGGGCCTCCCATGATTTGGGCCCGAATTTGCCATCAACACTCAATTGGGTATTTTTCTGGAACTGTGTGTTATACCTATCCTGGAATTTACGTACCCCCTCTTCGGTTTTCGGTCCCGGTTTATTATCGACCGCTCCCGGATCGCAGGGCCAGTTGTATTTATCTGAAAGCGCTTTGAGTGATTGTTGATAGTCCTCCGTTTCTATAGTATGATCGCCGGCTGCCGTCACCACCGTGTTCCAGGTTGCGCTGTCATTAGTCAGTATTGCCAGGATTGCTTCTCCCCGCCGTTTTGATATGCGCACGTTATAAGCGTCGTTTCCGGTGCGGTCGGCATGACCGAGAAGGATGCATTCACGGTCGGTGTTTTTCGATGCATACAACAAGGCTGACGCCAGATAATCTATCAAGTCGCCATTTCCAATCAGGCAGGGGAGCGCGCAGTTGTGATGGAAATGGATATCGGCAATTTCGATATACGCGACGTCAATAATTGATTGTGGCGGCATCTCCAAATCCGGACTGTCAACCTGATTCTCTCCCAGAGAATGAAAAATGCCCTTTATCTTGTATTTGCAGGGAGTTTGGGAGTCTTTCTGCCATTGGGGATAGTGGTCATTGATAAACCAGAGACGCTTAATCTCCAACCGGGCAATGCCGGTCTTTCGGTCAATAAAGCCTTCAACCTCCTGTGAAAGATCGAATTCCTGTCCGTTGTAGATACCAAAGAGCTTGCCGCGAATGCCCAAGCGGATGGTTTTTTCCTTACCGGGAAGAAATTCAGTCTGCACATCTACAAAACATTGCTCGTTATATCGATACCCTTCAGGGCCCGGTTTCCATTCAGCAGAAATTATCCGAACCTC
>WJLW01000121.1 GCA_014728295.1 Chitinivibrionales bacterium | reverse complement strand
TCCCATGTTCCACCACACCCAAAAAACCGTAGTTGTCATGCCGGCATACAACGCGGCTGAGACCATTCGTCGAACGCACGCCGAGGTTATTGCGCAGGAGGAGGTTGATCTCGTCATCGTGGTTGACGACCACAGCCGGGATCGAACGGTTGATATTGCAGAATCGCTGCCGAAAACGAAGGTTCATGTGCATGCGAAAAACCGGGGTTACGGGGCTAATCAGAAAAGCTGCTACCGGCTTGCTCTGGATGAGGGGGCGGATATTGTGATTATGGTGCATCCTGATTACCAATATACACCCAAATTAATTCCTGCAATGGCGTCGATGATAGGCAACGGTCTCTATCATGCGGTACTGGCATCGCGGATTCTGGGGGGGTATGCTTTGCGGGGGGGGATGCCGTTATGGCGGTATGTTGCGAACAGATTTTTAACGGCCTATGGCAATATGCTTATGGGATGCAAGTTGTCGGAGTTTCATACGGGGTATCGGGCATTTTCGCGGGAGTTGCTGGAAAAGATTCCCCTCGAGAAGAACTCGGACGACTTTGTATTCGACAATCAGATGCTGGCGCAGATAGTGTGGAATGGGTTTACGATAGCCGAAGTGAGTTGTCCGACACGATACTTCGAGGAAGCATCATCGATAAATCTGGTGAGATCAATTAAATACGGCATGGGGTGCTTGAAGACGGCAACCGATTTCTGGCTGGCAAAGCAAAATTATGTAATCTCTACGTTGTTTCCACATAACCACGATTCGGTGCGATGATCGATCCGGCCCGGCGCAGGCGGCGTTTTATTGCCGGCATTGTGCTGGTGCTGGCGACTCTGGGTGTGTATGGGATTACGGTTAGATATGATTTTGTCAATTTCGATGATCCGGAGTATGTGTACAAGAACCAGCGCGTACTCAGCGGCCTGAGCGTTGACAATGTCATCTGGGCCTTTACCACGCGGCATTCGGCGAACTGGCATCCGTTGACCTGGGTTTCGCACATGATCGACGGGGAGCTGTTCGGGCGATATGCGGGGGGGCATCATTTTACCAATAACTTGTTGCATGTAGCCAATACGCTGCTTGTGCTTGTGCTGATGTATCTGCTGACATATGCGTATTGGAAGAGCATACTCGTTGCCGCGCTTTTTGCTCTGCATCCATTGCATGTTGAATCTGTGGCCTGGATTGCCGAGCGCAAAGATGTGCTGAGTTCGTTTTTCATGCTGATATCGCTTGTCGGATATGTGCGGTATGTAAAGGTTGGCAAGGAGCGGTGGTATGCGCTGTCACTGGGCATGTTTGTAGCTGCGTTGCTTTCCAAGCCGATGGCGGTGATTATTCCGGTTTTAATGCTGGTGCTGGATTTCTGGCCGCTTGGATTATGGAATGGCGCGCAATCACCGGTTGTGCAACTCAGGCGGATTGCGGCAAATAAATTACCGTTCTTTGCTTTGACGATTGTTGCCGGGATTGTCACGATCTGGGCGCAGCAGGGGGTGCTGGCGGTGATTGATATCGATAAGCTGAGCCTGGCGCAACGTCTGCTGAATGCGATCCGCAGCTACGGCATGTATGTCTGGAAGACATTTGTTCCGCTGAAGCTTGCGGTGTATTACCCGTGGCTGCGCCCGATTCCGTGGATGCAGGTTGCAGGGGGGGGGGGCTTTCTGATTTTCGCTACATACGTTGCGGTGACGCAACGAAAGCCTCATCCCTGGCTGCTTGCCGGGTGGATGTGGTATGTGCTGAGTCTGGCGCCAGTGATCGGCATTGTGCAGGTAGGCTCGCAGGCAATGGCCGACCGGTATACCTATATACCGCTTATCGGATTTTTTGTCATGCTTGTGTGGGGCGGGGAGCTTGTGGCGAATCGGTATGCGATTTCGTCCCGGATACGGATAATTGCTACGATTCTGGTGTTGGCTCTGTTGAGCTTCGCATCATCCCGGCAAGTGCGGCACTGGCGCAACAGCGTAACGCTTTTTGCACACGCCGTCAATGTGACCGAGGGCAATTCTCTGGCATACAATAATCTGGGCAGTGCCTATGACAGCCGGGGAGAATTCAATAAAGCGATCCAAGCCTATCAATCGGCAATCAAAATCCGTCCCGGCTTTACCGATGCGTACAATAACTACGGTACGTCTCTGTTGCATCTCAAGCGCTATGGCGAAGCTGTCGAAATGTTCCGGGAAGTATTGCATCGCGATTCGACCTATTTCGGGGCCTGGTATAATCTGGGCATTTGCTACACAAAGACAGACAGTATTGATCAGGCAAAGGCATCGTATCGCATGGCAATACGGCTCAAACCAGAGTACTGGAGCAGCTACATCAATCTTGGTTTGATTTACAAAAATGAAGGCAAATTCGAACGCGCAATAGAAAAGTATAATCATGCGCTACGCATGTATCCGCATAGTTTCAAGGCGTTGCTGATGCGTGCGGAGGCATATTGCATACTTGGTGAATTTGACAAAGCTCAGCAGGATTTTGCCACGCTTCACCGCTATCACCCTGCCTTTCAAAAGCCGGAGAAGTCAAATGAGGTGTGCAGAGAGGTGTTTGCGAAGGGACGGAGGAACAAGGGCTCGACGCGATGACGGCTGGGGGCGGCGATGAAAGGGGGATAGGGCAGATTAGGTTGCCGGATCGCCCGTTCGCTGAGTATCTTTCTTGTGCAATCACTCCTTGTTCTTCAAAAACACTGGAAGTATATTGTAATTCAATGAAACAAATCCAGCTCCTCATGGATAAGCAAGCGCTTGATATTGCGCTTTCCCGGATTGCTCATCAAATCCTCGAGACACACCGGGACCTTTCGAATATCGGTATTGTCGGCATGCAGACGCGAGGAGTCTTTCTTGCCCGACGACTCATTCAAAAGATCAATCAAACACTCGATGCTTCGTTAGAAACCGGCACCCTGGATGTGACGCTGTATCGTGACGATTATCGCACGGCATTCAAGCAGCCCGAAGTACAAATCACCAGCATTCCTTTTGATATCAATGGAAAGGATATCATACTGGTTGACGATGTACTGTACACGGGACGAACCGTGCGCGCCGCACTCGATGCCTTGATGGACTTTGGTCGCCCGAAACGGATTCAGTTGGCCGTGCTGGTTGACCGGGGACATCGTGAGTTGCCGATACGTGCCGATTATGTCGGCAAGAAGATGACAACGGCAGTAAATCAGGAAGTATCGCTTAACGTGGTTGAGAAGGATGGCGCAGACTCTCTCTGGCTGATGGAGCTGGAAGAGAATGACTAAATTCCTATGAAGCTCAGCATTCAGCATCTCTTAGGCCTGAAAGACGTTTCCCAAAACGACATAACCCTCATTCTTGACACAGCCGATAATTTCTACGAGGTACTCCAGCGGGAAATCAAAGTGGTTCCGACGCTGCGCGGCAAGACGGTGGTCAACCTTTTTTACGAAAACAGTACGCGTACCCGGCTCTCCTTCGAGCTTGCCGAAAAACGCCTGTCAGCTTCTCCGATCAACTTTTCATCATCTACCAGTTCGGTAAAAAAAGGCGAAACCCTGCGCGATACCATTCGCAATATCGAGGCCATGAAAATTGACATGGTTGTCGTGCGTCACTCGTCGCCGGGGGTACCGCTTTTCCTGACCAAATGCACCGACGCCGTCATCGTCAATGCGGGGGACGGCGCGCATGAGCACCCGACCCAGTCTTTGCTCGACATGATGACAATTCGCCGGAAAGCCGGCAAGCTGGCGGGATTGAAGGTTTCCATAATCGGTGATATTCTGCACAGCAGAGTGGCGCGTTCGAACGCGTGGGCCATGACGACGATGGGCATGGATGTTACCTTGTGCGGTCCGCCGACCTTGCTGCCGCAACATCCCGAAACCCTGGGCGTTACCGTTACCGACAATATCCAACAGGCTCTTTGTGATGCCGACATAATCATGCTCCTGCGCTTGCAGCTTGAGAGACAGGCCGCAGGGCTTTTTCCGTCGATACGTGAATACCGTGAACGCTATGGCCTGGATCTCGAAAAACTCGAAATGGCCCCCAAAGATGCGATTATCATGCATCCGGGTCCGATCAATCGCGGCATCGAGCTTGCATCCCGGGTAGCCGACGGAGAGCGCTCGGTTATACTGGATCAGGTCACCAACGGTGTTGCTGTGCGCATGGCTGTGCTGTACCTACTCGGTGGAGGAGAATAATGATTGAAAAGAAAAGCGGCCGGAAGCTCTATCCGATCAATCCGGCGCTGCCTCTGGAAAGAATGCTGATAGCCAACGGACGCGTGATCGATCCTGCCGTCAAGCTTGACAAAGTTCAAACACTGTGTGTCGAAAACGGTCATGTCAAGACTATTAGTGATGCCCCCCCTGCGGATTTCGAAGCCGACCGGGTGATTGATGCCGCTGGTTTGTGGGTGGTACCCGGATTGATGGACATGCACGTTCATTTGCGCGAGCCCGGCGGTGAGGACAAGGAAACGATTGCAACCGGCACCCAGGCCGCCGCCGCCGGAGGTGTCACCGCGGTTGCCTGCATGCCCAATACGGACCCGGTGCTTGACGAAGAGTCGAAAATCCGCTACGTTGTGCAACGCGGCGAGACGTGCACGGCCCGGATTTATCCGGTGGGCTCGATCTCCAAAAACCTGCTGGGCGACGAGCTGTCTCCCTTTGGTGAGATGGTCAAGGCGGGCGCGTGCGCAGTATCCGACGACGGCAAAGCCGTGCATAATTCGCTCATTATGAAGAGTGCATTCAATTACGCAAAATCATTTGACATCCCGATTATTTGTCACTGCGAAGATAAAGACCTGGCTGCCGGTGCGCACATGAATGAGGGGCCAGTATCCACCAGGCTTGGCATCAGGGGAATTCCCAGTATTGCCGAAGAAATATTCATTGCCCGGGACATCATGCTTGCCGAATACACCGGCGCAAGGGTTCACATCGCGCACGTTTCGTCACGTGGCGGCGTTCAAATAATTCGTGAAGCAAAAAAGCGCGGCGTACAGGTCACCTGCGAAACGTGTCCTCACTATCTTACCAAATGCGACGAAGACCTTGTCGAATACGATACGCATCTTAAAATGAACCCCCCGTTGCGCACTCCCGCCGACCGGGAAGCACTGATCGAAGCCGTGGTCGACGGCACGATTGATGTCATTGCCACCGATCACGCTCCGCATGTCAGCGAGGATAAAAAGGATGTTGAGTTTGAAGCAGCCGCCTTCGGCATAATCGGTCTGGAGACATCGGTCGGTGTTATCATGACGGCGCTTGTTCACAAAAAGATTCTCTCTCCATTCGATATGATCAACAAAATGAGCACCGTTCCGCACAGCATACTCAAAACCGGCGGTGGAACATTGATGCCCGGCGTCCCGGCCGACATCACGATTATCGATCCGGCCGGAGAATGGACCGTCGATACCGCCTGTTTTTACTCCAAAGCCGTCAACACAGCCTGGGAAGGCGAAACGCTCAAAGGCTGCGCCCGGGCAACGATTCTGGGCGGCAGGCTGGTATTCGAACGCACCTGACCTATCTTATGGACAAGCTTGTTGCAGATGTCGAAGAACTTTATCGCAGTTCATTTGCCTGCGCTGCGCAGTGCTGTGCACGCGCCCCGGGGCGTGTTGAAGTGCTGGGCAATCATACCGATTATAATGAGGGCTTGGTACTGTCGGCTGCAATCGACAGGCATCTTTGTGTTGCCGTTGGGAGGAGTGACAACACATTCGAGTTTGTATCCGGCTCATTTCCCGAGCGTGTAGTGATATCGGAGGTTGTTCCTCAAAAGGAGTATGCCTGGACAAATTATGCACTTGGCGTATATCACTGGCTCAAGGCTGCGGGTTATCCCGTAGCTCCCTTTCGTATGGCGGTGACCAGCACGATTCCGCAGGGAGCAGGGCTTTCTTCTTCGGCTGCATTCGAAGTCGCGTCTGGTCTGGCACTTGGGGATCTTTACGGATTCAAAATTGACAAGCAGGAGCTGGCGCATCTTTGCCGCAAAGCCGAACACACATTTGCCGGTGCAAATTGCGGTTTGCTGGATCAGTACTCGGTATTGTTCGGCAAGCAGCAGCATCTTTTGCTCATCGATTTCCGCACTCTGGACTACCGCCCGATTTCGCTGGCAGGATTGGATATTGTTTTTGCGATTACCGAGTCCGGCGTAACGCACCGTCTGGGCGAATCTGCCTACAATGATCGTCGCATCGAATGCGAATCTGCTGCGCGATATTTCTCAGAGAAGGACCCTGCTGTACATTCATTGCGCGATGTCAATCCCGGGAAATTGCATCAAGCCGGCGATGAGCTGCAAGCTTCTGCTCTCAAAAGAGCACAACACGTCATCGGAGAAATCGAGCGAGTCAAAGCCGCAATAGAGCTGCTTGAGCAAAAAGACCTGCGCGGCTTCGGCAAGCTGCTTTACGGTTCTCACGAAAGCTCGCTGGTCAATTTCGAAAACTCCTGTCCTGAACTGGACTCCTTGGTGCGCATTGCGAGTCAATTCGAAGGCGCCTACGGCAGTCGTCTCACCGGCGGCGGTTTTGGCGGGGCAACGCTAAGCGTATTGGACTGTACAATCGAAAAACACACATTTGTCCGTCATCTCACCGACGCATACGCCAGAGAAACCGGCCACACCTGCGCAATCCATTTCGCCACCCCCGCCGGCGGTGCAGAAATTATCGAAAGGTGATACGCCCGTAACTTTTATCGCAGCCCCATTGCTCGAAAGGTCACCGTGCTCCCGCCCGGCAGGATCGTCCCGCTGTCTCTTCGTCCCATCAGCGCGCCGTCGCCGCGTCGCATCGCCGCGTCGTAAACTTACTTCCCCGCACTATACTCAATCATCGTATTAAACGAGTGCTTCCCGCCGCTGATATTGAGATCTACTTTCGTATTCTTGAATTGCCAGATCACATTGCATTTGAGAAATCCGATAGAAATCGCAAACCCCCATTTACTTTTGTCATTTTTGTACATCGGATTTTTCCAGTCGAAATTCCGGGCTCGTGGCGTACCGTAGATTTTTGACAGGTAACTGACCAGCGATTCAAAATCTGCATAGAACATGTTCGGATCGACGTGATCCTGTTCAATTTTGTAAAACCCTCGCGATAGTTTGCCATTATCGAATTTGTAAATTACCTTGCAGTTAATGCCGGCAAGCGAGTGTTTGTATTCGAGCTGGTCGGCCGATTCGTGCAGAAGCTGCGCCTTCTCCGAGGACTTCACCTGCCCTTTGGTCGCTCCCCAGTGAGCCTTGCGGAATTCGAAATTTTTATTGCTTTCAACCACTTCGATAAGACTCACGGATGGCTTGGGCTGCGCAGACTGCTTGCCTGTTGCTTGTGAGGGCCGAGACGTTTTTTTGCGTGCCGGAAGCTTCGTCGGTCCGGAAGTACCGGCACGTCCGGTACCAGCGGGGCTGCCGGGCCGTTGCTCATCGGCCGCGCTTCGACCGCTGCCTGCCTGTCCGCCAGGCAGGCTGAGCTGATTCTGCCGAGGCGAAGGGCTCTGCGCCGGTCCGGATGGGGCGATCTGCTTTTGCACCGCAAGGTCGCGCCGGGTCGCATATTTCCAGGTACCGTTATCTTTAAGAACGACCTGACGTCCGCCTTTGGTGGTGGCGATCTGGTCGGCATGTGCCATTAAAATGAGGGAGATTGTGATCACAGCGGGGAGAGAAAGATTTCTATTTGGTGCTATCATGTGAAAGAAACTCCGGGGGGGCTTGGTTTTCGACAAGTGCATGTCGCAGGCCTGTTTTCTTTCCAATGGTATAATGGTTTTGGGGAAAATGCAATAGGTGGATTCGAAATCATTTGGAGTATAATCTTCAGAAATATTCATCACGTACGTTTGAATAGCCGGAAGCACAAATCGCGCTGCTATAGAAGCCCCCCCTATACATATTGTATTTTACCATCCTTTGCGTTAAGAGGCTGCGACAACCAGAAGATAAGGATTACGCATGAAGCGGAGAAATTTTGTAGCTGGTGCAACGGCGGCAATGCTGGGCTCGTGCACTCGCATGGATCAACGCGGCGCCCGGTATGACGAAAAAGAGTGTCCCTTTTGCATCCCCAATCCTACCGTGTGCCATTACTGCCGGGGGGATGGGAAGTGCTCGTTTTGCAAGGGAACCGGAAAACGTACGACCGTTGCACCCGACATCCCTGCAGACGATATTAGACACAGCAGCTACGAAGAGGACTGTCCTTATTGCAAAGCAACCGGCAAATGCCGCTATTGTGATGGTGTCGGCAAATGCTGGGCCTGCAAGGGCACCGCGCGCATCGAAAGCTGGGATTTCTTCGGTCAATATCAGCAGGAAGAAAAAGCTTCCGACAAAGACGGATAGCATGCACGGTATTGACCCCGCGCGACAACGTTCTTGGAAATAATTCATCGCAAATCATAGAATGGACAGGAAGCGCACATGCCAAAAAAGCCGGTGTGTCTGATAATCAGAGACGGATGGGGAAGCGGCGGTGAGGGAGATGAAAACGGGATTTTTTCGGGAGAGACGCCCTTTACCGATGCGTATGAGCACATGTTTCCCACCACCACCCTTAAGTGCTCCGGCCTGGCGGTCGGCCTGCCCGATGGCTATCAAGGCAACTCCGAAGTCGGTCACCTGAACATCGGCGCGGGGCGGGTTGTCTACCAGAGCCTGACACGAATCGATAAATCAATCACGGATGGTGATTTTTTCGACAATCCGACACTGAATGACGCTATCGAGACGGCCCGTCGGCGCAATGCAACGGTTCATCTGATGGGACTCATCCAGGAAGAAGGCGTGCATGCCGTTACCCGGCACTGCCATTCGATTCTTGAGCTCTGCAAAAGCCGGAATTTCGACAATGTTGTAATTCATGCCCTGACCGACGGACGCGATACGCCGCCCACATCGGCTGCAGAGCACTTCACATTCCTCCAGGACGGCATTGATCGCATTGGCGTCGGCCGGATCGTATCGGTAATCGGACGCTACTATGCCATGGATCGTGACACACGCTGGGACCGCACCGAGCTGGCCTACCGCGCCATAATGCAGGGGCAGGGTATGCCCGTTGCCAATTGGCAGGAGGCCATAGAAGAGGCCTATGCCGCCGGCGAAAATGACGAATTCATCAAGCCGCGCCTGATCGACTACCCCGGCGCGGGTAAGGATGACGTGATGATCTTCTTCAACTTCCGCTTCGATCGCACGCGGCAATTGACTAAGGCAATAGTCGAAAAAGATTTTTGCGAATTCGAGACCGTTGCAAACAACATCCATTTCGTCGCTATGACGCACTATTACGACAACGGAAATTTCAAAGAAGCTTTTCCGGAGATGCACAACAAAAATCTGCTTGGCGAAGTGATTGCCGCCAGAGGTCTGAAGCAATTACGCTGCGCCGAGACGGAGAAATATGCGCACGTCACCTTTTTCTTCAACGGCCAGCGCAACGATCCCTTTGAAAATGAAAAACGCATTCTGATCAACAGCCCCAAAGTAGCCACCTACGATCTGCAACCGGAAATGAGCGCTTACGCGGTCAGAGACAAGCTGGTCGAAGCAATCAACTCCGATGCCTATGACCTCATCGTCACCAACTTTGCCAACGGCGACATGGTTGGACACACCGGTGTTGCCGATGCCATTCGCAAAGCCGTGCACGTGGTTGACGAATGTGTACATGATGTGGTTGAAGCGGCGCTGGCAAAAGAAGGCGCGTGCATTTTAACTGCCGATCACGGCAATGCCGAACAAATGGTACTCAACGACGGCTCGCCCATGACCGCGCACACGACCAACGATGTGCCGTTTACGCTGATCGGGATGGGCGACGTGTCGTTGCGCAGCGACGGTGCGCTGTGTGATATCGCGCCGAGTATTTTGCAGATGCTTGAACTCGATCAACCCGAAGAGATGACCGGCGCTTCGATGATAGCCGGATAGCCGGGCAGAATCTTTCTATGCGCATAACACTGTGCCAGCTTAATTCCACCATGGGAGACATTGCCGGCAATACGCGCAAAGTCAAGGATGCACTGGCTTCCACGCATCAGGAGCATCCCGACCTGCTGGTTTTCTCCGAGCTGTTCATTCAGGGCTACCCTCCCAGAGACCTCCTCGAGCACGATTGGTTCATTCGCAAAAGCGAAGAGGCTGTCGACGCGCTGTGCACCGAGTCCGAGCGCTATCCCGATACCGGTATACTCATCGGAACCGCGTTGGGCAATGGAGACGGCCCCGGCAAGCGCTTGACGAATTCAGCAGTGCTGATCTATCGGGGCAGCGTCATTTACCGGCAGGACAAGACGTTGCTTCCCAATTACGACGTCTTTGACGAAACGCGCTATTTCGATTCGGCGCGTTCCGTAGGCATTGTCGATTTCAAAGGCGAAAAGCCTGCGGTTACCGTTTGTGAAGACGCCTGGAATTCTCCGGACATGTGGCCCCGGCGCATGTACGAGGGTGAGCCGGTTGGTGCGCTTGCCGCTCAAGGCGCAACCCTGATCATCAATATCGCTGGATCGCCGTTTCATCTGGGCAAGCAGAAATTTCGGTATCAGTTAATGCAAAATCATGCCCAGCGTCATGGAATGCCATTTGTTTTTCTCAATCAAATCGGCGGCAATGATGAGCTTATATTCGACGGTGGCAGCTTGATTTTCGACCGGCGGGGAAACGTCATTGATGCGCTGCCGTCATTTGAAGAGAGTATTCGTACGATTGACATGTCCCGCCCGGGAGGTGGCGAAAAGCCGCGGGGATTCGATTCCATTGCAAGTGTTTACCGGGCGCTTATTCTGGGTTTGCGAGATTACGTCGCAAAATGTGGTTTC
The DNA here is from genome assembly GCA_014728295.1 of Chitinivibrionales bacterium. Classification (GTDB taxonomy): domain Bacteria; phylum Fibrobacterota; class Chitinivibrionia; order Chitinivibrionales; family WJKA01; genus WJLW01. The sequence continues at coordinate 12,511 of WJLW01000121.1, read as the reverse complement.
ACGAAAACCTTGCTGGGCCTGAGCGGCGGGATTGACTCTGCGGTGACGTGCGCGCTTGCCGCAGCAGCGCTGGGCCCGGAAAACGTACTGGGCATCACCATGCCCTCGCGCTACTCTACCGGCGGGAGCATCACCGATTCGAAAAAGCTGGCCGACAATCTGGGTATACCGTTCAGGGAAATCGATATTGAGTCTGTTTTCAACGCACTCTACGACACGATGCAGCCGCACTTTGCCGGGATGGAGCCGGGAGTGGCCGAAGAGAATATGCAGGCGCGCATTCGCGGCACCATTCTGATGTCGATGTCAAACAAATTCGGTAGCCTGTTGCTGACAACCGGCAATAAGAGCGAGCTGGCGGTCGGCTACTGCACCCTGTACGGCGACATGAACGGCGGCCTGGCTGTTATTTCCGATCTGCCGAAAACGAAAGTGTATGAGCTGGCCCGCTACATCAATCGAGATAGCGAGATTATCCCGCAATCGACAATCGACAAGGCCCCCTCGGCGGAATTGCGTCACGACCAGAAAGACCAGGACACGCTGCCCCCGTATGAGCTGTTGGACGAGATTCTGCGCTTGCTGCTCGAAGAGCAGCGCTCGAAGCGGGATCTACTCGATCGGAGCTTTGATGAAGCGACGGTGAGCTGGGTAATTCGGGCACTCAAAGTAAATGAATACAAACGCCGTCAGGCCCCTCTCGGACTCAAGGTTACCCCGAAAGCGTTCGGTTCGGGCCGCAGATTCCCCATTGCGGCCCGGTATGATATATAAATCACGCTACTCACCATTATCGCTCTGAATTGCCATGCTGATTCTGATTGTCTTTTCGATTTTCATCTCTGCCTACTACCTTGGCGCGATTGCATTTCTGCGCAAAGGATTGTTCAGTCTGAGCGCGACCGGCGAAGCGCAGAGCTTAACGTACTCGATCATTATCGCCGCGCATAATGAAGAGAAGTTTCTGGGCCGGTGCCTCGATTCTGTCTTCAGTCAGACACTCCCGGCCGATCGCTATGAAGTGTTTGTCGTTAACGACCGCTCCACCGATAAAACCGAAGAGATTGCCCGCAGGTATGCGGAAGAGCATCCCGGCTTGAAGGTGCTGCGAATCGAGGAGACGCCGTACGGGTTTTCACCGAAAAAGTATGCGGTGATTCAAGGGGTCAACCAGGCGTCACATGACGTCATCGTCTATACCGACGCCGATTGCATCGTTCCTTCGACATGGCTGGAGACGATCGACCGTAATTTCACCCCCCAAATCGGCTTGATTCAAGGCCATACGTCGTATATTGAGGCGCCGCAGATCAGCAAGCTCTTCTGGAATTTACAGTCGATTGATTTTCTCTCGCACGGTGTTGTCTCGGCGGGAGGCATCGGTGCAGGGCTGCATATCAATTCCAATGCGAACAATTTTGCGTTTCGCAAGGAAGCATTCGACGGTGTAGGCGGATATGGCGATGCGCAAAGAATTATTTCCGGTGATGACGACCTTCTGCTGCAGCGCCTGGCCAAACAGGGCAGATGGCAAATTCATTACATGTCGGATCCGGCGGGCGCGGTAAAAACGTATCCCTGCTATTCCCTGGTCGAGCTGTTTGAGCAACGAAAACGGTGGGGATCGAAATCGGTCTATTACAATGGCGCGCAGATTTCATTCTTGACGGGAATATTCCTGTTTTATATGTCAATATTCGTGTCGCTGGGCGCCGGCTTCTTCAACCCGACGGGATTCGGGCTTTTTGTCGCGCTCGTACTCGTCAAGGCGGCCGGAGAGATGCTGCTTATGTGGCCGGGAACACGCATATTGCACAAGCCGTTTTTGCGGAAATATATTCTGCCGGCATCACTTTTGCAGTTGATCGTGGTGGTGATGGCGGTCGTATTCGGCGTATTCGGGAAGTTCAACTGGAAGGGGCAGAAATTCAGGCGCAGGATATAGCACGCGCCGATAGTGAGTATACCGGCGCGGCCGTAGGGGTGATTATTCGAAAACCTTTTTTATTCGCACGAAGATTTCGTCTACTGAGCCAATTCCATCGATGTCGCGTACGTTGTTTTTCGGACGATAGTAGTCCAGGCACGGCTCGCTCTGACTCTTGTATGTGTCGATACGGTTCTGTATGATTGCAGGATCGGCGTCGTCGGCGCGCCCTTCGATCGAGGCGCGTTTGGCAAGACGAGAGCGGACTTCCTCATCATCCACGGCAATATTGATGACATGATCGAGCTGCGTGCTCAGTTCGGCAAGTATCTTTTCGAGAGCCTCGGCCTGCGGGACACTGCGCGGGAAGCCGTCGAGCAAAAAACCGTCTTTGACATCGTCGCGGCCGAGGCGATCTTTGACCATGGCGATTGTTACCTCGTCGGGAACCAGTTTGCCCTGGGATGAGTAAGACTGTGCGGTCTTGCCAAGTTCCGTCTGGTTTTTGATGTTGTCGCGGAACATATCCCCGGTTGAAATGTGCGGGACGTCGAGATACTCCTTCAATTTTGCCGCCTGGGTTCCTTTGCCTGCGCCGGGGGGGCCGAATAAAACGACATTTTTGCTTGACATAGCAGCTCCTGCCTGTGGGTTCGGGTTAGGTTACATTGGTCGAGTAAAAATAGTAAGCGAAGAGCAACAAACTCAATACGTTGCGAGTTTGGTTCGATTCACGGCGCCGAAACTGCGCACGGCAACAAAGTACACACCCGGCCCGGGAGCCGGCAAAGAGGCGTGCAGCGTACCATCGTCGTCTTTGCGTAGCGCCGGCGCAGCCTGTATACGCCCGGTTGCATCGACAAGGCGCAGGGCAGCTTGCGGATCGGGTGTCGACACGCGTATCCTCAGCAGGTTATGCGACCGTCGAATCGACATGTTCAGCGAGCCGGATACGCCCACAGGCCTGAACACGGAACCGGCGGGCATTTTTGCATTGATGGCGCCGGCAAAGGCGATGGCACCATTTTTCAGCTCATCGGTTTTATCGCTGGTTGAAATGTAGACATAATATTTATTATTGACAAAATCGAGGTGATAGTCAAATGCGGCAGCAGTGTTGAGCCGGGAGGTGTCGGCGATATTCACGTTTTCGTACGAGGCGGCCCCGCCGCGTTCGGCAAATACGCTGAGTGCGCTGTCTTTGATTCCCTGATCGAAAATCTGAATACAGATGAAATTGTTGTCTTTTGTAAATCCTTCGTAGGCGCCTTCGACGAAACCGCGTTGGAGATAGACGTCTGCGCCGCCGTCGATAGTGGGATAGAGCTGCGCCGTGTCGCCGACCAGACCCGAGTAGCAGTCTGCCGCCGTTTGCACGGAGTAGCCGGCGACCTCACCGCCGGCCGGCATGAAATTCTGTACGGTTTGCGCGCCGGCCAGGCACGCGGCGAAAAGCAAATTCAGCATTGGCATGTGTCGCATCGCTTCCTCCGGGAGGGCTAATTGGTGATCTGTTCGATTTTCGTGTCGATGTTCAGATAAAATTGCTTTACCATATTCAGGGCAAAGTCGCTTTTTTCGGATGAGTTTATGCGCAGGAAAATGTTGTTGCGTTGGTAAAGAATCGAATAGGCAAAGGGGTTCGTCAGGTCCAGCACCACGTGCGGATCACCGGCATTGATGATGCTTGGCGTTGAAGGGTAGATATCATCATCGGCAAAGACGGCCCGTGCATTTTGCGGTGTGCCGTGATTGAAAACCTGCACATCGACATCGATCCGGCCGTTGCTGAAATTCTGCTGCGCGCCCTCGATAAAGCCGTAATCGATATACTTCTCGGCCGCGCCGTCAATAGCATTGTAAATCGTCTGCTTGTCGGTCATAATTGCCGCGCTGCCCGTGCGCTCGAAGCCGCTGATGTCGTTATTCACCGGCAGCAGGTCGGTCGGGTCGGCGCCCGCGCCGGGATTCTGGCTGAAGCGGCAGGTGATCAGCACCGTTATCGAAAGCAGAGTGGTGGTGATGATTTGTTTCATACGATGATGATTTCCTGGTGTATCACCCTCGGCAAGACGGGCGGTTTCGGCGCGCAGGAGCATTTACACACTCGAACCAACGGCCACATCAACGACATCGGGATTTGCATTGCCCAGCGAATAGGGCGGTTTCGAGGCGGCGGCAACATGACGGGCGGCGCCGGTTGCGCTGTCGGTTGAAATTTTCTGCGTGCGTCTATCGTTGATCATGCGCAATGCCTGCACATCCACGGCAACGGGATCGGTCGCCACCAGCAGGCTGTTGGCTGCAAATTTGGGCCCGGTTGACGGCCCGCCCGTATCCGCGCCGAATATGGCATCGCCGACGATGAGTTTCATCTTAGCTTTGACGAGGCTGTAGACTTCGGCAACAAAGGGCGAGCATTTGTTGTCGTGAATTTCGGCGGGTTTATCGATCATGCCGTAACAATTTTTAAGTGCAAAAGTTATTCCCGCTTCGGTATGATCCTTGAGTACCGGGACATTGATGAGGTAGTCGGCCTGCTCGACAATCGTACTGAGTCGCTGCGAGGACAGTCCGATCCGGTGCGTGGCCGTTCCCCACGAATTCTGTGTGGTTACGACTTTGGCATGTGCATCGTCATCTCTCAAAGTAAAGCCGGCATTGGTGAGAAAGGATTCGTTGCGATCATCAAAAACGGTGATGTTGCGGGCAGGATAGGTGCCGCCGAACATGTGCGTCAATCCGTCGATTAACGCGTCAACCACTTGCGGGTGCGTGCACAGCCCCCGGGTAGTGTTGCCGGCGAGACAGTTGATTTTAACGGCAATGGTTGATGTTGCGCTCAGGCCGGGAAAAAGTGACTCATAGGCCGCGGCAAGCTCGGTACTACCGGACATTGCCCTGACGGCGGAGTGCAGCATCGATTTGACCACCTCGCCATTAAGCGTGCGACCGCTTGACGCATTGGCATCCGTGACGCGATAGATCTTGCTGAAAACGGCGGTCGGCTCGGCACTGATTATTGGCGAAGCAGGACTCTCGTTCCCGTTGTCATCCACAGCTTTGATATAGTAACGATACTGCGTGCCATTTTGTACGGCAACGTCGATGTAGGTTGGGTCGGAAAGTGGTTCGTGGGTTATCTTTACGCTATCACGGTAGATATGGTAGCGAATTGCGCGCTCGCTCGGCGCACCGGTGATGTCGGTATGCTGGTGCGGGAGCCATGTTAGCTCGACCTGCTGATCGCCGGCAATCGAAGTAAGCCCCTGCGGCGCGGACGGGGGGCGCACATCCGGACCGGTTGATTGCCGGGAGTTGCATCCGGCAACAACACCCAGCCCCGCGGCGGATTGGGCCGCTGTGCTGAGAAATACCCGCCGGTTAATGTGGTTCATGCATGCACCTTCGGCTGGATCCTGTTCATGTAGTAAATATACCAACTTTTTTGCCGCTTTGCAGTACGATCGCGCCTAAAACAAGGCCGTACCTTTCAGTTCCGCAAGATCATAGCTCAAGAGGCGCTCGTCAAAGTTGTAATTCAAATTCAGCAACAGGCGCAAAAAGACATTCTGGGTTATTTTGAGACTAATGTCCAGCTTATTATTCCAGGTGATAGCATACGTGGCAAAATCCAGACTCTGAGCCCCGCTCAAGACGGGGCCCGTTTGCCACTGGATACGAAACTCCTCGATGCGGCTGGCCGTGCGCCAGTCTATCAGAAGTGCCGGGTCGAAATTCGCGGCATTGGCCAATCGGCGCAACGGGGCTCCGGGCGAATCAAAAATTGTCGTGTCAGTCACTTCCCATCCGAAATTGACTTGCAGCTCGGTGCGCAATTGGGGCAACCAGCGCTCTGTCCAGCGATTGCGCAAGGTGTGCACCTGCTCTGTGAGCGATGTGTCCGGTGTTGACAGAAGCCATTGCGTCCGATCGAGATAATCATATTCGAATGTCAATTTGGTTTTGCGATCGCGCACAGACCAGTCGATCTGGTTGGAGAGAGCTATTGCTTCACTGGTGCGCTTGTCGAAGTAGTATTCAGTTGAGACATCAGAACGATTGCTGATGCGCAAATCCCGCCCGATATCGAGCGTCGGATTGACGGCGAATGTAAAACCGCTCGCATCATCAATAAGACTGTCGTTGCTTGACATTACCGAGTCGGCGCTGTTGAAATTGTAAATCAGATTCAGTTGCAGCGGATTGAGTGGCGCCAGCCACACCCCGGGAATCAACAGAATGCTGCTGTTGAGCTGACGGCCCTGCGACTCGCCGACGGTGTCCCGGCCGAGATCGAGATCATACCGGCCGTACAGGGTGATTCCCGGAACCATCTCCTGTGAAAACAGCGTAAATTGCGGGCGATATCGTGTTCCGGCAGACGACCAGGATTGTGATCCGGTGGACAGGAGATAGAAAGAGCGGGCAATGAGTTTCGTATCAAAAAGCAACGCGCGCAGGGGCGCAAACTGAAGTTGCGTAAACAGGTTGTTGCTCCAGCGTTTTCGATGCGCGACGGTGCGGTTGCCGCTGCTGTCGGAAATAAAAAGCGAATCCTCAATCAGATCCGATGAATAGCTTGCATCAACGCGCAGCCGGTTGATGCGCAATGCATTCACGAGTTGCTGCGGTGCATTCCAGTTCATTTCAATTCGCTGATTCCAGCGCTTGGTGCGCGACGAATCTGCGGCCGTATCGGCATTCAGCTCCGCATACCATTGACGCAGCGTGCTGATTCTGATCGAGGGCGCTGCTGCAAATGAGAAAAGCAACTCCCCCTCGACATTGTCTTCCCGCCCGGCATGCGCCCGCACGGTAGCCGCGCCGATACCGGCTTGTATCGATTTGGTGAGGTCGTACACCGCTTCACCGCCAAGCTGATGCTTCAGCCGTCCGTAAAGTGAGGAGAGGTCGGCTACCGATTCGAAATCCGGCGTGAGATAGTCTGCCTGCGCGGCAATGCGAAGGTTTTTAAGCACCGATTGCACATCGATGCGCGCGGCGCTGCCCTGCTTACGGTAGAGAATTGAGTCGTTGTAGCTTGCGGCAATTTCGGGGGTTGCCCTGAAAAGCCAGTCGCCGTCGCCGGATTTGTACTCAACTTCACTGGAGACTGCTGCGGTGAAGAGACGGTTGGTATCAGTTGCCATTCCGGTGATGTCCGGCTCGTTTTTGCCCCGGTATAGGCCGTTGGCGCCAATGGCAAGGTGATCATTGAGTACGACCACATTCTCTGCTGCCAGAGCTTCTGCGGTGTGGCCGGACAATGACGGTTCGTATTCGAGAGATATTTCGATGCGGGAGTCGGGATTGACCAGTCCTTCGTCTGCAAAGCTCAGCAGGCCTTTGGTGCGTTCGATGCTGTATTCACGGGGATCGAGCAGCTCTCCGTCCACACGAATTGCAACGCTTTCGGAAATAATATTGCGCACGCCCAATTCGTAGAAGTTGCTTTCGGCAAACGGCAGCAATGTGCGCAGGTATTCTGTTTTGCGCCGGCCGCCCCATATCCCGAGATTGGCGCGGCGTCGTTTTTTCGTGCCGATTTTTCCGCCAAACTGTGCCCGCAGGCCGGCGCCTTCGAGGTAGGTCCGGTCGATTAACGAGCTGAAAAAGTAATCGGTTTTCTGCGTCTCCTGCCAGCCGGCTTGGCGTATGTGATCCTCGGCAGCGCCCTGATATTCAATCCCATAGCGCACATCGCCCAGCGGATCGGTATTGTCAAAAGAAGAGCGCAGTCTGCGTCCGTTTTTCAGATCAGCAGCAAGGTTGAGTTGCGCCTTTGTCCACGCATACAAAAAATCGTCCAAGCGCGGGACCTGCTCCTCATGCGTATAGCGAATGGTATCATTGGCCGGGGAGACGGCAAACGAGTCAAGCACGGTAGCTGTCGAGTCAAGGTTTTCGCTGCGGAGGTAGTCGAGCACATTGTCCATAACCGGTGCGGGGAATTCAGCCTTGTTTTTGAGCTTGACGTAGGCCCGTCCGTGCAGGGCGATGTCCGGCCCGCCCGGTTTGCCGGCGCCCAGTCCCTTTTCATCCCAGTAGCCCTGCCAGCGCCCGCTTGACGCATCATCTGCGGCCGCGGCTATCAGTTCGGTCGTCTGCCACGCATCTTCATCTGCCTGATATACACCGAATGCCAACCGCCGCCGGACAAGCGCTTCCCGGCCAATGGCGAAAATCACGTCCTGCGTATCGGATGAAAGGCCGTCCAGCTCGCTGAATGACGTCCAGCGCCGCGACTGCTCATCGAAGAGGAAAACTCCCTGATCAGCGGCAATCCAGATGGCGCTGCCGGAGGTGGAAACATCAAAGATCGCCGCGTGTTCGATGGGCGTATTCTGTGAAAAGTGTTCCCAGCTCCCGCTCTGGGCGCTGTAACGGGCGATGCCCTGTGGTGTGAGTGACCAGATGTTGCTTGCGTCAACCTCAAGTCCGGAGACCTGCCTGCTGAGTATCCCCTGATCTATTCCAGAAGAAGTCCAGGTGTTCACCGAGCGGTTGAATTGAGCGTATCCCTCGTCACCCAGTAGCCAGAGTTGGCCGCCAAATTGAAACAGGCGATAAATTGCAGTTGAGGCAATTCCCTGGCGGGTATCAAACGTCTCCCACTTCTCGTACTGTTTGTCGAATCGCCGGACGCCTTTGCCGGTCGCGATCCACAAAAACTGCTGATCGCTGAATAAATCGTAAATGCGCGTATCGCCGAACTCGCCTATCGGCTCCCACTGTTCGATAAGCTTGTCCATGCGCGCCAGATCATGGCTCCCCGCCGCAAAGACAAAATCCATATCGGCAACAACATCCACAATCGAATCTACGCCAAGTCCGTCGGCAACCGTGTATGATTGCCAATCGAGATAACGGAGATCGGCAAAGTAGAGCCCACTACCGGTGCCGGTCCAGAGTACATTTTCGTCCAGGTGCAAGGCCGTAACGGCGTTGTGCAGAATCAGGTCCCAGGAATCATTTTCGGTTTGATAGCGAATCAGGCCATAGTCGGCGCCGTGCCAGACCGTGTTTCCCTGCTGCACAAACAGGTCCCGGGACGGTGGGGTTGCCGACGCCCATGTTACTAAAGCGATTAACAATGCGGCCGGTCGGATTGAAGTGAGATATGTGGTCATTACCGGTATGGAGTTACGATCGCTTAATCCAACTTGCTGGTGCGAGGAAATGCACTAATAAATCTCCCGCATCAAATCCCAGAGATACTGCAGAGACAGGATTTCATTATTTGGTCCGAGACATTGCTCGGTCCGTACATTGGTTTTATTATTGGCAATTACATTTTTGCCGGCGACCAGTTGCGCGCTCAATTGCATGTAAACGCCAACCACATTTTCGGTGATATTGTTGTCAAGCAGCAGCGGAGAGGCGTAATCGGACACCACGCCGTACACATTGCGATAGAACGAGCTGTTGTTGACATGCGGTACGGCCTTGTTGATGCAGTAGAGCGCATAGTGATTGCCTGCGAACTCGCATGAGTCAAATACCGGCCTTGCTTGCCACACCAGATTTTTGTAGGCGCCTTCGATACGGCAGTGCTTGAGAGAGGCGTGCGCTTTTTCGCCGTAGATGACCAGTCCGTTCCAGCACGGCTTGTCGGTCGAGCCGCGCGGCCGCTGTACGCACGTGATACGAATCGGTTGTTTGCGGGTCCCTTCGGCAATCAGCAAGCCCTTTACGACTATTTTGCGATACTCGCAGAAACGGATCGTAATGCCCGGCTTGAAAATGCAGGTTGAATTCTTCGGCACGAGGATATGCTCGGCAACAGTCGTGTCGCGGGCAAAAACGATCTCTTTCTTGCGGGCAAACAGATTCGATGCTGTCACCACCAGGATGAGTGACACGATTGCATAATGGTGATGCGTTCGCATGGGTAGTCTTTTGCCTGTCCTGTTAATAATCTTTGAGCCGGATTTGCACCAGCTCTTTCCACCCGGCCTTGACCGGCGAGTCTACCTGGGGTACCACCTCAAACAACACCTGTGCATCCAGAAGATAGTTCCCGGTCACATTGATCGTTGCCCGGCCGCTGCCTTTGCCCGAAAGAGGCAGGCGACGGATCAGATCAAGAGAATCCGTCTGCGTCGGTTCGATTTTGTAAACAAAGTCCCAGTTGATGACGGCAAACTCGATTTTGTCTTTCGTAAATATGGTGTCGAGTACGTACGTTTGGTAAAGGTGGCCCACAGCATCGCCATGCCTGGTTTTGAGCGGAATGGGCTTTTCCCGGTCCCATTTCGAGCCGATGCGCACCTTGCCGCCGGGCAGCGTTGGCACCACTTTGGAAAAAGAGCGATAAAAATCCCATTCGCCAATCATCAGCACCGGCAGTTCGGTCGAATCCGGAGTAGCAATCGTACCTGCCCGCAACGCGAAATACAGGCGAGCGTTTTGAAGCTGTCTGGTCAGGTGCTCGACTTCGGTACTGTCCAGAAAATCGGCTTTGATTTTGATTTTTGATGCCGTGATATTCAACTGGTCCGCATGTTCGTCCCGCTGCGATCCCGTCAGCACGCACCCGGCACTGCCGGAGTACACTTGCAGTGAGTCCCGGCTCTCGATCGTGCCGCTTATGCGAATTCCGGCTTCATACTGCCATTGCGGCCGCGTGGAAAAATCAACATCGAGGCTGATCGATTCCCGCCTGGTGCAATTGGCGGCGGTAAGCAACCAAACAAGCAGAGTGATTGCTGTTACCGTGAATGGGCGGTGAACTTTTTGCTTGATTTCAGGCATAGAGATAGGTACAATCTAGAGCACGGATACTCTGCGCAGGATGCTATAAAATAACAACTATGCAACCCCTGACAAAAACATATAAAGCCGGAACCTGCCTTTTTCATGAAAATGATCACTCCCGGGAACTCTACATCATTCAATCCGGCGTTGTCAGGATCTATCGCAAAATCGGTGCACAAACGGTCGATCTGGCAAAGCTGACCAAGGGGGCGGTGCTTGGTGAGATGGCGCTTATCGACGGCAAACCCCGAAGTGCCTCCGCGACAGCTTTGGAGGAGTGTACGGTTTTCATCATCAGCGCCGATGCATTTATGAAAAAAATGCAGGGGGTACCTTCGTGGTTTATGTCAATTATCCGCATGACCAGCCGCAAAGTGCGCAATGCCAATGCCCGGCTGCGTAGATTTCACGGCAGCAGCCAGGGCGCCAATTTGATCCTGTGTTTTCACTACATTTTTGCGCGGTACAGCCAGGTGAGCGTAGCGGATTCCAGAGCGGGCATCGAGTTGCAACGAGCCCGCAAACAATTGATGATGCTTGTCGGGGCAACCTTGCAGCGGGCCGTCAAGCTGTTCGATTTTATGCAGCAGCACCACTTTATAGAAATTCACGATGATATGATTTATATCGTCAACTCCGAAAGCTTTGCTGAATATATCGATTTTCTGCGGAGCTACCTGCGCAAGTCTGCAGGCAAGGTCGATGCTCTGCCGCCACCGGCGCAAACACTCGTTACTAAGATCGGTCAGCGCATGCCTCATCTTCTGGTTGATGGAATGGCTACGGTCGATGTAACCAATTCTGAAATGTGGAATTACTGCTGCCAAGCGGGTGTCAGGGAAAAGCCCCTGGAAATTCTTGCCGCACTGGAAGAGCAGGAGATGGTGACCAAATCGCGCGTATCCTCCGGCGGTGATGATCAGCCGCTTGGCGGGTACTCGTTTACCATCAGTGCCGATGCTCTGCGCACCGGTTTCTTCTTGATTAAATATCAGGATCAGATACCCCGCCTATGACCGTTTCGCTTAAATGCCGCCTCGTTTTTTTGCCGCTTGTGGCCGCCGTTTGCGCTCAGACGCATGTCGGGGGCGTCATTGCAAAAACAACCAGATGGACGGCTGAAGAGAGTCCCTATATTATAACCGGCGATATCGAAATCGGCCGCCAGGCCAATCTGATCATCACTCCCGGGACCCGCATTCTCGTTGGCAAACCCAAAACCAACGACAAGCCTATCGAGCAGTACGACCATCTCGATTCGCATACGGTTTCCATCAAAATCAAAGGCATGCTTAAATGCATAGGCCGCCGCACGAACCGCATTACTTTCGGGCCGCTCTATTCCGACGATCCGCGCTGCACCTGGTATGGAATCGTGTTTGACAAGTCATTCGACGACCTGACCGAGATTGCGTTCACCGACATTTCCGGCGCGTGCCACGGCATTAAGGTTGTTAATGCTTCGCCTCTGATCCGCAACACCGTATTCGAAAACAACAATATCGGTTTGCACTGCCACCAAAAGGGGAACCCGGAAGTTTACAATTGCATTATGATCAACAACACGTCGTGCGGGGTACGCATTGTCAATTCAAACCCGACGATCAACAACAGCATCATTGCCTTTAATCGCAACAATGGGGTCTGGTCGGACGGCTACTCCAAGATGGACTTCGCCTATAACTGCGTTTTCGGCAACCCCGACGGAAACATGCTGGATTGCAATCCGCGTTATGGGATTATTACGCAGGTCAATAAAAATGACGATTCAACGGATTTTGCCCTCAATCTACACCAGGATCCTACTTTTGCCGGCTCCCCGGC
>WJLW01000120.1 GCA_014728295.1 Chitinivibrionales bacterium | reverse complement strand
CCGGCCGCCTTCTACACCAAAGCCCGTGCAGAATCCTAAAATTGTACGTGCACACAAGCCCCCGCATCCGGCGTCCATCATCACCGCTCCTCCTCAGCCAAAGAAGCGCAAATTCCCGGCAACCCGATTTATCATTGCCGGTGCGGCAATTGCCGCAATAGTACTGCTTATACTCCTGTCTCAGCGATCCCGGCGTTCCTTCAAAGTCCATTCCGGCCCCCGTGCGGCACCATCGCAGCAGGCACAATCAACATCGCCAGGCCGGCCAAGGAATTCATCGGGCTTATCGAACCAATCGGGTTCGCCAGGCAAAGGATTACCGGCAAATCCGCCGCCGCCGTCAAATCCCGCCAAACCCAACCCGCGGCAAAAAGCGCATGCGCAATCGTATGTCGACTCGGCGCATCGGGCCATCAGCCCGATTTCGGCATTAAAATTTTACCAGATTGCCATTTCATTCAATCGTAATAATATTGATGCATGGTATGGTTTGCTCAATGCCTATCGTGAAGCCGGCCGGCTCGACGATGCCGGGCAAACCAGAATGGAAATGAAGCAACACTTTGGTGCTAAAGTTTTCTCGGTGGCGGATATTGTGCGCCGGTTCGGCACGCTCGCCGACTTCTCTCATGACGAATCCGGCACTGCACGCCTGGAGTATCGCAGCACGAAGGCCAAACCCGATCATTTGCTCGAAGAGACCTATAAATTGACCAAAGCCCTCAAGCCGGTATGCGACTGCCAATCGCTTTCGCTGTATGCTCGCAGCGGCGCCTCATCCGGCGGACTGCTGGTCTATACCGATCTCGATCCCCTGCCCCCAACACAAAAGCTTTTCGAGTCGCAAGCCCGCATCACGCTCCTGAAATAGATTCGATGAACTCCAGCACCGATACTGCAGCCGGGAGAATCGCCTCATCAAACGCTTCACGATCGCAGCTTACCTGTACAATTTCAAGAATCGCCAGCAGGTCGGCTACGGAGAGCACCGCTTCGAGATCGTTTTGCAGAGAATCAATGAGCTCTTCGATATTATCATAATAGAAAAGCGGCCGCTCGATGCGCTGCTCGATTTCGTCTGCATGTTCAAGCACCTGTTTTCCCAATTCAATAATATGCCGGGATTCGTCATGCGACAGCTTGACACTTACCTCTTCTTCAAGCTGTGCTTCGGTCAGGCGCAACTCATAAAAATTCACCGATTTGAGGCGGTCGGCCGGGGGCAGGTCTTTGGCCGTCAAGCGATCTCCGTTGTGTTGAAACAGGTGCCCGAGCTCCTCTTTTGCCTCGTCACAATATTCCTGATGCACGAGGATGTGATATTCTCTGGCTGCTTCGGAATCAAGCGGCAGGGCATCGGAGGTGGCGGCGGTATCGACCAGAAAGGGGATTTTCTTTTCACGCAGCGCCATCACGGCCAGGGGAATATCCGTCCGGGAAAAGGTGTAAGCGAATTGCACAAATTCTTCCGGCTCGAAGGTTCTGGTCTCCTTCGCTTTTTCATATAGCTCTTCAGCCTCTTTGGGGTCCAGATTACGCTCATCGATCTCCTGCTCCATCAGCATGAGCGCCTCTTCGGTAAACTCGCGCTTTTGAAAGTTATACGCTGCAATCAGATCCTCATTGGGCATCGAGCGTATGTAGTGCTGCATTTCGGATGACATTGATGCTTCTCCCGACAAAGACAAAAGTTAACGTATAAAATAGCATTCGTTGTGGCAGCATTCTATCACCGTGCACATCACTCAGCGCACAGGGATGAGTTTTTTGTGGTAATCCATGTCAAGGCATGGTATACTTTTGGGAAAAACACTCGCATTTATCCATTCGTCAGGCGCGGAGTATCTTGTCCAATGCGCTACTACATGGCAAAGAAAAAAAAGTTTGGCAGGGGAGACATCGTCTTTTCCGAAAACAGCGAGTGCGACGGCATGTACATTATCGACAGCGGTCGGGTCAGAGTCTTTAAGACTATGGGCGATCCGGTCAACCCCCGGGAGATCGAGCTGGTTACGCTGGGCCCCGGAGCAATGTTCGGAGAGATGGCCATGATTGACGAAAGCAAGCGCTCTGCCAGTGTCCAGGCAACCGAGCCTACCGAATGCACCGTCATCACGAAACGCATGTTCGAGGATCAGCTCTCGCGCATCCCTGCCTGGATGGTCAATATGATCAAAATCCTGGTCGTGCGGCTGCGTGAAACCAATGAAAAGCTGCGCAATACGGTACAGCAGTATACCTCACTGCCCAATGACGACACCGGCAGCATCATTGCCGTTGACGAAGACAATGCCTCCGAAATCATGAAGGGTTCACTGAACGTGGATGAAAGTTTGTCCAGCAGCCCCATGGGGCAGGACGTTACCGAAAAGATGGAGTCCCCCGCGCTCAAGCGCAGTCTGCGCAAACGCCGACGCGGCAATATGATCATCATGGGTGAAATGTCCGACTCCGATCAGCAATAACCTTTCTCTCCCTGATAAAATCACCTCCCACAGTGCTGCGCGAGCAATTATACCGCACATCGCCGGCATGTCAAATGTATTTTTTTATCCTTTCACGCAATTGAAATAGTCACCTTTACCCTATATTTCAAAGGACGAATCATGGCAAAGGCGCCCATCACGTATCTCGGCGGCAGCCCCTGGGAGGTTACCGAAGAAGGTTTTTATCCTGAAAAAGCACGTGTATCAGAATCGATATTCAGTCTCTCAAACGAATTCATGGGTGTACGCGGCTATTTCGAAGAAGGCTATTGCGGCGATCATCTGCAGGGAAGCTATTTCGGCGGCCTGTACGAAAACAAAGACATCGGCCATCCGCAAGTATTCAAGGGCCTCATCACCCGGGAAAATTTCATCATCAACGCCGTTGACTGGCTGTATACCCGCATCAAAATTGACGGCGAACAGCTTGACCTGCATACGTCAAAGCATTCGGAATTCATCCGCACAACCGATCTTGCAAAAGGGCTGCTCATCCGTTCGTTTATCTGGGAAACGCAATCCGGCAAAAAAGTGAAAGTTACCTTCGAGCGCTTCCTCAGCATGGTTCGCAATAATGTCGGCTGCCAGCGCATCGGTTTCGAGCCGCTCAACTTCTCGGGGAACATCGACATAACCTCGGGCCTTAATTTCAAAAGCAAACACGAAATCGCCGCAGGCTGGGACGCTTCAAAAATCACCGGGTCCGCCGAAGACGAGCCGGCCGCCCGATTCTGGCAGATGCTGAACGGCGAAAAACAGGGCGACCTCTATGCCATACAAGCAAGAACCACCACTACCCGGTTTGCTCTCGTCTCGACGTTTCGCATCAACAGCGATCTTGAGCTTGACGAGAAACTCGAGCAGACCGATGACTACATCGGCTGTGCATTCACGATCCCCGTCAAACAGGGAAAAACCGCTGCATTTGAAAAGATTGCCGTTAATTTCTGGGAACGCCCTTCGGCGATGAGCGCAAAACAGGTCTGGGAGGCAGGGCTGAGCCTGGCGAACGAAAATGGTTCGGTCACCTTCGACAGTGCGCTGGCCGAGCATGCCGACTACTGGTCACACAAATGGCGCACCTGGGACATCACCATCAACGGCGCCGACGACTTGCAGCAGGGCGTACGCTTTGATCTGTTCCAGTTCCACATGGCATACCACGGCGGCGACGACCGGCTGGCAATTCCTTCCAAGGGCCTCACCGCCGAAGTCTACAGCGGCTGGGTCTTCTGGGTAGTCGAAACCTATTGCCAGCATGTGCAGATCTTTACCGATCCGGCAATTGCGCGCAAGCTGCTGCAATTTCGCTATCGCGGCCTGCACGGCGCCATCGAGCGGGCGCAACAGGTTGATTGCGAAGGCGCCCGGTATCCCTTCTGCACCATAGACGGACCGGAAAGCTGCGCTACCTGGCAGCACGCCGATATGGAGATTCACGTCGGCGAAGGCATCTTTCTGGCAATCTGGCTCTATGTCAAGCATACGAAGGATTACGACTTCCTTCACAAAGAGGGAATCGAGATGCTGCTGCAGATCAGCCGGTTCTATGCGTCGCGCGGCGAATACAGCCCGTCGGGCGACTTCGGTTTTTACGGCGTAATGGGACCGGACGAATATCACACCCTCATCAACCACAATTTCTACACCAATTACATGGGCAAACGGCTTTTTGAGTATACCGCCGAGGTTGCTCAGTACATGCAGCAGCATGTCGCCGATAAATGGCAGGCTGTTGCTCAAAAGGTGCAGCTCCGCGACAATGAACTCGAGGACTGGAAGCAAAAGGCGGCGAAAATGCGCTTATTGCAGAACCCCGATACCGGCCTGTGCGAGCAGCACGATCGCTATTTCGATCTGCCGGAAGTTGACGTTCCCAACATCCCGCTCGAGCAGATTCCTATTTACAAAAGCTGGGCCTACGAACGTATCTTTCGCATGAACATGGTCAAGCAGGCCGACGTAGTGCTGCTGCCGGTCTGGTTCTCACACGAATGGCCGTATGAGCACAAGAAAGTCAACTTCGAATACTACGAACCGCGCACAATTCACGAATCGTCCTTCTCGCCTTCCATCCACATGATACTGGCCGCAGAGCTGGGCAAAAAGGAAATGGCTGACGATTTCTTCCGCCTCATGGCACGGCTCGATCTCGACGATTACAATCGCAACACCGCCCAGGGCCTGCATATGACGCCCAAGTCGGGAACGTGGATGTGCATGGTGTATGGCTATGGCGGTATGCGCACCGATCGCGAAGTCGTCTCGTTCCGGCCCTCAATTCCGGATGCCTGGGCAAGTTACAGCTTCACTATTATGCTGCAAGGATCACAGGTAAAGGTATCCATCAGTCGGGAAATAGCCACGTTTATCATCATCGAAGGATCGGAAGTGCCGGCTGAAATTTACGGCAAAGAATATGTACTCACCAGGGACGGCCTCGATGTTCCGATAGAAAAAAACGGTAGGTAAAATCGGCCGGCAGCAGTCCCCGACCGTAGCTTACCGGAAATGCGTGCAAATGTTGTCGTCCTTACGGCTTCTTTTCCGTATCCTCTTTATACTCGTTCTCAACATAGTTGCGCTCCGCAGCCGGGCGCGGCCCGACGCAGGAAATATCGATTTTCCTGAATCCAAGCTTGAGCGCCGGCGAATCGTCTGCAAGTGCAAAGTCGCGCCGGGCAATATCGGCACACTTCGGATCGGCAATGACTGAATAGTGATCGAAGCCCATGTCCTGCCATTGCTTCCAACCGAACGTGCGAAAGTAGCCTTCTTTCTCGATACGATGCCCCCCATTGGCCGCGGTGATCGGCTTCCCCCCAACATCAAAGAACAGATTCATATCACTGATAAATGAATGCATCTCCAGATTACCGGTCTCATCATTGCAGGTTTCTTTCTCCATCCCCCCCAGAAATACCGGCGCTCCATCGGTAATAACGATGTTGCGCTCGAACGTAAAGGCATTGCTGACACGCCCATCAGGCAAAGCTCCCTTGCGCGGCAGATCGCAGTCGTTACCCCGGCTGATGGCAATCAATCCTTCTCCGGCAAAAGCCCAGATGTTGTTGCGCAAAACATTTTCCCGTCCGAAATGCAGATGGAAAAGTTGACTTGCACAATCATAGCAAATATTGTTTTCAATTACCATATGCGACGATCCCTCATCGGGATAAATTGCCCAGCCGCCATATTTGGCGCCGCGTACATTATGGATAATGTTGTTGCGTATTGCTGTTCCCGGTGAAACTCCCAGCGTGTAAATCGCGCCCATATCATTCAACATTCCCTGCCCGATGTCGTAGATATGATTGTACTCGATTCGATTGTCATGCGAAACCGAATCCCAGTAGCCCCACACCCAGCCGCAGGAGATGCCGGTATAATAGATGTCGTGAATTTCGTTATGCGAAACCAGGTTCCCGGCAGAATGCTTCATGACAATACCCGCCGCACCGTGATGAACGCGTCCCAGCGCATGAATGTGATTGTCACTCATCGTAATGCGTTGCGTTCGTGCACACCGGCTGCCGTATGCGTTTGCCCCGTTGAGCTTGATCCCGCCGGCGCCCATGTCCTCGATTGTGTTACCGATGATGCGGCAATCGCTGCTGCCGTGGTTTATCTCAATAGCGTTAATCCCGTTATGACGTATACGACAATTTTCGATACTGCAATCTTTGGCGCCGACCATGAAGATAGTTCCGGGCAGTAAGTTGGCCGACTGGCTGGAGTAGTTGTATTCACGCCAGTCGTTGTGTTCGAAGGTTATCTCCTTGAATGAAATGCCGCGTACGATCTGACGCTCCTCGGGCGCGCCTTCGATACGAACAAATTGCGACGGCCCGGCTGCAAATACCTGCGTGTCGGCGACGGTCTCGCCCGCGCGCGGGAGGTAATACAGTTTCTTTGCTTCACGATCGCAATACCATTGTCCAGGTTCGTTCAACCCTTCGAAGACATTGTCGACGTAGTACTTCGCATAGTGCGCGTCCAGATCGTCCACCAGAGTAAAAAGGGTGCCGTCCTGCAGTGTCACCTTTCGCGTGGACGCATCGAAGGAGGCTACCGGACGGCGGTCCTCCAGCCACCAGTGCATAACGACGACGTCGCAATCGGTTATGTTGCGGAAATTGCTGAAATCTCCGGCTGCGGCAATAAATTCCCGTTTTTGTACTTTGGCCCGGTTATTGGTCTCGTTTTTGTCAACTCCGGGTACATCTTCCATCCAGTAATATCCCTTCCCGGGCAACCGAGCACGTTGAGCACGATTCCCGTTTGCAAAAAGCTGGCGAAAATACCCCTCTTTGTCAATGATTGCACTCACATCGGCCGTCCATACCTTTTTTCCCTTGAGCGACTCTACCCGCCACCCGGTAATCCGGCTGCCCGCATCCAGAATCGGTTCCTCATGCTCAAATGCCTGGAATGCAATGTTGCCATCCCGTGCAGTGAGGATGAGCGTTTCCTCTGTCTTATAGCGTCCCCCGCGCAGGTATACACATGCCGGGACCTGCAGATCCGGCCGGTCCTGCCTGATTTTATTGCGAGCCGCCTTCAAGCTTTTGAGCGGACCGTCATTTTCCTGCGGATCCGCACGGCGTCCGGACCAGTGATCATTACCGTCCGGTGATACGTATACGGCAAACCTGTCGGATTCTGTTGACATATGCTTATCCCCTGCAGAGTGATGAAAAAGGAGCATACAAAATACATTACTTGATTTTCAGCTTTGGTATCGAGATGTATTGGATAGCCTTACCGGCAAATTTGTTTCGTTTTTTCGATAAGCGGCACAGAGCTATTTTATGATGATTGTATAAATCGCGCACCATAACCGGGCAGGAAACCGCTATGTACGAAAGTATCGAAGTATCCAATCTCGGAGCTTTTTACCGCATAACCGCGCCCTTTGACGAAGCACTCCGCACACTGGATGAACTACACATCGCCCGGCCGGTTTCCTGGCACGAACTTGCCCTGGCCCGCATGAGCCAATCACCTGGTAACGCCCTGTCGCAGAAAGGCGCTTTTGTGCAGGAAGCGGTGATCTATACCGAAAACGGCCCAACCTATTACGTTCGTGAGTCCCCGCTCCTGCAGTACGATTATTGCACAGCCGCCGTGAAGCTGCACGACCTGCTTTTTACCGCGCAGGGCACTCCCGATGCGCATTCGGGATTTGGCGAGATCTACTTTGGCGTCGTCGTGCCCCGGGCTCGTTACGAAAAAATACGCACGCAGGCAAAACGCGATGCAAAAAAACCACCAGAGGAGCGCTATGTATTCACCCTCGCCACTCGCAAAAATTTCCGCATCCCCGCCGGTGAGTTTACCGATCACGATCTGATGCGCTTCCTCTTTCGCAGCAAGGCCCTGGCCAAATCATACGGAGAATTCTTGCTCGATGCCGGTATCACCGAATCGCCGATCTGGCTGCTGGACTGGCTTGAGCCGTTTCGCTATCGCAAACCAATTATCCGCCAGCTCTACTTCGGCAACGTCCCCCAGGGCTCCAGTGTCAACGGCGGGCGGAGACTGGGATTCGACGATGGCGCGATGGGAGGGACCTGGGGGCTGAAAGAGGGGTATGAATGACGAAAAGCTACAATATGTCATTGCCGGGGATGGGAAGCTACCCTTCGCACGGAATGGATTCCCACCTGCGTGGGGATGACAACACGTAATGTCATTCCAGTCTCCACGGGAATCTGGTTGTGTACATGTTCACCACCTAAAGAAGCATACCACATTGCACAATTGTGGTGAATGATTATATTTCAAAGATGCACATTCTAGAATTTCCGTCACCATCATCCCAATTGTAAAGGATTTGACCCATGAAAGCCGTCGTCATTGGTGGAACCGGTCGTGTTGGCACCTATCTCATCCCTCGCCTCGTAAATGCAGGATTCGAAACAGTCGTCGTCGGCCGGGGCACCAGCAAACCGAGGAAATCTAATGTCGTCTGGGAATGGGTAAAGCAGCAATCAATAAACCGGCAGGAAGCGGAACGAGCAGGTACGTTCGGTAGACAAATAGCGGAGCTCAAGCCCGATGTCGTCATCGACATGATCTGCTACAACGAGCAGAGCGCCCGACGGCTAGCCGATGCAGTGAACGGTTCAATCAAGCACCTGCTCGTTTGCGGAACGCACTGGATTTACGGACACTCGACCTGCGTGCCTGCCGATGAATCTACTCCAATGGCGCCAATGTGCGATTATGGCCGCGGGAAAGCTGCGATGACACGCTATTTGCTTTCTCGAGCAGAACAAGACAGTCTTCCCGTCACCGTCCTGCACCCCGGCCATATTGTCAGCACGACCGACAGGCCGGTCAACCCCTGCGGCAACAAAAACCCCGACGTCTTTGCACAAATCGCTCGCGGCGAAGAAATCACACTCCCCAATCTCGGCATGGAAACCCTCCACCATGTCCACGCCGACGATCTGGCGCAGGGTTTCATCAAAGCTATTGAGCATCCCGACAACGCGATCGGACACAGCTTCCACATCATGTCACCCCGGGCAATCACCCTGCGAGGCTATGCCGAAGCAGCATATGCCTGGTTCGACAAGCAACCCCGTCTGAGCTTTCTCCCCTGGCCCGAATGGAAATCCAACGTCGAAGAGAAATGGGCCAATCAAACCTGGGAGCACCTCGCCCACAGCCCACATCAAAGTATCGACAAAGCGCGACGCCTGATTGGCTACCAACCGCGCTATTCATCCATGCAAGCGGTAAAAGAAGCGGTGATGTGGCTGATTGAGAACAAAGTGATTGCGATTTAGAAGATTGAAGAACTGCATTTTTTAAATTCAGAAGGTTGTAACGGGGTCATATTCGAGGCGACGGGCACCGAAACACACAATGGCCCACGCCGCTGGTGTACTGTATCTCAAATACGTGTGAATTTGCGGGGAGCCATTCTTCGTTCCTGTTGAGGCGCGCACACAAAACAAAAGCCCGACTTGCACGGCGGCAGGTCGGGCTTGCACTTCAAAATCGTAAGCGCACTTATCTCAAAACGGAAATGCTTTGCGAGTAGGTGTTATTACCACCAGCAAGGCGCAAAAGATACTGCCCGGCGCGCAAGCCGGACGTCGAAATCGACAAGTGAGTGTCATTAAGCACTGCCTGTTTTACAACTGCGCCGTGCATAGTGTAAAGAGCATAGGAAAATGTCCGGCCGGCAGGCAGGTGCAGGTTTACTTTTGTGCGAGTCGGCAGTATCGAGACTGCTTCACGGCCGCCACTGTTCACGTTCCGAACGGAGCTTACCACCTGATTCGGATCCCCGAAAGTAAACCAGTCCACGAGAACATTCTGATCTCCTTCGCCAACAAAATAGACGTCGTGGAAACCGGTGACCGGCATGGTAAGTGAACTGCCCAGGGTCTGATAGTCAGCCTGGGGAACACCGAATGTCACAATTTTGGATGTCGCGGCAATCGAATCCACATACACGGAAAGAGGCTGATCGGGAATGGCGTTCCCTGCATAGGCGCGCGCATGAATGCTGAGTTGATCCGGCGCTGTTTGACCGAAATACATGTTCTTGAACATGAAATAATTGCCGTTTTTAAGTTGATTAATAACTCCGGCCGGATAATTGGATGTTCCCTGCGAGCCATGATTGTTTTCGGCTTCGAAAACGTTTGTCGCGGTATCAAATTCTGCAATGAACGTGAACCAGTCTAGCGCCGGAGCACTTCCTCCCTGACCAATACCCATCAAATAAACTTTGTGCCGACCGGTAACCGATCTGTTCAGGGCGCCTTTTTTTTCACTCCAATCACCGGCAACATTTACTGAACCGACAACTTCTCCAGCAGACGTATCCGCAGTGTCCAGAATTACATAAAGGCTGCGTGAGCCCGAAATATATGCTCGTACAATAATCTTGTTTGCGCCCTCCTGCCCGAAATCAACCAGGTAGCCGCTGTAATTTCCATTCTTATATCCATTCATAGCATAATCTGGATAATTAACCAGCCCTGCCGAAGTTTCAACGTGCTCTTCCGCTTCAATCTGCGAAAAAGCGTCGACATATTGCTGGGCCTGGATAGCCAGTGCGGCCATCAGAATAGTTGCTGCTGCAATGAATCGCAATGATCTGGAAGGCATACGGGTCCCCCTTTTGTTAGTGTGAAACTCAATGATGTCAATAGTCATACCCGTCCCTATCGAAGGGCAGAATATAAATATTGGTACTTTTATTCATGCAAAAAAAATTTCAAATAAGTTTGCAAACAGGCGCCACCTCTTCCCTGCCGCTGATTCTGGTGGATTGATTATTGTCGACATCTACCGGCTTGCGGTTCATTCGAAGTGCCCCATACTTTTTGTTCACAGAAGCAATGAATTTGGGAAATCCTGCTTGCGATTTTGAAATACTCGGAACTTTCCCTATTTTTATGCCTCACCGTAAGTCAGGATATCCTGTCAAATGAATCCGCGTGTATTGCTTACCGGCATAACCTCAATTCACGGATGGCCGATTTTTCGTGCTTTTGAGCGCATGCTGCCGGCCGCATCACTCTTCGGGATTCGACCTCCGAAAATGGACATCCCGGCACAACCAAATGTCTTCTCCGTCTGTATCAGCGACAAATCCGAACTCCAGAGAATTCGTGACGACTTCAACCCAACGCATGTCCTGCATTCTGCGGGCGTCTGCGATCTTGACGTATGCGAAGAGCGCCCTCACTGGGCTCGCATGATCAATATCGGTGGTGCGGATGCCATTGCAGATGTATTTGGTGATTCCTGCTACATTCTGTATCTGAGCACCGATCTGGTCTTTTCCGGCGATTGTCCTCCACCGGCAGGTTACACCGAAGAACACAATCCGGACCCGCTCAGCATTGCCGGCCAGACTTTTGTTCAGGCGGAAAAACGCATTGCTCGCTGTCCCCGCCATTGCATCGTCAGACTTGGGCTGCCGCTGGGCAATTCGATCACCGGCGCCAAGGGGGCAGTCGACTGGATCGAATCCCGATTCAAAAAGGGCCTGCCGGTTACCTTGTTTCACGATGAATACCGCAGTTGCATATCGTGTGAGGAGATCGGGGCTATGTCCTGGAGCGTTTTCGAAAAGGAAGTGACCGGATTGTACCATTTCGGCGGATTGCAGCCGCAGAGTCTGCATGAATTAGGAAAGTGCGTGCTCATACGCGGGCCGTATGATCCGAAGCTGCTGAATGGCATTTCACGATTCGAGGAAGTTGACGGGCCGCCAAGGATCGGAAATGTAGCGATGGATTCGAGCAAACTGCGAGGGATTCTCAATAGGTAAAGTGTTGCGTCCGGAGCTCAGGGCTTGAATCCCAGGGTTCGTATCCGATCTTGTATAACAATCTGGTTTGCCGTTGCACCCGGAGAAACAAGCATACGGCCCAGAAGTGTGCAGGAAGCCCGATTCTGAAATGATGCTCCGTGTTCAAAACCGGAAGCCAGGTGCCTGATTGCAGTTACCTGCGCCTCAAGCTTGCCATTTGCGGCCGAATCGACGGTCAGAATATCATGCGCGTAGTCTAGAAATTCCACATTGTGAAGCTTTAGCCAATTTGTCTGAATTGTGAGTATCTTAAAAGAAGCCAATGCGATAACACCGTTTCCATCAGGTGCTGTTGAGGAGTCTGATCCGGTTAATGAAAAAGCAACATTTACGGTATCGATTGAACTGCCCTTCAAACCAAAACTCGCTTCAATAAGCTCACCGCCGTTTGATTCCATGAAATTTGTGATGGGTGGCATCGGCAAGCTTTTATAACCGCCGGTAAATTCAAGTGACGCAGGATTGAATGATAGGTCAAAGCTGTAAGTATCCAGATTCTGTACGTTAAGACATTTAATGCCGATGATTATCGGATCGTTCACACTTTTAGTTGACAAATCCAATACCGAATCAATCTCCGCCGTCGTTGGATCAAAATCAACAGCGACCCCTGTCGCCCATGACACGTTTATGGCCGAAAAGAAGCTCAGAACACAAATGCGAATCACTGCCCTATACATTTTCGTAAACACAAATATACCCTTCTGAATGACAATAAACACGAGTGAATAATCGATACGAATATACTACATTTTCTCGACTGTTTCGTCGGTGCGCTTGTCATGGGCGACAAGGTGCTTCCGGGATCGGTTCCGCTCGAAGACATGGATCTGGATATCTCAGAGGCCCGCAGATTGATAGCTAATCCGGGAAACCCCGATTTGCCGCATGCATTAGTCAAGTAATTCATTAATCCGGTACGACAAAAAGCTTCCGCAGAATCCGGTGATTGTTTCTAATCCGGGCAACATAGGCGGCGGGGGGCAGGCTTTTCAAATCCAGATTGGTCCGCTGAGTGACCATACGGCCTAGTACCGTTCTTCCATGCACATCCAGAATTTCAACCTCTGCAGGATGAGATCCGGGGTTAATGTATAATTGACCACCCGCACGCAGCAGTACTGCTTGCCGCCCAATCGGCCCATCCGGATTTGTTGCGACGGATGTTCCGCCAATCGTAAAGCCTGCATCAGAGAAGTCGATATACGCATCGTTCTGGGGTTCGTAGTCTTCAATCTTGATAAAACACTGCATATTCTGCGACATCGAAACGCCCTGAATCTCGGCTGGTATCACCCAGGTGTAATTGCCCCAAAGCGGTGACGAGCGCTTTATCGAGCTGTCGGCATTGACGATTTTCCAGGTCGTTCCTTCATCAGGGCTGATGAAAATGTCAACCATCGATATTTTCGACTGGTCGGCCTGCCACGTTATGGTGATTGCGTCTCCCACCGAGTACTGCTCATCGCCATTGGGCGACACTACCTGGACGTATGCGCCGGGCGTAACACCAATGACAACATCATTGTCTGCCGGCGTGTAATTTGCGGTGGGCGTGAGGCAGATGACATCGAGCAAATTATCGCCGGCGGGTTCGCGGGTGTAAATTTCGAGCGTGTGGTCTCCTTCATCCAACCGCCCCAGTGATACGCCTCCCTCTTGCATATATCCTTCCCAGTGCCAGTTTGTCAGGTTATGCTCTCCATTGCCGAATCGCTGCGCAGCGCCGCCATTCACCGCTATCCAGTACGAATTAGCCTGTCCATCCGAAAACGAGAACCGTCCCCAGGCATGCCAGGTTGCCGTGCGCTCGAGCGAGATTGTGTAGGTCGATTTTGAATCGGTATTTTGCGGTGCAGAGGCTGAACCGGTCGTACCGAAAATTGCTTCGCCGGTGAGCGCACCGGCGTCGGAATGGTTCGACATACCATTTGCCGGGAGCCCCTCTTCCGCAGCGATGAATATGGTTCCCGACGGAAGTGTTTCATCTGTTGTGGCTGCCGACAGGGAAGCGCTCCTGGCAGATTCGTAATTGGATGCGTTGACCGCACCGACCGAGATTGTATACGTAGTGCTGCGCTGCAACCCTTCAACAGCAGCAATTGTATCGGGCGAGCGCGCGGCGATACTGTCACCAAGGTATACATTGTAATACAGCACGGCCGACTGCGCATCCGTTGAGGCATTCCAGGTCACTTCTATCATGGAACCCGTGGAATCGACGACAGCAAGGTTTTGCGGAACCGAAGGCGGGGTCGAATCAACCTGACCACTGGAGCCAACAGAGCCGACCCAGAAATCCCGCCCGGTATCATTGTATTTCTGTCCCGTCGTCAGTTGAATGTTTTCGCCGGTTTCGATGTTCTGTATCCACAGATTACACCAGGTATTTAATTTCGTATCAAGTGACCGTTGATATATGATCCATTCATTCGAATTGTGGCTCCAGTGGTGCAGATGCGTGTAATCCTGAAGCGAATAGCTTTTGTAGATATCGCCGTTCCATCTGCGGATAACATAGTCATTCCAGCCCCCCGTGCAATGGGTCATCAACAAGCCGTTCGGTGAGATCCAGTTGCTGCACCCTCCGGCGATCTGGCGTTCGACGCCGGATGCAACATCGATATTGTAAACGCCGTTATAGCCGGTACGCGCCCTTACGGTCATGCGCAAACCGGCGGTATCGATGCTGACTTTGGAGAAGCCGACCTGTGCGGTATAAAAAACCGATTCCTCACCGGTGACGGGATGTATGGCGAACACATCGGTGCTGCGGTCATAGGAGTAGATAATCTTATCCGGCAGTCGCCAGCACAGATATACACACCACCGGATATCGCCCGGGTGAGAAATGCTGTCTTTGATAACCTGTTTGTTTGTGCCAGTGCGATCGGCAACGACGATCTCCTCCATGCCGTTACGCAGGCGGACATAGGCAATGTGCTGACAGTCGGGCGAAAATTGCGCGGAAAGCACGTCGGTGTCGATCAGAAGGTCGGCGCCAAGTTCGTTGCCGCTAACCATCTGGGACAGCAGCAAATCGCCTTCATACGTGTAGCCGCTGCCGGATGGAGCGCGGGTGTAAAGAATCAATCCCTCGACGGCCGGGACGGGTTGGATTTGTGCACAAATGAAGAATAAGATGAAAATGTAAAGCTTGTTTCGTAATGGCATATTTTGCTTCCCCCGGGAGATGTGCTGCAATTATGGAAGTTTCCTATATCTATAAATAATACATTGACAAGCAATTGGCTACCTCAATTCGCCCATTCCCAATAAAAAAGAAATAGCGCTATGGCGCGCTTCGCATTATATTTTGAGAAAGATATTGTGCTTGCACATGCCTCATTGCTCACATTCGAATGCGAGGTTTGCCATGAAATTACCTTCGATTATTGCCGTGTTGCTTGCCGCTTTCAATTTAAACGCTTATTCCCAATCGTCGACCTGGGCCTTCGAGCCGGATGAAGATGCCTTCAGCCCCGATGCGCTGCTTGACCTGAGCTACCTCAACGAAGCTGAAGCCGGACAAAGCGGATTTGTCGGCGTCGACTCAGCGGGGGACTTCATTTTGGGAAACGGAAAGCCGGTGCGCTTCTGGTGCATGGGTGATTCCTACTCACGGCCGCAGAATCCTGACCGAACACCCCGTACGATGCAGGAGATGGAGCACCATGCCAAATGGCTGGCCAAGCGGGGCGTCAATATGATACGCTTTCACGGCCACTTCAATCCCGGCAAAGATGACGATCCCCATTCAATTAATGCGGCCGAACGTGAAGCATGCTGGAAGCTTGTGGCCGGTATGAAAAAGGCGGGCATTTATACCACCGTCTCCCCGTATTATGTTCTCTCCTGCAGACCGGGTACCGACTGGAATATCGATGGGTATGTCGACAAACAGCCGTTCAGTATTCTCTTTTTCAATGAAACGCTTATCGGCTATTACAAGCAATGGCTGCGCAGGGTATTTACCACAACCAACCCCCACACCGGTATCGCACTGCGCGATGATCCGGCTGTCGCCATCATCCAGATTCAGAACGAAGACTCCTTTCTCTTCTGGACCGAGCAGGACATCGCGGCACCGCAGCGAAAGATCCTCGGTCGCCAATTCGGGGAGTGGTTGGTTGACAAATACGGCTCACTGAACGCGGCCTCCCAGGCCTGGGACGGCAATTCAATGACCGAAGATGACTTTGCCGGCGGCGACGTCGGCCTGTACAAAATCTGGGACATGACCCAGGAGCGCAGCGGCGGCAAACAAAAGCGCCTGGCCGATCAATTGCAATTTTATACCGAAACAATGTATAACTTCAATACCGAAATAGCGCGCTACCTGAAGGAAGATCTGCAATGTTCGCAACTAGTCAATGCCGGCAACTGGAAAACCGCAAGTGCCGTCAAGTTGCTTGATTGTGAGCGTTACAGCTATTCGGCCAACGACGTCATCGCCAAAAACCATTACTTTTCCGGCACGCACCAAAGCCCGGGCGAAACGCAAGGATGGGCAATTGTCAACGGCGACACGTTTACGCAGAAATCGGTATTACGCCATCCTCGCCAGTTTCCCGGTAATTTCAAGCAGGTCAAAGGCTATCCGCATATCATTACCGAGACGCTCTGGGTGCCGCCAATGAATTATCATTCAGAAGCGCCTTTTCTGGCTGCCGTCTATCAGTCGCTGACCGGCGTTGACGGATTCTACTGGTTCAATACCGGCGAAAAAGAATGGCGTCATCCCTCCAAGGCCAACGGCTACATGCCTTCGATCGGTAAATGGGTCTGCACCACTCCTCATCTGATGGGCTGCTTTCCCGCATCCGCACTGATGTATCGCCGCAGCTACATCGCCCGCGGCGAACCGGTCGTCATCGAACGGCGCTCGCTCAACGACCTCTGGCAACGCAATGACCCCATTATCGCCGAAGACGCCGGATACGATCCCAACCGCGACATCACGCCGCCGCCCGGCTCGAACATCACTGCGGGCGTCAACCCCTTCGCCTATCTCGTCGGCCCCGTGCTTGTCGAATACGACGCCGATCCATCTCAGAGCCGGGTCACCGACATGAGCAGCTACATCGATACCGCCGGCAAAATGATAACCAGCATCACAAAACAGATCGAACTCGACTACGAAAACGGTATCTGCCTGCTGGATGCACCCCAGGCGCAGGGTGCAGCGGGATTTCTCAAGGCAAAAGGCGCCATCCAGCTCTCCACAGTCCGCATTACTTGCGCAAACGATTACGCCACCATAACCGTCGCCTCGCTCGACGGCCAGAAACTCACCGAAGCCGATTATGTGCTCGTTCAGGCCGGCACAACCAACCGCCCGACCGACTGGGAAGCCAAGGCTGCAGATGTCAACGGTAAGGCTGGATTTGAAATTGTCAACTACGGCAAAGCGCCCTGGCAGGTCGTCAACACCGGAGCAACTGTTGGCATCAGAAATGCATCGCTAACCCGGGCCGTCGTACTCGATATGAACGGCAACGCCAGACACAGCCTCGATTTGACCAAAAACGGTGATTATCAGGAGCTTAAATTGCCGGAGGACGCCATCTATACCGTATTCAGAAATCCCAATGCAACGCTGTCATACACAACCGCCGTCGCCAACGCCCCTTCGCAGCACTTCGGCGTAACCCTGCCGGGCATCGGCCTGGTAACATTCAGCGGCATCCGCAACGTCAGCAAGGTTGAGCTGCTTGACATGAATGGGCGAACCATAGCATCCAGACCGGTTAATTCGGGAAAGGTGGAATTCGCATCCGGCAGCCAGTTGCCATTTGGACGGAATGCCATCCTGCTGCTGCGTGCGCAAACTTCAGCGGGGGTACGATATCGCAAGCTTGTAACCGTTAAGTAGCGGGAAGCAGGATGCTTCCTTTCGACCCGCAACCTTTGCACCCGACATTCTCTGAAACCATCAAAAAAACCTTGGTACCGGCCGACGATATCTTCTTTTGAATCGTGACTGAGCAGCAGTTTTTGCTTTGGCTGCTTCAATCACAGGATGAGTGAAGTGCGGATACTCGAGCAGCATCGTTTGTTTTCCTGTCAGGTTACGAATGCGCCTGAAATGGCGCTGTTCATCATCAGACACAAAGGTCACGGCGACGCCGCTCGCATCAGCCCTGCCGGTGCGCCCGATGCGGTGAATATAATCTTCGGCAAATTCGGGAACGTCATAGTTAATCACGTGTGAAATGCCCTCGAAATCGATACCCCGTGCGGCAATATCGGTTGCCACAAGTACGTCCACCCGTTCCTGCCTGAACCGTGCCAGCGCTTTGCGGCGTTGATCCTGGGTACGATCACCATGGATTAGACCCGTGCGAATACCTCTTTGCTGCAGCTTCAGATTAATGGCATCTGCACCGCGCTTGGTGCGCGCAAAAATCAGCGTTTTGTCTGCCACTTCCTGCTTCATGCAATGCACCAGTAGATCCAGCTTGGCTTGCTTCGGTACAGAGTAGAAGTGCTGCTCAACCGTTTCTGCTGGTCGGCCGGTAAAACCGATTTCGATGCGTTGCGGCTCAACCTGAACCTCTTGTATCAACGACCAGATGGCCTCGGGCATGGTTGCTGAGAACAAGAGCGTCTGACGCTTGAGCGGTGTCTGCCTGATAATCCGGCGCACATCATGGATAAAGCCCATATCATACATACGGTCGGCTTCATCGAGCACCAGTATTTTGCAATCGCTAAGTGAAAGACTGCGGCGCTTTAGCAGGTCCAGCAGTCGGCCGGGAGTGGCAATGACAATATCGACACCCTGTCGCAGTCGTTTCTGCTGACCGGCAATATGTACTCCACCATAGGCGGCCAGTGCCCGAATACCGGTTCCGGCTCCATAGGTATCAACCGCTTCGGCATTCTGCTGGGCCAACTCACGGGTGGGGGCAAGCATCAGACATCGAACTCGGCGCCTGGTGGAGGTCGTGTATTCACCATGCATGAGCTGCTGCAATACCGGCAATACGAATGCAGCCGTTTTGCCGGTGCCGGTTGGCGCACAGCCGGTGATATCTTTGCCTTCCAGCACGAGCGGAATGGCCTTCTGCTGAATCTCAGTGGGTTTCTCGTAGCCCACTGCGGCCACATTGCGCAATAAGAGATCGCTCAGGCCGGTGTCTGAAAAATTCATACCTATCCTTTGAAAGAAGTAAACCGTAGTGACACGCGATTGTTGTATGGTAAGTATCAGAAGGTAAGTGGCGGGATTTTGAAACCCGGAGTATACGTTTACCGATAATTGCCGGAGTGCGGGTCGCGGTAGTATCGTAATTTGTTTTATATAAAAATACGGCTCCGGCCCCTCTTTTGGCAAATCCAATTTCAGATTGAGGGTATGGAGCTTTCAAAATAACTTAGCGAAGAGCTTGCTTTGCATAAGACTTTCACCTTCCCGTATCCTGGTAGACATTGATGGGCCACTCACACCAAAGAATCGAACAATGTCAATTACAGAAAAACCATATTCATATCGACACAAACAGGCAAAAGCATTGCGGACAGAGGAAGCAAAAGTGTCGCGCGGCAAGCGGTCCAAGGCGGGCAGGATTCGTCACCCGCGGCTTTCAAACCGGATCGGCTGCAGCCGGGTGTATATGTTTTGCGCGTATCGGCTGGAACCGCCGTTATTTTGCGCCAGTTAGTCGTATCTCCTTGAAATATAGCGACATGCGGCAGGAGATGTTTTGTGAGAGCGCAAATTTCGCACATCAAAAATAATTTTTATCAGCCTACATTTGATTGATCTATATTGCAGCATAACAGGTTATAAATATGCTTTTTGCAACTTGCGAAAAGTCATAAATAGTAGCGGTCGGAAAATTCTGTTCCTGGCGCCCCTGTGTCTAAAATTCCAGCGACACTGTATCGAATGCCATTATTGTCTGTAATAAAAAACTCGAGATGAATAGGATGCAGACTGGTGTCAAACGAGGTGATAAATTGCGGCATGGCTTCTTAGTCCCGAGAAAGTAGATTCGCCGGTATA
Source organism: Chitinivibrionales bacterium (assembly GCA_014728295.1). Lineage (GTDB taxonomy): Bacteria > Fibrobacterota > Chitinivibrionia > Chitinivibrionales > WJKA01 > WJLW01. The sequence goes on along the minus strand of WJLW01000120.1, from coordinate 10,040 downwards.
ACGAAATGCTGTCGGCTTATTAAGCGCAGGTTTCTTATACACATCCGTCTTTGCTGCGTGAATGCCGCTCTACAACGCCACGAACCAAATGCCCGGATTCATCGGTTTCAAAATCGACAATAAGCAGCCATTCATCCGGATATTTCGATTTCATTTCGGACCATGTAAGGTTATTTTTCATAGAGCAACTCCTCCAGGTTATTCGTCTGTACAATATACAATTCGCAAAGATGATAACGTGCATTCAACTTTGCAGATAAGCCTTAGGTATGCTGCGTTATGCAATACTGATATTTCTTTTTTCGACTCCCACGCCGAACACGCTTTTCAATTATTTACATCCGGTGAAGCGCCATATTATGGCTCAATTTGAAACATTCCGCGGTGAACCCGCATAGTGGGCGGCGGTCCTGCAACAGAATAATCAATGCATGCTATGCCTGCACCGCCCCCAACGCCCCCCTGTCAATCATCCGGCACTCCCCTGCGATATTGCCGTCCCGGTCGGCATCCGACAGCACGGCTACCTGTTCCGACCAGGCGATAAATTGGTCGTCGTATTGAGAATATTCCCACCCGTAGACAACCGTGCTCTCTTTTTTATTCAAATCATAATGCCACAGTGCCGTGCCTCTTTGCGGGCTTGGCAGCGTGAAGCGCAGGGGTTTATTATTCCACGGCAGACGGCGATATAAACAGAATGATAAATTGCGGATGCGATTGCGATCAGGTGCCTGTTTTTGCGTAGTTGCAGTGCTTTTCGATACCGATATTTGCAATTTAGCTTTACTTTCTGGTGCCAATTATTGCAAAATATATATTACAAATGATGCCGTTTCCTGCATTGCTATTGTTGTTTAATAGTATAAAGAACTAATATAAAAGGAGATACATTGCACAGAGCTATTCAAAAAAGATTGGAAGACTGGAAAAATGACCAGGAACGGTTGGTCCTTTTAGTACGTGGCGCCAGGCAGGTAGGCAAAACATATTCCATTCGTTGCCTTGGCGAGTCGTTCCGTCATTTCCTGGAGATAAATTTTGAAGAGCAAGAGGCAGCCAGGACTTTTTTCAGCGGCGATCTTGCGGTTAATGATATTTGCGAAAAGTTATCCGCATATCGCGGAATTCCAATTGTGCCCAGCGAGACGCTCCTGTTTTTCGATGAAGTCCAGGCATGCCCTGGTTGCATACGGGCCTTACGGTTTTTTCATGAAAAAATGCCGGGACTGCATGTTGTGGCGGCAGGTTCGCTTCTGGAATTTGCTCTTTGCGAAATCCCCTCATTCGGCGTCGGGCGGATACAATCACTGTATATGTTTCCATTATCATTTGAGGAATTCCTCCGTTGTGAGGGTTCGGGTGGTGTTTGGGATTATGCCTCAGCTATAGATGATATTTCTCCGATTGACGCGGCCTTTCACGAAAAACTGCTGGATAAAATGAGGACATATATGATGATCGGCGGTATGCCGGATGTCGTCGATCTATACTGCCGTCACCGCGATCTGCGTCGGTGCCAGGAAAGAATTGGAGCGCTGCTAACCACATTCTACGATGATTTTTCAAAATACAGCGCCAGGATTGATCCGCTCATTTTGCGCGATACATTCCGGTCGGTGAGCAGCCAGGCCGGCGGCAAATTTAAATACTCCTCCGTCGCAGCCGATCTTCCCGGACGACAATCAAAAGCCGCGCTTGACCTTCTTGCCCGGGCCGGACTTGTTCATCGCGTATGGCATTCTCATTCGCGCGGTGTACCCCTGGGCGCTGAAGAAAAACACAAACGGTTCAAGGTTATTCCAATGGATATAGGAATTCATCAGAGAATGCTTGGACTTGAGCTTTCGGATTTGCTTGTTGCCGACTATTCCTCTCTGGTTCATCGCGGACATCTCGCCGAGATATTTGCCGGTCTCCAAATTCTTACTGCAATGGATCCGACGATGGAACCAGAACTTTTTTACTGGCACCGTGAAGCAGGCGACTCCAATGCTGAAGTCGATTATGTCATAACAAAACAGCAGCACATTATCCCGATAGAGGTCAAATCCGGACTGCGAGGTACGATGCAGAGTATGCGCATATTTTTGAAAGAACGCAATATTCCATGCGGTGTTCGTCTTTCGCAGGAAAACCTGTCACGACACGCTGATATTCTCAATCTTCCTCTGTATCTGAGCGCTTTGCTCATGCAAGACCGTTGCATTGACTGTTTTTTGAGTTGACAAAACATTATATCGATATCTGTCGCCCCGGTGATGAAACTAAACTATCCTTCTGGCAGACGCATGATGCGCGTATTAACTTCTCTACTCGCCACAGCCGATATCCAAATATTTTTGCCTGATATGGAAATTTTCGACTAAAATTTTTGGTATAGGTAAAAATATTTGACAATATTGCGCATTAAATGTAATATTTTATAACAATATGCGATATAAAAGATTCATTCAAAAAATTCATACAACATCATTCCTGTTTGGTCCACGCGGTACCGGCAAATCAACCTGGTTGAAAGGGGCATATCCGCAAGCTGCATATATTGATATGCTCAATTCTGAAACATTCAGGTATTATTCGGCTTTTCCCGAAAGAGTGTTGCGAATCCTGGATGACTACCCGCAGAAAAAGTACTTCATTATCGATGAGGTGCAGAAAACGCCTGACATTTTATCAAACCTGCATGGTTTCATTGAAGATCATAAGGATATTTTTTTCATTCTAACCGGTTCGAGCAGCCGGAAATTGAAAACGAAAGGCGTTGATTTATTAGCAGGAAGAGCATTGCTGAAAACCTTTCATCCATTCATGGCCAGTGAATTGGGAAATGATTTTGATATCGATAAAGCGTTGACACTTGGCATGGTTCCTCTGGTTCTCACATCGTCTGCGCCGCTTGAGACACAGAAAAGTTATATCAACCTGTACTTGAATGAAGAAGTGAAAGAAGAGGGGTTGACGCGCAATGTTGGCAATTTTGCCCGTTTTCTAGAAGTAATAAGCTTTTCGCAAGGATCGGTATTGAATCTTTCGGAAATATCCCGCGACAGCGCAGTGAAACGCAATACGGTAGACTCCTATGTTTCGATACTTGAAGATTTGCTCATTGCCGTGCGGTTACCGGTATTTTCGCACAGGGCTAAAAGAGAGCTGATAAGCAGCAGAAAGTTCTATTTTTTTGACTGCGGCGTTTTCCAGGGGATCCGTCCGAAAGGGCCGCTGGAAGATGTTGCTTCGCTTCGGGGAACAGCGCTTGAAACGCTTGTCATGCAGCATCTGCGTGCGTGGATAGAGTACTCAGGCAAGGATATGCATTTATATTTCTGGCGGACCCGCGGCGGATCTGAAGTTGACTTTATTATATACGGCGAAGACACTTTTTTCGCATTTAAAGTGAAAAACACCCAGAATCCGCGCGCAAAAGATACTTCGGGCCTTCGAACATTTGGTCAGGATTATCCCCAGGCGCACCTGGTATTGCTTTATCGCGGAAAAGAGAAAAAACGCAGGGACGGTGTTGACTGGATTCCGGTAGAACGCTTTTTGCGCTCGCTTTCGCCCGATATGTTAATGCAGGATATCTGCGCATCGGATTCGTAGAAACATGCGGAATTTCAGCTTATTCCGGATACACGGGCACAGGAACCCTTATGTCAATCAAACCCCAATCAACCGTCACCTCTCCCCTGCGCCCGCATATGGAGCGCCCCCCGTTTTTTGTCGGCATACGGGCGGGGCATGAGATAAGGCAGAAAGAGCGCTCGCACTACGGAATCGAATTCGGCGCATTGATCGAGGGTTGTGGGACCTACAGGATCGGCAACCGGGAATATCCTTGCGAAGCCGTGACTGCTACTTTTTCGACGCCAATTTGCCACACCTGCTGGTTCCCGATACCGGCACATCCCTTCTGAGTCTGTTTATTGAAATATGGGGCTCGGCGATCCATGCCCTGGTGCCGTTTGAGGAAAATATCGCGCTGCTCAGAGCATTTATGGATACCGCCGCCGGGCGTACACCCATTGTCAAGGGGACCGGGATTTGTACCGGCGCATGCTCAGTGTGTATGAATGCGCGTACAGCCCCAGCCCCCTGGCACGCACCACCGCCTGGCTGCGGGCGATCGAAGCCCTCAATTATCTGGCCGCGTTGCCGTCCGATGTGGCCCCCGGACCAAAAACGGACACCCGAAGCGCGCTGGCAATCGTCGGCAAAGCGCAAAGCTACATTGCCGACAATTTCAGACGCGCTTTTTCGCTGGCCGATCTTGCCCGTCACAGCAATGCCAACGTTTTTTGCGGTCCGGCGCGGCGGGTATGCGCGGCGTTACGTACCGCACGGAAGCGATTCTCAATTATCAATTTATGATCAGCAACGCTCAGTCGGGACCGTTCTCATGGTGGGAGAATATCAAAGCGCCCGCCGCGACCACCTGGGAAGGCACGCACCCGTCAGGCGGTGGTGGTTCCTGCCCGCACATGTGGGGACAGTCATCAGCCACCAAGGTGCTGGTTGAAGCTATCATTGCCGAGTTTTACGACGGCCGTGTGCTGATCGGGCGCGGCATGCCGACTGAGTGGCTGGAACAAGGGATTTCAGCAGATAATTTCCCCGTTACCGGCAACAAGCGCATGGGCATAACCGTCAAAGCCGTCGCCCAGCGCCAGGTGCGCCTTGATATCAGCGGCGATCAACCGTCCGGGAACATTGTTTTCAGCCTGTCAGTCTTCGTGAACAACATCGCTTCGGCAACCGCCGGCACGATCGACAAGGCCGGGGGAACGGTTACGATCAATCCATCGGTGCGCACCGTGCCGGTCACCACGCTGAGTGATTTGCCGGTATCGGCAACGCCGTCCCGTCATACCGCACCATCTAGCCGGTCCGGCTCATATTTCTGTGTTCGGAACAATCACCTGGTTATCAATCCGCGGCAATCCAGTCCGCTCAGCCTCCCCACCGTCCGGCTGTTCACGCCGCAAGGCAGGCTGGCGGCATCGTTTGCGGTCACGGACCAATACCATGCGCGGGGGTTCTCCCTTGAGGGTCTTGCCGCCGGGAACTGCATTATCGAGCTGCGCCACGCCAACGATCTGGTCAACAATACTATGTGGAGCGGCAGTGACGGCAATAATCGGCGCGATTTTGTGGGCTGGGGCGGCTGCGGACCGGTTGCGCTACTGATTGAAAATGGTATCGGTGTCCGCGTGGATGCCGCCCAACGCAAGATTCTCTGGCGCATAGCCCGGCCCGACCGGCATGGTGTTGAAAATCTGCAATTTTCTGATAACAAAGTTACCTTATTAAGTACCAGCCGCATTAATAAAGCAGAATTGCCCAAACTGACAATAACAGCAGAAAAACCATTTACGCTTATGGTTCATATTAATGACCGGACTTTTCAAAAGAATGTACCTGAGGGTACTTTAGAATGGGAACTAAGCGAAGCAACGTCTATATGGACTGAAAAATATAAAAAGTTTCAACCTCGAACTTTTCAACAACAATTGCGTATTCACATCAAAACCGATCACAACATTCAAGTTGACAAGCGTCTTTTCAATTTGCGTGGACAGACAGTACAAGATAATTTGAAAGTCAATTTGTCAAAATGTGCAATTATTCATAATACCCAAGCTGGTAATATAAAATAAGCGCCAAGATGCGCCCCCAAATCAAGGTGAAAAACGGGCCAGTGTTGAAATCGGGGCGTTGATTTTCCCAGGCCAAGCATCTTTGCCGGCATGAAAAAGAGACAAAATAGAGCACCATAGGACATTCGTACCGCCGGCCGGATTATTATCTATTCACTTCCCCGCAAAGACTTCTTCAAATAAAACAGATTTTCGGCCTGTCGCTCACGCTAAAACGGAACGCTGAAATTCGGGCTGAAACCGAAAATTGATGAACTCGATGCCGAGATCACTTTGATCCGGTAACACGAATTGCAGATGTAGTAGGTGGAAACTTCCCACGAATACGAACCGTCATTGTTAGTGCCGGTGCTGATCGTCTTCTCCTTCGAGCTGCCTTTCCATAGCTCGATAACGACTTCAGAGCCGGCGCCGTAATGCTCCCAGCTAATCGTTTTGCGGTTATCGTTGCCCCATCGGCTGGAGGCATACGGACTAGTCACCTCGATATACGGAGCCGGGGTTATCTTTACGACATCAGAACCTTTCAAATCACCGTAAACACTCTTGTCGTCATGCGCCTGCACGCGAATATCGTAATAATCATAGGGTTCGATGCTTTCAGGGACAGTCCAGCGGTACTCCCCGTCATTCCCGGTCTCCAGTACGATATCGGCATATTTCATATTCTGTTTAAACAGGAATATATCTACCGCCCCTTCAACACCCACGCTTTCCCATTTGATATAATTTCTCGATTCCTGCTCCCAGCTCACTCTGTTGTTGGGTTGGGTGATAATAATCCGGATTTTTCTGCAGGCGATCCGAAGGTCCGCGATCTGCCGCTGGGTTACCGGGATACGTGCGGCGACATAGCCGCTCATTTCCACGAGTACCGTGTCGGTAAACGCATCCGCCAGCCGTGCATGTGCAGCGCCTTTTTTGGCAAGCGTTGTGCCTCCCCGGTCCGCATCATTCGATGAACGGGCTGCTGATAAGGCATGATACGAAGTGATGACAAAAGGCACGAGATATCGCCGCCGCGCAGTTTGTACCTCATAGAAATAATGACCCGAAACCGTCCGGCTGGAACGGAAGGAAAGCCGTCGGGCCGGCGCAACATCATCGTACAGAATCTCAATGCAGCGCCCCTGCAAGTTCACAACCGATACCCTGAGCGGCTGAGCGACCAGGTTGGTATATGTCAACAAGTTGCGTGGGCCGATTTTTAATTGCCGGCCCTGCTTGACAAGCATGTTCGCGTTACGGATCGGCGTTGATGCCGTGAGTTGAAACACGCCGTCATCGCCGGTGGTGTCCTCAATGCCGGAAGCACTCAGGCTGACAACAGCACCGGACAATGCAAGACCGTTGGCGGAATCCGACACCAGCCCCTGGATATCTATCTGCTGTGCGGAAAGTGGGGTAATCGATACCGCAGCAGCAATGAGCAATGTATAGCGGCGTTTCATGGTTTTATCCTTTGCAATATAACTGATAGACATTTTCTTTTTTCAGCAATCACGCCGGACATAACCCTCAATTGTTTGCATCCGGTAACGATATTGTGCTCTCTGTCTGTGTTTCCGGTCTTCCCCCCCCGGCTATCTTATGTCGGAAAAAATACCAATTTCGGCAGTTTTAGTCAACCCGGAACGCGCCTGCCCCCGGGCTTTTAAGCGAATCTCAAATGGAAAGCTATATAAATCTTCTTGCTATGAGGAAATTGTTCTTAGAAGCTATTATTCACTAAAGGATGAGAGTGGCGAAGTAGCTAGGAAAGTTGGCCGACCTTAAATACCTTGAACACTACCCGCTTCCAAAACCAAGAATAGTACACAGCTTTTATGGAACGGTGTAACAGTAAATTAAGTTGAAGAGCCGGATGTGGGAAATCCACAAGTCCGGTTCTGTGAGAGGCATTGAATCTCCTCACTTTGAAAAAGAAAACAAAGATAAGGAGACATATTATGTCTACTCGACAAAATGGATAAATTATGACAATTTCATCAAAACAGCAAATTCAGGAAGAAGAATATTCATTTCCTTATCACCATATTAATGCATGAGAGATCTCCGCTTTTTCAAGCTTGAGATTGACGGCGAATGTGGCGTGCCGGGCATATCTAAAGATCGGCCCGGGGAAATACTCTCACGGTATATCAATGACCGATATAAAAAAGTTTCGCAAGACTCGATTCGTTGGTGGTAATCTTCAAAACATGATATCCTGAAGGTAGTAAATGCTGGGGAATTAGTAGCCTGTGTACAATATCGGTATTCCAGCTCGCAATTTTTGAACCGTTTGGCCTCAATAGTGCAAGCGATAGTCTGCCGGTATTTCGGGGGTGTTGTACGATGAGCGTATTCGATGCATTCAAGATCTGAATTTTCTCGGAGTTGTCGGAAGGATATGCGTGGGCGTTTATCGCCGATGATTTACGAATAGTAAAGGCGCTATTGCTGATGTCCAGCACCCCGGAACCTTCATTGTAATCCTGCACCATAATATAGCATCGATTGCTTGCCAGGGAAATGCCGTCAAGAGAATCGTCAACTGTCCATGTATAAGTAAACGTATCGGATTCGGGAATCGCGATTGAACCCTTGTTGATCGGGAGAAAGTCGATGCCGCTGTTTGGTGAAATGTAGAGATTGACCCTGTCGGGCGCATCCGCAGAGGCATACCAGGCAATCTCTATTTCCTGCCCGACCTGAAAAATCTCGCTGGTGTCGGGATAAAGAACCGTCAGGGGATCAGCGCACGCAGCGGCGACACAGTCGTGCATATCAACCAGCAAAGCGGCGGCGTGTGGAACCCGCTTGGCATATTCGAATTCGCCGCCGGAACCGCTGGATACATCGAAATCGGCACGGCGGGAACTTCGGGGCACGTTATCGCCGACGCGGTCAGGCTTGCCATGGACGGCGCGCTTGTGCCGATTGTGTTGTGGCCCGACGGGCAGCGGCGGTTATTCACGGTGGGAATCGATGATATTCAAGCCGGTGAGCGATACCGATACCACGCGCCCCTTGATGCCGGACGCACTGGCGGGGCAGCCGACGCTCTCCACCATGCTGCTGAGCTGGAATGCATCAGTCGATCCGCAATCGGGTATCAAGCAGTACAAAGTGTATGTTGACGGGATACCCAACCAGACAGTGACCACGACCAGGGCCATGGTGACCGATTTACAGAAAGGTACGGCATACCAATTCGAAGTCAGCGCGGTCAATACCGCCGAGCTGGAGTCGGGCAAAGCCGTGCTGAACGCATCGACATCTGTCAGTCGATGCATATACGCTTTATGATGGTACCGACCCTTTGTTCATCGCTGATAACACTACCACCAGTATGAGCCTCTCAACCGCAAAAGGCGCTGATGGGTTGTGGATGACGGAAGATGATGGGTTGCGGCTCCAGCAGGCAAGCACTGCATTTAAAGCCGGAAATCGTGCTACTTCTCCTGATGCAAGCATATTGTCCAGAGTGGTTGGCGCGGATGATCCGGTGAATCTGGGTGCTTATTTTGCGGTGATGTATGATTTGACCTTGCAAAAAACAGGTGATCCTGATGCAAGCATTTCTCCCGCAGTAGGCTCCTATGAAGTGCAGCATGGATATAACCAGCCTATAATAGCCTACGAGTCTTCTACTGCGTCATTGGGATTTGAGAAATGGCAAACGGCTTCAGACAACGTGACAATTGACAATATTAACAGTTTGTCTACAAATCTCAGCTTGACAGGTGATGCTACTGTTACTGCATTTTTCAATACAAGGCGCTTTGAGATTAAAGTTACAGTTGTGGATGGCAAGGGGCAGGAAAGCACAGTTGGCGGCACGGCGGTTGCCAGCAAAGATGTTGTTGACTATGACGAAAACTTCACACTCACAATTACGCCTACCGCCAATACAACTTATCGCCTGAAGAAGGTGCTCAAAGCCGACGGCAGCGTTTATAGTGGTCTTACTGAAGGAGCAAACACTATAAGCAATGTCACGGCAAATGTTGATTTAACAGTCCACTTTGGCCGTCCTGTTGAAATAGTAGATAATAATCCGAATGTATCCATTCAATTGGAAACAGGGGCTGCCCCTGCAGACTACATGTTTGAAGATTTCGAACGCTTGCATATTTATTACAATGATCCAAACGGAAGTGGCGTTTCTCCGGATTTTGATAAATGGTCGGTATCAAGTCCTGTCGACCCTGGCGATCCAGCGTATATATTGAATTGGTTCGTTGACAATGCATCAACAGCTCCGATTACCGATCCCCTGGAGAAAATTGCGGCAAGACAATTGCCGAATGCCTATGTCGAGATGAGTGGAGGCAATAAAAAAATTGTAATTGAAGCAATTGAAAAATAGCTGCTTGATTATTGCAAGATTAATTCAAT
>WJLW01000119.1 GCA_014728295.1 Chitinivibrionales bacterium | reverse complement strand
GTCCACATCAAGCCCAACAAATACTATCTTCTTGAATGACACAGGATGACCTCCTTACGCTAAGTTATACGTTCTTCATTGAACATAACTTATTCGGGTAACCAGTCCCAGATAAGTGAGGGTGGTCATCCATAATATCTATCCATCATTAATTACTCCAGCAGCAGACGCCAGGGGCTTGACGTATCCTGCGAACTCAGTTTGTTGTAACCATGCCTCTCCAGGCGGGACTGTGCTTCTTGCGAGTCGAGCCCTTCGGAACTTGAATCGATGACCCTCACAGCTTTTTCACTGGTCGCGGTATGCCAGTTCATGTGCTTCATGCGCGGCGTTCTTTCTGGTCCGGGGTGTCTTGTGCAGAAAATAGCCCTGTAAAATACGTTACTCGACAGGATTTTTACGAGAAGAGCGGAATTCTTATAGTCTCAAACGCATGACCTCGTTATAACCGTCAAGCGCCTTGTTGCGAAGCTCCATCAGCATGTTAAAACCAACTTTTGCTTCTTCCGATTTGTTCATAACCTGATGAACGTCGGTGATCTCACCAGTCAGCAGCTTTAATTTTGCTTCACTCGACGCTTTTTGCGACGAGTTTACCTCATTGAGAAATTTGGAGAAGGTCTCTTTAAAAGAAGGTACGGAACTGGCTGCATCGGGCATTGGCGGTCGCCCGGTGCGGAGCGGGTTTCCTGGCTGAATTCCGTCTATTCGCATGGGGGTCTTTCTCGTGAAGGCTGGTGGCTGCTGCTCGCGATGGGCAATAACCTTATGCTAATTCTAACACATCGGCTCGCATCGATTAATATTTTCAAATGCGTACCAAATAAGTTAAGGACAAGTGAGTTCATCTGGTAATCAACCGAACGAATCCGCCTCGCTGTGCCGGACGATTAAATCAACCACATGCGCAACGGTTGTGCGCTCTTTGGCATCGTCAACTTCAATGGTTAGTAGCGCGTTTTCGGCAGAGAGCGACTGCAGAGCATCGATTTCTGATTGCTGCATGTTGTCAATCGTGCATATAACGATGTTGCCGCAATTGCAGAGATATCGTGACAGCCGACCTATGCACATCACAGTGCTGGTGTGGTTTTTATCTGTGCCCTCCGAACCGGCACCCAAAACCGTGCGGGCGGTTTCGGTATCAATTCGAACCACCTGACAGCCTCTGTCAAACAATGCTCTTTCGGCTCGAAGGGCAAGCTCATCCTTTACGGTGCTTTGGCCCCCGAGAAACCAGACGCAGATCGGTTTGTGACCATTTTTGTCGATACGATCGGTAAGCTGCACCACATCAGACACAAAAGAATGCGTACTGGATTCGAGTTTACGATCACGCTGCTCCTTTTTGATTTCATTGATGGTATTGCGGGAATAGTGGCGGATCATGCCGGCTGCAATAGTACGAAAATCGTCGGGGTCGATGAGTATGAATCCACCCGTCCAGCGGTTGCGTTCGTAGGAGTCGAAAAATATTCTCCTGGCCGTCGTGAGCTTGACACGGCCGATTTCGTTGAGCGCCAGTGTCTCGGCGGAGGAACGATGCAGGGTGTTTACATCAAGCTGATAGATAATACTGTCGACGTACGCCCGGGTCAGGCTTGTCGTATGTTGAAGAATATATTCCTTGTGCGTGGACAACGTATGGCGCTCGTCCATCCATGCCAGGGTTGCTTCGAATTCGGATTCCATGTGCGGTATATTATGGCGGCGGACAAGCATATCCCCGCGTGAAACGTCCACTTCATCTTCCAGTGTAATAATAACGGACTGCCCTTCCGACGCTTCTTCGAGTTGCGTTTTGTAAAAATGGATACCTTTAATGCGCGAATGCCGCATGCCGGGCAGCACGATCACTTCCTCGCCGACACGAATGGTTCCCGAAGCAATGGCTCCCGAAAAGCCGCGAAAATCCTGGTGCGGCCGGATAACATACTGAACGGGAAAGCGGAAATCCACCAGGTTGCGATCGGCGCTAATCGTCACGTTTTCAAGATACTGAAGCAGGGGCGGCCCCTCATACCAGGGCATGGCTGCGCTGCGATTGACTACGTTGTCGCCCTTGAGAGCCGATACCGGTATGAACTGCATATCGTTTACATTCAGCTTGAGCGCAAATTCCTGGTACTCCTCGACTATTTCAGTAAAGCGTTCTCTGGAATAGTCGACCAGGTCCATTTTGTTTACGCACACCACGACATGAGGGATGCCTAACAGGCCGGCAATGATACCATGGCGTTTACTCTGGGTCAAAATGCCGTTACGGGCATCGATGAGCAGAATTGCCAGATCTGCGGTTGAAGCGCCGGTTACCATATTGCGGGTATACTGCTCATGGCCGGGTGTATCAGCAATAATAAACTTGCGTTTAGCTGTGGAAAAGTAACGATAGGCAACATCAATCGTGATGCCCTGCTCCCGCTCGGCGCGCAACCCATCCGTCAGTAACGCCAGATTGACGTTCTCTTCCCCCCGCAGGCGGCCTGCTGCCACAAGCTGATCGAGTTGGTCCTGAAATATCTGCTTGCTGTCGAAGAGCAGCCGCCCGATAAGGGTGCTCTTACCGTCGTCGACGCTGCCGGCAGTAGTGAATCGCAGCAGGTCCCGGTTCTTGACAAGCATACTCGAATTATGCGCTGTTGTCGTTCCCATTTAGAAATACCCCCTTTTTTTGCGGTCTTCCATTGCCGCTTCACTGCGCCGGTCATCGGCTCTGCCGCCCCGTTCGGTCACGCGGGTCGCGGCTATTTCATTGACAATGTCCTGCAGGCTCTCCGCACGGCTTTCCGTCGCGCCGGTGCACGTCATATCCCCGATCGTGCGAAACCTGACCCTGGCCATTTCGGCACGTTCGCCTTCAAGTACCCGGTTGTAGGGCCCCACAGCCAGAATCGTGCCGTCGCGGCGCACAATCTCGCGCTCATGGGTAAAATAGAGCTGCGGTAATTCAAGCTCCTCCCGGAGAATGTACTGCCATACGTCCAGCTCGGTCCAGTTGCTGATGGGAAAGCAGCGAATATGCTCGCCCGGACGCCTCAGGCCATTGTAAAGGCTCCACAGCTCAGGGCGCTGATTCTTGGGATCCCATTGACCAAATCGATCGCGGAAACTGAAAAAACGCTCCTTTGCCCGCGCCTTTTCTTCATCCCTCCGGGCGCCCCCCAGAGCACAGTCAAACTTGAATTCACGAAAGGCATCCAACAAGGTTGTCGTCTGCAATGCATTGCGACTGGGATTAGGTCCCTCCTCCTCTTTGACCCGACCGAGACGGATCGAATCCTCCACCAGGCGCACAATAAGCGTTGCACCGATGTGTTCCATCCAGCGGTCACGGAAAACAAGTGTTTCCTCAAAATTGTGTCCGGTATCAATATGCATGAGCGGAAAAGGAATCTTTCCTGGCCAGAAGGCCTTGTGGGCCAGGTAGCTCATTAGAATCGAATCCTTTCCTCCCGAAAACAGCATAACCGGACGCTCAAACTGCGCCGCGGCTTCGCGTATGACATATATCGCCTCGGCTTCAAGAATGTCAAGGGTATCACGCGTATAGGCTGCCAAAAAAAACCTCCCGTTTTTATTGCTGTGTACCGCTCCGGCTTTTCCCGCCGCACAGCCGGAGTGTGCTGTGCCGGTCATGATCAAAAATCCCCGGTATGAAAACAGGGGTTATAAAATAGCGCATTTTTCAACTGTCAGGTATAGTACTCCTGTATCGGCTTCACTCCGAGGCCTGGCGCCAATTCGGAACACATTGACCGTACTGCAGCCCTGGCTGCTTCAAAGGTGGTGATGTAGGGAATCCCCTGCTCTACAGCCGCCGCCCGCATCGATAGCGAATCGACAACACCTTTTCCGGTTTCGGGCAGATTGATGACCAGACCAACCGTGCCGCTTTTGATCAGGTCCACCGTATCTGGTTTCCCTTCCCCAACCTTGGCAACCTGCTTGGCACGCAGGCCGGCTGCGCGCATGCACGCGCACGTGCCCTCGGTTGCAACCAGCTCCAATCCCTTGCCTGCAAGATCACGCCCCAGTGCTACGCCGCCTTCATGGTTGCTCATACGTATGCTCAGCAGCACGACACCGGTTTGCGGCAGCGGATTGCCTGCAGCGATTTGGGACTTCAGGTAGGCTGCTTCCACGGTTGTATCAATTCCCATCACCTCTCCGGTCGATTTCATTTCCGGGCCCAACAGCACATCACTGCCACGAAATTTATTGAAAGGCAGAACCGCCTCTTTTACCGAGTAATAGGCGTGATTCTGCGAAGTCGCATGATCGATCTCGTGCAGCTTTCTGCCTGCCATAACCTGAGCGGCAATTTTAACCCAGGGAATTCCGGTGGATTTGCTGACGAAGGGTACCGTCCGGGAGGCCCGGGGATTTACTTCGAGCACGTAAACATCGTGGCCCTGCAGTGCAAACTGAATGTTGATCAGCCCCACGACCTCAAGTTCACGGGCAATGGCAATGGTTTGCGTGGAAATATCCGTTACCGTCGACGTTTCGAGCGAATACGGGGGTAAGACGCAGGCACTGTCTCCCGAATGCACGCCCGCCTCCTCAATGTGTTCCATGATGCCGCAAATTGCGACCTGATCACCGTCACAGACTGCATCGACATCGATTTCGGTTGCGCCGACAAGGAATTTATCAATCAGTACATCCTGCCGGTTATCGCTGGCACCAAATGCGTTATCGAGCGCGACGGCCATTTCACTTTCTTCGGCCACGATCCTCATTGCTCTGCCACCCAGCACAAAAGAAGGCCGCACGACAACGGGATAGCCGAGTTTCGCTGCGATCCGCAACGCTTCGTCTTTGCCGGTTGCTATTCCGTTTTGCGGTTGCCGCAGAGCGAGACGGCCGATAAGCCGGGCGAAGGAATCACGATCCTCAGCGCGGTTGATCGAATCGACACTGGTGCCCAGAATCGGTGCCCCGGCATCGGCCAGACGTTGCGCCAGATTCAGCGGCGTCTGGCCACCCAACTGCACAATTACGCCCAGCGGAGCTTCTTTATCGATGATATTCATGACGTCTTCGAAGGTCAGGGGCTCGAAATAAAGCCGGTCGGCCGTGTCATAATCGGTACTGACCGTTTCGGGATTTGAATTGACCATAATCGTCTGATACCCGAGTTCTTTGAGCGCAAATACCGCCTGGCAACAGCAGTAATCAAACTCAATTCCCTGGCCGATACGGTTCGGCCCCCCGCCGAGAATAATCACTTTCTGTGTTGCTTCGGTGTGGGCTTCATCTTCGGTTTCGTAGGTTGAGTAGAAATAAGGCGTGTACGCCTCGAATTCGGCGGCGCACGTGTCAACGACTTTGTAGGTCGGGACGATTCCAAGCTGCTTGCGCAGGGTGCGCACCTGAATTTCATCCTCGATACCCGACAGGGAGGTAATCTGTGCATCGGAGAAGCCGTTGCGCTTGGCTTCGAACAACAGTTCCCGCCGTTGCTGGCGCCCCGGGGCCGATCGCAAGCTTTTCTTCAGCTCACTTTCCATATCGACTATTCGTTTGATCTCCCGGACAAACCACGGATCGATGCCGGTGCGTTCACAGATTGTGGCCACGGCCATGCCGGCACGCAGCGCGCTGTGCAGCATAAACAACCGTTCCGGCCGGGGGAGTGCGATCCGGTCAAGGAGCGTCTGGGGACCCATCTCGCTGTGCAGCTCCTTCAACACACCCCTGCCCAGCTCCAATCCCCGCAGCGCTTTGTGAAAAGCTTCCCGAAAGGTCCGGCCTATGGCCATTGTCTCTCCCACAGATTTCATTTGCGTCCCCAACGTCCGGTCGGCATCGGGAAATTTCTCGAAGGCAAACCGGGGCATTTTGACAACGCAATAATCGAGCGTGGGCTCAAAGCATACGGGTGTTTTTCTGGTGATATCATTGGGGATTTCATCAAGCGTATAGCCGACAGCCAGCTTGGCTGCAATTTTGGCAATGGGAAAGCCGGTAGCCTTGCTGGCCAGTGCCGAGCTGCGGCTGACGCGGGGATTCATCTCAATGACCGCCAGGCTGCCAGCGGAAGGATTGATGGCGAACTGGATATTTGATCCGCCGGTGTCCACGCCGATTTCGCGGATAATTGCGCGGGCCGCATCACGCATTTCCTGGTACTGCCGGTCGGTAAGAGTTTGGGCCGGTGCGACCGTTATGCTGTCTCCCGTGTGCACGCCCATGGGGTCGAAATTTTCGATTGAGCAGACAATGACCACATTATCGGCATGGTCGCGCATGATTTCGAGTTCATATTCTTTCCATCCCATAATCGACTCTTCGATGAGAATCTCGCTAATGCGGCTGGCCTGCAGTCCGGCCTGCGCGATGCGTTCGAAATCGGATTCATCCTGTGCAATTCCGCCCCCGGTACCTCCCAGAGTATAGCTGGGCCTCACTACAAGCGGAAAACCAAGCTCGCGTGCATACCCGAGCGCTTCATCGAAATTGTATGCAAGGTGGCTGCGCGGCACGTTCAGACCTATTGCTTCCATTGCCCGTTTGAAGCCACTGCGGTCTTCGGCTTTGCGAATTGCCTCCTGGTTGGCCCCGATCAACTCAACGCCATGATTTGCAAGCACGCCGCTGTCGGCAAGCTCCATGGCGACGTTAAGCCCGGTCTGTCCTCCCAGAGTCGGCAACAGCGCATCTGGTCGTTCCCGGGCGATGATGCGTTCGACAAATTCGGGAGTTACCGGCTCGACATAGGTCCGGTCCGCCATTTGAGGGTCGGTCATTATCGTAGCCGGATTAGAATTAACCAGTATGACCCGGTACCCGTCTTCTTTTAGGGATTTGCAGGCCTGACTGCCTGAATAGTCAAACTCGCAGGCCTGTCCGATGATGATTGGCCCACTGCCGATGATGAGTATTGAATGTATGTCCGTACGTTTTGGCATTGCGTGTCCTAGTGGTTGATCATTTCTCGAAACTGGCCAAATAGATAACGTGAATCGTGCGGCCCCGGGGCCGATTCCGGGTGGTACTGCACGCTGATAGTACGCTGTTGCGCGCAGGCAATTCCTTCACAGGTGCGATCGTTGAGATTGAGATGGGTAATCTCGATGCCTTTGCCGGCAAGACTGTCGATGTCAATGCAGTAGCCGTGATTTTGAGCGGTTATTTCGATCTTACCCGAACGCAGATCTTTAACCGGATGGTTCGCCCCATGGTGACCGAATTTGAGCTTGTAGCTGCGTGCGCCAAGAGCCAGACATACTAGCTGGTGCCCCAGGCAGATACCAAAAATCGGCGGCCTGCCCAGCAGTGATTTTATCGTTTCGACGGCATAGGAAACTGCGGCCGGATCGCCGGGGCCATTCGACAGAAACACGCCATCAGGCTTATATGACATAATCTGTTGGACAGAAGCATGTGCCGGAACGACCACAACATCAAATCCCTGCGCCTGCAACAGGCGCAGGGTAGAGTATTTGATACCAAAATCCATGGCCACTACACGCAATGCATGTTCGCTTTTGTCAAAGTTCGCCGGTTCGTTTTCACTCCCCCAGCAGTAAGCCTTGCTGCAGGTAACGCTGCCGGCGGCATTGTATCCTTCAAATCCCCGCCACGCGCGCGCTCTGGCAACCGGGTCGCCCGGTGAGAAATCGTCGGTGTAAATGATGCCCTTCATGGCTCCCTGCGAACGTATGCGGCGGGTTAAAGCGCGCGTGTCGATTCCCTCGACAGCAACAATCCGGTTTTCCCGGAGATATTCTTCAATGCTCATCTTTGCCGTGAAATTCGAGGGGTAGCGACAGGCTTCACGCACGACGAATCCGGCGACCTGAATCTGCGCCGACTCCATATCCGAATCGTTGATGCCATAGTTGCCGATCTGCGGATACGTCATTGTGACGATCTGCCGGTGGTACGATGGATCGGTAAGCACTTCCTGATAACCGCTCATTGCCGTATTGAAAACGACTTCACCAACCGTTTCGCCGGCCACGCCGATCGATGTGCCGCGGTATATAGTACCGTCTTCAAGTGCCAGATATGCTACCATGCTCATGCACCCTTTGCTGGTTTGCAGAGTTCAGCATCTGCGTTTTGTACTGCCGTTCTCATTGTCGTGCGGTACTCTTCAAGCTTATCCGCCAGTTGATCGTCCGCCACGGCCAGCATCGCCACAGCCAGCAGTGCAGCATTTTTTGCACCGCCCACCGTGACGGTTGCAACCGGGATCCCGGGTGGCATTTGTACGATTGACAAGAGGGCATCGAGTCCGCCGAGACCGGCACTTTCGATAGGAACGCCGATTACCGGCGCCGTGGTCAATCCAGCCACAACTCCCGGCAGGTGTGCGGCCATGCCGGCGGCGGCGATGACAATGCCCATACCTCGCTCACCGAGCCCCGCGGCATACTCTCTGACCAGATCGGGCGTACGGTGAGCCGACAAGGCGCGGATCTCGCAGGGCACAACGAATTCTTTGAGGATATTTTCGGCTTTTTGCATAACCGGGAGATCGGATTTGCTTCCCATGATGATCGAGACACCTTTTTTCATGTGCTCCTCGCTTTCTGTTGTGCGGTTTGTGTATATGATGCTCTGTTGAGGCGGTCATTTATTGCCGGTCCAAGGCCGTAATCGGGCGCCGGTGTTGTAACAATAACATCCAGCCCTTTGCTGTCCAGTTTGCGCAAAGCCGCGAAAAGATTACACGCCGCTTCGGCCGGATCACCACGTTCCGACAAGACTTCTATAGCAGCATACTGCTGCAGTGCTGCCGGTTGCGGCGGGCAGAATGCCAGAAGACCTTTTCGCAAGCCTGCCTGCTGATGACAGGGAGAGTCGTAAGCAATCAGTGGCGTCAGTGGAGCATAGTGTCGTAATTGCCTTCCCGGAGAAGCATTGACCCGGGAGTTATGCGGCGGAATCTGCACCTCCCCCACCACGCGTTTGATATCTTCGAGCGCAATGCCCCCGAATCGAAGCACCACCGGTGGATCGGCAGTAAATCCCAGAATAGTTGATTCAACCCCTACAGTACATGGCCCTCCGTCCAGGATCATATCGACTTCGCTGCCAAAACTTTCCTGCACGTGGGCTGCGCGGGTGGGACTGATATGCCCGAATTTGTTGGCACTCGGGGCAGCCACGGCCGTTTGCGCTTGCTTGATCAGTTCGCGCGCAATGCTGTTACCGGGCATACGCACGGCTACCTGTGGCAGTCCCGAAGTAACGATGTCGGGAATGGCTTTTTGCTTTGGCACTACGATAGTCAACGGCCCCGGCCAGAATGCTTCGATAAGCTTATATGCCTTTGGAGGCAGCGAGTGTGCCACCAGCTCTATCTGCACAAAATCATGGATGTGCACAATGAGCGGATCGAACCGTGGCCGCTGCTTGGCTGAGAAAATGGCGGCCACGGCGGCTGCATTGCAGGCATCCGCACCCAGCCCGTATACCGTTTCGGTTGGAAAGGCCACAAGCCCTCCCCGGCGGATGATGCATGCTGCCTCTGCGATATGGTGTGTACTGATTCCGGCCATGGCAAACTTATACGGTAACTGCAGCTTTGTGCAGGTTGGTTGTGATGCGCTCCTCTATAGAGTTGCATGGTTCAATGGTGAATTCTTTGCCGGTTATCATTTCGTATAACTGTATGTAGCGACGGGATAATTCGACAACCAGTTGCTCGGGAGCCGGCGGCAGGGTTTCGTCGTTATACGGATCGCTGTTTTCTCTGAACCACAGCCGCAGAAACTCTTTGTCGATATTTTCCGGTTCCCTGCCCTGCGCGAAACGCTCTTCGTATGATTCGGCGATCCAGTACCGGGAAGAATCGGGAGTGTGGATTTCGTCAATAAGGGTCAGGTTGCCGTCGGCATCAAGGCCGAATTCGTACTTCGTATCGACCAGGACCAAGCCGTTTTTAAGCGCAATCTCCTGGCCGCGTTTGAAGAGATTCAATGCAATCCGGCAGACCTCTTCCAGCAGGGGTTGCTCAATGATGCCGCGGGAACTGATTTCTGCTACCGAGATTGATTCATCGTGTACATCAGATTTGGTGGTAGGGGTTAGAATGGGCTGCTCAAAGCGCTGGTTTTTGACCATTCTGTTGGGCAGCGTATTGCCGCAAATGGTTCGCTCACCCCGCGCATAGAGCGTCCAGGCCGAAGTGTCGGTCGATCCGGTAAGGTAGCCCCGCACCACAAACTCGATGGGCAGGAGCCGGCATTTTCTGGCAATGGTTATGTTGGGATCCGGGAGGCTGACAACATGGTTGGGCACAATGTCTTGCGTCTCACGGAACCAGAAGGCACTGACCTGATTGAGTACCTGGCCCTTGAAAGGTATCGTTGCCAGGATCCGGTCAAAAGCACTCAGCCGGTCGGTTGTGATAAGTAAAAGGGTTTCACCAAGATCAAAAATGTCACGCACTTTGCCTTTGCGTCTGTTTGCCAGGTTCAGGAAATCAGTATTCCTGAGACAATTGTCGATTGCCGTCTGGATGTGTTGGTTTGTCAACATAGTCTGCGCTCCTCTAACTGTTGTCGTTTCGCCGCCAGGCGCAAACGACAGGGGTGATATGCATTACCGACATTACTCTAAATCATAAAATCATAAGTTGAGGTTATTGTACCGCCGGATTCATCACATAGCGATCAGGCTTTCGTAGTCATCCACCGAACCGCCATCATTGCAACACTCGATTATTCTGCGTCCGGTCTGATCGAGATCACTGCTGAAGTACTTTTTGAGTTCCTGCTTGAAGAACCCCGCCAGGATTGCCGCACCGCGGTCGTAGCCTTCAGCGCCAACCTCGGGCTGCTCATCTACCCGCAGAAATTCGCGGGGAATAATGCTGCCTTCAACCTGCATGGACTTGAGAGTGTATCCAAGCAGGGAACATCGTGATTTAACGAGTTGTGAGGGCTTGAATTTGGCCATACCACGGCGCGCCATGTACTCACGCGATACCCATTGCGGCATAAAGCTGACCTTCCAGGCGCCCACATGCTGGTTTGGGGTAAGCGAAAAGCGCGTTTCGGGCGTCGCGATAATTTGTCGCAAAAGTAAATTGGCGTGATCGACGATTTTTCCCGATGCAAACGGCCAGTAGGAGCCAACACCTTCACTGGTCAATGCTTTACTTTCGGTAATACTGGGATTGGCATGACCGCGCGGCGCCACAAGCCGCCACAACCAGGCCAGGGCCGGCGGCAACATGTGCAGATAGCCGACGATTCCATATGTCGGATTTTCCTTCGTGCACGCGGGGGCCCGTATGCCGAAATTACGGAGTTGTACTTCCACCGAGCCCTCCACGGAATGTGGCACCAGGCGACGGGGCAAAATGACGCGCGGATTGGGACAGGCGATGCCCGGTTTGTCTTCGATGTGCTCCCATATCAGGCAGGTAGCATCCGGCGCTCCCTCAAGATTGAGAAATATCAATGGTTCATCCGGGTGCACCGTTATGCGCTCGAGGTGCGGATCGGTACCGTAACGGCTGATGTGATTAAGGCGCACGAACCAGGCCTGTTCGGCATCGCAGGCGACTACATATCCGTTACCGTCCTGTACGGAGGTATGACACATGGCCATATCGTCGGTGACCGGCTGGATTAGGCAGCCCCGCGGTAGTGTCAGATACTTGCAATCGCCGTTGATTGTGTTTTCTCCCAGCATAAGCCGACCGTCTTCCTCGCGGTGAACCTGCTCCAGCAGTTCGCTTTTTCCGCTTCCGCTGGCCCCCTCATGCATGATGGTGGTAATGTTATCGTAGGGCGTCACAACCTGGGCGGTCGAAGCATGCAGCGTAAGCCACTTTTCCGACTCCCCTATCGAGAGCAAAGCACCATATATGCCTTTTTTGGCACTTGGACCCGGATAGAGATTGAAGGAGAAGATTTCGTACAGGTCTTGGAGCCGGTTATGCACCACGACCTGTTTTCCACCGAAATGCGTATGCCGGAACGGCGGCGCAAGAAACACAGCGGTATGAACGGTGAATTTTTCATTGAGTTGCGGGATATCTAGTATTCCCTGCAAATCGGCCAGGCCGGCAATAAAAAATCCGGCATTGGCGGGGGCAACCAGTAAGCCGCCGTAGCCTTCATCCCGCTCAAAAGCGCCCAGGGTGAATGCGGTGACAATAAGGTCCTGATCTTTGAGCCATGAAAAGGTCTGCTCACGCACGACGCTGAATTTGTTGCCCTGGCGTTCTTCAAAGCGGGTCTTGTCGCTGGGCCGGTCATCGCCGATAAGCATACATTCCGGATCTCTGCGTCGCATGTAAGGATCGAGATAATTAACGGCAAATCCATTCTTGCAGCGTGCCACATGGACCTCTTTAACGAACCTGCCGTCTACATCATAGCCAACATCGAATGTCTTGTTCAGCGAGTTGCCCAATACCAAATTGAGCAGCGTTGAACGATCACCGACAAACCGGCATGAACGTGCCGAACGTAGCAGCGTTCGCACGTGATCCGAGACAACTATCCTGTCGAAAATTTCGTTTTCACGTTCTGACATACGTTATCCTTTCCTGCATTATTTTATAGGCATCTTTTCCAGATACTGCCCTGTTTCGGAGAGAAAGAGGACAATAACGGCATTTCCATATTCCGCTTCAACCGCAAAAAACGATCGCTCTACGTTACACCCCAGCACATTTTCCAGGCGGGCGTGTAACACAGACTTTGATACTCTGAACAGTTCCAGGTACATTTTTTCAATCTTGACGCGTGATAGACGCTCCCGCGCCATGATTTTTTCCGCAGGATGAGATACACCTTCGAGTGTAATGGTGACGGAGTGCTTATGGATATCGACCGAAATATCCATCGGACGAATGCCCATCTGCTCGATGCAGTAGCTTCGAACCGCTTTGGCAATCCTGATGAATACATCTTCTGAGTTGTGTATCATCGCGCTTCCCTGGTAGGAGTGAAGATATTTACCTGCACCCGGCAAAAAAAAAGCTGATAACCGGCTCTCTTCAGAGGCGGTTATCAGCCGGCATCCTGCCCGGCCATCCCGCAGCACAGCAGCTACGGAATCGCGCGGCAGCATGCCATACAACGCTGCTCACGGGCAAAAAAAACGGGCCGTCAGTGTCGAATGTTACTTCTGACTGACGGCCCGTCCTCAAACAGAGTACATATACTGCACTCTCTAATCTGACTTGCCTGAATTTTCTGAATTCGGTGAGTTAATATAAACGTTGTGCCGCCGGTTTGTCAATACATGCAACAGTGCTTTGGGGAGCCGAACTGCAGTCTGCTCAGACAGGCTGCTTTTTGAAATGCGGGGAGCTTTCCAGAGTAAAAACAATAACGCGCTCCCCCGTTTTCGAGCTTATGTCCGTATGCAGTGATTTGACTTTGATACCCAGAATATCGTTGATAATTGTTTCGAGAAGATAGCGTGCTTTTTCGATAAGCTCTTGCCTTACCTGCTTTATCAGTTTTCTTCCCGTCACCGAATCGGATGTCGCCAATTGTTTTTCGGCCTGTGTCAGCACGCCGCGCAGTCTGATAAAGACGGTATCTTCCACAATGAAGGTTTTTGACTCTTGCGGCCCGCGTCCCATGTATTCGCGCTCGAATTTGACCATCGCTTCGGTAATCTGCGCTTCCGCCTCCCCCCGGGTGATCGGTGGCATGTAGCTCCTTTGAAAGGTCGAGTCCCGCCTCAGCGGGAATGAAACAGTAATTGCGGCAGCAAAAACACCAGCCTGACTTATCACGATGCCGGCTAAAAATAAAATTGCCCTGATGATGAAGTCAAAAGATATCTGCGTTTTCCCGACGATCCGCTTTAGCTATAAACTCGCAGTATGGTGGTCACGAGCGATCGATTAAGCGCATCGATTGGTATACAGGATTCATCATAAATCAATTTGTATCGCTCAATTAAGATGCCACTATTAGGCTGGCTGCAGCACTTATACCGGCATCGGCAGCGGAACAATCAAAGCTCTACCAGCAATGGAATCAGTCCCCTGAAAGTGCGGTTTTGCCCGATTTCAGTCACGCCGGATTCGGTGATGGCCGAATGCTTGTTCCGGAGAAGACGTCGCCAATAAACTCATTTGCCGCCTGCATAGTCATCTGCCCGTTAACATAGAGTTTTCCACATATCCGATCGAGCGGATGAACATCGAGAATATATTTCCTGCATCGCTCGGTATATTTACATCCTGGGTAGGCAAAGGACATGGGGAAAATCCCGGTCATCCGGTAGATACTGTCGGCAGCCTGTTTGATC
>WJLW01000118.1 GCA_014728295.1 Chitinivibrionales bacterium | reverse complement strand
CAGTTCGATTTCTGCGGAGTCATTTTCGGGAATGTAGAGCACCGATGTAATGACCAGTGTCTCTCCCGGTTTTCGCACCAGAGGCTTTGGCACCCGGAGGCCTTTCTGTTGGCTGATAAAGAGCGGCATTCTCATTGACGATGTCGGCATATGTTCGGGTCGCAGCATCCGGGTGAGTGAATCACGGGTTTCAACGACCTGCCCCTGGTATTTGAGACCATAATTGCGGTAACTGAGCACGGCAGCAGCATCGTTAATGATAAATGCTTCCGATGGCCCTACCCGCTCACGATTTTTGAAAATCGCGCCGCCGAACATTTCAGTTCTGCCGCCATCATACGTGCCGATCACTGGACGGTCTTTCTCGGTTTTAAGGCCCAGCACCCACAGATCTCCACCGCGGTTTGTTATCGATGGATCATACTTGTATTTCTCAGGATTGACCTGGCGGACCCATACTCGTTGGCGGTCGAAAATCAGTGGACAAGAAATCGCATCTTCGATAAAAACTTTACCACCGGGTACCGAATTATAATAGGACCCGCCCGAAAGAATCAGGGTCCGTCTGCTTGCATGAAACGCCCATACCATATAGCGACAACCGTAACTTCGATTGATATCTAAAAGTACCGTTTCAGAAGTACCATCCTCGATAATAAACGCTGGTTTTCCGGGAACTTTCGTTGTCAGTCGTGCATTTTCCGCCCCGATGAAACACGTGAGTTTGTTTCTGATATGGATTGTCTGATATACCGGATAGTTGCCCGGGGGGAAATAGATAACCCGGGCGCCCTTATCGATCGCCTTTTGAATCGCAGGACCAAGGTCCTTTGCAACGACAGCACTGCTGTCGCTCACAATTTTCTTCTTTACAGCTTTTAATTTTGCAGCGTTCAGCCACTTTTTCGGTGATCCCGGTGACAGCAACGGCGGATCCTGCATCTCCAGCCCAAGAAGCTTTTGTGGATGACCATAGAGCGATGCAATACCATGAGAGCTGTATACGGGAATGACTGTATCTCGTATTTCCATGGTATTGATTGCGCTGTCTCTCAGTGCAATGCCATAGCCCTGCAGAGCGATATCCTTAAGCAGCATTGCAGCATTGCCGGTATTGATAACAGCAGGCATGTCGGCGGTGCCCCCAAAAAGCGTTGCCCCAGCCAGACTCATCAGCGACGGCTCTCCCCGATTGATTACCGCAGGGACACTATTGTTACTGATCAGGCGCCCCAATGCAACGATATTACCCTTGTTTTCAAATCCGGCAACCCGCTGATCGGTAAGCGTGATCTTCTCAAATGTAAAACTGAACATCGAATGATGAACCGATATGCCGATATCGAAACCATCAACGGAAAAATCACTCACGATACCAGGGCCGGGCGCACTGTATAAAAATGCCAGACCGATTGCTCCGCGCTTGTCGGGATCGCTCGACCGCACGGCCACATTCCAGATACCGCCGTAATTATTGGTATGAAAAGTCATACCGATCGCACCGGGGTTGTTTTTACCGATATCGACTGTCAAATTGCGGATAGTCTGGCAGAAATTCTGCGCCGGATGACCATATTCCACTTGCAGCACCGGTTGGGGATTATCCGGATCGCTGAACCCATCGCAAGAATCCGCAAGCTTGACTACCACGCCGATACGGCTCTCTCCTCTTACATCTTTTTTCTTATCGCCCCATTTGATTGTGCCGTCGATCAGATAGGTCCCGTTGGGAAGATATATCGACCGGATAGGACCATCCTTATGATCTTTGGAGCGCCCGAAAACCTCTTCGAAAATTTTGGTGTCGTCGGTAACACCATCACCTTTGGCCCCGAATTTCTTGATATTGACATAGCCGAAATTATCAGGGATTGCGTACTCTAAAGAATATGCATGAAAAAAGCTAACAAGCATCGCTGCAAAACCGAGATAAACAGATTTCATTGCAAAAGCCCTTTCATTTTTGAATCGATACTGATAGATATTTTCTTTTTTCTGCAAAAGTCAAGATACTTTATTCGGCTCTGCCGAAGCAACGACAATCAAGGGTTTTAGCCAATTCTGCGGCTTAATCGGGTCATGTCCCCATAAGCAATACTTTAACAATAAATTTTCCTTAAATAACAATGACTTATCGCATTAGTATCACTTTTTTTATTGCATATCAAGCTCCCGTTGTGTATACACATATAGGTCTCCCCCAAAAACCGGCACATTTCCATAGCGATCAGCGGAAGCAGCGAAACCGCGTACCGGGAATTCTGACCGACAGCAGCGGCGCACCGGTTGCCGATGCCCGTGTCCTGTTACTGCATCCGGTCGACACGACCGACACCAATGCTCTGTTCAATATCGATACGGCCTACAACGACAATGACGGTTCCTTTCTGTTCTCATCAGTGAAATCGGGCGTGTTTTACCTTGAAGGAGTCAGCCTTGCCAGAAAGCTGATCGTATACAAAACAGATATAGAAAAACATATCGATTCATCGGTGGATCTCGGCTCTCTCACTATGCAGCAGCCGGGCTCGCTCCGGGGGACCGTTGTCGTGCGGAAAATATCGTGGAACAAATCCCAAGCTGGTCATGGGTATTTTATTAGCGATAAAGCCGGAAGTTTCCCTTTCTTCACAAAATATCGAGACCGAACCGGGGAAGAAAATATTTGCCGCCATGCAGACCTATGGCGGTTATATTGTTATCTATTATTTGGATGCTTATTGCACCACTTTGATTTTTCTTTCTTCGAACCAACATGAGAAAAAGATAACCCAAGGCACCCCGGGACACCCAAAACGGGCTGTTCAGATCCATAACCCATTGATTTATAAATGTTTTTATTTCGGATTTATAAAAGTGCGGAACTCAGGAGCAGATGCTCCACGAAGTGTGCCAAGCACCGATTCATGGTGATGCAGAGAGTCGCAAATATCATTAAGACTTATCGAGTGAACTATCTGTGCGTACAAAAGAGATACGACATGACTCCAAGCAGAAAGGCTGCAATCTCTTTGAGCAAAGAATCATACTTTTTTTTGCTTTTGTGATGAAAACTAGCCGCGCACCAGTCCTGACATCGCCTGCTCCCCGGCCACGTATAACCAAAGCGGCAGGGAAAGCTGTCGAGCTTGGGCCAGGACTCTATAGGATTTTACTGCGAAATCCTCCTCAACATATAAAACTTGTACGAATCAAACACACCCCCACTCCCGGACACCCGCGGATCGCCGGTCTCTTCGAGGTAGGCGAATAATTTTTCATGCAATCTTTTACTGACGTGCTCATACTGCGCCTGATCGGCAACGTTGTTGAGCTGGGCGGGATCTCTTTTTAAATCATACAGCTCTTTCTGCGGTTTTTTGCCGAATATGAGCTGGAACAGATTTTTTATTCCCGGCTCATTTCGGTTTGCGAGCAGGTACTTCTTCGTGGGTGAACGGTCTGCATCCCGAAATGCCTCCGGGGTGCCCAGAGGCCAGCGATCGGGTTCGAAATTGAAGATGTAGAGATAGTCATGCGTGCGAATGGCGCGGACCGGATAGCCCTTTTTGGTATTGGCTTGTGCGCAGGTATGACGTTCCCGCCCAACAACCACATGCGAACGATGTCCCGTATCCGGCGAACGCAGTACCGGCATCAGGCTGCGTCCGCTCATTTTTTCGGATATGTCGATACCGCATACGTTCAGTATGGTCGGCGCAAGATCGCAGAGGTTGACAAAATCCGATACCGTCGCACCGCGCGCAATATTGTCGCCGAACCATATGGCCAGCGGCACATGCACGCCGCCGTCATACACCGTTGCCTTGTGCCGCGGAAAGGGCATCCCGTTATCTCCGGTGACGATGACCATCGTATTATCAAGCTCTCCGGCTTTATCGAGCAGCTTGAGGTGCTTGCCCAGGTCGCGATCGAACCTGTTCACTTCGAAGCGATGATTGCAGAGGTCACGGCGCACGATCGGATGATCCGGCAGACAATCGGGGACAACGATATCATCGCAGGTCAGGCGCGTATTGACACGTGCTTTTACACCGTAAAACCGGTGCGGATCGTGACTGCCGAACCAGAAACAGAATGGCGTGCCTTTGGGACGCGCCAGCAGAAAGGATTTGAAATCGTTATATTTCGGTCCGGCCGGATTGCGTCGGCGTCCGCCGGGCGCCACCCGCCCGGGGCCCCAGCCCTTGTCACTGAATCCGACATGATAGCCCGCGCTTTCCAGAATGTCGGGATAGACCCGATATGTATCGGGCAAGGTGCCCCACAAATTTGCGCCCTGCTCCAGCTCCCAGAAATTCCTGCCCGTCAATATGGCGGCACGCGACGGCGAACACGATGGTGATGAAGCGAACGCGTTCTCGAAGAGTACCCCTTCCTTTGCCAATCGATCGAAGTTGGGGGTCACAATCGACGACATGCCCTTGAGGCTGGTGTAGGGCCACGACCAGTCGTCGGCAAGAGCCAGCAGAATATTGGGACGCTTCGGTTCGGACGGATCGTCGTTGCACGACATCAGGCTGTTTGCCAGTGCAAACGACGCTCCGCCCCCCGCAAGTGTCATGAAACGACGCCGGGTAAGCGCTCTCGAACTATTATCGGATGTTTCAACGTGAAAGGGCATGTAGAGAAAATGAATAACACGTGATTTCGGTTGTAAAATAGGTTTTCTGCACGTTTATGCAAAATACCGGCACTATTCGGGGCGGGCGGGCGGCAGGGCTGAGGGGCGGGTTAGAAAGAATAGAACAGACTCGTGAGCCGCTTGCGTAGAATGTCAAACGAAAAGTAGTGCTGCGCCAGCTTGAAATTATGTTCGGTCATATCTTTTTGTGCCGCAAAATCAGGAACTTTGAATTCCGTTTCTGGCCGAGGATATGTCGATTTGATCGTGATCGAGCGGTACCGACTCCTCGATAAACGCTTCGATGCTGTCCTCGACCTGCTCCAGTTTGTCGTAGGTAGCAATATGCACCAGTGCGTCACCGCTGTAGGTCAGGGGCAGATTGGTCAGGCCGATGATGACACCCGACGCCGGCGAAATCACATCGATTCCGGTAGTATCCAGGGGATCGGATATTTTACCGATGATCTCTCCCTTTTCAACAACGTCCCCCAGCCTGACTCGGGCGTAAAAAATGCCGCTCATCCTCGCCCGTACCCATACACTTGATTTGGCAATCCCGGGTTGAATTTTGGACGAACGCTTTTTGCGCTGAATCATACCGATCGCATTCATCACCGCCAGTATGCCGCGCAGCCCCGAACGAATAACCGCTTCGTTGAACCGTAACGCTTCGCCGCCTTCATACAACAGCATGGGAATACCCATCTCATGCACTGCCTGCCGCATCGAACCGTCGCGCATATCAGAATCCAGCACGACGGGCACCCCGAACGCCAGTGCAAGACGCCTTGTTTCGGGATCATTGAGGGAGGCCCGGATCTGGGGCAGATTGTAGCGGTGGTTGGAGCCGGTATGCAAATCGATACCGTGCGTACACTTGCCGACCACCTCTTCCATAAGCAAATTGGCCAGCCGGGAAGTCAGCGAGCCTTTGTCCGAGCCGGGAAAGTGACGATTCAGATCGCGGCGGTCGGGCAAATAACGACTGTGGTTAATAAAACCGAATATATTGACGATCGGGATAGCAATCAGAGTACCGCGCATGCGATGCAGGGAGCGATGTTTGAGCAGCCGCCGGATCGTCTCGACACCGTTGATCTCGTCTCCGTGCACGGCCGCGCTGACAAAGAGTACCGGCCCCTCCTTGCGCGAGTGGTTGACGTAGATCGGAATGCGGATATTAGTGTGGGTATAGAGACGCGTTACCGCAAGGTTGACGATGTCGTTAGTTCCGGACTCGACACGTTTGTCACCGATTTCGACAGGCGGGCGTTGTGTGCGATTCATGTACGGGCCTGCTTATCCCTTTCCACGTGTTCTGGTTTTCCAGGGTTTGGCATTTTTTTCGATGAATTGGACGATAGCGCCGGCAATGTCCTTGCCCGTAGCCTTTTCGACGCCCTCCAGGCCGGGACTCGAATTGACTTCCAGCACAACGGGGCCGCGGGCAGAGCGCATCAGATCCACGCCGGCTACGTTCAGGCCGATAATGCGCGCCGCTTTGACCGCGGTAGCACGTTCCTCAGGGGTAATGGAAATCGGACTGGCCGTGCCTCCCCGGTGCAGATTAGAGCGGAATTCGCCCTCTTTTGCTTTACGCATCATAGAAGCAACCACCCGGTCGCCGACGACCAGGCACCGGATGTCTTCACCCGAGGCTTCTTTGATGAATTCCTGTACCAGCAGATTGGTTTTCAATCCCCGAAATGCCTGGATGACGCTGTCGGCGGCTTTTCTGGTTTCGGTAAGGACGACGCCTACGCCCTGCGTACCTTCCAGCAGCTTGACGACCAGCGGCGGACCGCCCACCATCGCAATCAGGTCATCGGTAAACTGGGTCGCATGCGCAAATCCGGTAATCGGCATGCCAATGCCTTTGCGGGCAAGTAGCTGCAGGCTGCGTAGTTTGTCGCGCGCTCTGGTCAGAGCAACGGACTCGTTGATACTGTAAACGCCCATCATCTCGAACTGGCGCACGACTGCGGTGCCGAAAAACGTAATCGAGGCGCCGACGCGTGGTATCACAGCATCCACGTCACTAACGGCACGCCCCATGTAATGGATACGCGGCTCTTGCGAATTGATGTTCATGTAGCATTTCAGCGGATTGATTACTTCGGCCTCGTAGCCGCGTCGCTGCACGGCTTCGACCAGACGACCGGTAGAATACAGGCGGCTGCTGCGGGATAGTACGGCAATTTTCATGCGATCTCCTGTGGACTGTCCGGGTAACGGAACTTGAGCGACTTCCCGAGCAAAAACGACCTGGCCGGATCGACGGCGAACTTGCCCTTGAGCGCCGTGCGCCCCAGCAGCATACGAAAGCGCATCTTCTCGCGGGAGGAAAGTGTCAATTCGATCGGATAGCAGCATTCACCGATCTGGATGTTGGTCACGATCACGATGCGCATTTCGCGGTGTCCCCCGGA
The DNA here is from genome assembly GCA_014728295.1 of Chitinivibrionales bacterium. Lineage (GTDB taxonomy): Bacteria > Fibrobacterota > Chitinivibrionia > Chitinivibrionales > WJKA01 > WJLW01. The sequence goes on along the minus strand of WJLW01000118.1, from coordinate 38,432 downwards.
GTCGGTAATGTTCCTGCGGTCGACAATATCCGCCACACATTCGATTTGCGGAAACAGGGTGCCCTGGATGGGATGCAGAATGAATCGCACCAACTCGCGTCCCCCCTTGCGATACGTTGTACTGGTCGAGGTATGTAAACAGGATGTCCTTGCGCCGGTATCGATTTTTGCTTTGATTGCCGGAACCTTGAGTTCCGGCAATTGCACCCACTCTCGCCAGCCCAGTACCGATAATGAGGTGCTGTTTCGCTTTTTCATGAGATTCTGTTCATATTAGCAATTCGAATGCCGAAATACCGCATCTTAAGTTTACCTTTCGGGTACAATCTTTGCTCGAAAATAGTAAATTAGGAAATATACGCGAAAGGCAAACTGTGCACAAAGGTACCCGCCTCATCTGCTTGCTTGTCTGCTTGACAACAGCAATCCCTGCCAACTGGCCGGTTGACGGTGAAGATTTCGGCACAATGGGCTGCCGCTTTTTTCAGTTTCAGGGCGAATGGGAAATGACAGTCAACCTTGCCGATAAAGAGCAAAACACCGAAGCCGTCTGCATAACCGTTGCCGTCGCCAGCATCATCAATTATTACCGCTGGCCGGCCGCCTCATTTTTCGACGGCGTCAATGCGATCTACGGCAATATCGACACTGCCGTCCCCATTCGCTATACCTGGGATTTTCCTCTTATTAACGGACCCGTCCGGCCCCTGGATTGTGCGGATGACGATCCCGCACAGCGCCGCCTTCCTCACGACACGCTGCATACCGGCGCCGAAGAAATTCGCAGACTGATCTATGCGGTCGAACGAGCCTACGGCAATATCCACGATATATTTAAAACCGATAAGAGCCAGTGCGGGGGCGAGGGCCTCTACGGCGTGGAGCATCTCATGCGCAACCGCTTTGGCTATCCCGATTGCCGCACTCTTCCAATTGCCAATCCTAAAACGAAAAACAAGGTAATCAAAGACCTGTCCGCAGGCAAGCCGGTGATTGCCATGAAATGCGATCATGTGTATGTGCTGGACGGCTTCCGCGTCAATCGTGCGACCGGAGAAGCTTCGTTTCACTCATGCGACTATGTTATGGCCGACAGCTCGATGGGATGGTTTCCCTGGGGAAAATTCAAAGAAGAGGGGCTTTCGCATGTTGTCGTCGATATCATACCGTCAACCACGCTCAGGGCGCAGTCTCCCAGAAAACGCATCGTGTATAAATGGGGCGATGATTACCTGCCCTATACCAGCAATAGTGAACGCAAAGGATTTATCGAGGTGATTAGTCCGGCCGGACTGCCTCTGGGGAACCTGAACATCGCACTTCATCAAAAGCATTTCGACCGCCTTCTCAAGCGCGTGCCCCCCGCACTGCCGCAGCACTCCGGCTGGATTGCGCAGGATTGTCTCAGAATTCCCACGACCGGTTTTTTTGAGCTGCCGATTGACTCGTGCATGTACATGTATGTTGACATTGTGAACAAGAACAGGTATGCCCGGCGGGTCGGGGTCATATTTCACGATTTCGAATACGAAAGCACGGAGTCCGGTTTTTAATAACCCCCCGCATCAGGTCACAATAAAAGGTGCAACCAATCCCGCTCTGCGCACCTGCGCCGGTTCCCACCAAATTCGGAATATGCGTTCCTGTTAAAATAGAAAAAGCCGTTTTCGCAGCCTGGGTGGGCAACCAGTGAGGCCATGGGGGTGATCCGGCATTCAGAAACACACTGCAATAAAAATCATGTATCAAACCGAATTCATCAACCGTTAAGCTTGTTGAAAGGGCATTCAAATAATGTACTTTATTATTATATACACATGAGAAAACTCAATCAGTGCACAGGCTTTAAATGGGATGGAGACAATTTCGATAAACACCTGATTCGCTACGGAGTGACTCCCCTGGAATGTGAAGAGGTTTTCTTCAATCACCCATTGCCGGCTTCCAAAGACAGTGCACATTCCAGTAGCGAAAAACGTTACTATTGTCTGGGACATACTGATTCAGGTCGACTCCTATTCATATCGTTTGCAATAAGGGGGCGCAACATACGCATCATCTCGGCTCGTGAAATGGGGCATCCAGAAGAAAGAAGCTATTTCTCATCATGAAAAAAATTCCACAGTTCAAATCAGAAAAACAGGAGCGTAATTTCTGGGCAAAGCATGACTCTTCTGAATATGTAGACTGGGAAAAAGCAGAAAAGCTGCATCTCCCGAATTTAAAACCGTCTGTAAAAACAATCTCGCTCCGTCTTCCCGAAACAATGTTGGCAACATTGAAAACGATTGCCAACAAAAGGGATGTTCCCTACCAATCTCTTCTAAAAATCTTTCTGTCGGAGCGGATTAATCAAGAACAGCAAATGCCTTTGAAAAAATCAGAATCTAATCTCCCCCATGTACCCGTGACAAAAAAGTAATTTATATGCAAACAAATATGGAAACACACCCAAACTAACTCCGCAACCCAGCAGTCACAAGGAAGGTTAATGGCCAAACAGGAGTCGATCCAGGTAGAAGCAGTTGTAGAAGAAACCCTGCCCAATGCATCATTCAAAGTCAAGCTGGAAAACGATCATATCGTGCTGGCCCATATATCCGGCAAGATGCGCAAGCACTACATCAGAATCCTTCCGGGAGACAAGGTGCTTGTCGAGCTTTCGCCGTATGATCTCAACCGTGGCAGAATAACCTACCGCTATAAATAAGCTACGGTACGCAAGCGAAAATACAGCCCCAAAAAAAGCCTGCGGGATTTCGATCGCGCAGGCTTTTTGTGTTTAGGTCAAAGAGACGGAACTTATACTACATAAGTCGAGGCCGAAACATCGCCGCCGGTGCCGGTCCAGTTGGTGTGGAAGAATTCGCCACGCGGCTTGTCGAGGCGTTCGTAGGTGTGGGCGCCGAAATAGTCGCGCTGTGCCTGCAGCAGGTTGGCCGGCAGCCGCTCGCTGCGATATCCGTCGTAGAAAGCCAGCGCCGTGGTAAATGCCGGAACCGGAATGCCCAGTTCGATAGCCTTGGCAACAACCTTGCGCCATGATGCCTGGCATCCGTCAATAACTTTCTTGAAATACTCATCGAGCAGCAGGTTGTTGAGGTTGGCATTCTTGTCGAATGCCTCTTTGATTTTGCCCAGAAATGCCGACCGGATAATGCAGCCGCCGCGCCACATGAGGGCAATGCCGCCGTAATTGAGGTTCCAGCCGTATTCTTTGGCGGCTTCACGCATAAGCATGTAGCCTTGTGCATAGGAGATAATCTTGGATGCCAGCAGTGCCCGGCGGATATCTTCGATGAATTCTTTTTTATCGCCAGCGTAGTTCGGGTCGGGTCCGTCAAGGATTTTTGACGCTTCTACGCGTTCTTCTTTGAGCGCTGAGAGGCAGCGCGCAAAGACGGCTTCGCCGATAAGCGTGACGGGAACACCCAGCTCAAGCGAGCTGATGCCGGTCCATTTCCCGGTTCCCTTTTGTCCGGCCGTGTCGAGAATAGTATCCAGTACGTATTCGCCGTTGTCATCTTTTTTCGCAAGTATGTCGCGGGTAATTTCGATGAGGTAGCTGTCAAGTTCACCTTCATTCCATTCGGCCAAGGCCGCGTGCATGTCTTCGTTGCTCATGCCCAGCGCCTCTTTCATGAGCTGATAGGCTTCGCAGATGAGCTGCATGTCGCCGTATTCGATACCGTTGTGCACCATTTTGACGTAGTGCCCGGCGCCGTTTTCGCCGACCCAGTCGCAACACGGCTCACCGCCGGGGGTTTGGGCGCAGGTGGCCTGGAAGAGGTCTTTGACCAGGGGCCAGGCTTCGGGATTGCCGCCGGGCATCATGGACGGACCGTAACGTGCTCCCTCTTCGCCGCCGGATACGCCGGTGCCAATGTAAAGCAGGCCTTTTTCTTCGAGATATCTGGTACGACGGATGGTATCGGGAAAGTGCGAGTTGCCGCCGTCGATGATAAGGTCGCCTTTTTCGAGATGCGGAATGAGCTTTTCGATAAAGTCATCAACCGCCTGGCCGGCTTTGACCAGCAGCATAACCTTACGGGGACGTTTGAGTTTGCTGATCATATCCTCGATCGACTCGGCGCCGATGATGGTGTCGCGATCTTTGGCAACGCCCTCTTTGAAAGCCGTTACTTTTTCGACGCTGCGATTAAAAGCAACAATCGTGTAGCCTTTATCATTCATGTTCAGAATCAGATTCTGACCCATCACCGCCAATCCGATGAGGGCGAGATCCCCTTGCGGTTCCATAAAGCAATACTCCTGTGGATTATGTGGATTGAAACGTATTTACTTTCACTTCTGCGTACCCGGTGCGGGACAAGGTATTGAAAATACCATTTCAAGGGTCGTCCGATCAACTGCCGTCAGCTCAACAGGCCGTCCAGTTGGTCTTCGAGCCGGCCAACACGTACCAGCAGCAATTGCACCTGCTCCTCGATTTCGGTGATTCTGGTCTCAAATTCTGAAGCATTGGGGTTGGGGGAAAGCGGAGGTGTTGCGGCCTGCGTGGTCGCCGGAATGAGAATTTCGGGTTCGGGTTCGCCGCTAATCAAATGCATGAACCGCTCTTCCTTTTGCCCCGGTTGACGCGACAGAGCCGTTGCGAGCGGATCTTCCTCGCGCTTGATGAGGCCGTCCAGCACGCGTCGTGTTTCATCGAGGTTTTCGAAGGAGTGCATGCGCTGGGAGCGGGTGCGCAATTCACCGATAGTTTGCGGCCCGCGTAACAGCAGTACGCAGAGCAGTGCCAACTCGCCTTTGGCAAGGTCGTAGGCGTCGGTGACGTTATGCTCGTATTTGACAGTCCGGCTGCCGCTGGCGTGGCGCTCCCACAGCAGATGCTTATCTTTGAGGCTGCTGACGGCGCGTGAGACCTCACCTTCGGTAAGCTGCACAACCGGATCACGGTTTGATTTCTGGTTGCACCCGTTGACGAGGGCGTTGAGAGTCAGGGGGTAGTACTCGGGAGTGGTCAGTTCTTTTTCGATGAGAACGCCGAGGACGCGGATTTCGGTTTCGGTGAGTATTTTAAGCATTATCAATCTTTCTGCAAGGCTTACCTGTCGCGTATATCAAGCTGCTCTTTAACAAAATGCACAGGTCTATTTAAACGACTCAACATCATTCCACAAAATAAATCCCCCCCGAAAATCATCCTACCGATCCGAATCGTAATTCAAATTGCTCGCTAGCCATTTTTCGGCCACGCGCACACCAATTCCTTTGCGTTGAGCATAGCTTTCGACCTGGTCTTTGCCGATTGAACCGATTGCGTAATAGCGACTTACGGGATTCCAGAAATAGTAGCCGCACACGGCGCCGCCCGGCCACATGGCGCCGCTCTCGGTGAGTTTGATCCCGGTATGCCTCGTTGCGCAAAGTGCGTCAAAAAGCGCAAATTTCTCGTGATGATCGGGACAGGCAGGATATCCGGGCGCCGGACGGATGCCTTGATACTTGACCATGAAGAGGGCTTTCGTGTCAAGATTCTCATCGGGCGCAAATCCCCAGTAATTCTTGCGCACTACCAGATGTAAATATTCGGCAAACGCTTCGGACAACCTGTCGGCAAGCACTTTGGCCATGATCGAGTTGTAATCGTCTTTGGCTTTTTCAAAATCGGCGGCAAATTCCTCGGAACCGAGGGCCGCTGTGCATGCAAACAATCCGAAATAGTCGCCAATACCGCTTTCTTTTGGTGCGACAAAATCGGCCATGCAGATATTTGGCTTGCCCGGCTGTTTCGCCGTTTGCTGACGCAGGCAATGCACTCTTGTGAGCAGAGCGGCGCGCGATTCGTCGGTGTACACCTCAATATCATCACCGTCGGCATTAGCCGGATACAGGCCGACAACGCCGTTGGCATAGTAACGTTTCTCGTTAACAATACGTTCGAGCAGTGTACGCCCGTCTTCGAGCAGTTTGCGGGCTTCCTTGCCGACTTTGGGATCGTCAAGAATATACGGATAGCGCCCTTTCAGCTCCCAGGCATGGAAGAAATAGTTCCAGTCGATATACTTTGCGATAACCCCGGTGTCAAAATTTTCGAATGTTGCGGTGCCCATCGTTACCGGCTTGGGGGGTTCCACTGCCGACCAGTCGACCTGAACGCTATTGGCTTTGGCCTGCTCGTAGCTGATAATTGCAGGCACACCGCCTCTATGGGCGAAGTCTTCCCGGCGCTTGTCGTTCTCGGCGGCCAGCTCTTTGACATAAGCATTCCGCTTGTTATTGCTCAGCAGGTTCTGACAGACGCCGACGGCCAGTGAGGCATCTTTGACATGCACGACCGGATGATCATACTCGGGATCGATCTTGACGGCCGTATGCATTTTGGAAGTCGTAGCCCCGCCGATGAGCAGCGGCGTTGTCATCGCCTGCCGCTGCATCTCTCCGGCGACATCGACCATGATGTCAAGTGAAGGCGTGATCAGACCGGAAAGGCCGATGATGTCGGCGTTATGTTCCTTGGCCGCAGCCAGAATATCCTCGGTGGGGACCATAACACCCAGATCGACAACTTTGTAATTATTGCACTGGAGCACGACGCTGACGATATTTTTGCCGATGTCGTGCACATCGCCCTTGACAGTTGCGATAACGAACGTCCCCCGGCTGCTTGCGTCAAGCGAGGTCTTTTCCTGCTCGATGAACGGCAGTAGATAGGCAACGGCTCTTTTCATGACGCGCGCGCTTTTCACAACCTGCGGCAGAAACATCTTTCCCGAACCGAAGAGCTCGCCCACCTCATTCATTCCGTTCATGAGCGGCCCTTCGATGACGTTGATGGCGTGGGGAACTTGCGTGCGCGCTGCTTCGGTGTCCTGCTCGATGAATTCGGTAATACCTTTGATCAGCGCGTGCGCCAGGCGCCGCTCCACCGGCTGTTCGCGCCAGGAGAGATCGACCTCTTTCTGTTTCGTCTTACCACTGTACCGGTCGGCGATCTCCAGCAGGCGGTCAGTTGCGTCTTCGCGGCGGTCAAGCACGACATCCTCAACACGCTCGCGCAGCTCGGGCGGAATTTCTTCGTAGACCGTGAGCTGTGCAGGATTGACAATGCCCATATCCAGACCGGCCTTGATGGCGTGATAGAGGAATACGCAATTAATGGCTTCACGCACCGGATTGTTGCCGCGAAAGGAGAAGGATACATTAGAGATTCCCCCGCTGGTGAGGGCATGCGGACAAAGGTTCTTGACTTCTGCTACAGCCTCGATAAAGTCGAGAGCATACCGCCGGTGCTCGTCAATGCCGGTTCCAATGGCAAAGACATTGCAGTCGAAAATGACATCCTGCGGTAAAAAGCCGACTTTTTCAACCAGAATTTTATAGCTGCGTTCGCAAATGGCAACCTTGCGCTCAAACGAGTCGGCCTGGCCCCCTTCATCAAAGGCCATGACAATCACGGCTGTACCATATTTTTTGATAGTGGCCGCTTCATTGATGAACTTTTCCTCTCCCTCCTTGAGACTGATGGAGTTTACCACGCCTTTGCCCTGAATGCATTTCAGCCCGGTTTCGATGACCTCAAACTTCGACGAATCGATCATAATCGGCACCCGGCAGATATCGGGATCAGATGAGACAAGCTTGAGAAAAGTGTCCATCGCCTCGACTGAATCAAGCAACGCTTCGTCCATATTGACGTCGATGATCTGAGCGCCGTTCTCGACCTGATTGCGGGCGACTTCCAGCGCGGTGTCAAAGTCACGGTTGATGATAAGTTTTTTGAATCGAGCCGACCCGGCCACATTGGTTCGCTCCCCGACGTTGACAAAAAGCGAATCCGGCGTAATGGTCAGGGGTTCGAGTCCCGCAAGCCTGGTGGCGTTATCGGCTTTCGGTATCTGATGTGGTGTCGCATTCTTTGCAATTTCTGCAATGGCGACGATATGCTCGGGAGTTGTGCCGCAGCAGCCGCCGACGAAATTAAGCCAGCCCCTTTCGATAAATTCTTTGAGCAGACCGGCCATCTCGCCGGGAGTTTGATCGTATTCGCCCAGTTCGTTGGGCAAGCCGGCATTGGGATGCACACTGATCATGCACGGAGCAAATCCCGCCAGCTCCTTGATATACGGACGCAAGTCTTTCGCACCGAGGGAGCAGTTCAGCCCGATTGACATTGGCTGTGCATGCGCCAGTGAGTTCCAGAATGCGGTAATGGTCTGTCCGGAAAGCGTGCGTCCGCTGGCGTCGGTGATGGTGCCCGATATCATGATCGGCAGGCGTTGATTTCGCTGCGCAAAAACCTGATCGAGCGCACATAGGCATGCTTTGGCAATGAGCGTGTCGAAAACGGTCTCGACCAGAATCAAGTCGGCACCTCCGTCGAGCAGGCCGTGCACCGACTCTTCATACGCTGCGACGATTTGTTCGAAGGTTGCCGTGCGATAGCCGGGATCATTAACATCAGGCGATAGCGACAGCGACTGGTTGGTGGGACCAATCGTGCCCGCTACAAACCGGGGCGTTGAGCCGTCATCACATTCGTCAACGGCCTGGCGGGCCAGGCGCGCTCCGGCAGCGTTTAACTCTCGAATAAGATTCCCGGTACCGTATTCGATTTGAGAATATTTGCTGGAATTAAAGGTGTTTGCCTTGAGGATGTTTGCACCGGCTTTGAGATATTGACAGTGAATATCTTTGACAATGCCGGGCTGGGTGAAGTTCAGGATATCATTGTTACCCAGCAGGTTTTTAGGATGCTGTTTGAATCGCTCCCCGCGGTACTGCTCTTCGGTCAGCTTATGCTTCTGGATCATCGTCCCCATTGCGCCGTCCAGGATGAGGATCCTTTCTTCCAGGGACGCCATGAGTTTATCAGGTGAATTTGTCATATCAGCTTTCTACGATGAATGTATGCAAAAGCGAAAATTCTGAAAAATAAGTCAATTTACGTTTGAAATCGAATCACTTCACAATTCAGGCATAATGCAAAGAGGTAATCCGCCGCCGGAATGTAATCCCCAGGCCAAGAACACAAAAGCACTGCGCAAGCAATTCGCTCAATCCGGCCGGCAGTGGACATATTTGCGGCAATCAGGTAGATTAATAGAGAACAAAAACACTTTGTCATTCCATGGGATAGGAAGGTTTGCATGCAAACAGCCGGGCGTTCGGAACCGCCCCTGAGCCGGGCCGTTCAATCACTCGACAAACGCATTGCTGCATTGTCAAAATCGGCAGACAAGCGACTGCCGTCTCAAATAGAGCTGGCACACGAGGCCGGGGTATCCCCTACTACGATGGCAAAAGCCCTGTCGCATCTCAAAGCGGCGGGAAAGATCTCCTGCATACGAGGCTGGGGGATTTATGTTCGGCCTGACGCAAAGGCACCTGCGGGTGCATCGCATCATTCCCTGCAGCAACAGCCTGTCGAACCGAAAGCATTCCCGGCACTCTGGAAGAAAATCGCCGATAAGATTGAACATGATATTATCAGCAATAAATATCCCGGCAAAGATCGGTTGCCAATTCTCAAAGAAATGCAATATCGCTACGGAGTATCGGCGGCGACCTTGAAAAAAGCACTCCATTCACTAGAAAGCAGAGGGATCATTGTTCCGCAAAAAAAGGGATACATGGTCCCGCAAATTTCTTCCGAGCTGGCATATAAGCGCATTGTGCTGTTGATTGCCCTGGATCATCCCAGCCGGCAGTTCTTTAAAGAATCGCAAACGACACGATATATCCGTGCCGTCGAGGTGGCCTGCAACAAGGCGAATATCGGTATCACGGTCATTTCGAGTCTCTACGAAGAAGAACATGATGCGGTCGAATATTACCAACCCGGTACGAAAAAGAAAATTCGTTTCGAAGACGCCGATGATGTACTGGGATATGTGATCAGCAGGGCCGGACGCACAACCGGATTGTTCGAACGGCACCTACGGCACGTAATTCATTTCAAAAAGCCGGTTGGTATCCTTGATTTTGAAGGGACCTCACTTATTGCGGTAGCCGAACAGTATCGCAAGTATATCGGCATGTTCACGCTTCCTGTTGATAAGGCCTGCGCCCATGATGTCGCCCGGTTTGCAATTAAAAAAGGCCACACCCATTGCGCATTCATCTCGCCATACCACAAATACTCGTGGAGCAAAGAACGCTATAAGGAATGTCAACGCTTGTTCGACATCGCCGGCAAAGATCACCGGCTTACGCTCTTCTCATTGCCCCTATTTGAAAACACCCGCACGTCATTCGAACAGGCTGAGAAATTTTTTTCCGGCAAAAGTATCGAAAATGCCTGGCGAAAATGGCAGCAATCGGCGCCGGTTGCATATCGCAACCATCTCGATTCGATGTTTAGCTGGATCCTGCACAAATCGTACGGAACAGCCGAAGTTTTGCGACAAACGGCTCCTCTGTTCGAAAAAGCTCTGTCCGATCACCGCATAACCTGCTGGATAACTGCCAATGATATTATTGCCATGGGGGCACTTGACTTTCTCGCAGCGCGAGTGCAGGGTGTACCCGATGATATCTCCATCATTTCATTTGACGATTCGGTCGATGCAGTCGAAAAGCGCCTTACTTCATTCAATTTCAACGTGCAGGGCGCAGTCAATGCCATGATCAATTTTATCACCGGAAGAAATATCGATTATTTGAGCCGGCGCGGCAACAGATTTACTATTGAAGGCTTCATTATAGATAGAAACTCCGTTAAAACACTACGCTAACGCGAACAAAGTGTTTTTGCTGCAATTTTATTATGCATTTTCAGGTGGGTATAGTGTGCAATTTATGCGTATTTTTTCATCAGAAAACAGCATAGAAAAGTGTCTCCAGCAATCAGGGGATTTTTCTGGAGACTGAGAAAAGGTTCACATCAGCAACGGGGAAAGCCTGTGTACGGCAGACTAACACGCACAAGCAACTGCTTCAATTCGCACAAGCTGCAAATGCATGACCTTCCCCAGTGCACATTCAAGGCTTCACGCAGGCCATCTTACGAAAAACATGAAATTACCCCCGCCGCGCCGCAACACACTGCGAGCGGCAGACGGATAGTTACCATACTGAATACTGCCGGGATTTGCATAAAGACCGAGTCGTCGCCAATAGAGCTGCATGACTCTCCCACGATTAGCTGGGACGGCAGGGATTCACACAATCGGCCGGCACAAGCTGGAATTTATTATGCGATTATCGATGATATTTTCGAGAATCGTTCAATCCAGCGCGAGCCGATTATATTGACAAAGGATTAACACACATTCCCCTTTTGCTGAAACTCCTGCATTGCACAATTTCCTCCCGTTACCCTGCGGGAGGAAGTGCTGCAGGGGATCAAGCTCCCCCCAAAACCATACGTTGAAGTGTACTCATCAGGACACAAGGCGAAGACATTAGAAAATGTTACGCCATACGCCGGCTGGATAAAATACCCACCCGATTATTGTACTATATTACTAAAACCCAATAGTATCACTGCCCTTTTTGTCCGCTAAATGCATAATATTGCACATATGCCTGTCCAAAGCTACCGACGAACGATGTATGCCAATGAGGAGCACTTCACCATCCGCAATCATGTCTATGGCGTTGTTCGCATTAATCAATACAGGAAATTCATCTGGCCTCTGCACTACCATGACAATATCGAAATCGTTCCAATTCCGGCCGGTGTCAAGGGATGGGTGCAGGTCGGCTCCGTGCAGTGCCCTGTCGAAAACGGCAATTTCTTCACAATCTGGCCCGGTGTTATTCATGCATACGATCTGCACTTTGAAGGACGCTGCACGTTTCCCATTATCGTCGTTGAACAGGATTATTTCGCCGACGCGATGCAACATTTCGCAGGATGCAGCACGGGATTGATTCGCAAGCGCATCAACGAATTACCTGTCGAGCACGCCGGCGAGGCAGAAAAGCTCTTCGAATTGATGCACAGGCTTTCAATCGTCCAGAACGCGGATACGCAGGACCCATTCGCACTGGCTGTTGAAGACATGCATATTCTCTACACGCTGTTCAGTACAATTACACGGGAAAAACACGAGCCGTTTGTCGACCTGCACGAAACACCGCTGAAATCAATTATTGACGCAGTGCAGTCCCGGTTTAGCGAGCCGGTATCGCTGGGGGAGCTTGCCGGGATGTGCGGTATATCAAAATATCGCATGTGCCGTCAATTCAAGGCCTATAGCGGCATGACGCTGTGGACCTACCTGAACATGGTGCGCATCTACCATGCACAGGATCTGCTTCGGACAAAAACCAGAAATGTCACCGAAGCCGCGTATGCCTGCGGATTTACGAATCCGTCATATTTTTCGCGAGTGTTCAAGCAGATTGCCGGACAGTCGCCGAAGAAATGGACCGCGGCGCATACGTGACAGGTCGGATATCTAAAAGGGATTCAAACACGCTTGAAACGGCATGCCGGCTGTTGCAGGGTACGGCATAGAGATTTATGCCGACAACAACTCTTCACATTGCACAAAAAAGAGGAACCCCGCAAGGTTCCTCTTGAATAGCTGGATCGGAGATTAATCGAAGTGAAGCTTATTCTGCATCTGCTGCATCAACAGAAACTTCAGCAACTTCGGCTTTGTCGCCAACATTCAGATGCTTCAGATACTTAACGGCAGCTTTGGCAATGTAGAACTTATCGGTGGCCGGAGCGTAAACATTGAGTCCGGGCAATTGCCAGGTCTGGGCGCCCTTAATTGCAATGCTTTTGCCTTCGGGGAAACGATAGCCGTCGATGTCGAGAACTACATTTTCAGCATCGGTTTTGTCGATAGTGTAGTAGTTGAAAGCTTCGGTTGCATCAACATACAGGGCTTGGGTTGCATCGTCAAGACTTACGCCGAGGGCTTGAGCCATGTTCTTGGCAAGATCGGTGTTGTCCATGGTTGACTGGAAAAGATCGCTGTCCTTTCCGTATGACCAAACCGGAACATCTTCACCATTGTGACCGTGAGTGGACCAACCGATGATAGTGTATCTTTCGCTGAGAATGCGGGCCATCGCGTATGACCAGCCGACCTGCGAGCTGTAATCGGTGATATCGGCAACGTCCTGAGCTGTGATGTCAAGTCCCCACCACTCTTTGACGGTTGCAATGAAGTTGGCTTCTGAGTAATCACCACCCATTTTCTCGATGACGCCGTTGGCAGTAATTTTCATACCTTTGAGGGGAGCAACGAGATCGTCGATTTTGGTGTTGGTGTAGGGCATCGGAGTTGTGTAGTGACCGATCTTCATACCACCGGTGTTGTGGTCCGGAAAGGCAACAACCAGCGTGTTGTCATTTTCTCTGGCGAACTTAACTGCTGCGGCAACTGCATCGTCAAAAGCAATCATGTCTCTGACCATGTAGATAGGATCGTTATTGTGACCGGCCCAGTCCACCTGGCTGCCTTCGATCATGATGAAAAAACCATCGGGATCTTTTGCAAGAATCTCAAGCGCCTTCTCGGTCATTTCAGCAATTGAAGGTTCGGTCGGATTAAATTCGGCACGGTCCATATCGGCATCCATGTGACTGCTGGCAAACATTCCCCATGCTTTGTCAGAGTCGAGAGCGAGAAGCTGATCTCTGGTTTCTACGAAGTCGTAGCCTTTTCCCATAAGAACCTGCAACAGATCTTCACCGTCAGTGCGTTTGCCTCCCTGATCCTTGGTCAGCAGATGACGCTTGCCACCGCCGAAAGCAACGGTCAGGTTGTTGTACACCAGGTGTTCCATAATGTCGTTGTCCCAACCGCGGTCCTGAATGTGACAGGCAAAGGCGGCCGGAGTTGCGTGGGTAATGCGGCTGGTTGAAACAAGACCAACAGCCTTGCCGCTCAATTTAGCTGCTTCGAGGATAGAAGCCATCGGAGCGTAAGGAGCTGTCTTTGAATGATGACCCTTGAGATTGGTGTAGTTGTCTTCGCTTGCACCAATACCAAGAAAACGAACGGTTGTTTTTTCGCCACTGGCAAAAGCTGTAGCGGCAGCAGCAGAACCGGTGATGATTGAGTTGGCCATGTGAATTTTCATGGCGCCGAGTTTCATTTTGTCAAGCTGCAGCTCTTCGCCTTTGTACCAGCGAGCGGCGGTCTGAACAGTCGCGTCGCAACCGTCGGGAACCAGACAGATGACATTTTTAACTTTTGCCTGTGCAAAAGTCACCGAAAGTAACAGTGAAGCAAGGACCAGCATAGAACCTGTGCGCTTTTTCATGGCGCCTCCTTTTATGGTTGGTGAGTTGTAAGAAGTTGGTTTGGTAATAAGAATTTCAAATTGTTAATCCACGCTCGCGATTCGGCGACAACTATAGAGACAACAATCTCCCTACGAGGAGAAAAGCAATCCGCTTCGATTGCTTATGCCGGTTGTAAATCAGCACTCTGCTTCTGTAATAGTGGGAGTGCACGTTTCTCGACTATCTTGGAGTTAAAAAATGGTTTTTGAATGTTTAGATCCTATGAGTAGCTTATGAGTTTTTAGTCAGATTTTGTTAAAAGAAGTATTAGGAATCTTCACTATAAATGTAAACAATGTTTGCAGAATGGATTCACATTTATCTCATGATACTTTGCAAGCAGTATCGATTAGATTATAACGCCTTCTTGAAACCCTGTAATGCCGGGCGTTTACCATTGTTCACTATGCTTACTATCCTTTTGAGGCTTGCAGCAAAAGTAAATTGCAAATTATCAAGTAGCATTTTGTCAACAATGTTTACTAACTAAGCAGCGAACGTGTCGGCAACAATCTGTGTTCGTATTAGTTTTCCTGTCCGGTTTACTATTCCCGCAAAAAAATTCGGGTACTGGACTCGTTCCCTAGCGATGCTTTTCCATTCGCTAAACGCGCATAACGACGCATTCAGCATTTGCTAACAATTTTCTAGTCAAATTCTAACGCAATTGCTGCATCCCTGATGTTATTTACTTTATTTGCCCGAAGATTCTATTCACCCCAATTCAATGCATAAAGGAACAAACTTACAATGAATCTGTCACAAGCAACCAGATCCTGTGCATGCGGTTTGTTTGCAGCTATCATACTATCCGGATGTGCAGAGAAAAAGCAATCCAGTGAAATGAGCTTCAAAGATTGTATCGAAATTGTTCCCCAAAAAGTAAGGGGCCTATCGGTCCAGGGACCTCGCACCGAAAGCAATGTAATCAAAGATATGGTGCCTTTTAATTGCAAGCTTAATGAATGGTTCGCTACCTACGCTTCCGAGAATAGCATCACCAAAGCAAGTGTTGATCTGAGCATCACGGTAGATCACATCGGTGAGATTCTTACAGCTTCAATCGAAAAATCTACGGTGGATGATCCTGCTTTCAGCAAGAACCTGCTTAAAATGGCCTATAGTATCGAATTCAGCTACTGGGGTGAAGAAAAGGAAGGTGAAACCATCATACGCTACCCAGTCCGCCTGTCGCTTTAGTCACAGTGGTATGAGTTGACATTAAACAATTATCAATGAGTTCGCATGGCTCACGCCTATCTTAAACAATTTTTTGAGCATAATACACTCTACAGCCGCATCCAAAGATACTCGACGATACTCGGCAGTTTTTTGCTGGCTAACAGCTACTTGGCAAAGTGGATTCTTGCAAATGAGGTTGTAGCTACACTAACGGCAATGGGTGCGGCACTGCTTTTGGGTCTGCCGCTCATGGTCAATGCGATTTTGGATTTGGCCGAAAAGCGCCTGGAAATGAACGAACTCGCCGCCCTGAGTTTTGCAGCATCATTTGCCACGACTGAATATCGAACAGCGGGCTTTATTGCTTTTTTCATGCTCGTCTCCAACCTGCTCGAGTATCGCTCACAGGTAGGCGCCCGCAAAAGCATCGAAGCGCTGCTGCACCTCTCTCCCGCCCAAGCCAGAATCAAACGCAACAGCAAATTCGAGGAAGTCGAAGCGGATTCGCTGCGGCAAGGTGATATCATCGAGGTTTTGCCAGGCGACAATATCCCCGGAGACGGCAGCATCATAGAGGGTTTGAGTACCGTCAACGAAGCGGCTATTACTGGAGAATCGGTACCGGTAGAAAAGCGAACCGGTGATCAGGTTTTTGCCGGAACCATCAATATGTCCGGCAGAATTGAGATAGCCATTGCCGTTGAGTCTCAGGAAACCGTACTTTCCAAAATCAAATGCCTGATAACCCAGGCAGAACAGAGCAAAACGCCGGCTATGCGCCTGATCAATCGCTACATAGGGTGGTATACGCCGATCATTCTTATGGTCAGCGCTATCGTACTGTTTTTCACCCGCGATATCGAACGTACCATTGCCATGCTGGTCATCTCCTGCCCGTGCATCATTTTGATTTCCAGCCCGACCGCGATCGTTGCCGCGCTCAATGCAGCAGCCAGGTTGGGCGTGATTATTAAAAGCATCCCGGCACTCGAATCGGCGGCGCGTGTTTCGGCGGTTGTTTTCGACAAAACCGGGACCTTGACAAAAGGTAACCTCGAGGTTACGGCCGTCGAAACGTTCAATTCAGTTGACCCGCAGCAGCTTTTGACCTTGTGCGCCTCATTGGAGCAGCACTCCCGCCACCCGATTGCCAGATCGATTATAGCCGAAGCTGGACGCCGCGAATTGCTGTTGCATGATGTTGAAGCGTTTGAGGAAGTGCACGGACGCGGCGTTAAGGGAATCATTGCCGGCGCCCCTATCGCAGCCGGCAGGATGGACTGGATTGAGGAGCAGTTCGGGGGGCTTCACATGGCGACATCGGCAAACGGTACCTCACAGCTCTACATCGCCCGTTCCGGGATGCTGCTTGGAGCCATTTCGCTCTCCGATACGCTGAAAACCGATGCCCGGGCCGCAGTCGATGCCGTCAAAGCAGTTTCACAGAACGATGTCTACATCCTCACCGGCGATAAAAAAAAAGTTGCAGAAAAAATAGCCGGAGAACTCCAGTGCACCATCGAGGCTGAGATCTTTCCCGAACAGAAAATGAACAAGGTGGAAGAGATTAAAGAGCAGGGCCATATCGTTGCTGTTGTTGGAGACGGCATCAACGATGCACCGGCGCTTGCAGCGGGCGACGTATCTATTGCCATGGGCGGCGCCGGAACCGATGCGGCAATTCACTCCGCATCGATCGTTCTTCTGAATGACCAGCTCAATCGTATACCTTTTATAATAGAGCTCTCCAGAAAAATCAGTTTGATCATCAAGCAGAATCTGACGTTCAGCATTCTCTTCATTATTATTAGCCTGCTGTTGAGCGCCGGGGGATTCATTCAGCCGATTCTGGCAGTCATATTGCATACAGCAAGCTCGATGGCGGTCATTTTCAATTCGGCACGACTGCTCAAAACGGGTAGTGAGATCCCATGAACAGCAACATTCGCATCACCTTTCTACCGGGCGCGGCAATCCAGCTTATTTCGGCCGCCCTGCTTGTCACCCTTGCCGCTATGTGGCGGGAAAGCGTATTGACCGCGGCGATGCTCACGATCGGCGCCGGAGTCGGTGTCTGGCTGCACGCGTTTCTGGCACACGTCAGAGCAAATGTTCCAAAGGATTCGCGCCTGAATGGGAAGGTATCGCGCCTCATCCTGGTTTCCGTGCAGGGATTGATTGAGCCCTTTCTCATCTCTGCGCTCTGGTACCACCCCATACGGCTTGTCGTACTGAGAAACACCTCATTCCAGGCTACGACAACAAATGTCTCCTTTCAACTCAGCCTGTTTGCACTGTTTGCCTTCGGCACATTTGTCATGAGCGAATATCTGCTGAAGCAGACCATATCCCGGCAACATTCGATAAGCAGAGCCGGTGCGCTCTATGCTCGCTTTTGCAGCTTCGTTTTCGGATTGCTCCTGGCAAATAGTGCTTTGCAGCTTGCACATGGCGTGAGTATAGACAAATATGTCTACTTCATCATTCTGGCAGTTAACTTCAGTATTGCTGCAGAAATCGTCCTGATGCGGATAGCTCGCTACTTTACCGGTTCAAGGAAGCGATCCGATAGCCGGTCGATTGTCAATTTCTATTTCGTGGAAAGCCTGGTATACCCGCACAAACTGCGCATACTGCTAAAGGAGATGCTTAACGGTCTCATCGGCTACGATGTCGTGCATACCTCACCCGTCGCCCTGCTGAAAAATGTCGCGTTACCGGCAGCGACGGCCAGCTTTCTTTTTATGCTGGCGATGACCTGCTTCAGCTTTGTTCAGCCCAACGAACAAGCCATTTTGATTCGCAACGGCAGGAATCACGGAAAATCGCTTGAGCCGGGGATGCACCTGAAACTGCCCTGGCCCTTCGATGAAATGAAAGCGTATAACGTGACCGAGATACAGCGCTTACATATCGGATCTCACCAGCCAATTGACACAAGCGACGACGTGTACATTAAGGGCGTGCCTATCCTCTGGACCAATGAGCACGGCGTCAATATGGATGAATTGCTGATCATCTCCGCGCCGGAAATGCTGATGCGCCAGGCACGCGAAAGCGGCGGTAAATTCGATGCATCCAAGGAGCAGGCGCCGTCGATCTCTCTGGCGGGCGCCGACATCATTGTTGAATACGTCATCAAAGATTTGATTGCGTATGTTGGTTCGTCTCGGCAGCCGGAAGTGCTCTTCAAAAAACTCGCCGAAGCAGAGGCGTCACGAATACTGCACCGCTATGATATCGATCAACTGCTGTGTGATGCGCGCTTTGAAATCAGCGCAGAGCTGTTCGAAAAAATCGCCGCTGCGGCTCACAAGGCCGATCTGGGTGTCGGCGTCCTCTATGTCGGCATTGCAGCGGTTCACCCGCCCATCGATGTGGCGGCATCTTTCGAGGAATCGATTACGGCACGCCAGGAGCGGCATACCACCATCCAGCAAGCCCGGCAACGTGCTGCACGCCTGCAAATTGAGACAGTCGGTTCCCAGGACAATTTCGACAGCCTGGTGGCATTGATCAACTCCGTGGAATCGCCCGACGCATTCGAGAACGACAATATTGAAGCATTTTTGCGCAAATGCGGGGGAGAAATTTCTCGCAGCATGACATCAGCATACGCGTACCGCTGGGTTCGGGAGAATGTGGAGCAGGCCAAAGCAGAGCGCTTTCTCAAAGAAGCAATCCTTCACCAAACGTCCCCGCAGCGATACAAATACGAACGCTACTTTGCCATTTTTGAAAAAGGTCTGGCTGAGGCTCGCAAAATGGTACTCACCGGCGATAAAAGTGATGTCCTCATTCGCATGAATATGCCCAGACTCGATATGAAAAAGCTACCTGACATAACAGGCGAATTCTGAATAAGTAAAGGATACAGACACATGAAGCACATCGGCATTATTCTTATTGGCCTCATCATTGCCGTGATACTTGTCGGCTTTATGGTTACGTTCAAGGTCAATTTTTATGAAACGATCGTTTTGACGACATTTGGCAAGGCATCAATCCGGCGCGTTAAAAACACCGACGGCACCGGGGCCGGGCTCCATACGAAATGGCCCTGGCCGATTCAACGCGTCATTCGTTTCGACCGCCGCATGAACATTCTCGAGGACCGACTCGAACAGCAAGAGACAAAAGACAAGCAGGTAGTGGTTGCCAAGGCGTATGCCATGTGGCGCATCACAGATCCGTTGCTGTTTTATCGATCATTTCGAAATCCCAAAAAGGCGGAGCTGTATTTGAAGGACCGATTACGCTCTGCCAAAGCGGCTCTGGGCAAATACGCATTCGAGGAATTGATCAATGCAGACTCTTCCAAGGTGCGCATAACGCAGGCCCAGAATGATATGCTTCTGCGCATACGTAAAGATTTGCAGGCTCAGAACAGCGGAATCGAAATCAGCAGTGTTGGCATAAATCGTATTGTATTGCCGGAGAAAATCACTAGATCGGTATTCACACGCATGCGGCAAACACGCAAGCGTCTGGCCCAGAACGCCCGATCCGAAGGAAAAGCCGTCGCCCAGAGCATTATTTCCCAAACCGAGAGCGATCGCGATCGCATACTGGCGTTTACCGAACGACTGTCACAGGACATCCGCTCCCAGGGTGACGCAGCAGCGGCCGAGTACTACCGGCACTACTCAAAAAACAAAGAGTTTGCCATCTTTTTGCGCAAGCTCGAAGCTTTGAAAAAAAGCCTTGAGCGCAATACAACCTTCATTCTGGATACAGACACCGAACCAATAGACCTGCTGAAAAAGTAACCGCGCATGCAATCACGATCCACACCACAGCAAAAGATACCGGGCAAGCCGGGAGTGACGCAGCAACACCATTTGCGTTCGCCGCGGCAAACGGATTCGCATTTCGAGTCCCTTTCGGCGGCATTTCACAAGGGATTCGCATTGCTCAAATGGTTCCTTATTGCGCTCGTTGTCGCTTTTGCCTTCAGCAATGTCTACTGGGTTCCGGAAGGATGCGTTGTTATCCATACCCGATTCGGCAAAATCGTGCGCCATGCAAACGGATACGTCAAGGCTCCCGGCGGACCGTATTTTGCATTCCCGTTCCCCATCGATGCAATAAGCCGCATTCCAACCACACTGCAAAATGTCATGATAGACCGAGCTTTTTGGCTCGAAGACGGTCTGAAGCAGGATACACCAAAGGATCCCTTCAAGCGCTACACTTCCGAATTCTTCACGCCGGGCAAAGAAGGATCGCTGATAACCGCCGATAAAAATCTGGTTCAAGGCATCTGGAATATCCATTTCAAAGTGATCTATGACCACTCGTCCATCGCCTCCGATTCAACGGTAATCCAGTATGTCCGCAACGTAGGCGATACGGCAAAGGCAATGCGAATTGTTGCATCACTGGCGCAGGATGCAATTGTCAAAATAGTCGGCCAAACGACCGTGCGTGACTTTGTTCTGGGCAACATCAATCACGATGCGATACGTACGGAAACCAACGAGCAGCTTGACCTGCTGGGAGGCGGCATGCGCGTCACGAGCGTTTCCGCCGTCAAATATGCGGTTCCCCGCAGTCTTACCGAAATTTTTCAGGCGGTAAATGAAGCGGAAAGCGAAAAAGTAATTCACATAGAAGAGGCTATTCGTTCGCGGGTGTCAACATTGAGCGAATTGGCCGGCGAGAACTGGGAAACGCTGTTGAGCATGCTCAATCACCTCGAGGCGGCCCGCAATGCCCGCAATAGGCAAAGCCGGGACAGCTTATTCGCCGCGGTAAAGACACTTATCTTATCCGACAATATCGGCGGCCTGGTCAATGAAAAAATTAACTCGGCCATTCTCGAAAAAACCAGAATTGTTGAACAGGCGCGATCCGAATCGGCCCAATTCCTCAAAATGCTACCGGCATATCGCAAAAATCCAACAATAGTCGGAAATCAGTTGCTGCAGGCAGCCTACAAGCATATTTGGTCCTCCCAAAGCAATCGCACTATAACACTCCCCGCTGATAAAACACTGTATTTAAATCTGGATAGTGAAGATTAATTTGTGAAATGAGTTGAATTATATTAATTTCTAGTAAGTGCATACGCACTACCGATAGCTATATGTAAACTTCATTTCTTACAATTTATTCCCACGCCGGAATTTTGAAAGTGCCTGCGGCAAAGTGGATACGCAATGCCCAAAATTATGAACGAGCATATTTTTTCTTAACCCTAAAGATGGATATATTTAAAGAATTATGAGTGCACAAACTGTTGATATTTACAAAATTCTGCCGATTAAAGTCGTGTTAAAGTGCAAACATTTTGGATTGCTCAATGCAGTAGACATTATTAAATACCTGAAAGAGAACGGTTCCTTCGATAATCTGGTGTATCTGGACGGTGACGAAAAAGAGATGCTGCGCTCTTTTAGCGAACGATACATCGATTCGAATATTAATGTACCTTCCGGCTCGAGTCCGCAAACCTCGGAACCTGTGCATGATACGCCCACCAATGCCACGGCAACCCAACCCGCTCTGTATAATACGCACCAGCCGGCTGGGCCTAAAACAAAAGACACTATTCGAAATGTAGTTTTCAACTATCTCAAAGCCGAACAAAAGCCCAAGAGCATTGATGAAATATTCGACTATGTGAGCCAGACCCGCAAAACCAGTCGTATCAGTATTCGCAATAACCTCATGAACGATGTCAACAAATTTAAAGTATCGCGAATTAACGGTAAATTGATGGTTGAACTGGCTGAGCAGGCAGAATAAATTTTTTATTTATATATTCGGGTCCTTACTCGTCTGATCTTATGACGGCGAGAAAAAGGAGCCAATCCCGATAGAGTAGATCAGGCAGAAATACCGGGGATTTGCAGATTGACTGCAAATCCCTTTTCTTTTTGTGCCGTACACATCCACGATCTTGCCACCTTCTCAATTACGCAGCGTCGATGTATAATAAGGTTGATTATGGAAGAAATTAGGCTTTCAAACATCAAAGCGGGGACAATCGCCGAATATGACTACTATTCCGATGACGGCACATTGCTCATCGGCAAAGGTGTGGAAATTTCCGAAAAATTGCTTCAGACACTGCGTAGGCGCACCGTTTTTGGTCTTTTCCGAAGCAGAAAAAACAGCAAAATACATGCACAAACCGGAGCACAATCCACCGACGCAAAAGTTGCACACAAACACCGTGCGCCCGAAAAAGGAAATGATACCCCGTCGGAGCGGGAAGATTTTACCCGGAACCCGCTTGATGGGCCGGTTGACATCATGCACGACTGGAATGAGGCATTTCAGGAGCGGATCCAGACCAGCCCCACATTTGAAATTGACAAACTTCTCACCCCGTCAAATCTGATCGTCTCGCCCAGCGAAAAACCACTCAGCCGGGAATCCGGGCAAATCGAATATTATGAGCGCAGCGAGTCGTATAAATACGAGGTGCGCATGATGTACAACAGATCGATCAAGGCCGTCGAGCGCATATTCGATCTCATCGAAAAGGGACAATCAAACGATATTTCCGGTCTGTATCCTTATGTCGAAAAAATAATTGATATTTACTTGCACGATAAGGACATTTTGCTCAATCTCGCCGGTACGCGGCATAATCACGACTACCTGTTTCATCACGCACTCAATGTATGTCTCCTGGCAATCATTATTGCTGCAGCGCACGGCTATAGCAAGGAACAGATTATAGAACTGGCTGCGGGAGCAATATTGAATGATATCGGTATGATGTTTATTCCGCGCATAATCAGATTCGAGCAAAGCAAGCTCAGCGACAGCCAGTGGCGCGATATCCAGCGGCACCCTGTTCTGGGGCTGGATGCACTGCAGAAAATTCGTGATCTACCACAATCAATTCCCTTCGTTTGCTATCAATCACACGAACGCATCAACGCCACCGGGTATCCCCGCCAGTATGCCGATGGAAAGATACACACTTATGCCAAAATTGTTCAGATAGCCGATATCTATGCCGCACAGAGCTCACCCCGCAGCTATCGCAAGGCGCTGATGCCCTGCCGGGCGATGGTAGGCCTGATCAAACTTTACAAAGGCGGATTCATCCCACCGGTGTTTGTCCAGCATTTCGTGCAAGCCACTTCACTGTTTCCGATCGGCAGCCTGGTACAGCTCAACGACCGCCGCATTGCACGCGTCATTCACAGCAACAAACGCAACCTCTCCAAACCACTCGTCAGCGTTCTCACCGATCACCACGGCGCCATTGTCGACAAAAGCAAAATCCAACGTCTAGACCTGTACGAAGATCGTGATTTCGAGATAATCAGGGCGTTAAATTCAGATTATTTGCAAAATCTGGATATCATGAGAGGGTTTTGAATAGTATGACACGACACCACGACGCAACGGCACGACGATGCAACGGTTTTGGTGATAATTGAGTCTACCAGTGTATCTCGAGCATTCCAACTTGACAAAGCAAACATAATCCCGTCCTTGGAGACAAGGCCCCGCCATCGCCGCCGTGTCGGCGTGTCGTTCCCGCCCAGCGGAATCATTGCGTCGTCAAACCAACTCATCCATAACCACATGCGTCGAGCAATCTTCGGTGTTGAACCAGAAGAGAAGCTTGTTATTGTGGATAGTGAAACACTCATCCCAGGAGTGGGAAGCTGTCGTACGGAAGATTTTCCGGTAGCGTTGCTGGGCCATTTGCATCAATTTTTGCTTTTTCTCGTTCATATTATTTCTATCGGCGGCTGAAATGAAAAAGTTTATAGCTAATTTGACCGCTTAAATAGCAGAGAGCGTGCCAGTTTTCTAATTCGCTGATATACATACAGTTAAACTTAAGGCGATACTTTAGCAGCACGGCACAAATTGCCGGTCGAAGCATTATTTTTCCCTGATTCCCTGCCCGTATGTCAGCTTCATAAAAGGTTCATAAAACATTCACAGGACCTCCACAGAAGATTCATGTCCGATGTGTATTCTTAAAAGAGTCGACGGGGCGACCCGGCGAAACTGCGACTGAGCGAGTTCGCCAAATCGTATGTTCCGCCAATGACTCAGGACTACCAACCATCAATTGCAGAGGAGGTTTAGTATGAATCAACGCAGTTTGTATTGACCGGCGACGGCTACACGAACTTCACCGGATCCGAATAATTACAACCCATGCACAATCCGCGCAATCACCCCACCGCCGTCCAGTTTATTCTCCACGAAAACATCTCCCCCATGCAACGTCGCAACCTCTCTCACAAAAGTCAACCCCAGACCACTGCTCTTCTTTCCGGTAGCCGGTCGCTGAAGGGAATAGAATCGATCGAATATTTTCTGCAATGCATAATCGGGAATTCCCGGGCCGGAATCTTCGATGCTGAGCTGCACCTTATTCCGTACTATCAAACATGTAATGCGAATTTCCCCTTGTGGCGGTGAAAAATCAATCGCATTCTGAAGCAGGTTGACAATTGCCTGTCGCATAAGAAACTTTTCACCGAACACGGTAAGGCAGTCGTCGATGTCGGTGCTCAGCTTCAGCTTTTTCTTGTGCAAAGACGGCTGCAAACTTTTTGCGATCTCCCCGACAACACTACGTATTCGAATCGCTTCGACATCTTTCAATTCTTTGCGATTTTCAAGCGACGACAATTGCAACAAACGGTCTATAATATCCTCAATACGCGCCGATTCGTTACGGATGTTGTCCAAAAAGCGAGTACGGCCCGTTGGATCCATATCCTCCTCCATAAGCTCGGCCGCGCCCTTGATGGCGGAGAGCGGGCTTTTTATCTCGTGTGTCAAAGATTGCACATACTGTTCGATATACTTTTTGCCTTCCAGTGCGTCCCGCATCTCCTCCAGCGCGTTTCCCATCACCAGAATCTCGCTTTGTCCGAGAGGGCCGGTAATCGCCAGTCGCGGGGACGCCACCTTTTTGCCGTCACGCACGTCATTGGCAAATTGCGTCATTCTGCGCAACGGCCAGGTTACCCAGATTGAAAGCAATATCCCCAGCGCCAGCACCACCAGACCGGCGACCACCCCGGCAATGATGATTTTGCGCTGTGCATTGACAACAAAGAGATTTACGCTCTGGGCCGGTTTACTCACCGTCAAGCTACCGATAATTTTTCCCTTATGCTTTACCGGCGAGGCCACGTAGAGTGCGGATGGATTCTCGTCATCGGCAATGCTGCGGGATGCCCTGGCGCCGTACCTACCCTGCAACGTACGCGCAACATCAATCCATTCGGAGTAATCCTCACCTTCCGCTGCATTATTATATGAATCGTAAATGACAATCCCATTCGCATCTGTCACATAGACCCGGATGTTTATTTCGTTTTTCACGAAATCATAGATCTGCGCTTCGAACTCGCGTTCATACGCGTGCTCGAAAGCAACCGCCAGATCGTCGACCGCAATCGTATCGCCGGTTAATTTGCCGGAAAGCAGCGATGAGAGCAGCGTCGCCGTATCCACCAGGGATTCTTCCATTGACTTGAGATAGTGAGGACGCAAATCGTGGATGACCCAGTTGACGAGATAGAAAAATCCCGCCGCGATAATTATAAGAAAGCCCAGAATGATGCGGGTTCTGATTTTCATGCCGGCTTCTTCAATCCGTAGCCCATACCGCGACGGGTAATGATGGGATCAAGAGCGGGATTGACTCCCTTGAGAATCCTGCGCAGAGATTTGATATGCGAATCGATGCTGCGATCCATGGCAATACTTTCACCGCCCCAGATGCCGTCCAGCAATTCCTCGCGACTGAAAATGCGCTCCGGATGCTTGAGCATCCTGCTCAAAATGGAAAACTCCGCAAATGACAGGGTAAGCTCGCTGCCGAAATACGAGATGCATTTGGTGGCATGATTGAGCGAAAAAGGTGAGGATTCATCGATCTGTTCCGCGGATACTGCCGGCACATCCGGTTGCGTGCGCCTGAGTATTGCGCGCAAGCGTGCCGTCAATTCGCGCGGGCTGAACGGCTTGACCATATAATCGTCCCCGCCGATCTCCAGACCGACTACACGATCGACTTCTTCCTTGCGCGCCGTGAGAAAAACGATCGGTACCCGCGATTTTTTACGGATCTCCTTGCACAGCTCAAAACCATTCATATCCGGCAAACCAATATCCAGAATTACGGCACAATACCCGCCCGAGCGAAATATGCTTCGCGCCTGCTTTCCGGTCGACACCCACTCCGGTTCGAAGTTCTCAGTTGTCAAGGCATAGGTAATCGTATCCGCGATAGCCGGTTCGTCTTCTATAACCAGCACCCTGTTGCTCATAGCTATCCCCGTAATGTCAATACAATGGTGATGACTCGAGTGTGCCTTGAAAATAGTAAATTAAGTTGCAATATTGAAGGAATCGTCACCCCATCACCGGGTATCCCATCTGTATCAATCTGTGCTATCTGTGGTTTTCTTTTAATTCCAGCCACCTGCGGCGCCCCGCTCCAGTTCGCGCGCTCACGCCCTCCCCCTCTCCAGCTCATCCTCAGACGTAACTACACTCAAAACCGTATTCAATTTAGTCACCTCAAACAACTGAATCATAAATCCCCTCGAGTCGGGATTCTTATTCATGATCACCATCTGTCGACTGTCATGCAGAAATTTATTGTGATAGTAAACCAAAGTACCTAATCCGTAACTGTCCA
Source organism: Chitinivibrionales bacterium (assembly GCA_014728295.1). Classification (GTDB taxonomy): domain Bacteria; phylum Fibrobacterota; class Chitinivibrionia; order Chitinivibrionales; family WJKA01; genus WJLW01. The sequence goes on along the minus strand of WJLW01000118.1, from coordinate 11,385 downwards.
TGAAGTCTGTTTTGCTTATATCAATGATGACACTGTCGGCCTCCTGCTCATAAATCTCACGCAAGCGCAATTCAAACATCTTGACATCATTATCCACCAAATCCCCTACCAGCTCGAGTACCGGCACGTTGCCATGCATCCGTCGTTTGAATTTTGCTTTCAAAACCAGCTCCTTGAAAGTCATGCAAAACGTTTCATTATATCATGAATTGAGCTATTTTTCTATGGCAAATTTGTGGCTACGACGAAAACTGTCCCGCCCCGTGTGATGACAGGCCAGTAAGCTAATCATGCTCAGAGTGCTCAATATGCCCCGCATAGGCAAACAGCAAATTATCAGATTGCAAAAAAAGTACAATTCCGACGCCAAAATCGGTCAACTCTACGGGATTTCGCGCCAGGCAATCTATCAACTGAGATGCGGATACGACCTGCCGCCGGTTAAAATTAAAAACCACGATCGCGACCGGTTGATAAAGCAGGATTTCGATCAGGGCACACCAGTTGCAGCGATTGCGAAAAAGTATAAATTATCGCGTATGCAGATTTATCGGATCATTAAAAAGCAGGATGCGCCTAAAAGCGAATTGAGCGATTAAAACACAGCGACTAAGAAATGAAGCGTGCGCATCATTCACGCTCCAGCAGCGCAACGATATTTGCGCTGCTGGATGCAAAGACCGTCATATAATTTTTACCGATGATGTTGGGGGTTTCTCTACTGGATACCAAGAAATTCATAGCCCAGTTACTACCGTAATTTTGTTGAATAATGCTGAGCACCTCATTAGAAAACGTCTCACCGGTGCCAATCCCGACATTGCCGGTTGGCGAATAGGAATTCCGAGTGAGCCCAAGAGGTGAAAGTACCGCACAAAAAAATGCAATTTGTTTCTTACATTACTCCTGACGCAAATGGAGAGCTTTTTGATTGGTTCCCGGGAGATTAGATCAATTAACAGCAAATATGAAATTATCATGTACTGGAGCAATGAAGACAGCATTCTTACCGCCGAGCTACCAGGGTTGCCTGGTTGCATGGCTCATGGTGATGCACAGCAGGGCGCCCTGAAGAATATCCAGCAGACACTTTAATTTTTTTCTTTCCAACGTAATATGCAATAGTTATATTAAACAGGAGAAATGCATTCAATGTGATTGGCATACCTAGTGGAACGCATCAAAAAGGGGCTTCTGATGAAACAGAAAGTATTTTTATTTCTCTCGATTTCAATAATTTTTGTGCATGCAGATCTGATTGCTTTCAATAGCTATCTGGCGCCAAATGTAACGCATTTAACTTTTTCTGATCCTTATTTTGAAGAAGGATACCAAATCTCATCAAATATTGGGTCCGATTTCCATGGTGTTTTTTCGAAGGATTTGGAACCCCTTGTCACCTCAAACAATGGGTCGGATTTTTTTGCATGGTGCGGATATTGCGATTCAGAACTAAAAATGACGCTTGAGAGAGCTGACAGTGAGCTTTTTTCAATTACCGGTTTTGACATTGCTCACTTGGCTGTTGATCAATGGGTTCCCGGTTTAAGCATTATTGCAACGGGTCATCTCGAAGATGGCGGCCAAGTCTCACAAGCATTCAAAGTAGAGGAAAATGCCTGGGAGCATTATTCATTTTTGCCATCCTTCAAAAACTTGGTCTCTTTGGATCTTGAAGCAGTTGGCGGAGAAAAAGGACAAAGCGTTTCAATAGACAATCTTGTGGTTAATCGTGTTTCAGTGCCCGAGCCATCTTCATTAGCCTATTTGATAATGTGTATTCCTGCGCTCCTCATTTTCAAACGAAAACACAAATGAGCTAGTAAGATTCAGCCACCAATTGCTTCATTTATCCAATTTTTATATTATCTCTTTAAGGGCGAGCGTAGCGGTTTAAGCCAGTATACTCACCTAAACCACTATTTATCCCATGTCCCCACTTCGTTCTCGCTATCTTGCTAGCGTAATTATTCCAACCTACAACATGGGCAAGTACATCGTCGAATCAATCAATAGCGTCAACAACCAAACTTATGGTTATATTGAAATAATCGTTGTTGACGATGGCTCCACCGATAATACGTTCAACATTGTTACTAAATGTATTCATAACATAGAAAGGCTTTCTCCTGGCAGAACAAAGCTGATTACCATTGAGCACCAAGGAAGGTTAGCGGCAATAAAGGCTGGAATAAAAATTGCCGAAGGAGAGTATATTACAATTGTAGATGCAGATGATATTCTGCCGGCTGATAGTTTAAATCAAAGAATAGACGCACTCATAGCTTTTGCAGAAATTGATGCGGTATATACCGACGCACACTACATGGATAAGTGGGGCACAATATACCGGCGGAGAAATTCACGAAGGGTAAAGTCAATTGCCACAATGCTGAGTTCGATGAAATCCCCTATAGTTGGTCCGACCCTCATGATTAAAAGTGAATTTTTCACCCGGACACCTGAAATTAACAGCTCTTTTCTCAGAGCAACGGACAAATACCTCGTAGCGCTTCTATTAACTTATGGGCGCATACGATACGTCCCTTGCGTTACATACAATTACCGAGTATACGCTAGAGAAAAACGCATAGCAAAACGCGTTCGGCAGTGGTACGATATCTATAGAATAGCCAGACAATTTACTTCAGGATATCAGCTTATATGTATTGTCCTGGTACAAACTCTATTCCACTGCTGCAAATTAATTTACGAAATTCGATTTATCAAAAAATAGCCCCATGTTTGCACCAAAAAGAATGCCGCCAACTCAAAAGTGGATACTTAGGCAACACTTGTATAAAAAAGCTATTGCTTTGCTTGAAAATGAATTTAGTTCTATCAAAATTCCATTTCTTCTTTACAAAGGCGCCTATTTGATCGAGGTTGGATTGGCCAGGCAGATTCGGTCGCGCAATATTTGTGACATAGACATTCTAGTAAAACCCAATGACTTTGCGAGGGTAGTTCACTATTTTGAAGGCCGAGATAACACTGTTAGGTATCAAAACAGGTGGGAATTTGAAAGAACATTTGATTGCAAACTTGGTGAGCATGTGTATGCTGTCGATATTCACAGAGGCATTAATTACGATGAAAGATTTGAAATCAATGGAGATGATATATTTAGTAGAGCCGAAAGCTTATCTGAATATAAAAAGACCCCTTGCCCAGAAGACGCTCTGAGTTTGTTCATTTGCCATTTATTTGTCCATTTCTGGAAATCATTCCCAAAGTCTACATTTGATGAGATTGAAGCATTGAGTACTCATCCAGCTTTTAATTGGCAAAGATTCTGGAAAATTCTGAATCAAACAGGCATGCGAAATTTTGGGCGCTTGATCTTTAGTTTGTATGAAGATAGAGTTGGGATCAAATTGCCAGGTTGGAATTCCCCAAAAATAGCCGGCAGGAAATATTACAAAGCATACTTGAAGATATACTTCGGCCTGCCAGAATCAATCCGGAAGCTGCTGCTCAATGGTCTCTATGCCAAAAAACCGGTACAGCTTGCATTAAGGAAGTTTAGGCTTGTGCGAAAAACCAAAAAGCTTAAACTCCACTGGAATCAGTAAAATGCCAACAAGTACATTCATTTGGTGCACTAATAAAAAATGAGAATTCTGCTTCACTGCAGTCAGATTGAGCCCTGAGAACATCCGTTAACAGGTGCTCGGTGTAAATTTCGGGTTTCTCATACATTTTTTTTGCCATAACTGCTCCATCTTATAAGCAAGTCTTAGTAACTGCTTTTTGCATGCCAAGATTATTGAAGAACGGAAATGCATATTGATTAAAGCAAGATTAAGATATTTTGCTATATTTTCATAAGCTTCATAGTTTTTCAAATTTGTCTTTCCAATGATACACTCTCTGCTTATTTCCTCAATCAAACTGGTATTATCACCGACAAAAGATGCATAATCATCATTATATCCCACAAGCCGGTGAAGAACAGGAACCCCGTTTTTTAGGTATGCATAGCATTCACCGGCAACTAATTCGCTACTTAATGGCAAAATTGCAATGCATTCTCCTGTGCGCAATACGGGATACATTGAATTGCCTTCAATTGTTACATGATTAGGGATTTGCTCCTTCATAAACTGAGCAAAAATGCGATCTTTTCTTTTAGCTATATGTGCTTTCATTTTTTGCATTCACATAATTCTCAACTGCCATACAAAAATTGCAAGATTGATGTAAAGGTTGCGAAATTTTGCCATATTCTGAATGGATAGAACCTATACATATATTACAGAAACTTTTTCTTCTGCATGTTTTGCACTTTTCTAAATCATTCTTGGTTAGAGATACTATTTTTTGATACTCCGGACATTTTTTCATTATATCTCTTATGCGAATTTCTTGCAATGCTTCACCTATAACCATATCTCGAAATGCAACGCAGGGGATTAATTGACCAGATGCATTTATGGCTAAGGCTTTTTTCAAACCTATACAAAGTGAATTTTCCTGATTTCTTTCTGATTCGTGCCAATGGTGAATGATTCTTTTAATTTCATGCTGATCAGCATTTTTTAAAGCTTTGCTGTAGAACTCTACGGAAGTTGTGCTTGATATTGCATTTTTCAGATCGCCACAACCCGGCGGTTGTTTTCCATATGAAACAGCCGTTTTAAACCCTTTTCTCTTAAAATTATTCAATGTTATTTGAAAATGATCAATATTCTGATTTATTAAATTTAGAGCAATACTTACCTCAATTCCAAAGGACTTTATTAATTCAGCATTTTTGATTGCCTTTCGATATGCACCATTTACCTTAAAATATGAGTCATTTATTTCAGGATTATCAGAGAATATCGATATTTGCATTCTGTTTATCGATTCAGCATTTTTTTCTAGAAAATTCAATTGCTCAGAGCCAATAAGAATTGCATTTGTGCATATAGCAATTGAAAAAAAATTGCACGCTACAGCATGGTACAAGATTGGAAGGATATCGGGCCTGAGGAATGGCTCGCCGCCTGTTATTGTCAAAAAAAGAAAATTTTCATCTGCAATTTTATCCAGAATTAGAAATATTTTTTCGGTAGGCAGGTCCTTGGCAAAATCCTTCTGCCCCACATAGCAGTATTCACAACGCGCATTGCACCTGTTTGTCACTTCAAATACAACATGGGTTTGGTAGCCATGTTCTGAAAGCTTTTGAATTTTTTTGGAGATTTCATGCATTTTAAGTCTGCTTTTTATTGCAAATTTCTAGCAGCCCTCTGCTTTCACACATTCGAATGAAATCAGATATATCGTTTCTAGCTTCTTCAACATCAACGTCAAATTCTTTTGTCAATTCTGCTGCGATTATATCCAGAGGCATATTCTGCCTTAAGCAGGCCCAGATTAATTTGCCGGACTCATTGAAAGAGTGTACATGCGAATTCGTTCTATCGAGAATGAATAATTCATCCTGAAGAGATTTTTCGGAAAGGTTATCTTTAATCTTATAGCACATTTTTTTTATTCCAATTATCTAAAAATGAGCAAATGGAATGATCATTTCGAAACTGCAAATTTAGTATTGGCATTTTTTCTAAAACATGATCTACATTTGACAACAGGGCGTCTCCAATCGTTTGAGACAAAGGGAAAATAAATAGATGCGAAAGTAGCGAGGCGCACTGAATTCGATGCGGCATGTTTTTTATATTGTTCGTATTTGATTTTTCAAGCAAAAATATGCCATCAAGGGCCGGTTTCTCGTTGCAAACGGTAAACCCGGCCATGTTATTTGCCTGAGGCAGAGTCGATACAAAATAGTTAACGTTTTCGCGAATGATTACATTGAATTCTTCATCTATTACCTGCCATGAACCTTTCAACAATTGAGAGATAGTGCTTTTCCCGGCCCCGGAAGGTCCAAGAAATAGGAAAGCTTTGTTTTTTCTACTCACCGCAGAAGAATGAAGCGGCAATCCTCCCCGCAACGTCAGAATGATGGATGCCACTAATTTTAGATGCTCGACAACATTCTTCTGAAACTCGAATACATCCTTGCTATGATGTGTCACTATCATTTTGTTGTTACTCACATCAAGCACAGCAAATGAATTAGATGTAGTTAAGGTAATTTTCCCATTTTGCTCCGCCAGCCTGCATTCATTATTCTTAAACGATTTTTCAACTTCCGTAATCGGCTTAAAACCATGTGTGACTTCAAGATAAAAATCAGCCTTGCATTTTTGATTGGTTGTTTCGGATTTGAAAGGATGAATTAATTGTACAAGTGCTTCCTCAAATTTTTGCTCAAGATTTGAGGCAGTAATATTAATCCGGGCATTATACAGATCTACAATCACGGGAATTATCAATGAGGCAACAACAAACGATTGGCCCTTTCAGAGCATTTTTCACAAGCACTAGAAAAATACTTGATTTCAGCTCTGGGCGGCATAGGGGCAATTAAATAAGCTGCAATACGCTCTGGGGTTTCATATTTGCTTGTGCGAGGATAGAAGTAGCGGAATTTGAGAGTATCTGATCACGCGTGAGCGCCGCAGCTTCATTTGCAAAATCTGCATCTCGAATCAGGCTTTCGGCAGCCTGGGTATTCTGTATTTGATTCATAGTGTTATTTATCGTGTGCTCTAAACGGTTGATCGTCGCTCCAATGCTTGCCCTCATTGTATTGAGCCGTTGTAGACCGCTAACGCCTCGCTGATTTGCGCCTGCCCACATATTGGCAATATTCGGATCGACATCATTGCCACCATCAATTACTTCAAGAGCCAGTTCCAACTTATCTTGAACAGTAGCATCTCTGCCGAAGAAATTATTATAGAAAAGATTGATAATATTGTCTTCCGCGTCAGCAGCATCAAATTGAAATCCATCAAAGGTATCAGAACCGTCACCGGTAAATCCATTGCCATAGAGGGAAAATAAAGTATTCGAATCCATTTGCCCGAACTGAATGGTAAGCATGTTAGGGGCATTCTGATCGAAGGATTCTCTCGGCCCGTCACCTGTACCATTTCCACCGTTATATGCATTGGCATCCGAAGTATAGTAGTTCGCACCCAGCATCATATTGAAATGGTGGCTACTGCCCCAGTCGGAAGAGCCGAAAACCGAATCTTCCGGGTCATCAAAAACATTGTGTTGCCGGGATAAATCATGCGGTGTGTCACTCGTTCCCGTTACATACCCCTGCGTATAGAGGTTGCTTCCTTCGGTCGATTCCGGTGTTGCAAATATTTGCATACCGTTATAATTTGTCGACGCCGCAATTCTATCAAGCTCCTCCATTAGCTGGGTAAACTCCTGCCCCATATACGATCGTTCTACAGATGTATACGTATCGTTTTTGGCCTGTATAACCAGTTCTCTCATTCTATGCACGATTTCAGTTTGCTCCTGAAGGGCTCCATCCGCGATCGTTAGCATCGATATGGCATCCTGAGTATTTTTCATCGCCTGATTGAGGCCGCGCACCTGTGTCCGCAAATTTTCAGACACACCGAGACCTGCCGCATCATCTGAGGCACGATTAATTCTCAGCCCGGTTGATAATTTTTCGAGGGTTTTACCCATCGAACGGTTGACTTGAAACAGCGCGTTCTGGGAAACTTTGGACTCAAGATTATGATTGATACGCATACGCTACCATCCTTGTTAGCGATTATTTCAGGCTCGTATCGTCCATGCGCCTGAAGAAAGCGTTAGATGCGCTCTCTATTTCAGCTTATCGGCAGAAAGGGAGAGCACTTGAACTTTCGGGGTTGTTGCCCGGTTTTTATGTCCGTGCATCTCACCCTATCTGATTTATCGGCAGGTTAGGCAAATACTTTAGCAAAATTGTGTTGCCTGCAGAAAATTTCGAAGGTATATTGAGCGCTTTGAATGAAAAAAAACTCATCGTTGCAGGTAATTTATTTTTTTCCGGTACAGCCGCTCCTGCAAAAGGTGATGCAATGCCGAAAAAATCATTGATATAGTTTTACGCATCGGAAAAAGCATGAACATGACAACAACCGCATTCGCCACCCCCGAACAAGCACGAGACTACTTTGCCCCGCTTCGCCGGCAAGGCAAAAGCGTCGTCACCACAAACGGCTGCTTCGACATAGTACATGCCGGGCACATCCGCTATTTAATCGAGGCCGCTGCGCAGGGGGATTTGCTGGCAGTCGGCATCAATGCGGATGCAACCGTCAGGCAATTGAAAGGCGTGGGGCGGCCGATCCAAAGACAGGAGGATCGGGCGTTATTGATCAGTTCGCTCAAAATGGTGGCGTGTGCTTTTATCTTTGCCGATCCGAATCCGATTCAGTTTATCGAAATCATTCGGCCCGACGTGCATGTCAAGGGCGGGGATTATCCCGAGAATATCATCGAGAAGCCGGCAGTGGAAAAATATGGCGGGAAGGTGAAGATTGTGGCGATGCATGCGGGGTATTCGACGAGTAAGATTGTGAGGCGGATTCAGGGGTGAAATGGGGCTATAATATGTCATTCCCGTGAAAATGGAGATCCACTCTGCATACGATCTGAATACCCACCTCCGTGGGTATGACAAGTGGGATGTTGTTTCGTGGAGACGGCAACCTATTGTAAAGTCATTCCCGTGGAGACGGGAATCCACTCTACCTACGGGCATGATACCTTTTACCCGGTCGGTGCCATATAGTATAATTGTATTTTATACTACAAAAGTAAACTTCCAGCTCCTGACCGACCTGCTTATCCGGGGAAACAATGGCGACAGCTCAACCTTCTATCCAGCACTATGAAGAAAAACTTGCGGCAACTCCCAATTCATTGATCTTTGCACGACTGGCAGACGCCTATCGCCAGCGCGGGGACATTCCTCAGGCCATTGAATTGTGTCAATCGGGACTGGAGCACCATCCCGAGTATGTCACCGGGCGCATTATTCTGGGACGTTGCTTCCTTGAACAGGAAAACCTGGAAGAAGCCTTGCTGGAATTTTCACGAATATGCCATCTCGACCGCAAGAATCCCATGGCATTAAAAATGCTTGCCCAAATATACGCCAAAAAAGGCCTTGATGAAAAAGCCGGGGATCTGTATACACTGCTTGTCCGGCTCGATCCCGAAAATCAATCTATGGCAAAACTGGCTGCGGATTATCAGGGGAGTGGAAAGACCAATATTTACGAAATCATAGACCAGGTGAATGCACCGCAGCCCAAAGCGCCGCCCGAGCCGGCTCCTCCAACAGCGCAACCCGCCGAGCAGGAAGAAGCAAGCTTTGAAGCCGAAAGCGCATCTGTGGAAATGAGCGATGAACAACCGGACATGGCCGCTGCAGCGCTCACCGAACCCTACGAACCGGCCGAAGAGCTGGAGCCGCTTGATTACGGCGAGGCGACACAGCCTGAAACAAGTGAAGCGGATGTGGAGCAATTGTTGATTCCCGAAAGCGATGGAAATTATCAGGTCGAAGAGGTTGTGGAAGATCTTTCCCCGACACCTGAGGACGAAAACGTCGCCGACGATATCGGCAACCGTATGAATATGATGTTTGCCGAGGAGGAAGCCGCCGCAACCCAACAGAGAGAACGCGAATGGGCGGCATTGGAAACTCAGCAACCGGCTCCCCCACAAGCACCCGCACCTGAGCGGCAGCAGCCGGAAGATACACCGCCGCAAACTCAGAAACCACAGCAGGAAACACCCGCAAGACGAGCTGATGATGAAATTGCCTCTCGCATAGAAATGCTCTTCGCCGACGAACGGGATGATTCGCAACCGTCAAAAACTCCCGCGCCGGGCACGTCGGACCCTGAGGCCGCCGCATCCAAAACTCCCCCGCATCAGCCAGAGGCGCCGATCCGGCCCGATCCGACGACGCTTGGCGCTCTGTTGACACCCGATATATCCGGCGAAGATGTCAGCACCCGAATAAACGAAATTTTCGGTGAAGATGCCGATGATGCGTTTGCAGGTCCATTTGCAGGGGAAGACGCCGATCGGGCAGTTGCCGACGAAAAGGCAGAGCCCGCGGAAGATGTTGTTTCGCAGGACATGATTGACACACCGCAGGATGACAATCTCCCGGCCGATGCAGCCGCAGCGCCCGCTCACGAGCAATCCCAGACAGCCGCCGGCAAATTGGATACCGGCGACCAGGAGTACGCGCCGCAAGCAGGCATCGAACCCGGGCAGGGAACGCCTCCCGATCAGCAATCAGCATCAGCGGAAATACCACAGGAGGAACCTGCCGAAGACATCGAAATATCGCCGCAAAGCCCCGAACTCACACCGGATGCATTCGCTGCAACGCACGTGATCGACACCGCCGGCGATGATTTGCAATGGGCTGCAGAATCGGCAGAAAAAGACGATGACGCGCTCCCACAACCACAAGATAACGCATCACCCGCACCCGAGGAAAGCGGCGCCGAACATTCCGATCAGGATGATATTTTCATCGATCATCCGGCGCCGCAAGCACATGAAACAGTGCCCGACACTATAACTCCGGAGGAAAAGCCGGCCGGACCGGATGCGATAGAAGGGGAACTGCCGGTTATGGAAGACGAAGAAGATTCGTCGGTACCCGACCCATCGCTTTTCGGTGAGACAATCGCTCTTGATCGGTCGATACTTGCCGAAGCCGGGCCGCCGGAAGATACCGGCGTGGATGTGGATTCCGCTGCCTCTGATGACGATTCGTCCCAATCGCTTCTGGAAACGCATGTCGACATACATCCGGAGGAATACGGCCTTGCAAAAAAGCCGCCTACAGACGAGCCGTCCGGAGCAGACGATGACAACCTTACCGTTGCAACTGATGAAGATGAGCTTGCTTCTGTTTCCGAAGTAGATGCCGCCACCCATGTCGATACGACGCTCAAGAATGTCGGCATTACCGATGAAGAGGCACGCGAGCTTGAGGAAACCAAAGCTGTTGAAAAGATGGAACTCAGCAATGAGGAAATCTCCTCGCGGATGGCGGAGATCTTTGATGACTCCGGAAGCAATACCGATATACAGAAGCATGGAGAGCAGCCTGCGCCAGACAGCAGCCAGGAGTTGCCGAAGATGGATACGGTTGAGCTTGACGAAGATGACCTTTCGAGGGCCACGGATATAATTGCGCCCGGTGATGATGAGACGATTGAACTCGATGAGATATCGCTTGAATCGGAGCTCCAAAGCGAATTTGCCGTCAGGGGCCTGTCGCCGCAAGATACGGATAAGAATGAGACAGAATCCGCATCTGTTGACACTACAGATGAAGAAGCTGCAATTGCCGGCACGGCAGCAGCGATGGAAGCACCACAGCCCGACTCCCCGTTTAGCGTCGATGGGGAGGTTGAAAGTATGGCAGTGTCTGATGAAACAACCGAGATCGACACCGGCCTGCTCAATCAAAGAGTAGATGTGGAAAAAATT
>WJLW01000117.1 GCA_014728295.1 Chitinivibrionales bacterium | reverse complement strand
CGTGGATACAACCATGTCACCTCCGGTTTCTGAACTGGCCGCATGACCGCCTCGTCCAGCTTCAGAATAGAATAGCCGTCCAGGGAATCAGGATGTATGGTCCCCTCGATTTCATACCAGGCGTTTTTTTCGACGGTACCAGAATCAGGTTTATCGATGAAAACACCCACGGGCATGGCATCGGCCGCGCAACAAACCATGACATACCGGAAACAGTAAAGGTAGTGTTCGGGAATTTCATCGCCCTGGTACATCATGCCGGTTGTTTTCACCCGCCGGCCGAAGAATGATTCCGGTGCGTAGAGAAGTTCCATCAAGTCCGCCTGGTACACGGAATCTTTGTCCGCAGGCTGCTGAGCAGAGGGGGTTTCGAGAGCCTCTGCCCCTGTCGAAGCCGCAATCGGTTTTGAATATCCCGCCTGTTGGGTCCTTTTCATCGTCAATCTGCCGGCAAGTGCGTCAGAGCCGTATTCCGCCTTGCCAAATGCAAGGATAAAGGGAACCGGCACGACAAGGAGCACCAGTTTCAGGAGTGCCCCCATCCGGCTCTTCACATGGCTGTGGGTATGCCGGTCGCCTGCAAAAGAAACGAGGAAGAACAGTGCGCTGATAAGCGCCCCTGTCGCAACAAGCCACCATAAGCCCGGCTTGAGAAAGGAGTGAAGCGTGGGAGAGCCGCTGCTACCCGGCAGAAGGAGACCGGCCAGTATCAAGGCCCACAGAATCGTCACACTTTTGGCAAAAAACCGTCTCATAGCGCGGCCCTTCCAATCATGTATCCAAATAGCAGCATATACGCCAGTACCAGCAGTATTACCACACTGGACAGCACAACAATAAATTTGCCGCGAAACACCGAACGGTACATCAGAAGCAGCTTGATATCAAGCATGGGACCAAGCACCATGAATGCCATCTGACCCGCAAGCGGTACAATGCCGGCGAATGAAGCCGCGATGAACGCGTCGGCTTCGCTGCACAGATTCAATGCGAAAGCGAAAGCCATCATCCCGCCAATCGAAAGGAGCGGGCGGTCCGCGAGCTGCTCGATGGCTGACGCGGGAATCGATGATCGGATTATGGCGGCAACAAGTGTTCCAATAACCAGGTAAGGCGCCACATCGAAAAAGTCATCACGGGCATGACGCAGACTCGATATCGCGCGATTCCACAGCCTGGAATTCTTGTGGTGCGCGGAGTGGAGTGGGCTGCATCCGTGTTCGCTGCACGAGCAATGGGCTGCTTCATGGCTGTGTGAACCTCCCGGGCCGTCGTCGTGACCGTGTTCGTAACCGCAACCGCAATGCCCCGCGGTTTCCGGAATGCCGGCAAGCAGTGCCTTGTCGGCGGAAAAGAGTGTTCCCACGAATATCGCGGCCATGCAGGCAGTGCCATAACCGAACAGGACGCGGGTAATTGCCATAAACCATTGGCCCTGATATGCCACTGCAGTCGACCAGATAACAACCGGATTGACAATTGGCGCAGCCAGCATGAAAGCGATGCCAGCTGAAAGTGGAACGCCCTTTTTCAGCAGCCGCCGCACAACAGGCACAATAGCGCATTCACACACCGGAAAGATAAAACCCATCGCTGCCGCACCGGTTACCACGGCAATCCGGTTGCTCTGGACCAGTCGTTCGATAAGGCCGCGGGGGACGAACTCTTCAACAACCCCGCTGACAACTGATCCGATGAGCATGAAGCAGAGCGCTTCGAGGAAAATCGACGACCACGTAATGGCAAAGACATGGCGCGCAATTCCCAGAGGGGTTGGGAAAAAGAGAAAGAGAGACACTGAAAGCACGACTGCCGCGAGTAGTAGATCACGGATGGTAAAAAAAGGCAGTGATTCAGCTTTGGTTTTACTCATGAGCAATTCTCTTTCGACGCAGAAAACCCGCAACCAGGACCAAGCCATACCCAAGAGCGGCAACCTGGATAATTGTCGCCCCCGCGGGAAGCCGCGGCGCGTAACTGACCGCAAGTCCAAGGACCATAAACAGCAGTGCGAGAAGCGTCGCCCAAACGATCATTGACAATAATGAGGTCGAAAACCGCGACGCGGTCGCTGCCGGTATCGACAGCAGCGCGATGACCAGTACGATACCGACAATCCGGGTCAGCAGCACTACGGTTACCGCCGTGACAATAGTCACAAGATAGATGACCAGTTTTACGGGCGTTCCTCTTACCCGAGCGGCTTCTTCATTGAAACAGGTCGAAAGAATCGGATGGTAGAAGAGCACTACCGCGGCAACAATGAACACGTCCAGAACCGCCATCAATACCAGGTCGAACGGCGAGACCATGAGGATGCTGCCGAACAGATAGCTCATCAGGTCCTGGCTATAACCCGGCGTCTTCATGATAAAACTGACGCCCACCGCCATGCCCAGCGCCCACACGATACTTAACACCGAATCGATCCGCTCACGGGCCGAGACCGTCACCCAGGCGATAATCACTGCCGCCAGAAGCGCCGCAACAAGCGCCCCGGCCATCGGGTGCAGCCAGTTCAGGCCGTGTACAACCTGGAAATAGCGCGCCGCTCCCAGACCACCCAGCACGCAATGTGATATCGCGCCGGCGATATAAGTCGAACGTCGTACGACCGTAAGGCTCCCCGTAATCCCGGCGGCTACCGACGACAACACGGCGGCGATAAGTGCAAATTGCAGGAAAGGATATCGCAAAAGGTCCTGGAAAAAGACTATCATTCGGCGCCACCGTTTCTTTTGCTGTCTGCTTTGTCTTCTTTGCGGCAGGATCCGGGACGGTTGAACACACCGCAATTCAACTCATGGTGCAAGACCGCGATGCCGCCGCCTCGGGCGCGTTCGAGAATGTCGGGATGCATTTCAGAGAGCGGATTGACCATAGCCGAACGGTTGACGCATAAAACATGTGTCGCGCATTCGAGGACCGTATTGATGTTGTGAGAGACCATGAGAATGGTCTGTTCGCCCGCAAGTCTGCGCAGCAGTTCATGGATTGCCGCCTCACCTTCCGAATCGATATTGGCCGTTGGTTCATCCAGCATGAGCAGGCGGGGCTTGCCGACAAGCGCCTGTGCAATCAGGACGCGCTGACGTTGTCCGCCGCTGAGCTGAGCGAACTGGCGATTGGCCAGATCGGCGATACCGACCTGATCAAGCACGTCCAGAGCGCTTTTTACCCCATGTTTTCCGAAAAAACCGATCTTGCACCCCTGCGACAGCCCCATGAGTACAACATCGACCACGCTTATGGGAAAACGCTCATCGAATTGCTGGTGCTGCATGACATAGCCGGCATGCTTTCGGTTTTCCGCAGGTGTGCTGCCAAGCAGCCGGACTGTTCCGCTGCCGGGTTTCTCGAGTCCAAGGGCCAGGCGCAGCAAAGTTGTCTTGCCCCCGCCATTTGGGCCCACAATCCCGACAAACCAGTGATCTTCGATAGCAAAATCGATATCGCACAGCACCTCTTCATGCCCATAGGAAAAGCACACATGGCTGAACTGCAGCACTGCTTCACGGTCATTCATCGCCACTTAATCCCGCATGGATTTTTGCGCACATATCAAGCATCTCTGCGAAATAATTTTCCGGCAGCGGGTTGATAGGCACTACCGCGCATTCGATTTGTGCCGCCAATGCCTGGGCGCTTTTTTGCGAATATTGTGGCTGGACAAAAATCACCTTTGGTTTATGCTCACGGGCCTCCTGGACAAGCTCAGCCAAATCACGGGCGCTTGGTTCCTTGCCGCCGGTTTCGACCGGTTTTTGCACTAACCCGTACTCATCGGCGAAATAACCGAATGCGGGATGAAAAACAAACAGCTCTGTCCCCTTCACCGGCGCCAGCGTTGTTCGTATGTATGTATCGAGCGAATCGAGTTTCTGATGAAAGACTAGAAGGTTCTTTCCATACACCTGTTTTCCCTCAGGGTCTATTTCAACAAGCGCATCCTTGATTGTTATTGCCATCTGTTTAACCAGGGGTGGAGAGAGCCAGATATGGGGATCCTTCCCGCCATGAGCATGGTGGTCGTGGTTGTCATGAGCACCATGGTCTTCGTGTGAAGCTTCCTCATGCGCATGATGCTCACCGTGATCTTCATCTGCAGCGTGTCCGTCATGATCATGATCGCCATGGTCATCATCGTGATGGTGCTCTTCAGTCATGTCGTGTAGCGCAATGCCCTTGCGCAGATCAATTATGCGCAGACTCGGCATGCTCTTCTGGAGTTTGGGCAGCAGCCCCTCCTCAACCTCTACCCCGATACGAAAAAACGCCGCTGCCTGGGACAATTGCGCCATCTGATCGGGTGTCGGCGTGTAGCTGTGGGGGCTTTGCCCGGGTCCCACCAGCGCATGGACAACGAAGCGGTCGCCTGCGACCTGCCGAACGAAATCCTTCTGCGGCAAAATAGTGGCAAAAACGATACGCGAGTTGTCGCTTTGGGGTTTGGAACACGCGACAAGAAGCGCCGCGAAAGACACTCCTGCAAGAAAAATCAGTCTCCGAATCATTGCTTCCTCCTTTTGGGTACATTATCAGAAAGACAATCTTTGCACATCCCTTCGAGTTGAATAATGTGCCTGGTTATGGTTGCGCCAAGATACTTCGCGACATGCGATTCGTATTGGTGAGCCATGCACATTTCTATTTCAAATACCCGTTTGCAGACGGTGCAAATGAAATGGTGATGATGCTCATCCTCGGGATGACAGCATAGAAAAAACATCGTCTGGCCATCGCCCCGATGCATGCGATAGAGTAAGCGACATCGCAGCAGCCGGTCAATTGCCCGGTAAATAGTAGGAAAGCCTATATCACAGTGCAACGTGGTATCCAGCTCATCCTTTATTTGCTCAGGCGTGTATACGCGCTTGCTCTTGTGCAGACGCTGCAATAGCGCACTTACGATAGGGGTCACCCGGCCACCGTTTTTGCGTAGCAGTTCAAGATACTCACCAGGGACCTGTGTTGGTTTTTCAGGCACGTTTTCTCCTTGAGTTGATTTGTTCAACGGCCCTAAAATAACACAAACATGTTGCAAGTGCAACTTTTTAGCGTTAGTAGGCTTGCCAGCTCAATTACTCAAAGGTTTTGCTGAACGGAGGAATTTTTTTATGAGGGCGCTATCAGCAGAATTCGGCTTCTGTCTTGAGCCGGTTTTCTATAATCAATCAAGCCTGTTTAATTACTTACAACAGGAAATTATCTGAAAGTGGACACCAGACCAGTATTATCACAACTATGCGCCAGGCGCTTTTTTGGCCGGCAGGATGTTTTCGCGGTGGTCACAAGAGAACTTTTTTCGCTTTATGGTGCAGGACTACGACCTTGATAAGCTGGTTGAATATGGTATTGAAGAGGTAAATCCAGAATCTGATGTCGTAAATCCATCATACAGGAGTCTTGTGTATCGGATTAAAAAGAAACGGGAGAACCAAGCCAGGATTAAAGCCATATTATTTGCAAAAATAGGGGACAATTTAGCTCTGAGTATCGATTCGGTAAAAAATGAACTGCGGCAACACGGAGAACTTCAGGACACAATTGCTGCATATGAACGGGATATCCAACAACTGCGCGAAGAATTGCAAATGACTCCACGACGCGTGAGGATAAAAGATATGCCGGAGCACAGCCGGTATAACAAGCTTAAATCATCAAGTAAACTTTTTATGAACGCGGTGCGGATGATTGCATACCGGTCCGAATGCGCAATTGCCAATGCATTGTCTCCATATAATTCACGTTCAGAGCAAGAAATCAGAATGCTGGTGAAAGAAATCATTAAAAATGATGCGGATTTAATCCCGGACTATAGCAGGCAAATATTAACGGTACGGCTTCACTCATTGTCAACGCCGCGAGCAAACAGTGCGGCAAATGCATTATGTACTATTCTCAATGAGACTGATACCCTTTTCCCGGGAACGAACCTTCGCATGGCCTACGAAACGGTGCAGTTCCATTTTGCGGGAAGTCAGGAGTCCTGAAGTTATGCCCTGATACATCCTTGCGGATTCGCATAGCAGTATAAACAGCCATGCGGGCAGGCGTCGGCGTATGAGCCGATGTCTCTGCTTTCGTAGCAGCCGCACGCCCGCCGCGTCCCTTTGACCTTGAGAGGGCGATGCACCCCGAAGCGATCGGTCTTTCGCAAGATTGCATCGTCAATGCAACCGGCCTTGTGTATTCCCGGGACCAGATCCGGGATTTCCTCATTGCAGCAATTGTACAAAGTCAATCCGGCCTGCCTGCATGAAGACAACATTCCGGCTGCAATGTGCGCTTTTTCTTCCGATGTAAACGGGATAAATGAAACAGCACGGTTTTTCAGTTTAGCGTAACTGCTCATAAAAGAGAAGTAGCAGTATCGGATGCCGAGGGGATGCAGCATGTCAAGTATGCGGTAAAACCGGCGGTCGTTGATGCGGGAAGCGTTGGGAGGCGATTGCCACTTACACACCGGATCATAGCGCCACAGCACACGCTCGGAACCGACCATGTCACACAACTGTTTGAGCGTGTCGATGCGTTGCTTGAGCGGGGGGACGCGCGGCTCGAGTTCGGGATTATCATTGATCGTGAAGTGAAATAGTGCGTTCGAGCGTTCGATTAATCCGGCGAAATCGGGGTGCGCTAGGAAGGGGGCAAAATTCTTCGACCAGAAAATGTATCCCAGCACATCTTCGGGGCGCAGTGATACCGTATAGCTTCTGCCGTAGCCGCCATCGTAGGTGATTTCACCCTGCTCCCATGCGGCAAAAAATCGATCGGCGAAAAATGCCGGGATGTCGGTGCGCCGAGATGCGGAGATGTAGTGCGGAAGTGAGCGCATGACGAAACAGGCTATTCGCCCACAATTTGCACGAAAACCGTGCGTTGGCGTGCACGATTGTCGTGGTCGATGACGATGATTTGCTGCCAGGTTCCCAGTATAAGCCGGCCGTCGCTGAGCGGGACGGTCAAACCGGGGCCCATAAAGGTTGCACGGATATGCGAGAAGCCATTATCGTCACCCCAGGTTTGCGAATGGCGGGAATGCATGTTTTGGGAGGCAAATTGTTCCAGTTGGTCCTTGAAATCGGCAACCAGGGCCGGTTCGTATTCGATAGTCGAAATGGATGCTGTAGAGCCGACGACAAAAACAGCTACCAGCCCGCTGATAATTTTTGACGCCGAGACAACATGCTCAACTTCGTCGGTGATGTTTTTGATATCCGAATAGCCCTTCATGGAAAGCGTGATACTGTCGCCGAAAACCATAAATGTCTCTCCCTGCTGGCAAAGTAGAGGTCCGCCACTAATATACATGAGTTGGCCTGCACCAGCGAACCTGTGTCGAGTCGGTGGCGTACCGGCCCCTGCCAGCCCGATATATTTTGCAGTCATGCCCGTTTTTATCCCACAACCCATACTCAGATGGTGAAAGGATGCAAATGTCGCGCATCTGCGCAAGCCTGACCCTTCTGATTTTGCTGAGTCTGCCCCTTTCAGCTCAGAAACAGGTTCAGACCGAGCATTATGTCGTCGTGTTTGATGAAGGTAATGAATTTTTTGCCCACGAGGTCATTCTGATTGCCGAAGAGGTGTGGGACGATTTGATAACGGCCTACAACATTTACGAAGAGTATCAGCGGATTTACATTTACATTCGTGATCCGGGTGATTTCGCCAACGGTTATGCAATTTTTAATAAAAATATGATTACGATATACACAACCAATTTGCATGCCGGTATGCGCGGCACCAGTAGCTGGCTTCGCAATGTGGTTACGCATGAGTTGGCGCATGTCTTCTCACTCAAAGCAGCGCGCAAAAACCTGCTTTTTGAGAATGTGAGCCTGCTCAGCAATTCACGCTATCAAAATCCGGACTGGGCGGTAGCAATGCGCTTTAACAACCTGCTGGCGCCGCGATGGTGGGCGGAAGGCATTGCTCAGTACGATGCGTATAAAAACGGAAACGATTTTTGGGACACCCATCGCGACATGCTTTTGCGCATGGCCGTGCTTGAAGACGATCTGCTCAGCTATACCGAAATGAGCACCTTTGGCGCCCGGTCGGGTTTTCACTACGAGATGACTTACAATCAGGGATATTCGCTGGTGCTGTATATCGACTCGGTCTATGGTGAAAGCGCAGTACGCACGAGCGCCACGACCAAATCATGGTTCAACTTCAATCGCTCCTTGCGCACGGCAACCGGCAAAACCGGGCTCGAGATTTATAATGATTGGCACGCGCACCTGAAATCCCGCTATCAGGAGCAGGCAACAACAATAAAGCAGAACACGGTTGAAGGCACACCGGTTTTCGATGCTGGATTCTGGGACCGCTTCGGTGCGTGGTCGCCGGACGGCAAAAAAATCGGACTGGTTTCGAATACGGGATATGAAATCCGCTACCCGCATCTGTTTGTGTTCGATACTAAAACCGGACGCAGCGAAAAGCTTTTGAAACCAAACGAGATCGTCGACACGCGCCTGCAGTGGTTTCCCTCCGGTGAAAAGTTGCTCTATTCTCGCTGGACGAAAAATGCTCCCTATCTGGACGTCTTTACTTTCGATCTGAAGGAAAGGCGCGAGCAGCAGATCACCTGGCATTCCCGCGCGCTGGATCCCGCCGTGTCACCCGACGGAAAGACAATTGCGTTCATACAGAATAAAGGCGGTATCCAGAACCTGGCCCTCATTGATGCGAATGGAAAGAATGAGCGGCTGCTTACTAATTTTGCAAATGGCACCCAGCTTTTCGCGCCGGTCTGGACGCCCGACGCAGATAACATCGTACTGAGCATCTATGACAAGCAGGATCGTGACATCGCGATGGTCAGTGCCCATGCCCAGCCCCTGCATCGTGTGAGGAAGCTATCCGACACGGCCTATTTTGCCGACTCCCTGAATTTTCAAAACGACCTTGAGTTCAGGTTGCTGGTGCATACCCGGGCGGATGAGCGCGACCCCGCGCTGTCACCCGATGGACACTACCTGTATTTCTCCTCCGACCGCACCGGCATTTTTAATATTTACCGTATGGATCTGGTTGACGGAGAAGTCGAGCAGATCACCAATGTCATTGGCGGCGCATTTCACCCGCAGGTCGCTCCCAATGGTGAGTCGGTGCTGTACACAGCGTTTCACGCAGCGAATTATTCGGTTTACAAGTGTGATATAGATCCAATAACCTCTGTGCCTCTGGAGCATGAGCAGCGCTATTACCGCACGCGAGAGCAGAATCCATTCATATTCGCCGGGGGTGGGATGAATCCAGAATCTCAGACGCGTACCTACCAATATACGGCTACCCCGTACAAGCCGCGCTTTACTGTGTGGGATTTCAGTCCCTACCTCGCGTTCGAGCCGGCAGTTATTACCGACAAGATCGGCGATTCGCACTTGAAAGGCGGGATGAATTTTGCGCTCGGCGAATTGGCCGGATATGCCAATGTGCAAGGCGCCGCGTATGCCGGAAAAAAGCTGACCGATCGCGCCGGGCTTTCATGGGGCGGCAATCTCATGTTCAATGTCGGTGTGCCCACCGTCTATGGCGACAAAATGACCTACGCTCCCGGCGCCCGTGCGTTTGCCTATCGAGATGTTATCAAAAACGAAGACCACTTCGAGCCGACGCACCCTGAGGAGCTTGAGCAGGAGCTGGTTGTCGCGCGTATCGGTGACTTTCAATTGGATACGCTCTACCTCACCTATTCGGATCGCCTGCAGGGCAGCCTTCGCTTCGAGGATATCTATAATTTCTATGGCCTGAGCGGTTCGATGCAACTGGATCGCTACAACAGCATTGGTCTGCAGTACGCCCGGCAATCCGTTTTCCTCAACGCTTCCTATCACGATGTACGGAATGCTTCATGGGCGCAGGTCTTCCACCAGGATACCGACGGTACGTATAAATCCGTGCAGCAACTATCGCCGAACAGCCTGGCCGGCCAAATCAGCGCGCTCTTTACCGATACGACACTGCCCTACGACGTCCCCAGGCTGTATGATTCATTTCCACGCTATCGCTCACACCGGCTCGGCCTGCATTATTCGTACGTGAATATACGACCATCATTCGGCATCCCGGCGCGCATCGACTACCTTTCGTTTTCGTCTCAGTTTACCAATGCGTCTCATGCCCGAAGTGAGGTGCGCGGGGGAGCTGTGTTCGAAGATACGCTGTCGCTTTCCGGGGGTAGCCAACGGCAGGTTATCACCCGGCTGGACGATGCCGGCGGGCTGATCGGTGAGTATTTGCCCCTGGAGACACGCAATGACTACGTCAATTTTACGCTCAGTGCCTACGAGCGATTTCCTCTGACGAGCAACAAGCGGATATCTATCTCGGCGCAGGGGCATGTCAGCCTGCTCAACAAGCGGCTTACCGGAAATGGAAATTTATTTCCGCTGCAATTGAGAATCAGCCGCTTTCTCAAAGCCTATCCTTATCGATTTAATCCCCTTGATACGGTGCGCAGTTCGACACTACCGGTGTATCTGGTTGATCCCGCCGATTCATTGGTCTACTCGACGGATATCCGGATCAACGGTCCGGTAACATTCGAAGACGCCGTCGATCGGGATATCCTCTGGGGTAATGGCCTTCTTTTTTTGAACCTCGAAGCATCGTTCAGCCTATTGCGGGATGTCAACGTTCCTGCCCTGGGTATGCTGCTGCGTGATATTTTGCTTACTCCTTTTGTGGAGGCCGCGACCGTCTGGAACGAAAATCTACCCGATCTGCGCATGGAGCACCTGATCGGGAATTCAGCTTCAGGAAATTTCGGTAATTTTCTGCGCGATGCCGGTTTGAGGCTTGATATGCCGATGGTGCTTTTTAATAACTGGCAGGCGCTGCTTTCATTGACCGCAGTAATGCGCCTGGACCTCGATGATGAAATTGCCGGCATAGAATACAATCAGCAGGACGGCAGCATAACTCTGTCGCGGCTGGATAAATTCCGATTCTCAATAGTATTTCAAATGGTTAACTGGTAACGTTCAACGGAAGGGTAGAGTCTATGCGCCGCTTTTCAAAATGGTTTTATATTGCTGCTGTTTTGCCCGGCATGTTGATGACCGCGTGTTTTGAGAAGGAAACCGTGGTGCAGCCGGGAAAAACGGATACGCTTACCATTACGAAACATGATACATTGTACAATACCGATACCGTCACGGTCTATGACACGATCAACGATACCGCCGCAATTCCGATCGGTAAACCCTTTACGCAGGCGATTGGCATTATTTACGGCGATTATTTTGTCGGGCCGGACACACAAATTGTCACCGACAGTTTTTTGACGTCGTTGACAATTTATTCAAATCCACAGGCCGGAGATTATGAGCCAGCTATAAACAATCGTCCCTTTAATCGGAGCGCGGTGAGCAGTCAGGAATTGTTTGGCGGAGCCTATTCGACGTCTGATTTTTATCTGGGAGCAGTACTTGGCGCCAATTACGAGCTTTATTTTGCGGAGAGTTCCGACTCATTTCAGGTTGCTTATCTGGTCGGTTATTATGCCGACAGTTCTGCTGCCACGCTTGCTTATGATACCTTGCGGCAATCCATTTCCTATCCTGCTAATCCCGATACGGTTTACTTTGGCTATGATGTCGGGAGCTATGACAGCTCGTATTATTTTGTCGAATACGATTCGGCATCCAATGCTCCCTATCGTATATCGCAGGATAGAGATCTGCGGGTATACTGGCCCGGGGCCGATGCCGACTGGTATCTGGTGCAGTATAGTAAGTATGATGTTGGATTTCGCGGCCCGGAAATGACCGGAAGCAGCGATACGCTGGTCACCGATACGCAGGTGGTCATTGCGCAAGACTGGCTGTTTCAGGATACGCTGGATAATACGATTGCGCCCCATGACTTCATTCTCGTTTCCGTCGCTTCGGTCAACGGCCCTTCGCCGGATAGATGGTCTCATCTACCCTCCTTTGGCGAGCACGGCCTCTTTTTTGCGGCTCGGGCGAACGGTATAGGGGAATTTTTATTAACGAGCCCATATTTCGATCCGGTTCCCGGCTTGGCAAAATCGGGTTCGGAGGGACCTCGCTCTCAGCTCCAACGTCGCTTTGAACTGTCAACCCGGCAGCGCGACCTGATGAAACGAATGCAAACTCTGGTCCCCTAGCAGAACAGGAAACAACGCCAATGCAGATCGGCTTTGAATTTTATCCGCAGGCCAGAAAGCGAGCGCTTGCTTTAAGCTATGACGATGGCGTGGTGCAGGACAAACGCCTGATTGAGCTTTTCAACGAGTACGGATTGAAAGGCACTTTTCATCTCAACTCCGGGCTTATGGGGCAGGGTGAACGCCTTGCCGCGCGTGAAATTAGAAAAGTATACGAGGGCCACGAGGTTAGCGCCCATACGGCAACGCACCCGCGTTTGGACAAAATGCCCCTCAGTCTGATTGCCCGCGAAATCCTGGATGATCGCCGGGCACTGGAGGATATAGTCGAGTATCCCGTGCGCGGCATGTCGTATCCGTACGGCCATTGTACCGCAAAAATTGCCGAAATGCTGCCCGGACTCGGCATCGAATACGCCCGGACTGTAGTTTCTACCCGCCACTTCCGTCCATCAGAGGATTTTGCACGCTGGCACCCGACCGTGCACCATAACCAGGATCTGATGCAGGTGGCGCGGGCATTCTTCGAGCAACCGCCGCCCTCCCAGTCCCTGCTATACGTCTGGGGTCACAGCTACGAATTCGACCGGCAGAATACCTGGTCGCAGATTGAGCAGTTTTGTGCTTTTGCCGCCGGGCGAACCGATGTCTGGTATGCATCAACACGAGAGATCGTCGACTACCTCAACGCACTTGCATCCTTGAAATTCTCGGTCAACCGCGATGTAGTTTATAATCCAACCGGCCTGACGCTGTGGATTGGCGTCGATTTCAAGCCGGTAATAGTTGAACCCGGAGCAACCGTCCGTCTGACGCCGCTGCCAGCATGAACTACTCAACTCAGTTTGATGAAACGACGAAAGAGGAAGTCCGCAGTCGAATCGATATCGCATCGGTCGTAGGACGTTATGTAAAGCTGCGCTCTGCGGGGCGCAATATGGCCGGTTTGTGTCCCTTCCACAAAGATACCGATCCATCCTTTACCGTCAATCCCGAACGCGGTTTTTTCCATTGTTTCGGATGTGGCAAAGGTGGCGACGTCTTTACTTTTGTGCAGGACATCGAGGGCATGACCTTCCCTGAGGCCCTGCAGGTGCTGGCAGACGAAGCCGGTGTTGCTCTCAAGAAGCCTGAACACCATGCCGTGCAGGCCCCGGCCGGAACACCTGATCGCCGCCA
The DNA here is from genome assembly GCA_014728295.1 of Chitinivibrionales bacterium. Taxonomy (GTDB): domain Bacteria; phylum Fibrobacterota; class Chitinivibrionia; order Chitinivibrionales; family WJKA01; genus WJLW01. The sequence continues at coordinate 56,093 of WJLW01000117.1, read as the reverse complement.
AATGCTGCGCATTCACGAAATCGCCGCCGCTTTTTATTATCGGCAGATTAAACAGCATCCCCGTGCGGTTGACTATTTCAAAGCGCGCGGACTCAAACCGCAAACGGTGCGGGAATTCAACCTGGGCTTTGCACCACAGGGCTGGGCGCACCTTGTCTCATTTGCCCGCTCACATGGTATCGGCGAACGGGCATTGATCCATTGCGGACTTGCCGTTACTAAAAGCGAAAGCTCCTCGGCCTATGACCGCTTTCGCAACCGGATAATGTTTCCGCTTACCGATCTCACCGGAAAGACAATCGCGTTTGCCGGACGCAGTCTCGACAGCGAAACGATGCCCAAATACCTCAACTCACCCGAAACTCCGTTGTATCGCAAAAGTAAAACACTTTACGGACTCCACAAAGCCCGCGACGTCGTCAAAGAGCTTGACACGGTATATATTGTTGAGGGATACATGGATTATCTTGCTCTGTATGAAGCCGGGATTTTCAATTGTGCTGCGACGTCGGGAACCGCGCTGACGCAGGAGCATGCGCACATATTGCGTCGTTTCACCTCGAATATTACCCTGGTTTTCGACGGCGATAATGCCGGGCGTTCCGCTGCAGAAAAGGCATTTTTTGTGCTGGCCCCGATGTCGCTTGACATATCGGTATTGCTGCTGCCGCAGGGAGAAGATCCCGATACCTACGTCAGGGCGCATGGGGCGGAAGAAATGAGAGCCGAAGTTGCCCGCGCACAAAACGGAGCCGACTTTGTGATCGAAAAGGCCATGCATGATTTGCAGGGCACAACCCCGCGCGGACAGGCTGCGGTCATTGCTCATTTGCGTCCCGTGATGGAGGGGTTCAGGGATCAGCTTTTCCGGCAGGCATTTATAAAAAAACTTGCCGAGCATTTAACGGTTGATGAAAAAATTATTTATGGTAGAATTAAACAACAGGGCCTCAGAGGTCCTGGCGGTGTTGTCAGCGATTTGGATCCGACGAAGAACTACCTTGCTACGCTCGAGGGCAATTTTTTGCGCTTAATCGTTCAACATCCCGAGTTGATCGAAAAAGCGCAGGAAAAGATCGGGCCGGAATCCTTCACTGACCAATTTTCCGCTAAACTATATTTAACTGTGCTTGACGCCTATACCGCCGGAGCCGATCTGCTTCAGGTATTTACGGATGTGCAGGACACTGATGCAAAGCGCATTCTTTCACTGATCAGTGTTGCCGAGGTTGCCGACGAAAATGCCGGGGAAGAACTGGATCACTCACTACTACGGTTAGAGGAGAAACGCTTGAGACAGCAATTGCGCAGTATATCAAAACAGATTTCCCGAAATCCGCAAAATCGATTGGTGCTTCTACAGGAACAAATGTCTCTCACACAACGTCTTAAGGAGCTGGTTTCGCCATCATGACAAAAAAGGCTTCCCCCCAACACACATCTCACCTCTCCAAAGTTGAGCAACGCTTAAAGAAACTGGCCGGCCTGCAAGGCTTTGTTACCGAGGCTCAGGTCGACGAGCTTGTCTCTTCCGAAGATCAGCGCCAGAATGTTGTCGATCGAATTGAACAAAGCGGCATATCGATTAACAAATATGTTTCTCCTGCCAAATCTCCGGTCTACGAGCGCCGCGCCAAACGACTGATATCCAATCGCAAGCCGCCTCGCTATTCGGATCCTACCTGGGTTTATCTTAATACCGTCGGGCGGGTGCCTCTGCTCACCAAAGAGGAAGAAACCAACTATGCCCAGCAAATAGAAGACGCTCAGAGGCATCTGTTTAATATGGCGTTTCGCTCTCCGCTTTCATTTGAAAGCCTATACCGAATCGGAGAAGAGTTCCGCAGCAACGAGCTGGAATGCATCAACGTGTTGCAGATTGAAGAGGACAGGATCGAAGACGAAGCCGACTATGAAAAGTTTCGTGATGAGTTTTTAAAAATCCTTACCCAGATCAAGCGCAAAAACACGCAGATTGAAAACCTGCGCTCGCAGCTTACAGGCAAGGTCGGTAAAAACAAACAGCGCGAAACAGAGGAAAAAATCGAAAAGCTGAAAGATGATAATGTCGGACTTTGCCGCGACCTTCGCCTGAACGCCAAGCAGGTACAGCATATACTCGATTATTACAAAGATCATCTGAAAAAAGAGAAACTTGAAGATCAGTTCAATGAATTTCTTAAATGGGAAGAAAAGCGCAACCGGGCCAAGTGCGCCATCATCGAAGCCAATGTCCGGCTGGTCGTCAGCATTGCCAAGAAATATATCCTGCGCGGTATGGAAATTATTGACCTAATTCAGGAGGGCAACCGGGGCCTGATCAAAGCTGTTGACAATTTCGATTACAAAAAGGGCTATAAGTTTTCGACCTACGCTACCTGGTGGATCAGACAGGCGATCTCCCGGGCGATAAACGACAAATCCAAAACGATTCGCATCCCGGCAAACACGCTGGATTTCGTCAACAAGACTATTCGTTTTTGCAAAAAATGGGTTACCGAATACGGCTACGAACCCACGCACGAAGAAATTGCCAAAGCACTCGGCTATTCGGTATCGAAAGTGCGCATGGCGCTGGAATATTCTTTGGATCCGATTTCGCTTGATATGGAAATCGGCAACGACGGCAGCTCAACGGTAGGCGAGTATATCGAAGACACCAAAGCGGAAGACCCCTCTCAGAAAATATCCCTTATGCGCCTGCGCGACCAGATCAAGCAGGTTCTCGATTGTCTTCAACCCAAGGAGCGCGAAATTCTCATCATGCGTTTCGGGCTCGACAACGGCCGCATCAAAACGCTCAAGGAAATCGGTGAAACCTTTCGCATCTCACGGGAACGTGTCCGTCAAATCGAGACCAAAGCCCTCAGCAAACTCAAGCATCCCAGTCGCACCAAGCAGTTGGTTGCCTGGAAAGACGAACGGGAACAGGGCTTCCTGGATACGGAATCGCCTTTTTAATTTGCATCTTTATTTGCGGGAATCGTATCGGCAGTCGTTTTTTTCGACGGTTTGCGCATTTCACATCGTTTACACGCATCGGTAAAGGTGATGCCGTTTATGTCCCAGCGCGCCCGCGCCTCGACGGTATCCTGCAAGGCGAAATAGGGTTCGGGTTGGCGCCGGGGAAAAAGCCGGCCGGGCGTCGGGAGGCGGTCACCGTTATAATCCTCAAACCATGCAAATGTTCCTTTCCCGGCTACCAGTGAGTCGAGATAAAACGTACCGCTGCTGTCGTGCACCTGACGTGGTTGTCCCGCGCCGAGTGGCTTGAATTGCCACCACCGCTCCTCGCTTTGGGCGAGACAGTGCGCCCCCCCCGAAATGCTCAAACACAAATTATCGGCTTTGACGGTGGAAAACCGGTACATAAGCACGGTCGTATCTTCCGGCGCGCTGGGATGATTTCCGCTCAGATCACTGATACTGTCAACCGGCACAACCAGAAAGTAGGTCCTGCCGGGCATGAATCTGCGCAGAGGATGCATAACCAGCGTATCGGCATATCCGCTGTCAATTGACAAACGAACGGTATCCCCCAGGGTATCGAACACTGTCCATGAATGCATGGTTGCAGCTATCGGCTCCGAACCTGCCAGATGAAAGTCCGGCTGCAGTCCGACAGTGCCGCGGGGTGACGGCAAGGAGAGACCGGGAGCTGTTGTGTCGGGCAAAAAGGCCGCATTAAATCGCAGTGTGTCAACCGGAGACAGTGAATCCCAGGGTACTTTTATGCGCTTTTTCAGGGGGTAGATAAAGCGGTAGCCGCCGGCGGGCAAGGTGTCGCTGAGATGCAGCAAAAACATGGTCGAACGATTGATCGGCGCATACTTTTGAAGGGTCGGCGCAGAGAGCGTTGTGTCGAGTGCCTCAATACGCCAGGTATGATTAAACGGTATGACCAGATCGGAAGGCGCACGCTTCCAGGTGGCCTGAAGCACGGTCGGGCTGTATGGCTTAATGCTTGCGACAGTTACCTTCTGTGTGTCGGATGATACAGGATGCAACAATAACGGACCGACTTCTTCATCCGCAAGCACAATAAGTTCCCGTTTTGCGGCATAGGCTTTCTCGGTTCCGGGATTGAGCCGGTTGTTGTTGTTTACGTCATCAAAGGCGAACAGGCGGTAGGTTGCCTGGCGAATGTTGGCAAAGATGAAGCGGCCGGCGCTGTCGGTTTGCACCAGATAGTCGGGACTGGCGAAAAAAGAGCTGTCGGGAATTGAGTCATTTTCCTGCTGATACAGGGCCACTTTCGGCATAACGCGACTCGAGGACGTGCGATTGGCAATACAGCCGAAGATGCGCCCGCTGTCAAGGTGTGTACCGGTCGAGAAGACAAGGTGGATCGGTGTGCTGATGGCATTGCCATGCAAATCTTTGAGTGCGGAGGTCAATTCGATGTGATACGTGGTTGACTCGGCGAAGGCTGTATGCGGCGCAATCGTCAATTTCTTTCCCGAAGCCGCAACCTCGAATCCGGCTTGCAACGGCGGAAATACCGTAGCGCTTTTTTCTGCACCGGCAACGTCAATCCATTCGGTAAACACGAACTGTATTCCTTTGTCGCGGGGATGATTGAGACTGGCGTTTGCAATGGAGACATCACTGATCGCAGGTGGTGTTTCGTCGGGGGGGCCTCCCGATGGGGCAATTTGACGCGCACAGTGCAAACCAACCAGGACGGTTAAGCAGGCGCATAGAGTCAGAGCTCGGGGTCGGCCGGCGCATAAATGCATTGAACTAAAATAAATGGAAACGAATGAATTGTACCAGGCCGGCACGCGCGAAATGGAAGTGCATTTCCGTCTGCCTTGCACAGATTGCAAAATGGAGGTAAATTGTATAACGACACTAACCAGCATGAAAGGAGTCTGCGCTATGAGCAAAGGATACGATTTCACGATTACCGCGCTGGGAACGCCCAGGATTCAATCCCCCATAAGCCTGTCCAAAGAAATGGATGATTATCTTGCCAACTACGTCTCTGATGATGATCGGGTCATCTACGATATCATTACGCGGCGGGACAACAACCAGTTGAGCTTTCCAACAGAGGAGTTGTTGGAGCGCGCCGGGCCGCGTGAATTGATCTATTTCTCACCATCCAAAGTCAACGCAGCCGTTGTCACGTGCGGCGGATTGTGTCCGGGGCTCAATGACGTAATCCGTGCCATTGTCATGTGCCTGAGCTATCGCTACAATGTCAAACGCATTACCGGTATCCAATACGGCTACCGCGGATTCCTGCCGCAGTTTCACATTCCGACAATTGAGCTCACGCCCGCACGCGTGGAAGATATTCACAAAAAAGGCGGAACGATTCTGGGCTCATCGCGCGGCTTTGGCGATTGTACTGCCGAAATAGTCGATTCTATCGAGCAGATGAATATCAACATGCTTTTTGTGATCGGGGGAGACGGCTCCCAGCGCGGCGCACAAGACATAGCCGACGAAGCCGCCGGCCGTTCATATAAACTGGCTGTGGTTGGCATCCCTAAAACCATTGATAATGATTTGAGCTTTGTTCAGAAATCCTTCGGCTTCGATACGGCTGTATCGGAAGCTGTTTCCGCCGTGGCCGGGGCCCATGTCGAGGCAAAAGACGCAATTAACGGTGTGGGTATTGTCAAAGTAATGGGGCGTGAATCCGGCTACATTGCAACCCATACGGCTCTGGCCATCAATGATGTCAACTATGTTCTCATTCCCGAGGTGCCGTTTGATCTGGAAGGGCCGAACGGACTGCTTACCCATCTGGAAAAAAGGCTTGAGGCGCGCAAGCACGCCGTCATTCTGGTTGCCGAAGGGGCCGGACAAAAGCTGCTTGAACAACAGGCGGGTGCCGATGCCTCGGGCAATAAAAAACTTGGCGATGTCGGAACGTTTCTTAAAAGCAAAGTGTCGGAGCATTTCAAGGCAAAAGATATCGAGGTAAATGTCAAGTACATCGATCCCAGCTACATCATCCGCAGCGCGCCGGCCAATCCGGCGGATTCACTCTATTGCGCCCGGCTGGGTACCAATGCCGTGCATGCTGCCATGGCCGGTAAATCGAAAATACTGATTAGTCTGGTCAACAACCATTTTGTGCATGTGCCGATTGATATGGCGGTTTCCAAGCGTAATTGCGTCGATCCCGAAAGCTCGCTGTGGCGGGATGTAATCGACGGAACCGGCCAGCCGGCGTTGATGAAAAATTAGCGGGGTGTTAAAAACTTCAGAGTAGGTAGTCAGAGTAGTATGAATGGGCTCATTTGTTTGTGCCGTGCAAGGGCTGGTTTTTGCCCATGCCGTCCCAGGAACGAATCAGTTTGCCGATGCGGTGGAAGTAGATGCAATCGAAGAAATCGGTCCAGGCGCGGTAGAAGTAACTCTGGGTCCGGGGATTGATTCGTGGCTGATGGTTTCCGTTGCGTTGCGTTCTATCGAATGAGAAATAAACAATGAAGGCCTTGGCGCGTACAAAATTGCGATTGAGATAGCCCCAGAAACGCGAATCCGTAGAATTGTCCCGATTATCGCCCATCATGAAATAATTGTCGTTTTTGACCGTGTATTTGTCTATTCGCTTTTCTCTCAGGTATAGGTTCTTTTTAATCTCTATTTGACTTTCGGGAAAACTCTCCTGCGCCAACCGGTGAATCTCTTGCATATTCCGGTCAAAGTCGATCCAGTTGTCGATATTGGTAAATATGCCGCTTGAATTCAGGTCGCTTATTGATTTTTTCAGGTTAAGTCCGGGGTAGCCGTAGGTTATGAAATTGTAGTCGTTTTTCTTTGCTCCGTCCACCAGCAAGTCGAGGCCAACTTTGACATGGTCTTTGATGGGTATGCTTTTGGCGAAAATGCTGCTCAACACCGGAGCACTCACTAAAAATTTTGGAAAACGATGAGTGGGGTTTTCCTGCTTCACCAGAAAGCGCAGAAATAAAAATTCCCGGTTGGGGAGTTGCCCGGGCAAAAGGACATCGCCTTTTTCGGGAATCTTCAGCGGCTCAAAATGCTTGATGTCTTCGGGAGCAACAGGCTGGTTGCCCCGATGAATATACTGTCCGTTCGGTGGAAGCTTAAGCTTTTGTCCATCAACCAGCACCGATGTTCCATTAATCTCAATTGTCTGTCCCGGCCCGGCCACACACCGTTTGATATAATCCTTCGTATCCGTCCCCGGGTATTCAAAAATGATGACCTCACCGGGTTGAGGGTCCTGGAATCCGGGAATTTTTTTATAGGTAAACGGGAGCACGGGCGCGCCGTAAACAAATTTCAGTCCCAGCAGAAAATCGCCGATCATCAGGCTGCGCTCCATCGAACCGGTTGGAATGCGGAAGGCCTGGATGACGTAGACAATTGCGATCAGCGCCATGAGCAGCGCGGAAACCATCTCTTTTCCAAAATGGGCAACACCCTGCCGCGATTGGGGCAGCTCACTGCTTTGCTGCTGTTGCTGCGGCGCCTCCACGACCGCGTGCTGAACATTTTTGCGCTTTTTTTTCGGCAAAGAACCCTCCTGCTCAAGGCTTGAAAAATGAAAGGACCGTGTCGTGCAGCACTCCGTTGGTTGCCACACATGAACCTGAATATATGGTTTGTGCGCCTGCTATGTCGCTGACTCTGCCTCCTGCCTCCTCGACAATGAGTGCCGCAGGCGCACAGTCCCAGGGTTTGTCGAGAATATTTACGCAGGCGTCAAGTTTGCCCGAGGCTACCGAAGCATAGCTGTAGGCATCCATATATCCATAGTAATAGCCCAGAGCCTGCATGTAAGCAAAAAGCTGCTGAGCCCGGGGGTGACCGTGACGTTCCACAAACCCCAGGCCGCTGCCCATGGCGGTGCTCATCCGGTCGAGGGTTGAGACGCAAATCGGCTGCTCATTGCAATATGCACCGTTTCCGGCCGTTGCATAGTAGGTCTGCTCCAATCCGGCAAAGTGCATGATTCCAACAACGATGCTGCCGTGCTCTTCCAGGGCTATAAGTGTACTGAAGGTGGGAATGTTGCGCAGGTAGGGGCGGGTACCGTCAATTGGATCGATTATCCAGGTACGCTGGTTTGTTGCCTCTTGTGCTCCGCTCTCTTCGCCGAGAAATCCGTCACCGGGGAACTCGGACTTGATGGTTGCAATAATTTTTTCCTCGCAGGCAGTATCAACTTCCGATACCGGTGAGGCATCTGCTTTGATATCAATGCGTTTCGATTTGCTGAAAAATGATATCTGCAGCTCCCCTGCAGCACGCGCTGCAGCCAGTGCGCACGATAATTCCCTTGAATAGCTGGCCGGCATAATGCTAAAGTTCGATTGTCTGTCAAGATTATTGAATTGCCCAAATTACGCAGAAGGCAATCGTTCAAAAACGAAGTTTGGTAATATACATCCTGCTGGGCAATTTGCGCTTAATTGCCGATCTTCGTCGCAATGCTGGTGCGGGTGGTAGTGCATGGCGCCGTGGGGCAGATTTATGTATTTTCCGATAATTCGGCGTACTCTCCTCAATTGCTGTGAGTTAGTTGCTATTTTGACCATACTTTCGTATAATGTAATGAGCTCCGGTAGCCTGGAACACACTCGATTCCCGCCTCGTGGGAGGCTGATTTCACCATCTACAAGGATATACGGCGCGTGCCCGTAGCTATCTGTCATATCTTTGCCTGTCGGGCCTGCTTGCCGCTGTTGGTTTTTTTCTCTCTGGCACGAGCCCAGCAACCCCCCTTGCACCGTGTCGTTGATATCCGGCCTCAGCGTACGCCCACAATCGAAGCCGGTAAGGTGCTGTACAGCCTGACGATTACCTTTGATGACCGGCCGGAAAATTATATGGCCTATTTTGAGAAAAGAGATACGGCGCTAGTGCTCGAATTCTATGGAATAAAACTGGATACCGGCTTCACCGTGCCGCAAATGAGCATCCCGTTTAAAAGTGTTGAGCTTGACAATATCGACAGTCACAAATCCATACATCAAACGCAGGGGCAGATTAGCATTTCTTTGTCAGAATCCTGGTATTACCGGCATGCTAAAATCGAAGGAGAGTCCATACGTCTGGTAGTGTGGAATGAGTTCAATCCACAATTCAATGATTCGGACATGCAGAAACCATTCTATTTCTACCTGGTTGTTACAACCATGGCGGGGCTACTGAGCTTTGGGGCACTGTTTTTATCGATCAGAGAATTCGGTAATTGACCTGCGCAATTGCGGGACGACCGGCTGGGCAAGCAGATAGACCTCTTGCATTCTGAGTTGTTGAGAACCATTTTATTCCCAACTGGTATTTCGCATTTAATTCATGACGGAGGAGTTTATGGCAAGTGTCAATAAGGCAATTTTGATTGGTAATCTCGGAAAAGACCCTGAGCTCAAATATACTCCCGGCGGACAGGCGGTCACGACATTTCCGATCGCAACAACCGAGCGCTGGAACGATAAGAGCGGGCAGCGTCAGGAGAAAACCGAATGGCATAACATTGTTGTTTGGGGCAAGATGGCCGAAACAGCCAACCAGTACCTCAGCAAAGGACGTCCGGTATACATAGAAGGGCGTATCTCAACCCGCTCATGGGATGATCGCGACGGCAATAAGCGGTACCGCACCGAAATCGTTGCTCAATCGTTCCAGTTTCTCGGCAGCAGTTCGGGCGCAGGACGCAACGACGCACCGGCTTTTTCCGGGGAGGACGCCCCGTCTCAATCGGAATCCGTAAACGAGCAGGGAGGCGGCAATGCTTCCTATGAAAATCAAAACAACTCTTCGCAAATGCCCGTTGAAGATGATTTGCCTTTTTAAAGACCATCAATTGAACGTTAGACGTCTGTTTTTTCAATAAATGTTATTGCCAACGTAAAACGCCTGTGCTATTTTAAGGGGCTGATATAAACGCTTAATCAATAGTTGCCACCAAAAAACGGTCGGGGAACTGGTTATGGATATACAGATTCTGCTTTTGTCGATAATGGTAGGTTTAACGCTGCTGGCGTATATGGTTGCGATTAATTCGCACGGACCGACCCGATTATCCATCTCCTATTTCTTTGCAACGATTCTGCTGGCGGGAACGGTATATCTTATTGTTCAGCACGTCAACAGCGGCCTGAATCGCGAAAAGGCCGTGGAGTTGCAACGCCTTGAAATGGAGAAACGCAAGGCGGAAGAGCGCATCAAAGAGCAGGAAAAGACCATGCTGCAAAGCAAGCGCCGCACGGCCTTCGCCACAAAATTGAGCGGCTTGATCAGCAAGGGTACCGGCCTGGCAACCTCCATAATGAATGTTGATTTGCGTGATATGTCCTACGAAATCGATGTTCTTATGGCACGTGCCAACAAGGCGCGCAAAGAGGCCGCCGAGCTAAAAAAGGAGCTTGATGAGCTGTCGGTACCCACGACCGCCGATTTTTCGGAAAGTATGACGCTCATGAAGGATGCCGTCAAAAATCTGGATGAAGCATCACGCTATTATTATCTGTTCTATCGATCAGACGATACGGCCCAGGAGCAGTTGCGTGAAAGAATAATGCGGCGCAAAGCCCGATCTGCATATGAGAATTTTCAGAAGGCAGGCTCTCTGCTGGCCACTTCTTCCTGATGCTGCAGCTTCAACCCTAATAATCGTCGCACCCTTAGTAACCATAAGCAAACAGGCATGGGGAGCGAGCATCATTGCTTGACTGATATTATCGAATAAATATATTTTTGTAAGTTTATTGTCATGCTGATACATCTACAGCAATTGCCGGAAGGCTATTCCGAGCGAACTTCGCAACTGCCGATCGATTCACGCCTGCTGGAGCAGGGCGTTTTTAAAAAAGACGTGGCATGCCGGGCTCGAATCGACCGGATCCAGCAGCAGATCCATATCAGGCTGACATATCAGGCAGAAATTGAATTCGAATGCTCACGCTGTCTGAATTTTTTTTCGCATTGCATTTCCGACAGCTTTTATCTGATTGTCAAGCAGCGCCAGTCTCTCGCATCGCAGGAGGAAAATGACGATGATTTCGTTGAACTCTATTACGAAGCCGATGCCGAGGAGATCGATATAAGCGATGCCGTCAGAGACGAGATTATCACGTCGCTGCCCATGAAGCCGCTTTGCGATGAATCGTGCGCTGGGATCGACAGCACGCGCTTCGCTCAAAAAAACCGGAACAGTGGCGAAGACGTCGATCCCCGATGGGATGCTCTCTGGAAGTTGAGAAACAGGTCAGAAGATACAAACAGTAGATAAATAACGTTGTTACGACTGGAGATTTCTTATGGCAGTACCCAAGCGGCGCATTTCGCAGGCACGGCGGGATAAACGGCGCTCTCATCTTGCGCTCAAGCCTTCCGATCCGTCGCTCTGCTCACACTGCAAGCAGCCCAAGGTTGCTCATCGTGTTTGTCCGAATTGTGGCTACTACGCCGGGGTCGAGGTCATCGAACCCGAAGATTAATTGCATCAGAGAACGAATATGCGTCCTGTACGCCTGGCGATCGATACCGTGGGAGGCGATCACGGAACTCCGGTAATTCTGGAAGGCGCGATCGCGGCTAGCCGCCGCCATAAAGGTGAACTTATTGCCTACCTCTGCGGCAACGAGAAGTCTATTCGCTCTCAGCTTCGCGATTTTGGTCTGGGTGCGCAGGAAATATCCGACAGATATATTGTCGTTGATTGTCCGGGCGAGCTTTGCGCATCGGACTCACCCTCGCAGGCCTGGAAAACGCGGCGCGACTCCTCGATGGTGCGCTGTATTACCTTGCAAAAGGAAGGCCTTGTCGACGCATCGGTAAGTGCGGGCGATACCGGTATTCTGCTGGGCGCGGCAAATTTCATTCTGGGCCGTCAGGACGGCATTGCGCGGCCGGCGCTGGCCGCTTTGTTGCCCACTTCCCGCAAAAAACCTTCCCTGTTGCTGGATGTTGGTGCAAACCTGACGTGCAGACCGCAGCAACTTGCGGCATTCGCCAAGCTGGGATGCGCCTATATTAAAAAGCTGACGCGCAAAGATCACCCGGCGCTAGCACTTTTAAATGTCGGCAAAGAGCCTGATAAAGGTACCAGGGTTCTCGCCGATACCGCGCAACAGCTTAAGAAGACCTGTCCGAATTTTATCGGCTACATCGAAGGATCCGACATACTGGCCGGCAAAGCGGATGTTATCGTCACCGACGGATTTACCGGCAACATTGTATTAAAAGCGTGCGAAAGCTTTCATCTGCTTGTTGAATCGGTAATGCACGCCAAAAGCGAACTCATGGACATGCTCAAAACCGACCTGTCAATACTCAACGCTGAAAATTACGGCGCCGCGCCGCTGCTCGGCATAAACGGAATTATTTTAAAGGCCCATGGACGTTCATCTCCAAAGGCCATCTCGAATGCACTGGCGACAGCCCTGGTAATCGCGCGTGGAAATGAAAGTGCGTGATATGTTTGCTGATGTGGAAAGGATACCGGCATATTGAGCAAAAGTAGCAACGCAAGGATTCTCTCTGTGGGAACCAGCGTACCTGACCACATCCTTACCAATAAAGACCTGGAAACGCTTCTGGATACCTCCGATGAATGGATCAGTACCCGCACGGGAATCAAACAAAGGCGCGTCTATCCGCGCGGCAAGGATCGTCCCGCCTGGGAATTAGGTTCACAGGCAGCCCGCAAGGCGCTCGAAAAAGCAAAGCTAACTCCTGATCTCATCGACGGGGTCATTTGCGCCACTTTTACCCCCGATTATTTCTTCCCCTCGACTGCATGTAAAATTGCCGATTCCGTGGGCATTCGTGACGCCTTCGCCTTCGACATTTCCGCGGCGTGCGCCGGGTTTGTATACGGTCTTGCCATAGCACACGCCATGATCGGAAATGGCCGCTATCGGCGCATCCTGCTTGTCGGTGCCGAAGTGATCTCAAAAACACTTAACTGGCAAGACCGCTCAACAGCAATTCTATTCGGTGATGGTGCAGGCGCCGTGATCGTGGATGCAGCTCCCGACAATTCACAGGGCCTTTTAAGTTCGTGGCTCAGCAGTGACGGTGCGCTGGGCGACATCCTGCAATTCCCCGCCTGGGGAGACAACCGCCGGATGACAATGAAAGGCAGCGAGGTTTTCAAACACGCAGTGCGTATGATGTCTGAGGCAACCGTGAGGGTCGTGCGGGAGGCTGGCTATACTCTCGAGGATGTGGATTTATTGATTCCTCACCAGGCAAACATGCGTATCTTGAATTCAATTGCAGACAACTTGAGCTTTCCCACCCGGAAAGTGATTTCCAATCTCGTCAATTACGGTAATACCTCATCAGCCTCTATCCCTCTGGCGTTGGAGCATGCCTGGGAGACGGGGCGCATAGTTCCGGGAGCACTGGTGGCATTTACCTCGCTTGGCGGAGGTCTGGCTGTCGGCAGTGCGCTCGTGAGATTTTAAAACCACGATTCCAGTAAACGTGCAGTGACGGAGTTGCTATGGCTTATACGTTCATGTTCCCCGGGCAGGGCTCACAAAAGGTGGGCATGGGTGCAGACCTTTACGAAAAATATGATGCAGCGAAGCGCCGGTTCGATCAGGCAAATGAAGCTCTCAACAAAAACCTGTCGTCACTTTGTTTTGAAGGGCCTGATGAAGAGCTGAAAGCGACACAAAATACCCAACCGGCACTTTTCACTGTTGAGGCGGCACTGGTGGATGTTTTGCGGGAAGCGGGACTGAATCCTGCGATGACTATGGGGCATTCGCTCGGAGAGTACAGCGCGCTGTATGGCGCAGGGGTGTTTGATTTTGAAACCGGATTGCGACTGGTTGCACGGCGCGGTGAATTAATGTCGCAGGCGGGATCGCGAAATCCCGGCTCTATGGCGGCAATTATCGGACTGGATAGAGATTCGATTGCTTCAGCACTGGCGAGAGTTGACAATGGCGTTGTCGTGCTGGCGAATGAGAACAGCCCGATCCAGACCGTTATTTCCGGCGAATCCCAGGCTGTCCGGCGGGCCTGCGAGGCGTGCAAAGAGTCCGGCGCCAAGCGTGCCGTCCCCTTGCCGGTAAGCGGCGCTTTCCATTCCCCGCTTATGCAGGAGGCTGCCGATGACTTCAAGGAAGCAGTCAATTCTGCAGAATTTGCAGTACCGTTTTGTCCTGTCATAGCCAATGTAACCGCGCAACTTGAAATTGATCCCCTGGTTCTCAAGGGCCTGCTGATCAAACAGTTGCTCGCACCGGTGCGTTGGGTGGATTCTGTTCTGCGGCTTCAGGAGAATCAATGCGGGACGTGCTTGGAAGTGGGACCGGGAAATGTCCTTCAGGGCCTTGTTAAAAAAACAAACCCGGAACTCAAAGTTGTTTCGTGTGCAACATCCGAAAACGTATATTCTTTATCGCAATGAGAAGCTTGGAAAAGTAGCTGCCGGCGTAAATGCGCTAGTGGCGCTTTTTTGGCTCCAAAGGATAGAGTGCTATGATTGATTTAACAGGAAAGAATGCTTTGGTTACCGGAGCGGGTCGCGGTATCGGCAAAGAAATAGCATTGAGTCTTGCCAGAGCGGGTGCGCATGTCGCTTTATGTGATATAGACCCCGATTCTGCTCAGACGGCGGCGGCAGATGTAGAATCTGTCGGATCCAAGGCGCTGGCGCTGAGTGCGAATGTGAGTGACGCGGGCGAGGTAAAAGAGATGTTTTCTTCTTACTTCAGCGGATTTGAAACACTAGATATCCTGGTGAACAATGCCGGTATAACTCGCGACAGCCTGATAATGCGGCTCAAGGAGGAGCACTGGGATGCGGTTCTCAATGTCAATTTAAAAAGCGCCTATTTATGCTGCAAAGAGGCTGCGCGCCCGATGATGAAGGCCCGTGGCGGAAAAATCATCAATATAGCCTCGGTGGTCGGCATAATGGGTAACGCCGGTCAGGTGAATTATGCCGCATCCAAAGCCGGCCTTATCGGACTGACCAAAACGCTTGCGCGCGAATTTGCCAGTCGTGCGATAAACGTGAACGCGGTCGCTCCCGGATTTATCCAGACCGCCATGACAGACAAGCTTTCCGACAGCGACAAAGAACGGTTGACTAACCAGATTCCCATGAGTCTTCTCGGCAGTCCTCAGGATGTGGCCAATGCCGTTGTTTTTCTGGGTTCGTCGCTGTCCGGTTACATTACCGGACAGGTTTTGACGGTTGACGGCGGACTTGTGATGTAAGATGGAAATAATCATTTTTATTAACTATTAACGACTCCCAATCAATACCTTGAAAGGAGCTCATCGTGAGTGAAAGAGAAGCAAAGGTAAAGCAGATCATTGCAGAAAAGCTTGGTGTCAGCGATGAAAAAGTTGTTGCTACGGCTTCTTTTGTTGATGATCTCGGCGCCGATTCACTGGATCAGGTCGAACTTATCATGGCATTCGAAGATGAATTTGATGTTGAAATTCCTGATGAAGATGCTGAGAAACTGAAGACCGTCCAGGATGCTTTGAATTATCTCGAGAGCAAATTGTAAGCCTTTTGGACGCCGATACCTGCGCGTCCAAAAGTTTTATTCACTATCGCCAACAGGTAGTGAGTGTTGTCCTTTTTACGCTACCTTTGAGTATCACTCTACACAGAAAAGGTTGAGTGCTCATGTCACAAAGAGTTGTGGTGACAGGCCTTGGCGTTGTCAGTCCCGTTGGAAATGATATTGACACGTTCTGGAATTCGCTCATAAACGGCGTGTCCGGCATCAGCGAATTGACTGCCTTTGATGATTCAGACTACACCTGCAAGATTGCCGGAGAAGTTGGTGAGATTGATTTTACCAATTACGTGGAAACCAAAGAAGCAAAACGCACCGACCGCTGCATCCTCTTCTCACTCGTCGCTGCCGATCAGGCTATCAGAGACGCAAACCTGGATCTTGCTTCGGTCGATCTGAACCGCTGTGCTACCATTATCGGCTCGGGCATTGGCGGTCTGGCCTTCCTGGAAAACGAACATACCAAACTGGTAAAGCGCGGCCCCGGCCGCGTTTCGCCTTTTCTCATACCCATGATGATATCGGATATGTCTGCGGGGCGCGTATCCATTAAGTACGGCCTGAAAGGCATCAACTATGCCGTTGTCAGTGCCTGCGCATCTGGAGCACACGCTATCGGCGATTCATACGAATACATTAAAAACGGTATCATGGACATGGCGGTAACCGGCGGTACCGAAGCAGCGATAACTCCCCTGGCATACGCCGGATTCTGTAACATGAAAGCAGTTTCGACGCGTAATAAAATACCGCAGAAAGCAAGCTCTCCGTTTGATAAAAAACGTGATGGCTTTGTCATGGGCGAAGGAGCGGGTATCGTTGTGCTGGAATCCCTCGAACACGCTCAAAAGCGCGGCGCGCCGATTTATGGCGAAATCATCGGCTATGGTGCTTCCGGTGACGCGTATCATATCGCCGCACCCTGTGTAGACGGCGAAGGCGCACGCCGGTCGATGCTCATGGCCCTGGAACGCTCCGGACTGGCCCCCGGCGATATCGACTATATCAATGCTCATGGCACGGCAACCCCGGATGGCGACATTGCAGAAACGATAGCAATTAAAGCTGCATTTGGAAAAGATGCATTTTCAGTTGCAATCAGTTCTACCAAATCAATGACCGGTCATCTTCTGGGCGCATCCGGCGGAATCGAGTTTATTGCCTCGATCAAGGCGCTGTGCCATGGAATCATTCCACCAACCATAAATCTTGATGATGCCGATCCCGAATGTGATTTGAATTACACGCCTCATACTGCCGTCGAAAAGCAGTTGAATTATGTCTTGAGCAACTCATTCGGTTTCGGTGGTCATAATGCCTCTTTGATTGCCGGCAAATATGAGGATTCCCACAGCAGCGTCTGATTTTTTCGCATTTCTATTTTCCTTTGGAAAAAAGCGATCTGCAGTCGAGAAACGTGCTCACCTCGAAAGCCTTATTGGCTATCACTTTCGAGATCCGTCGCTGCTCAGCCTTGCCCTGACGCATAAGTCCAAAGTTCCGCCCGAAGATAAAATGGGGCTGAAATCAAATGAACGTCTTGAATTCCTTGGAGACGCGGTGCTGAATTGCTGCATAACCGAACACCTCTACTTCAAATACCCTCAAAAATCCGAAGGGCAGCTTTCCAAGATTAAATCGCTAATTGTCAGCGGTAAAATTCTGGCACAGATTTCCGATACCATCGGCTTCGGATCATACCTGCTGCTCGGCCATGGTGAAGATGACTCCGGTGGGCGGCGCAAAACCTCAATTCTGTCTAATACGTTCGAATCGATACTCGGCGCCGTTTATCTGGATGGGGGATTGCATCCTGCCAGGGGGTTTCTGGTCAGGTTCCTCTTCGGACGCATTGATGAATTTTTACAGGAAAAAAGCAACTATAATTATAAAAGCAAAATTCTTGAGGTTTCGCAGCGTGACGGTTTCGGCATTCCTCAGTACAAGGTTCTCTCCACCTCGGGGCCCGAGCATTGCAAAGTTTTTACGGTACAAATTCTGATTGACGATGTGCCCATGGGAGAAGGTTCGGGCCACAGCAAGAAGCGCGCGCAACAGATTGCCGCCAAGCGCGCCATAGAAAAATATTCAAAATCACATATCACAGCACACTACAAAGGAGAACTGCACGATGAACTGGTTTCTGACGGAAGAGCAGCAGATGATCATCGAAACGGCCAGGGAAGTAGCGGTCAAGAAGATACTGCCGGTACGTGAAGAATACGACCGGGACGGTGTATTTCCCTGGGATGTCGTCAAGGCGTTGGCCGAGGCGGATTTATGCGGACTTTACATCCCGGAAGAATACGGTGGCCTCGGAGGCGGGGTGTTTGAGTTGTGCCTGGCGGTTGAAGAGCTGTCCAAAATCTGTGGCGGTATATCACTGTCGATGGCAGCGACAGCCCTGGGAACCTTTCCTATACTGCTTTTTGGCAGCGATGAACAGAAGAAAAAGTATCTGACCCCGATTGCCACCGGCGAGAAACTGTCTGCATTTGGCTTGACGGAGGCCAATGCCGGCTCGGATGCACTGGGCATGAAATCCACAGCCAGGCTCGAAGGTGATCATTACATTCTCAACGGCACCAAGCAGTGGATTACCAATGGCGAGAATGCCGAAATCTATACCGTCCTGGCAAAGACCAATCCTGCAAAAGGAGCCCGGGGGATTTCGGCGTTTATTGTCGAGAAGGGTACGGATGGATTCAGTTTCGGCAAGCACGAGGATAAAATGGGTATCCGCGCCTCAAGCACTACCGAACTTGTTTTCCAGAATTGCAAAATACCCGTAGAAAATCTGCTCTCACGCGAGGGCATGGGTTCTATCGTTGCCATCAAAACGCTTAATTATTCCCGTCCCGGCGTTGGCGCACAGGCCCTGGGCATTGCGGCCGGTTGTCTTGACGACGCGCTCAACTATTCCCGGGAACGCGTACAATTCGGCGAATCGATATCCTCATTCCAGGCCGTGCAGCACATGCTGGCGGATATGGCAACCCAGATTGAGGCGGCACGTGCCTTGCTTTATCAAACAGCAAAAACGATCGATGCCGGGGAGAAGCGTTTCTCGAAGGAATCGGCCATGTCGAAGCTGTTCTGCTCCGATGTAGCCATGAAAGTTGCCGTTGATGCCGTGCAGGTCATGGGTGGCTACGGCTACATGCGCGAGTATCCGATGGAAAAGCGAATGCGCGATGCAAAAATCACCCAGATTTACGAAGGCACCAATCAGATCCAGCGTAACGAAATTGCTCTGCAGCTCATAAAAGAGGCCGCGTAGAAAGAGCCATCATGCTTGGCAACAGCATACAGGTATGCCCCTCGATCCTTTCGGCGGATTTCCGCAGGCTGGAAGACGAAGTAAAACGCGTTGAGGATGCCGGCGCCGACCGGATTCATTGTGATGTTATGGACGGGCACTTTGTGCCCAACCTGACATTCGGGCCGATGGTTGTGGAAACCGTCAAAAAGTGCGTTAACATCCCGCTTGATGTGCACCTGATGATCAGCAATCCTGCCGATTATATTGCAAACTACAGCGACGCGGGCGCAGATGTGCTCTCCTTTCATGCCGAGGCGGTGGATGATCCCGCGGCTTTGCTTGATGAAATCCGTTCCTGCAATGTCAAGTCTGCCATTGCCGTTAATCCCGACAAACCGGTTGAGCTGTTTATGCCGTTTCTGGATCGCATCGATCAGGTGCTGATCATGACGGTATTTGCCGGATTTGGCGGACAGAAATTCATTGCCGATACAACCGCAAAGATGAAAGCTGTTGCAGAAGCCGCAAAAAAGCTTGCGCATTCGGTTGAAATCCAGGTTGACGGCGGAATTAATGCAGAGACGCCGGAAGTCTGCGCAGCCAACGGGGCAACCGTATTTGTAGCGGGAAGCTATGTTTTTGGCGGCGAAAATTATCGCGAGCGCATCGCAAATGTGCGCGCCGCAGCTCAACGTGGTTTGCAGAAATCTTCGCAGGTAAGCTGACCGGCTGAGGCGATCCGATCACACAAAGGAGATGAGCAATAATCAAGCGAATCTACCATCAGACCAATCGCGCACTTATCTCGTGCATAGGTGGATTGTTGTTAGCCGGGTGCACCGATATCGCTACCACCGATAAGGACATTCTCGAATTGGAGATTGTCTGGCAGTATCTGAAAATCTACAGCATTCCTGCGCCGGGCAAGGACGCCGTGCCCGATAATCCGCTGCTCTTCGACACGCCGCGTCAGCTTGCTCACAGCATCAATGACACGCTCTACAACGATTCGGTATTTTATACCGATTACTTCTATAGCCCCGGGATCTACCTCACCGACAATGCCTTGATTACGGGAAGTCAACAGAATTTTGCCACGGTCGAAACAAAGCTGCTCAGCAACCGGACCCTGTATGTCTATATCAAGGGATTTGATCTTTTTCAAACCTTTGATGGCGAGGTGTACTCAACGGCCGGGGAACTGGTTGCCATTGCGCAGCAGCAGGCTATACCTGAAAATATTATTCTGGATTTACGCTCCAATCCCGGCGGTCTCATTGAGGTTTGTACTTCGGTTGTCGATCTGTTTATTGAACCCCAGGGGGCCTATCTGCAGGCAACCTACAAAACCTATAATTCTTCAACAAAAGATACAGCAACCATTCCCTGGGAAATCTGGCGGGCAAACCAGACCGGGACCAGCAGTTGGCAAAATAAGAATGTCGTACTGTTGTTCAACGCAAACAGCGCCAGCGCGGCCGAAATCATGGCTGCGGCATTGATCGACGCGCATGGAGCTAAAACGTTCAGCATGGGACAGCCTACGTTCGGCAAGGGCATAGGTCAGATACACATCCAGCGACCGGGTGGATACATATTGAGCGTCAGCAGTTTGAGATTTCGCCGCTATCTCAGCGACAGCAGTGCGGCAATTTACCACAAAAAGGGTATTGCACCCGATACGCTGATCGCTGTAGAAGATCTCGAGGACGACGCGCTCCTGCTCGACCTGGCCCGGCAAAAACTCGAAGGGGCGGGATTTCCGGCACGGCGTTCCAACCTGCCGCTTCATTTGTCCAAAGAACGTGCTCGTCTTGCTGCTTTGAATCCGTCGGGTTATGTTGTAGTACCATCTGCAGAGCTCCCTCCTGTAGATACTGCAGCACCTTAAGCGGTGCACGCGCGAAACAATCCGGCCTGCCCCTGCTTTGGATGTATTACCGGCCGCTCAGGACTATTCAGTGGCGCGGGTTTTCGTCGTTGACCGGCCAGTAGGTTGCGTCTTCGATGCTGCTTTCTCTCCAGCGACGCCGCTGCCGGGCAGTGGTGCGGTCTGCAGGATACACTCCTTCGAGTGGATGCGAGGAGCGCCGGTGTGGGGCCGAGTACCGCTCGCCAAAAATATCGGTGAACATTGATGATGCACCAGCATAGGCGTATTTGGCTTTTACCATAGCGTATTCCTGGGACCCGGCAAACCAGACGAACAGAGCAATGAAAACCAGCATCGGGTTAGCGTACAGGCCAATGATGCCAAACGCGACCGCCATCACCTTGCCGACAGACGCGGCGATACGTGTAGCCGAAACGTAGTCTTTCCAGAATCCCATCAGGGCCCTGAGAACTCTGCCGCCGTCCATAGGAAAGGCCGGAAGCAAGTTGAACAGCGCCAGTCCCACATTGATGCCGATCAGACGTGACAAAATGCCGCCCGTCAGCGGATTCACATCAGCAAAATCCGCCATGCCCGTGGTTATTGCGAGCATGATTGCGAAAAGCGCGGCCAGAGCAATATTGACTGCCGGACCGGCAAGTGCAATGGCAAGCTCCGCTTTGGGGTCCTCGGGCATTCGCTCAAGGCTGGCAACCCCGCCTATGGGCAGGAGGGTAATGTCACGCGTTGCTATGCCAAATCGTCGCGCCGCCAAGGCATGTCCCAGTTCGTGCATCACAACGATACTGAACAGTGCAGCAATCGTTACGATGCTCCCTGCTGCACCAATCACATTCGACCCATGCAACAACGAGTCCAGCGCAATGAGGGCAAGCAGGAAAAGAAATGTCGTGTGCAGGTAGATATCGATTCCTTTAATCTGAGCAATTTTCCATTTCCATTGCATGGTTTTTCTCCTGTTGATTGTTCACCTGTTACACTACGCAATGCTGATGCCATAATTGCTTTTTGCGTATTCCGGTCACCAAATGAGGTTTTTCCTTTTTTCTGCGGGAAGGGCGTATCATTCTGCAACGGGCGCAACGCTTTTTCAAACAGTGACTCTCAGCAGCCGATGTTGCACTGCACAGCAATAAAAGTGCAGTGAATCACGAAATCAAGCGGTTTCTTATTGCAAAATCACCACTACTATTGTAGTTTATAGGCAATCGAAAGCAGCAGTATGATTATCAAATGTTCCCGAATTATCAGTATTGGCGCACTCATGGCTGTTGTGCTGACCCTCTGCTCAAAGGATGAAGCAAAATCGAGGGCCGGAATCAATAAGATCCGGACGTATGAGCAGTTCGAACAGATTCTTGACGGTTCAAAGGACAGTCTGCTGGTCATCGACTTTTATGCCGACTGGTGCGCTCCCTGCAAGATGCTGGATCCCATCATGAAAGAGATCGCTCAAGAGTATAACGACCGGGCAAAATTCTACAAAGTTAATATCGATTACAATCGAAAACTGGCGGCTGAATTTGGCGCCAGCTCCATACCACTTATTGTGTTTGTAAAGAATAAAGAAGCCGTGCACGGCTTAATGGGTGTGCAACCCTACCGGGCATATGCGGAGGCGATCGTGAAATACGGGCATACCTGATCGTCACGAGGGTTGCTCGACGCCCTGCGCCTTTTCGAAATAATCGATCACCTCTTTGATGAGATCATCCTCTCCGAATCGCATTCCATTAATCATCAGCCATAAATAAGGGTCCTGGTCGTACCATCGACGGCGCTGCATGTCGAGCGGAAATTCAAGCAGGAAATCTTCCATCAAATGAGGCGCTTTTGCGCGAATGATTTCCAGAATTGCTTTGATGAGTTTGTCGCGATGCTGATGCTCCATCCCTTTGAGTTGCTCGAGATAAAAGGCAAGCTTTTCGTAGCCGTCATACCAGCGCTTTGACATGGGAACGCTCCTTGTTATTATGCAAATCGTCGCGTGAGTAATATTGTACGTTAGTCTGAAAATTTCTGCAAGTCTCAGTGTAACATTTGGGCAGCGGGAATCGTTGCTATAATGTACCCAAGGCCCGAGTTTGCATCTATAACTGCGATACCTATGCTCAGGAGGTGGTGGTGCGCAACAGTGCCGACTTTGAGGTCAGAGACATGCGCATCAGCGAATATCTGCACAGCATGCTTTATCAGATCAAGCGCACAACACCGGACGCGCCCGACAAGCAAAGCATCATCATCGCCAGTGAGGATACGTGAGGATACGATAGTCTATAATACGATTGTGCGGATGATGGATGCCGCCAGGGCTATGGGATTTGGTGACATTTCACTGGCGCGTGTGCGGGGGTGAAACGCTGGGTATCCGCGAAGATTCGCAGCTATTCCGACAGGCCCATAGCAGGGGATACACTTCCCCCACAAAAGATCGTAAAAAAAATTGAGCATGGTGTGCATTGGAATGCATTCGCGCAATTGCCACAAAGATGACAAAATTAAATAGCCACCGGACTTATTCAATGTATTTGTATACATAAAAACTGGACACCCCTCGCAATTTTGCCGTCAATATTGGCCAATCTTGACATTGTTCTGCCATTTCCGGCCAATGCAAGCGCTTAAATCGACCTCCTTTCGAAAAAACTCCCCCTTGGCACTACTTTTGCAGATATTTGAATCCACGAAATTCTTTTCGCAAAATCAGTAATTTTTGGTTAGAACCGCATCACAATAAGCAGGGAAAACTTATGAAGCGTACTCAGTTTCTATCCGATGAAGAGTACCTTGATCTCTATCTCAGAGAAATCGCAAACTGTCAGCCGGTTAATTCAGCCGAGGAAGCCCGTTTGGCAAAGCGCATCCAGAATGGCGACCGCAAAGCACTTGACAAACTGGTCAAGGCCAACCTGCGGTTTGTCGTGAGTGTTGCCCGCAATTATCAAAATCAGGGCATGGCACTGGGTGATCTGATCAACGAAGGTAATCTTGGCCTCATCCGTGCGGCAAAACGGTTTGACGAAACTAAAAATTTCAAGTTTATTTCATATGCCGTGTGGTGGATTCGCCAGGCTATCCTGCAGTCTCTGGCTGAGCAATCCCGCATCGTCAATCTGCCGCTCAACAAAGTCGGAATCATTCATCGTATCGGCAAAACCGAAGAGAAGTTCTACCAGAAGCATCACCGTTTGCCCGGCACCGACGAAATAGCCTACGAGCTTCAGGTGGCAAAACGCAAAGTAGAAGATTCCCTGCGCGTCGGCAATCGTCATGTTTCACTGGACATGCCGGTCAGTGAAAAAGAAGAGACCAGCCTGATTGATCTTATGAAAGACAAGCGCAGCGAACAGCCCGACCTCAATACAAACGAGGAGTCTCTCAAGGATAACGTCAACCAGTGGCTGAACGTTCTGGAAACCAGGGAAAAAGAGATTATCCGCCTCTATTATGGGCTGGACGGTATCATACCGCATACTCTTGACGAAATCGGCTCTCGCTTCAACCTTACCCGGGAGCGGGTTCGGCAGGTGAAAAAGAATGGTTTGAAACGATTGCGAACCAAGTCGCTGAAGCGGCTTTTACGCGATTATGCTTCTTCCTGATGAGGTGAGGCAATACGCACCAGGTGGCCGGCGGAACACGGCAATGGCTCCGCCGGCCTTTTTTATTTGCTGGAAAGCTACCCAAACCATAGAGAATACGGGTCAATTAATTATTTTAGGTTAACTCCGCACGTTTATACAGGAAGCTCAATGAAAGCTTTTATCAGCGATATACACGCCAATTTAGAGGCCCTCAAGAGCGTCTTCAAGGATATTGATTCTCAACATGTCGATGAGATAATCTGCCTTGGCGACGTTGTCGGGTATGGCCCCGATCCCGAGCCGTGTACCGATCTGGTGATGAGCCGGTCCGATATCGCATTGATGGGCAACCACGATTATGCCCTGTTGCACGGCCCGCTCTCCTTCAATCCGATTGCCGCCGAAGTCATCAGAATTACCCGTGAGAAAATGGCGCCGGCGCGTATCAAGGCCGCTGAATATCTTTCCGCAACCGAAAGCGGACAGGAGCTGCCATCTTCCATTCAGGCCGCTCGCAGCCATAAAGAAGAACAGCAGGCAGAACAACGCTGGCATTTTCTGGAGACCCTTCCTGCCAGTCTCAAAGACAACAACCTTTCGTATGTGCATGCTTCACCGCTTGAGCCGATTCATGAGTACATCTTTCCCGACATCTATTCGCAATGGTGGCAGCCGGAGCGTATCCAGTTAATGTTTGAAAAAATCGACTGGCTGGTGTTTTGCGGCCACACGCACTATCCCTGCGTTATTACCGAATCAATGGATTGCTACTATCCCCAGGACAGCGGCAATATTCTGCAGATTGAAAAGGACCGGAAGTACATCATAAATGACGGTTCGGTCGGCCAGCCGCGGGATCGCGATAACCGGGCATGTTATCTGTTATTTGACGAACAAAATGCAAAACTGGAGTGGCGCCGGGTCGGCTACAACATAGAGAGTGTTAAAAAGAAAGTGGACAAAATGTGCGGCGAAGACAACTGGTGCGGCGTGCGGCTGCGTTTCGGAAGGTAATTCGCACATTCGTACAATACATCGGCAATTCGCAAAAAGAGCGTTCAGATTTTATTTTCAAAGGCGGAAGCCAGTGCTTCGGAACGACAGGCAAAATCTCCTGATCTTCTATCCTCGAGTCGCGCGTGAATAACGATACTACAACCTTCGAAAAGTCCCTCGGTGAACTCGAAAGCATCATCGAACAACTCGAGCGCGATGAGTTGACACTTGACGAGGCTCTGTCCTGCTTTGAAAAGGGAGTTGAGCTGATGCGCCGCTGCGAGGGGCATTTGAAGAGTGCAGAAGGCAAATTGTCGGAGCTGCTCAAGGGTGAAAACGGCGAGTTTATCGAAAAGTCTCTGGGCATTTCATTGCAGTCCCTGACGGGCGGGGAGCACGATGAAATCTGAGGTCAAACGCTATCTGTCCAACATCGTCGAAGTGCTGGAGCCGCGGCTTGAGGCATTGTTGCCCGACGAGACCGAAACCCCGGCATCGATTCATAAATTGATGCGCTATTCCTTGCTGGAGGGAGGCAAACGCGTACGCCCCGCGCTGATCATGGCTTCTTGGGAAATATGCGGCGGTGCGTTCGGCGATGACCGGCCGGTGCTGGCGGGTGCGGCGTTTGAGATGTTGCATACCTTTTCGCTCATACACGACGATCTGCCCTGCATGGACGATGATGACTATCGCAGAGGCAAATTGTCGGCCCACAAAGCATTCAACGAAGCGCTTGCCGTGCTGGGCGGCGACGCTTTGTGCATTTATGCATTCGAATGCCTGGCCAATCTGGGTAACCTGGAGATTATCAAGGAAATTTCGCGTGCCCTTGGAACCGGTGGCATGATCGGCGGTCAGGTCGTTGACATCGAATCGGAGGGCAAGCGGGTTGACCGGTCGATAATAGAATATATCCATACCAATAAGACCGCCGCGCTCATCCGGGCTTCGGTGCGCACCGGAGCCATGCTGGCAGATGCAAACGAAATTACGTTGCAGCATCTTACCAAATATGGAAAGTGCATTGGCCTGGCTTTTCAGGTCGTTGATGACATTCTTGACGAGGAAGGAACCACCGAACAGCTCGGCAAGGATGCGGGAAGCGATCGGGCCCAGGGCAAAGCAACCTATCCGTCAATCTGCGGCATGGTCGAATCAAAGCAGTACGCAACCCGTCTTGTCGACTGCGCTACCGATGCGCTCAAGCCCTTCGGCGAGAAGGCAACCGTGTTGCGGTCGCTGGCCGAATTTGTGCGCAACCGCGTTTCGTAACAATCGCCTCACGTAAATGGAAACACATCGCTTGGGAACAACCGAACTGTGCCTCACGCCGGTTGGTCTGGGCTGCTGGGCAATCGGTGGCGGTAACTGGGCTTATGCGTGGGGGCCGCAGGATGAGGCAGATTCCGTCGCAACGATTCACCGGGCGCTTGAGGAAGGGGTGAACTGGATTGATACGGCCCCCATCTATGGGCTGGGTACATCGGAGAGCGTCGTTGGCAAAGCGTTGCGCTCGGTCGGCGTCAGGCCGATAATTGCAACAAAATGCGGATTAGTCTGGAATCAAAGACGTAAAATAAAATTTTGCCTGACGCGTGAGAGTATTCTTCGCGAAGTTGACCAGAGCCTGCAGCGGCTCAACGTCGATGTAATTGACTTGTACCAGATCCACTGGCCCAATGATGAACGCCATCTGGCGGAAGGCTGGGAGACGCTCGCCCGGCTGGTGGAGATCGGAAAAATTCGATATGCGGGTCTGTCCAACTGCAGTGTTTCCCAGATGGAGTCACTGCATCGCATCCATCCGATCTCATCTTTGCAGCCGCCTTACAGCATGCTCAAGCGAAACGCCGAACACCACCTTCTCCCGTTTTGCAGCGCCGGGCGCATCGGGGTGATCGTCTACAGCCCGTTGCAGAAAGGTCTCTTGACGGGCGCTATTGACGCCCGGCGTGTAGCCGGCTTTGCGCAGGACGATCATCGCAAATACGATCCACTCTTTCAGGGAAGGCAACTGGACATCAATCTCGAGCTGACTGCCGGTTTACAGAAGATAGCGGAAAATGCCGGACGGACCGTTGCTCAATTGGCGGTTGCCTGGACGCTGGCCAACCCCGAGGTGAGTGCCGCGATTGTCGGGGCGCGCAGGCCCGCGCAGATAACCGAAACGGCACGAGCTGCAGCGTGGAAACTGTCCGACGATGAACGTGGCGCCGTACAGTCGTTGCTGGACAAACGCAACCAGGCGCTGCGGGAGAGTATTTCATGAGCCGCCTGCTGGTTACCGGTGCGAGCGGATTTCTGGGCTGGAATATCTGCCGCAGTGCAGCAAATCGTTATCAGACGACCGGTATTGTCAATACGCATCCGTGCACACTTGAAAACGTTGACGTCCGCATGTTCGACCTTGCCGACTGCGCGCATGTCGGCAAGCTTGTGCAGGAAATCAAGCCCGACTATGTGATTCATGCCGCAGCACAGGCCAATCCCAATTATTGCCAGCACCATGCGCAAGCAACGCAGCGAATCAATGTCGAGGTTCCCTACGCACTGGCCCGCGCGTGCGCAGCGCAGGGTGTTCGACTAGTGTTTACTTCTACCGATCTCGTATTTGACGGGGAACACGCACCCTATACAGAGACCGATCCCGCACATCCATTAAGCAGATATGGTCGGCAAAAGCGCGCCGCCGAAATAAAAATTGGGTACGCGTGCCCTTCGGCGCTGATATGTCGCTTGCCGCTGATGTTCGGCGATGCGCCTTCCCATGCGTCCAGCTTCCTGCAGCCGATGCTTGCGGCAATCGAACAGGGGCGGCAGCAGACATTGTTTGCCGACGAGTATCGCACCATAGTCTCGGCCATTTCCGCCGCACACGGCATCGTGCTGCTGCTGGAAAAAGGAGTATCGGGTATCTTTCACCTTGGTGGGCGGGAGCGGTTTTCCCGTTGCGGGTTCGGTGAACTTCTGGCGCAAATTCTTCATCGACGCGTTTCACTGAACCCTGCAAAGAGAAGCGATATGAAAACGCCTGCTCCCCGCCCAGCGGACGTTTCGCTGGACAGCAGTAAAGCATTCGCGCTGGGGTACGCGCCGGCATTGGCCAAGGACAGCCTGGTCGAATTAGCGTGCTTGCGCAATGTGCGTTCCGGCTGAAGTGCTTAGCGGCGCATCCACCCGATACCTGAAGGGAAGGCATTTGAATTTTATGCTTGCATGGATCCGGGCGCGTTAGGTACAATTGCGTCGATCGTGCAGACGTTCGATGCGTGCGCCAATCCCCACCAGTCGCTGTTCGATTTCCTGATATCCTCTGTCAATTTGTTCGATATTGTGGATGAGGCTTGTTCCTTCGGCCGACAGTGCTGCCGTCAGCAGGGCCATACCGGCCCGGATATCGGGAGAACTCAAGGTCGATCCGTACAGCCTGGACGGCCCCACGACGACTGCCCGATGCGGATCACACAGCACAATCTGTGCGCCCATATTCAGCAGCTTGTCAACGAAAAAAAGACGCGCCTCGAACATTTTCTCGTGAATCAGGCAGGTCCCGCGTGATTGCGTGGCGGCCACCAGAATTACCGAAGTAAGATCGGCGGGAAATCCCGGCCATGGAGCCGATTCTATCTTGGGAATCGCACCACCCAGATCTTTTTGTATCTCGTATGACTGCTGCCCGGGTACGACTATTTCGTGTTCACTGCCATTGCTGTGTACGCTTATTCCGATCCGGTCGAATTGATAGAGAATCATGCGCATGTCTGCTATGTCAACATTTGTGATTGTCAACTCGGAATGGGTTGCCGCCGCCATCGCGACAAACGATCCGGCTTCGATGTAATCGCAACCTACGCAATGCTCGACGGATTGCAGGTGCTGTGTTCCCCGTATGGTAAGGATGTTGCTGCCGATACCGCTGATCGCCACGCCTGCTGCTGCGAGAAATCGGCACAATCCTTGTACGTGCGGCTCACCGGCTGCGTTGACCAGTACGGTTTCGCCCCGCGCGCCCGCAGCCGCGATCAACGCATTTTCGGTCGCGGTCACCGAAGCCTCGTCAAGGTGTATGACGGCGCCCTGCAATCCCCCGGCAGGAGCTTCCAGAATGTAGCGGGTCTGATGCTGCCCGTTGCCGAGGTCATCTTTTTCAACACGCAACTTCGCTCCCAGCGCCTTGAACACTAAAAAATGCGTATCCATGCGTCGGCGTCCGATAGCATCCCCGCCAGGCTGGACAACCACGGCTCTGCCTCTGCGATTGAGCAGGGTGCTGGCAAACAGGATGGACGCCCGTATCTGCCTGCTGCGTTCTGCCGGCAGGATATCGCTGTCGATCGAGCGTGCATAAAGCGTAACGGTGTTGTCAGTCAACGGCGATACTTCGCTCCCCAGCTCTGCGGCAATTTCGAGCATGGTACGCACATCACCGATATCGGGTACATTCGTCAGCCTGATCTTTTTGTCTATCAACAGGGCCGCGGCGATGAGCGGAAGCGCTTCATTTTTGTTGCCGGCACAAACAATCGAACCCGAAAGCTGCCGCCCGCCCTCTACGTAAAACGAACTCATAGGCTCTCCTTTTCTGGGTGCAGATTGTAAGTGAAAATATGTTTACGTACGTTGATTTGCCATTTTTCGCGGAAACAATCGAAAAAAAGCATCATCTGCACGATTCAGGGCATTTCTACCGATATCCTCATTTTTTCCTTCACTTTCAGGTGTATTTCATTATATTATTACTCATAGCTCTGATTCCCTTGCGATTATCGTCATTTTTGACCGAACGTCATTATTCAGGGAATTCTTCTTTGGGTGGTAAGTCGAGCCGCTATTGGTGCGGATTCACGAGCTATTCAAGAGGTTCACCATTATTGTATGGTCCTGGGTTCAAAAATGCGACGCGAGTGGTGTCAGGGCTTTTTTTTCCATCGAAGCAGTTCCCCGCGAAAGAACATTGACATTGTACACTCGGCGATGCCGGAATGTTGTTTTTATCGGCAGCATCAGTTATTTTTAGCAGGTTATTCCCGGCACTGCAGCGAGGATGGCGGAACTGGTAGACGCGCTAGACTTAGGATCTAGTAGGGAAACCTGTGGGGGTTCGACTCCCCCTTCTCGCACTGGAAACCGGCCTTCCCGGCATATACCGATCATCGCGTATGCTGCCGGTAATGCTTGCTGCCGAAATGGGGTGCATTTCTCATTATTCAGCTATTCACAGGAAGGATACAGCATTGAAAGTTAGTGTCAACGAACCCGAAAGCTGGAAAAGAGTCATTGAGTTTGAGGTTCCTGCAGAAGAGATCAACAAAGAATTTGAAGACAAAGTAAAAGACTACCGTAAAAAAATTACGGTCAGGGGATTCCGCACCGGCAAAGCGCCGGCCAATATCATCAAAAGCATGTATGGAGCTGCAATTCATGCCGAGCTGGTTGACAGTATCATAAAAAAATCATATCAGCAAGCATGCAAAGAGCATGAGATAAATCCGGTAGCCGAAGCAAAAGTCAACGAGCTTCAGGCCGATCGCGATCAGCCCCTAACTTTCTCGATTGAAACCGAAGTCGATCCGCCTATCGAAATCAGAGGATACGACAAACTCAAAATCCGGCCCGTTCCGCGCAAAATAAAAAAAGCGGATGTATCGAAAGCACTGGAAGATCTGCAGCAGCGCCTTGCTCAATTTGAAGACGTCGATCGCCCGATCAGAAAGGGTGATTTCGTGACGGTTGAATATTCCCGTGTTGAAGTGGATGGAGAAGCGAAGCCGGATATTCAATCACCCCAGCATCCGATAGAAATTGGCGCCAGCTCGATTAAAGATTTTGACAAGGGCCTCGTTGGACGCACTCCCTCGGATACGGTTGAGCTTGATGTTTCGTTTCCTGCCGATTACGGCGATTCCGAACTTGCCGGAAAAAAAGCGGCCATGACCATCGTTGTCAAAAAAGTTCAGGAGCAAAATATACCGGAAGTCAACGAAGAATTTTTGAAAAAGATCGGTGACTTCAAAGATGAAGAAGCTTTACGTGAGCAACTCGAGAAAAATCTTTTCGCCGAAGAAGAAAACCAAGCTCGCAATGAAGCCTACAACAAGGTCATCGAAACTCTGATTGAAAAAAACAGGTTTGAAATTCCCCCGGCGCGGGTGGAGCAGTACCTGGAAGGTATGCACGAACAGGTGCTGCGCTATGTACGCCCCGGTCAGCCGGTGCCGGCACGCGAAGAAACAGACGAGCGCTATCGCGAAACGGCCATTCGCGGACTGAAGCGATGGCGCATAATCGACTATATCGCCTCAAAAGAAAATATCAAGGCTACGCAGGACGAAGTGGATGCCGAAGTTCGAAGAATTGCCGATCAGTATCAACAGCCGTTTGAACAGGTGAAACAGGCTTTGCGTCAGAACGGAACAACCAATCGTATCAGAACGGATCTGCGCGAGCAAAAGACGTTGAATTTTCTGATTGGTGAAGGCGCGGAAATAAAGAGATACTAAACATCTAACGATAGCAAGGGAGCAAGGCTATGTCATTGATTCCCATGGTCATTGAACAAACCGGTCGCGGCGAGCGTTCCTACGATATCTACTCGCGGCTGCTGCGCGAGCGGATCATATTTCTGGGTACGGATATCAACGATCAGATTGCTGATCTTATCATGGCCCAGCTCATTTTTCTGGAATACGAAGACGCGGATAAAGACATTACCGTCTATATCAATTCTCCAGGCGGATATGTCTCATCCGGACTTGCCATATATGATACGATTCAGTACATCAAACCCGACGTGTGCACCATTTGCATCGGGCAAGCCTCGTCAATGGGAGCCGTATTGCTGGCCGCGGGAGCCAAAGGAAAGCGCTATGCATTGCCGCACTCACGCGTGATGCTGCATCAACCGCTGGGCGGCGCCGGAGGTCAGGCCGCAGATATTGCCATCCATGCGCGCGAAATCGTTCGTATCAAAGAGACCATCAATACTATCCTGAAAAAGCACACGAGTCAGGATATCAATGTCATCAAAAAAGACACCGATCGCAACTTTTTCATGGACGCCGAAGAAGCGCTGAAATACGGGGTCATCGACGAGATACTCTCGCCCCGCAAATAAATTGTTAACTTGCTGATTGTTTCCATTCATAGTTTAATTAAAATATCGAGTGTAGGCTACTAAAACAGCTCTGCGCTGAGACTTTTTTCACGACACCGGGGTAAATGCATGCCTGCCAAATCAAAATATTCTCAGATAAAATGCTCATTTTGCGGCAAAAGCACCGACATGGTCGAAAAGATGATTACCGGGCCGTCGGTCCACATTTGCAGCGAGTGCGTTGACATGTGCAACGACATCCTGCGCGAAGACAAATCGGGCCCTCACGACGACATGAGGTGGCACGATCTTCCCACGCCGCTGGAGATGAAACAGTTTATCGACCAGTTTGTCATCGGCCAGCACGAAGTAAAGCAAGGCGTGTGTGTCGCCGCCTACAACCATTATAAGCGTATCAACTCACGTGATACCCACGATGACATCGATATCGAAAAATCAAATATCCTTATGATCGGCCCGACCGGTACCGGAAAAACACTGGTTGCACAGACGCTGGCGCGTATGCTCAAAGTCCCGTTCAGCATCGTTGACGCCACGATCTTTACCGAGGCCGGGTATGTGGGCGAAGATGTCGAGAACATGCTGGTGCGGCTTCTGCAGGCGGCCAGCTACGATGTGCAAAAAGCCGAACGCGGCATCATATATATCGACGAATTCGATAAAATAGCCCGCAAGTCGGCAAATCCGTCCATCACCCGCGACGTGTCGGGTGAAGGCGTCCAGCAAGCCATGCTGAAAATTCTTGAAGGAACCGTTGCCAGCATCCCGCCCAAAGGCGGACGCAAGCATCCCGAACAAAATCTGATTCAAATAAACACGCGCGATATATTGTTTGTCTGCGGTGGTGCGTTTGTGGGACTCGAAAATATCATCGAAAAGCGTATTGGTGAAAGCCGTATGGGGTTTAATGCACCCGTCAAGGCCAAAAAAGACATTTGTATCGGTGAAATCCTGCGCAAGGTCGAGCCCGACGATCTGATTCAATTCGGTTTAATTCCGGAACTGGTCGGCCGCATTCCTGCAATGCTCGGCCTGGATGAGTTGGATGATGAAACGCTTTTGAATATTCTCACCGAGCCGCGTAATGCGCTGATAAAACAGTATCAGAAGCTGTTCAGCATGGAAGGAGTACGCTTGACCTTTGCACGTGAAGCACTGCGGGAAATTGTCAGTATCGCGCGGGTCAAGAAAACCGGCGCACGCGGGCTGCGCAATGTGCTGGAAAATGTGCTTGTTCCGATCATGTTTGAATTGCCCTCACGCTCCGATGTTAAGGAATGCCTGATAACCAAAGATGTTGTGCGTAAGCAAAGCCCGCCCACCTACGGGCTGAAAAAGGATCGAAAAATCGCCTGATAAGGAGGTGCTTGTGCATATGCGTGCTGTGCTCGTCGCTTTTTTACTTGCCTTTGCTGCGCTGTTGTCCGCAAATACTGGAGGACGTGTGCCGCTTCCCCCGTTTGTCAACGGCGGCATTGCCAGCCTGTGGTATCCCGATCACAAGCATATCGAGGAAAAATTCGGTGCATTCGAATTGCTTAATTATGCCAATACGTCTTATCGCGTCGGCAAAGAGGGCGTAGCCGACACCTCCTGGAAACTTGTTGCAATGGGAAACTATCTGCCCCGGGATATTCAGTTTGCCACGCTCGCCCATGTGGCCGGCAAAGAGAACGGGATTTTGCTGATTATGTTCGAGTGGGCTGGAGCGGGTGATACGGCTCAATCGCACGGCGTTTTTTATACTTCATTCATCGGTAAAAAAAACATGCTGATCCGTACCAAACAGACCAGCGGCAACGAAGGCGTAGACACATTAGAATTCAGTTGCGCAGACACACAACGACGTTGTGGAAAGTGTTTTTTTGACGAGCGATCCGGATCGATGCAGATGGTGCTGACCGACAAAGATTAGCAGTGTCGATTCAGCCCGCAGATTCCAGCAATCGGCCAACCAAATCCCGCGCAGAAACCCCCTCCGATTCCGCATGAAATGATCGCACCAGTCGATGCTGCAGCACCGGTGGCGCGGCCCGCTTTACATCTTCGATATCCGGGGTCGGCCTTCCTTCTACTACAGCATACGCCTTTGCCGCGGTGATGAGATACTGCGATGCACGCGGTCCCGCTCCCCACGTCAGCATTTCCCGCAGGCGCCCGGGACAGCTTTGCTCTGTCGGGCGAGTTGCTCGTACCAGTTTGACGGCAAACTCTATCACCGAGTCGGCGACCGGGATCCGGGTGATCAGGGCGTGAAACCGATCGATATCCGATGAAGGTATCCGGGGCTGAATCTCGGCTTCGCAGGGAGAAGTGGTGCGCTTGACAATTTCTACTTCTTCCGCCTGGCCGGGGTAGTCTATTTCGATGGAAAACATAAAGCGGTCCTGCTGCGCCTCGGGCAAAGGATAGGTGCCTTCCTGCTCGATTGGATTTTGTGTGGCCAGAACCCAGAACGGATGCGGCAGCGGATGAGTAGTGCCCGATGAGGTCACTTCGTATTCCTGCATGGCCTGCAGCAAGGCTGATTGCGTTTTGGGCGGCGTACGGTTTATCTCATCGGCCAGAATGATATTGGCAAAAAGCGGTCCCGTGACGAAACGGAAATCACGCATACCGCTCGATTTGTCCTCGTATAAAATTTCTGATCCGGTGATATCCGACGGCATTAAATCGGGAGTAAACTGGATGCGATTAAAATCACAGTCCAGGCACTGCGCGAGGCTTTGTACCAGCATGGTTTTGGCGAGTCCGGGCACGCCGATAAGCAGGCAGTGCCCCCGGGCGAACAGACAGGCCAGTAGATCGTCTATTACCGCCTGCTGGCCGACAATTTTTTTGGACAGCTCGGATTTGATTGCTTCAATCGCGCTATGCAATTGGTCGAGCAGTGCGACATCGTCCTGAGAGCGTGGCATGAGCGATCCTTGCGCTTATTGTTTTTCGTGCAGTTGCTGTTTTGCTTTTGACATCTCTTTAAAGGAGATACGTGAAGTAAAATAGAAAAACAGGCCCACCAGGACAACCGAGTAGGTACTGGCGGCGTGAAAGATGATCGCCGCCGCACCGGCGAACTCTTCACTGAAATCCTGCAATACCAGGCTGTGCTGAATCGCCTTGTGAATAGTACCGATATAGCCCGGGGCTCCCGGCAAGGCGGCTCCAAATGCTACAAACGCTACTGTAAACATCCCTCCGAGAATGTTGAATTTCGCCCAGTTTCCAACAACGATAATAAGCATGGCGACGTAGCAGAAAATAATGGGAATAGACAGGGCGACAAATGCGCTGATCTTGCGAGCGTCGAACAGCCAGTCAAGATTGCTGACCAGCTCGTTTGCGAGCAGCGTTACTTTGTTTCGCGCAAATTTGGGTATCAGCGCCGAGAGTTTTGTTGCAAGGCGTTTCATCGAGTTGGGAAAATACCGATACAGTGTTGCCGAACCAACAACGCCACTGATAACGGCGATAAAAATCCAGCCGTAAATGCGGTAGTGGGAGATGCTTTTCATAAAAAAAACCGGGACCACAAACATCGTCATAAAGCCAATCGTATCAAAAATGCGTTCGACAACGAGTGAGCCAACACTGATCATCGGGCGATAACCCTTCCGGCGCCACAGCATCCACGCCCGTACGGCTTCTCCGAGCCTGAAGGGCAGTATGCTGTTGGCCATGAAACCGATTTCGGTGATTGCAAACATTCCCTTTTTGCTGCCAGCTTGAGTATCCGGCAGGATAATTTTCCAGCGCTGCGCCCTGAACCAGAGGGACACATTTGCCAATACGCAACTGCTGATAATCGCCGCAAGGCTGACCTCTTTCATTTCTACCCAGAGTTTTGCAAAATCGATATCTTTGAAAAACCACCAGATAAAAAAAGCGGCAATGCCGAATCCGAGCGTGAGTTGGAGAATTCTGGATAGCTTCACGAATTCTCCAGCGAGTTAAACACTAATCCCGAGTAGCACTTCGGAAAGAAATTTGTTGATTTTTGAGGCATGCGTTCACCCTTGGCGACGATGGAGCGGATTGCTTCGATGTTCAATGGGCGAATGAAAAAAACACCGGTGAACACCGAGGGATCGGCAGCTACTTTCAGCGCGCGGCGATAATCATTTTCGTACTCCATGACATCGTGCAGGGTCGTTCCATCAAGGGGCAGGCCCAGGATTTTGCCGACATAGATCGTATTGATCAGCGAAACATTCAGATAGTTCCACTCCGGCGACATGCCGTTGTCGACTGTGTCAAGCAAGCGGCGTCCCTGGTCGTTGAGGCTCAATGCATACAGGCTCGATTGTTTCGTGTCATAAAAGAGCATATCACGATTGTCGCGCATGGAGAGAAACTCCTCGATGCAGCGATCGGCCGGCTCGCCGAGTCGCTTGCAAGAAAAGTATGCCTGCAGTGCACCAAGCGGATTGTCAGGCGCAGACTTTTCGGTTCGCTTTGCCATGCGATGGAAGGGCCGGATGACCAGCCCGGGATCGGCCATCGAGACCAGCGTCATCATCACGCCGGCGTGCGCCGGATTACCGGTGGTCTGCGCAAACTGCAGGGCGGTTTCGTAGCGGTGGTGGCCGTCGGCGATCAACAGCGACTGGTCATGCACGTTTTGAGCCAGGTCGGCAATTTTCATTTCGTCGCACGTTTTATACAACCGATGCAGCACTCCGTCCGCATCGGTAAACCGGCCGACCGGAGCGCCTTCCCGGCACGCCTTGATCGCGTCGAATACCCCTCCCGTATCGCTGACAACCGAAAATATTTGCCCGGTATTGAATCGGGACTCTTCCAGTAATTCGTAGCGATCGGTTTTCGGGGCCGACAACGTTCGTTCGTGAGGCTGCACCGAACCTTCGGAGAAATCGGTCAGCCTTACGCGCACAATGACGCCGGTGCGGGTCTGCTGAGCGTTTTGCATACGGAATGTTTGTTCGTAAACGTAAATGCATGGCGCCGGATCACGCGTCAGAATGTCCTGTTCGATCCAGGAGTTCAGCAATTTCGTTGCGCGCCGGTGGCGATCACGGTTGGCGGCATCGGAAGGCTGCTGAGGATTCTGGATGATATGCACCGCGTTGTGCGGATTTGCCGCGCTCAGCTCCCGCGCCGTTTCAGAATTGATCATGTCGTAGGGTGGCGCAACGCTGTGTTCAAGCTCGTCCGCATCCGTCAGTTTGTATCGATAGCCTCTAAAGGGTTTTATTTCAATCACAAGAGACCTTCTCTGCTGAGAGGTTGCTATTGTTGTTCCGTAATAGTTGCCAGTTTGTCAAGGCCCATCAATTCAAGCAAATCAGTTGCTTCGCAATGCGGAGAGATAATCGTCGTTTCAAAAGATTCGCTCACCAGCCTGATTACCTGCACGGCCAGCGCAATTATCGAACTGTCGATGCGGCTCAATCGCGAAAAGTCAAGTATTAAATTGGCCGGACGCGTGAGAAACTCTTTTTTGATGGCACTTAATGATGTGTCCAGATTTTGATAGAAAGATTCGGATGACCAGGGCTGCGTTTGCGGTAAAATGACATGCCACGCCGCGCGTTGATCGTCATATTCGATATGCATCGCTGCTCCATTCAAATTGCCAGGCTCATTTGCAGCACGAGGCGTTCACAAAAGCTCTTGCGATGGATTGGACACAGGCCATGCGCCAGAATAAGCTCTTTGTGCCGTTTCGTCGGATAGCCTTTGTGCCGATCAAATTCCCACTGCGGAAATTGTTTGTGATAATTTTTCATAGTGCGGTCACGCGTGACTTTGGCCACGATCGAGGCCGCAGCAATTGATGCACTTAATCCGTCTCCGCCGATTACCGTCATCTGCTGTTTACCGGAGATCTCCCGGATATATTGATTTCCATCGACCAGGGCCATATTCCACTCGCAGGTTAGTTCCTGCAGCGCCCGGAACATCGCTCGCAAGGAGGCCTGTAGAATATTTATCCGGTCGATTTCCTCAATTGACGCTTCTGCGACTGTAACGGCGGTCGCTTTCTGCTGAATTTCGTCAAAAAGCCTCTCCCGATGTGCTGCGGAAATTTTTTTCGAATCGTTAAGCCCGTCTACTAATGGTAAATCCGGATCGAGCTGTACCGCAGCAGCAACTACCGGTCCCGCCAATGGGCCCCTGCCCGCCTCATCCAGGCCGACTATGCCGAACATTCCACCGCTGCGGATAGTCGCGTCAAAGGCGTAGAGGTCGGAGGTTGCTGATTCAGATTTGACCGATGACACGCCTGCCCTTTACGGTTATGCGTTGCTGAGCCACGGCCTCGACCGCACGCCAGTAATAGGCGTGCTCCAACTCAAGAACCCGTTCGGCGAGTGATTGCGGGGTATCATCATCCAGAACGTCAACAACTTTCTGAATGACCACCGGCCCGTGATCATATTCTTCATCTACAAAATGTATCGTGACGCCGCTGATTTTGGCGCCATAGTCAAGTACTGCCCGATGAACGTGCTTTCCATACAATCCCCTGCCGCCAAACGCCGGCAGCAAGCCGGGATGAATATTGAGCATGCGGTGACGATATTCTCCGACGATCTGCGGCGGTATCTTTTTCATGTAACCGGCCAGCGCGATCATTTCAACCCGATACCGGCCCAGCAGCTCGGCAAGCTTTGCGGCGTACGATCGTTCATGTGCAAAGTGCGTCGGCGGGAGGTGCTCTACCGGAATACCGTTGCTGCGTGCCCGTTGGCAGGCAAAGGCGCGGCTGTTGTTGGCAATCAGCACCGCAAAGTCGACATGCAAATCAGCAGACTTTTGTCTGTCAATCAACGCCTGGAAATTGCTGCCGCTTCCCGATGCAAAAACCGCACACCGCATAGAGCTCCTTTACTGCTGGGGCAGCGGCGGACGGACGACTTCCACCACTTCACCGGTTGAAACTTTGAGACGGTATTTCACCCCGCTCCAGGTGATTGTATTGGTAAACATTGTCCGCGCCAGGCTGAATAGATGCATGAAGCGCAGAATGGGCTCCATAATCATGAAGCGCGAAAATTTCTGCGTTTTGCCCATGAAATAATAGGTCGCCGACGCAACGACATCCGCAATGATGAATGCCAGCGATGCGCCACCGCCAAGCTGTATAAATGTTTTGGTCGAAAACAGACTGGTTACCACCGCTACCGGGAATAATGCCAGAATTGCCATTACGGCAATGATCAGCGGCATGGCAAGCACCCACAAATGCGTGTGATACATTTTGAGAAACATCATCTGCCGTTCGATCCACAATACACTGTTTTTCAGCATGACATGGCCGTCCCCGGTCTGGGTGATACAGGTTGGAACGACAACGGATCGCTTCCCGTTTTTCATGATAATTTCGGCCAGTGACAAGTCATCAACCGCAGTTTGCCGCCAGCGTTTGCCAACTTCCATCTTTTCGAAATCCCTGCGTCGAATCGCCATGGAACCGCCCCACAGGCCGACATTGCCGATAAATGACGCCGCGCAGAATATGACATATAAAAAGTTGTTGAAAAAGAGGTGATTATATTCGCCAAGCGTGCCTTTATTGGTGTACATCCAACTGAAGCCGGTTGTTGCCGCATTTTTTTCGACGGAAAGCGGCAGGATCAGCTCCTTGAGCCACGCCGTTTGCGGATTGATGTCGGCATCGGCAAAAACATAGACCTCAACATCGCCGGCGCGTTCGATGGCATGCAGCATGTTCCAGTTTTTTTGCGCGCACGTGGTTGACAAACCGGCAACGACAAGCTCTGCGTTTGGTTTGCCGTTGATGACCCTGTTGATGACCTGGACTGCCGGATCGTCTTCGTGTTCCACCGCGAAGTAGACCTTGTAGTCGCCGTATTCCATGTTCAGGTAGGCGGATATATTGGTTTCGAGTTCGTCAAGCAACCCTTTGCACGGCACAATGATGGCACAGGTTGGATGGTAGTCCGGGTCAAAGGTTGGCCGATATATTTTTTCGTACCAGAATTTTTGATATGCCAGTGCAAACAGACCGCTGATGATAACGCCGAGAGCAACGCTTATCGAAAACCAGAAGGCAATGATATTCCAGAGAGACGTACCGGACAAAAAGAAAAAGTCCACCGAATCCTCCGTTGTAAGATGGCCCTAAAAAATAATGTGATGTCGCCATATTTCAAAGCTTGGAGGTGATTGTAGAGCCTTCAAACGGCGGGAGATCAATTCTACTCTGATTTTGGTTTTTTAGACTGCGTTGAAGCTGTCTTGCCGGATTTGATTTGATTTCGCCCCCCTTTTTTGGCGCGATACAATGCTTTATCGGCCGCCTCGATAACATCCATTATGCGTTGGGATTTTTCAATCCGATGCGATATGCCGCAGGAGAGGGTGACTTTGATTGTCTTTTTTTTGGCAACGGTTTTCATTTTCTCGACTGCCAGGCGAACCTGCTCCATAAGCGGTTGCACCTGCCGGAGCGTTTTTTGCGGAAAAAATGCGATGAGCTCCTCTCCTCCGTAGCGACAGACGATGCCGTCGGGAATAATCTCACGCGAAACCGTTTGCGCCGTATTGTACAAAACCATGTCGCCTGCCCGGTGACCGTAGGTGTCGTTGACTTTTTTGAAATGATCGATATCAACCATCGCGACGGCAAAGGGGGGGGCGGTGTTCAGGCTGGATTGCTCGGAGATGATCTTGCTGCAGTAGTTGCGGTTGTAAATTTGCAGCAGCGGATCATAGGCAATACGGTGCTCAAGCCGGGCCACCCAGTGGAACATGGTGCCGCCGATCAGGTACAGCAGTGCCAGAACATGAATTGAAGTACGAAAGGTGGCCGGATCGCTGAGAAATCCGGCATTCCAGCTTGCAAAATAGAGAAATCCCATCCCCGCAATAATGCCGCCGAGGTGGAATTCGGCACTCAGCTTCAACACCGCCAGGGCCGTGACGATTCCGAAAAGTACACTCCCTGCTGCAAAGCCGGCTGAGATGATCCTGTCGAACAGCAGAAAGCCCATCCACCGATGCGTTTGCGGTATGAATACCAATGCCGGGATCAACATCGATTCGATACCGGCAATGACGATCGTGACGATTTTTGTTGTTGCATATTTGACAAATGAGGGAACCAGCAAAACAAGGATAATATTCGCAAAAACCAAGACGTGCAGTGCCGTCAAATACGTTTCGGTTGCGGAAGGCCTCAGGCCCTGCCGGGGCAACGTGTTTACTACAAAATAGGCCAGCCCGGCCAGTCCACAGAGAAATCCCAGCAAATATGTTTTTAAATTGTGAACGCGTGGATATGAGAGATGACCGATGAAAAATGCAGCAATTGAAAGCACGACACCAAGCCAGGGCATCATCCTTCGGATCAGCAGTATCAACGGATCATGAGGATCTGCACTGTACCGAAAACTGAACAGTACCGCGGTGAAGACAAGTACCGGCGAGAGCAAAAAGGGGATCAGGCCCCATTTGATCTTGGTGGTCGACATAGTTTTGGAAGATAGTTAATGTGTAGCAGCACCACTTTTTATAAATTCAGCTTCAGACAACACTTTTTAAATTTCAATCCGCTGCCACACGGACACGGATCGTTTCGCCTCGTCTCGGATGCACGGTTTGTAATTGTCGCCCCCCTCACCGAGCCGTCATTACGAAACGATGCGGTAAATTTCTTCTCACAAAGAGATACGTATTCACGCCAGGTCGGGGCGTCAATTGGTTTGCCGGTGCTCTCGGCATATTCCAGAAATTCGCCAAGCAGCGAAGGGATTGCCTTGCGCACCGCAAGAGGCAGGTCAAGGCGTGCCATTTCGAAGAGTCGTTTTTCGGCAAATTCAATCGACGCTGTAGCGGGGATCTGTCCGGCCCAATAGTTGAGAACCGATTCTGCGTGTTCCTTGAGCCCGTCATCCAGAAAGAAAAAGTGTTGCGATGAGCAATAGTCTGCAACGGCGTTTTCCCAGGAACTATGCATGCCGTGCCCAATCGATGTGTTTCTTGACGGTGCGGCGATCCAGACCGGCTATGCGCGCCACCGCTTCGTAATTCTTGTGACGTTTGTAAAGGGAGCGACAGTACTGCGCGAGCAGCTCGTCGGCGCAGAGCGTTTCGGCGCGGATGCCTTGTGCTATTTGCGATATCTCGTCGACTCCCTCAGAAAGCTTGTCGCCCCGGTAGCTGCGCTTAAGCAGTAT
Source organism: Chitinivibrionales bacterium (assembly GCA_014728295.1). GTDB lineage: Bacteria > Fibrobacterota > Chitinivibrionia > Chitinivibrionales > WJKA01 > WJLW01. The sequence continues at coordinate 13,583 of WJLW01000117.1, read as the reverse complement.
CCGGCGGATGCACTGCTCCAACTCCCGCACGTTGCCGGGCCAGTGATAGGCCCCGCCCACCTGTTCGTCAATAGTCTGCTGGATTGTCGCAATGACCTCAGCATCATCAGAGCCGGTGATCTGTGCGGTCAGGTGCCCAACGAGCAGGCTCAATTCGTTACGATCCTGCCGGATTCGCTCGGCCAGCGACGGCACGGTGATGATATCCGAGCACAGGCGATAGAAAAAGTCATTGCGAAAAGTCCCGCTCCTACGCAACTCATCGATATCCTTATTCGTAGCGCCAATGACCCGGCCGGAAAATCGCCGCCGGTCATGGCTGCCCACCGGTGTGAACGTACGATCCTGTAGTACCTGCAAAAGCTTGATTTGCACGGGAATCGAGACATCCCCGATTTCGTCCAGGAAAATTGATCCATGTGAGCTGCAGCGGTCGAATACGCCCTCATGTGATTCGACCGCACCGGTGAAGGCTCCCTTTTTATGCCCGAACAATTCCGACTCCAGAATCCCCTCGGGAAATTGTGAAAGATTCAGCGAAACAAACGCATTGGTAAAGCTCTGTGCAAATGTATCGGTTGAAGGATTGAACGGTATAAATCCCGACCGCCCGATAGCCGCGGCCGCCGTCCCTTTGCCGGTACCCGTTTCGCCCAGAATCAGGGTTGAGAAATCTTCCATTTTTCCCAGCAGGTGGTGCCGGTAAAAGATCTGGTCGCAGGTGAAAATATTGTTCCACAGGTCGATCCGCAATTGACGCATGCAATCACTTTCCCCGACCAGGCGTTCTTCGATAAAAAAATATGCCCTGCGCAATTGAAAGAATATGGAAAAAAACTCCAGCGCGACATCCTTACCGAAGCCGTAGACGGCAAAATTCCGCAGTGCATCCCTGGCGAATGCAACCGGAAGCGGCGCGTTGGCGGAGTCTATCTGCTTGAGAATGTGCTCATCAAAATGGGGCATGTAGTAATGAAAGAGGTGAAACAGAAATGTGAATCCGACGATATCACGATCCTCATCGCCATAATTGCGGACGTCTCCCCGCCCACTGCTTTTCAGCTCAGCTACCAGATGCTTGATGCGCCCCATCAAATTGCTGAATATCGTCTTTTTCGAGGCGCCGGGCCCGGAATTGCCTATCCTGCGGTCCAGTTCCAGGCGCTCATTCGAAAAGTGATTGGTAGTACCGGCATGCGCGATAAGCTTGCAAAGTGTGCGCTCTTCGGATGTGAGATTTGATTGTGCCATGCGTATAATGTACATCAGATCGGCATAATGTATCCAGTCAAAGCGAAGCGCCGCCGTGCACTATCGCTGCCGAAAATCATATAATTGATCAACCCTCTGCATCAATATTATATTAAAAGATTATCAATATTGCTGAGTTGCGCGCTATGCCACTGCGTAACCGGCCCTTTTAGAAAGAGCTACCAACTCATCTATGCCCCTTCACAGCATGACCGGTTTTGGCCAGGCGGAAGCGGAAACTCCCGAAGGAACCTTTCGCGTTGAATTTCGAGGCGTGAACAATCGGTTTCTTGAGCTTCAGCTTCGAATGCCTCGCTCGCTGGCAAATTTGGAACAAAAGATAAAAAAAATCGTGACGGCCGAAATTGCGCGCGGCAGTGTGACCGTTTTTGTTACGACAGAGCGGGAGCAGGAAAAAGGGGCCCTGACCTACGATGAAGAAGCCGTTGACGCCTACGTCAGGATTCTGCGGGAAATCCAGGACCGGCATCACCTTGATGGAAGCCTGAGCCTTGCGGAGCTGGTCCATTTCAGCGATCTGGTCAAAATGGAGGCCACAGAAGTCAACGAAGCCCGAATATGGAAATGCCTGCAACCGGTGCTCAAAGATGCTTTGGCCGATTTTCAGAATACACGTCGCAAAGAGGCCGTGCACATTATCATCGATTTGAAAAAGCGACAGCGAGAGCTGGTACGTCTACTCAAGCGCATTCGCACGCGCATCCCGTCCCGCCTGAAAAATTATATCGCAGAATTGCGCAAGCGCATAAATTCATTGCTCGAGCAACCGGTTGAAGAGCAGCGCCTTGCCCAGGAAGTTGCCGTTCTGGCCGACCGTCTTGACATTGCCGAAGAGTGCACCCGCTTGAGCGCCCACATACTGCGCTTTGATGAATGCATTGCGGCAGACGGCCCGATCGGCAAACGCATGAACTTTTTGTTGCAGGAGATGAATCGCGAAGCCAACACCATTGGCGCCAAAGCAAATGACGTCGAAATATCCCACTATTCGGTAGCCCTGAAAGAAAATGTCGAAAAACTCAGAGAACAAATCCAAAACATAGAGTAACCGGGAGGTAAGCATGTCGGATGTATTGCTGGAACTTGAACTCGAAAAGATGGAGCAACGCGGTATCAACAGGTACAAGGCGGTTTTGATGGCTGCCCACGAAGCGCGCTTTATCAACGACCAGATGCGTCTGGGGCTTTTCAGAAGTAAAGACAAACCGACGTCGGTTGCGCTGCAAAAGCTGTTTGACGGACGCGTTGTCGAAAGCGAAGAAACCGAAAGTGAAGAGTGATGTCTTGCGGGCTCAAGCTTGTACTCGGTATTACCGGCGGTATTGCCGCGTACAAGGCGCCCGGACTGGTGCGCCTGCTGCTGAAGCACGGCGCAACCGTCCGCACCGTGCTGACGCCGCATGCCCGCAGTTTTGTGGGTGAAGAAGCTCTGCGCACCCTCACGCACCACATCGTTTATCAGGATACGCAAAGTACTTCCACGCTCTATCCCAACTCGCTGGATCACATAAGCCTGGCAGAGTGGGCGGACTGCCTGCTGGTGGCCCCGGCAACGGCCAATACGATTGCCAAGCTGGCGCACGGCATCGGTGATAATTTGCTCACCACCCTGGCGTTGTCTTTGCGCGAAGCCTCGCTGATACTCGCCCCGGCCATGAATACCGAAATGTGGCGTCATCCGGCAACGCAGGCAAACCTGAACGTGTTGCGCGATCGCGGCACGACGATATTGCCGGTAACGGACGGAGAACTCGCTTGCGGAACAACCGGCCCCGGCAGGATGCTCGACATCGAGGATATCGCCGCACATATTCGTCAACTTCCTGAAGGCAGAACGCTGATCGGCAAAAGGGTACTGATCTCATCCGGCCCAACCGTTGAACAGATCGATCCGGTACGGGTAATCACCAACAAATCATCGGGCAAAATGGGCGCGGCGCTGGCAGAACAGGCTTTGTTGATGGGTGCGCAGGTTACGCTCGTTGCCGGCCCGGCGCTTGCGCAATTACCTGCGCAAGCCCGAATCGTGCGGGTATCTGCGGCGCGCGAGATGAAATCAGCCCTCGAACAGGAGTTTGGTTGCTGCGATATTTGCATCATGGCCGCGGCTGTGAGTGACTATCGGCCCGAAAAACAATCCACGCAGAAACTCAGCCGGCGCACCGGGCCCGAAATAAATCTCAAACTCGTTGCCAATCCGGATATTGCCGAAGCACTGGGTGCTGCGAAACGCAATCAATACCTTGTCTGTTTCTCTCTGCAAACAAACGGTGATGAGCAACAGGCACGCGAAAAAATGCAACGCAAGCAATGCGATATGATGGTCCTGAACAGGGTCGGGGATTCGCTTGAAAAGGACACGACACAAGTATCAATTTTCTATGCGGACCACCGGGTCGACCGTCTCGAAACAATGAGCAAATTGCAGGCGGCCGGGGAAATTCTGGGCCGCATTGCACACGTCTGTTCGGATCAAGCACATGAATAATGCAGCAACTCTGCTGGGCGTCTACTTCAGGCAACAGGTTGAATTGGGCGCACCGGATGCCATTTTTTCATCCCCGACACTCATCAGCGATGCGTTGCGCAAACGTCGCCAACCCGCTCGGGAATCGGCGCCCGGGCCGGTGAAGCATGCGGTGAGCATCTCTGATACCCGGCCGGAAAAAGACTCGACGCCGCAACCGTCCACGGCTGCTTCCCAATTCTCGCAATCAAATCCGCAACGTCGGCAACTGGTCGATGTGTACAAGCAGCATTACCGGTGTCAAAATTGTGCCCTCGGCAAAACGCGTACGAAATTTGTTTTTGGAGCCGGAAGCGCGGATGCGCCGCTGATGATTATCGGCGAAGCGCCGGGAGCCGATGAAGACCGGGAGGGCGTACCTTTTGTCGGCCCGGCCGGTCGGTTGCTGACAAAAATGCTGGCGGCGATTGATCTCGATCGCGACAAAGACGTATTTATTACCAACATTTTAAAATGCCGTCCCCCGCGTAATCGTGATCCGCAGGATGCTGAAATTGTTGCCTGCAATCCCATCCTCAAACAACAGCTTGCCGTCATCAAACCGCTCTCCCTGCTGCTGCTCGGACGCATTGCGGCACAGACGCTGCTGCAAACCACCGCATCCATCAGTCGCATGCGTGGGCAGATACATGAATACGAGTCGATCCCGGCTTTTGTAACCTATCATCCGGCCGCGCTATTGCGGAACCAATCGCTGAAACGCCCCGCCTGGGAAGATTTACAGAAGCTGCAGAAATTTCTGAAGGAACGCAACGTCTATGCCGCCCCGTGAAAATGAGAAAGCCCAAACGCTCTCCGCCCGCATTCCGCCGCAGGCTCTGGATGTAGAGCGTGTCGTGCTGGGTTCGATGCTGATTGACAAGGCAGCCTTTGCCCGGGGCATCGAATTGCTGGACGACGATTGCTTTTATGCCACAGCCAACAAGCTTATCTATCGCTGTATGGCGCATATGTTCAATAGTGACATTCCGATCGATATCATTACGCTGGCCGATGAGCTTGGTAAGCGTGAAGAGCTCCAAAAGGTCGGCGCCGAGCCCTATCTCAGCGAACTGGTTGAGCTTGTGGCCACATCGGCCAATATCGACTATCACGCCAAAATCCTCGCCGAAAAAGCGACGATGCGCTCTTTGATCACCGCCGCCGCACAAATTACCACCGACTGTTTCGATCAATCCAAAGCCGGTCAGGAAATTTTAGACGGGGCCGAGGCCAAAATTTTCAACATCTCCGAGGCGCGCATCAAGGGCAGCTTTACCTCGATGAATGAGCTGCTGCAGGCAACCTTCAAAGACATCGAAATGTATGCGCGAGAAGGCGGCATTCAGGGGGTGCGCACCGGTTTTGATGAGCTTGACGAAATGACCACCGGCCTGCAGAAGGGAGATCTGATCATTCTGGCGGCCCGGCCCAGTATGGGTAAGACCGCACTGAGTTTGTCCATTGCATTGAATGCCGCCACCAATAAAAAGAAGAAAGCTTCTACCGCCGTGTTTTCACTCGAAATGTCAAAATCCCAGATCGTACAGCGCATGCTCTGCTGCGAAGCACGCGTCAACATGCACCGGCTTCGCAGCGGCACGTTGCCCAAGCGCGACTATCCAAAGCTGAGCTACGCGGCCGGTCCCCTTGCCGAGGCGCCGATATTCATTGACGACACCCCGGCGATCACGGTGCTGGAGCTGCGCGCCAAAGCCAGGCGGCTCAAGGCGCAGCACGGTCTTGATTTGATTGTCGTCGACTACCTGCAGCTTATGGGCAGCTCCGGCGGCATAGAAAGCCGCCAGCAGGAAATCTCGCAAATCTCCCGTTCGCTAAAAAGCATTGCCAAAGAACTTGACGTGCCGGTTATTGCCTTGTCGCAGTTGTCACGAGCTGTCGAACAGCGCAGCGGCGATCATAGACCTCAACTGTCCGATTTGCGTGAATCCGGCGCCATCGAACAGGATGCCGATGTTGTGCTATTCATTTACCGGGAATCACGGTATAATCCGGATATAGAAGAAAATCTCAAAAACATATCCGAAATTATCGTGGGCAAGCAGCGTAACGGTCCGGTCGGCACGGTGAAAGTCGCCTTCATCGCCGAATATGCCCGGTTTGAAAATCTTGCCCCGATGCAGGAGGAGGATACCGGATTTTGAACGGCGCCCTGTCATTTCTTGCCTGGTTCGGCAAAATATACATGGCAATGTATGACGCTATTACCATTTTTATTTGCCACACGTCTCAATTCTGCAAGCTCATCAGTGGTTCGTTCCTGCGCCTGCATCTCATTTTTAAAAACATTCATTTGTCAATCACGCAGATGTATCGGGTTGGTATTGAATCGCTGCCGCTGGTGACGATAACCTCGATTTTTTTAGGCGCCGAGACGGTCATTATGGCGCATTACATTTTTGCGAACCTGATTCCCAAAAAGTTTCTGGGCGTGGCCGTACTCAAAGGGATTGTTAATGAGATCGGCCCGGTGGTGACCAGCCTTATCATTTCGGGAAGGGTATCCACCGCGATTGCCGCGGAAGTCGGCTCGATGAAAACCACCGAGCAGCTCGATGCGATGACGATTCTCAGTCTCGATCCGATTCGCTATCTGTACCTGCCAAAAATGATTGCCTGCATTGTCATGTTGCCGGTGTTGACAATCTGGGCCGAATTCATCTCGATTATGGGCTCAATAGCTACGGTGGTTGTTGCCCTGGAAGACATCAGCCTGTATGTGTATATGAGCGGGCTCAAATTATTGTTCAATACGCCCGATGTCATAAACGGTATTCTCAAAACAGCACTCTTCGGCATGGTAATCGCCATGACCGGCTGCCATTTCGGTATGCTGGCATTGGGCGGAGCGCAGGGTGTGGGACAGGCCACGACGAAAACGGTTATGACCAACGCCGCCTTGATACTTATATTAGATTTTATAGTCGCTATTATCATCTGGTAACTATGCATACAAACGGTACGGAAATACTCCGCATAGAGCATCTCAAAAAGCGCTTCGGCAATCAGGTCGTGCTTGATGATATCGACTTGTCGGTTGACAAGGGAGAAATCATCTGCATCATCGGCGAATCCGGCAGCGGCAAAAGCGTGATACTCAAACACATCATCGGGCTGATGCTTCCCGACGGCGGAAGGGTTTTTTTTAACGACCGGCTGATCTCTTCCCCCACGACCAGTCAAAAGGAATTCAACAAAATACGCAAGCATCTCGGCATGCTCTTTCAGGGGGCGGCATTGTTTGACTCGATGTCGGTTGGTGAAAACATTGCATTTCCGCTGCGCGAGCACACCAGGCATACCGAAGTGGAGATTGAGGACATCATCGGCGATGCGCTGGAAAAAGTGGGATTGAAAAAAGAATTCGAGTCGAAGATGCCCTCCGAATTGTCCGGCGGCATGCGCAGCAGGGTGGGCCTGGCGCGTGCGATCGTCATGAAGCCTGATATCATGCTCTATGATGAGCCGACCTCCGCGCTCGATCCGATCAAGACCGATACCATCAACGACCTGATTCTGGGTCTGCGTGAAAAATTGAAAATGACCTCAATTGTCGTCACGCACGATATGGCTTCCGCCTATAAAATCGCCGATAAAATTGCGATGATCCATCACGGTAAAATCATCTTCACGGGTACGCCGGGTGAAATTCGGGCTTCCCGCAATCCGTACATCCAGCGCTTTATCAGGGGCCAACGCAAGCTGCAATACGCCATCGGTGATGAAGAACGCTATGGTGAGTCGTTTGACGCCGATGCGGTCAAGCAGCGCCGAACGCTGGGACAGAAGGTAGATGTCAACAGGCTTCGCCGGCACAAAGACGATGAATCCACGCAAGCGGTGCAGGAATAACTCCGGCGCAATCTCGCATGAACAAAAAAGCAAAAACAGCATTCGTCTGTACGGACTGCGGCCAGGAATTTTCCAAATGGCAGGGACACTGCCACGCCTGCGGCGCCTGGAATACCATCAGTGAATTTCGTCAACCTCGCAGCGCGGCGCGCGCCTCCTCGTCGGTGCCGGCGCACACCGCCACGGTGCAAACACTTGCGCAATGCGAAGCCAACTCCACCGTGCGCAGGAACTCGGCTTTTGCCGAGGTCGACCGCGTGCTGGGCGGCGGCATTGTGCCGGGGGCGATGGTATTGCTTGGCGGTGATCCGGGAATCGGTAAGTCGACCCTGCTGCTGCAGCTCATGACCGATTGGGCGCATAACGACCTCACCGCGCTCTACGTCTCGGGGGAGGAATCGCTGGAGCAGATTTCTCTGCGTGCTTCGAGATTGAAGGCGGATGCGCGCAAGCTGCTGGTGTTGTCCGAAACCACGATCGAGACGATCATGCAGCAAATTGCGCAGGTCAAGCCCTGCGTCGTGGTGATCGATTCGATTCAGACAATGTATTCCGATCAGCTTGAAAGCGCACCCGGCAGCGTGTCGCAGGTGCGGGAGAGCGCTGCGCAACTGTTGCGTTATGCCAAGGACGGCGGGGTAACCGTTTTTCTGGTTGGTCACGTCACCAAAGAAGGAGCGATTGCCGGTCCGCGACTACTGGAGCACATGGTCGATACCGTGCTCTATTTTGAAGGCGATGCACGATATCACTACCGAATTGTCCGCTCCGTCAAGAACCGGTTCGGGCCGTCCGGTGAAATTGCCATTCTGGCGATGTCGGACACGGGGCTGAGCGAGGTTACCAACCCATCCGAATTTTTTCTCTTCGAGCATGAAAGTGAGCGGGTGGGCACCTCGATCGTACCCGTGCAGGAGGGCAGTCGCATACTGCTTGTCGAGCTGCAGGCGCTGGTCAACCAGACGCACTTCGGCTTGCCGCAACGGGTTGCCTCGGGAATCAATCCCAAAAAGCTTGCGCTGCTGATCGCCGTGCTCGAACGCTACGGCGGGATCGCGCTGGGCGAATTCGACATTTTCTTCAACATTGCCGGCGGATTGAGCGTTGCCGAACCTGCGGCCGACGTCGGTATCGCCGCCGCAATCATCTCTTCCTTCCGCAATCAGCCGCTTCGTGCCAAAACGGCGTTTGTCGGCGAAATTGGTCTGGGCGGGGAAATAAGACCGGTGAATCAGATGGGCGCGCGGCTCAACGAAATCGCCCGGCTCGGATATCGCCAATGCGTTGCACCCAGGCCGCGCAAACAAAGTGACCAGCAGGCTGCCGCGGCGCAGATCGAGCTGGTATGCTGTGATTGCCTCGACGCGCTGGCGGATATGATTTTTTAATCAGGAAATTGCATGCACTCGCCATTTATATGTATACTTTTAGCATCAGTGAGCCATTCTCGTTCTTGACTTGTGGAGGGTTGTATGATGAACAAACTCGGGTTGTTCGTGCCGGTTGTATTGTGCCTGTCACTGCTTAGCTTTGCGCAGGAAGTGCTCGAAGCCGAAGGAACCGGCCTGGGCGCCAATCGCGATGAGGCCTTGCTGGCCGCCAAGCGGGACGCGGTTGAAAAGGGCGTCGGTACGATGCTGCTTTCGCAAACCGAAATCGAAAATTTCATGGTCAAGCGTGACAACATCTTGACAAATACGCAAGGATATGTCAAGAGTTTCGAAATTATCTCCGAGATGCCGACCGCCGACAATCTCATTCAGATGCATATCAAGGCCGTGCTGGCGCGCTCCGCCATCCACAAAGACCTGGCCGCGGCGCTGATTCTGATCGAGTCGATGAACAAGCCGAAGGTCATGGTCATCGTCCAGGAAAACAACGTGGGCAATGAGGAGCCGACGAATCAGGCGGCCGAGATCGCGCTCATCGGTTTTTTGAAGGATCCCTACGGATTCGAGGTTGTGGATCCATCGATGGTGCAGTCGATCAAAGCCTCGCAGCAGAAAATGGCGCAGGTCGCCGGAAATGCCGCCGAAGCGGCCGCAATCGGCAGCCGGTTCGGCGCCGAGGTCGTGGTTACCGGCCAGGCGGTTTCCCGGGTTGCGGAGGGTATGTCGAAAAATCTGGGCGGCATGGTTTCGGTGCAATGTGACGTGAGTCTGCGCGCGGTAAATTGTGCAACCGGCAGAGTTGTCGGCACCGCCAACGGACACGCCGCCAAAGTGCATATCGCCCCCACAACGGCGGGCAATCAGGGCATTACCAAAGCCGCACAGAAGGCCGGCGCCAAATTGCTCGACAACATCATGAAAGACTGGTCCGGCCAGCTCAATAACGGCATCCCGCTCAGCGTCAGCATCAAAGGCGTTCCGAATTTCCGCATACGCAACGGCGTGCTGTCGGCATTGAAAGGCGTCGCCGGCGTTACCAGCGTGCGCGAACGAAACTGGGACGGCCAGAGCAAACTGCTGCAAACCGATATCCAGTACAAGGGCAATGCCAACGGCTTTTGCACCAAAATTGACGGATACAAACTATCTACCGGCGGCAGCCTGTCGGTCGGGGGAATCGAAGGCAACCGCGTGAGGCTGGTTGCGCAAGTCATGTAAATGCTTGCCCGGTTCCGGGATTGACTTTTAGCCGGGCACGCGCGCCGCTCCTTATTGTTTTGACCTGCCATGATCCAGCGAATACACACCCGCAAAATTGCAATTGGTCCGATTACGATCGGCGGCGGCAACCCTGTTCCAATTCAAAGCATGACGAATACGCCCACCGAGGACGTGCACAAGACGCTGGCACAGATCGAGATGTTGCACAAAGCCGGCTGCCGTATTGTCCGGCTGGCAGTCCCCAACGTAAAGGCAGCTTCAGCCTTCAGGCAGATCAAAGCGCAAACGACCGTCCCTCTGGTTGCCGACATTCACTTTCAGTACAAGCTGGCGATTGCGGCGATCGAGGCCGGCGCCGACAAGGTGCGCATCAACCCCGGCAACATCGGCGCCGTTGAACGCGTCAAGGCCGTGGCCGACGCGGCAAAGCAGGCCGGCATTGCAATTCGGATCGGCGTCAACAGCGGCTCGCTGGAGGAAGAACTTATTAAAAAGCACGGTCGACCGACTTCGCAGGCGCTGGCCGAAAGCGCGCTGAATAATATCAGGTTGCTGGAATCGTTCGGGTTCGATCAGGTGGTCATTTCCATCAAGGCAAGCGATGTTGTGACAACGATCGAAGCGTGCCGGCTGTTGGCTCACCAATGCGACTATCCCCAGCATATCGGCATCACCGAATCCGGCACCGTACGCACGGGAACCATCCGTTCGGCGGTAGGGTTGGGTGCGTTGCTGGCGGAGGGAATCGGCGACACGGTCAGGGTCTCGCTGGCGGGGGATCCGGTTCATGAGATACCGGTTGCCGCAGAGATACTCAAATCACTCGATTTATACCAAGGGCCCACCGTCATTGCCTGCCCGACCTGCGCCAGGACACAAATTGACATTGAGGATCTGGCCAGGCAGGTCGAAGAACGGGTCTCGACCCTGACGGCGCCGTTGAAAATTGCGGTCATGGGCTGTATTGTCAACGGCCCCGGCGAAGCGCGGGACGCCGACATCGGCATCGCGGGCGGCGTGCACGAGGGGCAGATATTTATCAAAGGCGAGCGTGTCGCCACAGTCGCGGAAGATAAATTGCTTGACGTTTTCTGGGAACACATCCGGAAAGTCGCCGACGCTTATTCGGGCTGACCTTGCGCGCATGAAACGAATCGCCCAAAATTATTTGCGCAATCCGGAGCGGTCGAAGTCGCCTCACGCATGCTGCTTTACAAAGTCGGCATACGCACGTGTCAACCCTTCCGGCAGCGACACCGCCGGTTTCCAGCCCAGCGCGTTCAGCCTGCTGCAATCCAGCAGTTTGCGCGGCGTGCCGTCCGGCCTGGACGTGTCGAAACAAATCTCCCCTTCGTAGCCGACAGCCTGTTTGACGGTGAGTGCAAGCTCTTTGATTGACACTTCGTTGCCGGAGCCGATGTTGACGATTTCGCCGTCATCGTAGTTGTTCATCAGAAAAATGCAGGCGTCGGCCAGATCGTCGGAGTAGAGGAATTCGCGCCTGGGCGTGCCGGTTCCCCAGATTGTCACCCGGGGGGCGTGCGCCACTTTCGCTTCGTGAAAGCGCCGGATCAATGCCGGCAGCACATGCGAGTTTTCGGGATGGTAGTTGTCGTTGGGGCCATACAGATTCGTGGGCATAACGCTGATGAAGTTTGTGCCATACTGCCGGTTGTAGCTCTGGCACATGACAATGCCGGCAATTTTTGCAAGCGCATAGGGTGCGTTGGTCGGCTCGAGTGGGCCGGTCATGAGTTGGTCCTCATTCATCGGCTGTTCGGCGAATTTGGGATAGATGCAGGATGAACCCAGGAAGCACAGCTTTTTGACACCGTTTTGCCAGGCGGCATGCACGATGTTGTTCTGGATTTGCATGTTGCTGTAGGCGAATTCGGCAGGATAGGTTGCGTTGGCATGGATACCGCCGACTTTCGCCGCGGCCAGAAATATAGAGTCGGGCTTTTCGATGGCGATAAACTCCTGCACCGCGGCCTGATTGGTCAGCTCGAGCTCGTCGTGTGCGCGCGTGAGGAAATTGTCATAGCCTGCATCCCGCAATCGGCGCATGAGGGCGGAGCCGACCAGCCCCCGGTGACCGGCGATATAGATTTTTTCGTGTTGTTTCATATTTTCGACTTTCCCCGTAATGTATGGTGTCGGCAGGTGCTCTGATGACGTTCAGGCTTATTATATCAATAGATTATTGTATTTTAAAGCCTTCATATTCGATTCCGGTAAGACCATCTGCCCCGGCGAAAGGTGACACGCATGAAAAAAGCATCATTCAAAAAAGCCCGCGTTCTCATAATCGGCGACATCATGCTTGACCGATACTATTTCGGTGAAGTCAGTCGCATCTCGCCCGAGGCGCCGGTGCCAATTGTCAAGGTCGTTCGGACGCAGGAGACCCTGGGCGGCGCGGCAAATGTGGCGCACAACGTGGCGCACCTGGGTGCAAAAGCGCTGCTGATCGGCATTGCCGGTGATGATCCCGAGAAAAAGCAGGTCGAAGCAATCGCCCGCCGGGCCGATATCAGCACAGCATTCGTCTGCGACAACCGGCCGACCGTTACCAAAACACGCATTATCGGCGCGCATCAGCAAATGTTGCGCATGGATTTCGAACACCTGCATGCACCGGCTCCCGACACCGTCAAGAAACTCCGGCTGGCGATCAAGAAAAGCATTGACGCATCGGATATCGTCGTCATCTCCGATTATGGCAAAGGTGTTTGCTGCAAAGAGATAACCTCGTATGCCGTCAACACGGCAACCGAACGCAAATTGCCGGTACTCATCGATCCCAAATCCGAAGACTGGACGAAATATACCGGCTGTACCTGCATTTCACCCAACTTCAAGGAGTTTTGCCAGGCGCTGGGCACAAGCGTTGCCAATGAAGACGCCGTTATCGCGCGTCGGGCCCGGACGCTGATCAAAAAATACCGCATTAAAAATGTGCTTGTCACCCGCTCGGAGAAAGGCATGAGCCTGGTAGGCGGCCGGTCGGCTTCACACATCCACTCCAAGGCCAAAGAGGTGTTTGACGTCAGCGGCGCCGGTGATACCGTGATTGCGACGTTCAGCACCGCGCTTGCGTCCGGGTATTCGCTGGATGAAGCCGTAAATATTGCCAATGTTGCGGCCGGAATTGTGGTTGGCAAAATCGGTACGGCGCCAATTGAATATGCGGAGTTGATTGCGGCGTTGTAGCGCACATGGCATGCCGGGAATATCGTACGCAAAAGGACGGAGTTGCCTTTGTTGCTTTATTGTGTGGTTTTTCAAATTCTCGTCATACACGGGAAACAGGCTCACGG